>NZ_LMLM01000003.1:0-201831 GCF_001421905.1 Duganella sp. Leaf61
TTGAAGGCGCCTCCCGTACTTCAGATAAAGCTTTACTGCCCGAAGGCGCTCTTCGTATGAATACATGGACTACTCCCAAATAGTCCAAGATTTTGTCCGCATCCCCTACGATCAACTTTTGGCTGACGGTGAACAAAGAATGAAGACTGTTGTTGTCTGTGACAATGCGTGAGAATTTCCCCGTGGAATTTTGCTATTGTTCATAGTTAAATGTCTGAGAACGGTAACCCGCCGTACATCGGACCGATATCCAACAGGAAAAATTTAAAATATGAATAAATCTCACGCGAACTTTCTTCATTTGAGCGATGTTCACTTTGGCATGAGTAGCCAGAAATGGCTATTGCCTGCTATTGAAACAAGTTTTTTTGATGACATTAAAAAGCTTCATAAAAAAATGGGTGACTGGGATGTTGTTGTTTTTTCAGGCGACTTAACTCAGATGGCCAACCCAGAGGAATACTCTAAACTTTCTGAATTTTTAGAAAAACTTTGGAAACTTTTTCGAGAATTAGGTTGTAATCCTGTGCTTATGCCTGTACCTGGTAATCACGACCTACAACGCCCGAACTCCTTAAATCCAGCTGCTAAAGCAATAAAAAATTGGTGGGGAGATGCTGACCTACAAAACGCTTTTTGGGAAAAGCAACCATTAGACTATTGGGACTGCATCCAGTCAGCCTTTTTGAATTACGTTAATTGGAATAGCAGTGTTAATGTTGCCCCAGCCGCGATTTCGTGCATTGGGTTACTGCCTGGCGATTTCTCAATTCGTTTGAGAATAAGGGATAAAATTATCGGTATAGTGGGGCTAAATTCAGCTTGGCTACAAATATCTGGTGGCGATTATTTTAAAAAATTACATGTCGATAAGAAACAGTTAATGACGGTTACGTCAAATAATCCGGACCAGTGGTGCTCGGAAAATGACGCTAATTTTCTAGTAACCCACCATCCAACCAGTTGGCTTCATCAGTCTTCACTTCGTGAGTGGAAAAGCGACATTGATACAAACAACAGATTTGATGCACATCTGTTTGGCCACATGCATGACCCTGATACACAATCATCCGCAGTCGGTGGATCGCGTGCGAAAAACTCCGTTCAAGCCGCCTCATTATTCGGATTGGAAAATTATGGCGAATCGAAAGAAGAAAGAATACACGGTTATTCAGGGATTAAAATAATTTTTGGCAATGATAGTAATATAATACTTTGGCCTAGGATCGCGACAAAATTAAAAAATGGCGCTTGGAAAGTTGTGCCGGATCATAATTTTGATCTTGAAGATGACGAGTCATTTCCAATTGATGGAATAAAAAATGATTCAATTCTAGATGAAATTAAAGAAAATTTTAATCATCCACAACTCTTTAAATTTTCTTCGACTAACGAGTTGGACTTATTTAGAAGAAAGCTACCATTCGCAGGTTCTCATATCCATGTTCGCACAATCGAACAGGAATCTGCTATATCTACTTTGAAAAATCAGCGCGCCTTTTGGCTTGTTTCTGACTGGGGATGCGGGGACCTCGAATTTATAAGAACTGTTCAACAAAGGGCACTGCCCAACATAGATATTTTTGAAATAGACTGCCAGAGCTACAAGTCCAGAGATGAACTTCTCAGCGGAATAAAGCAACAGTACGGTATAAGCTTTGAGAGATTCTGCGACATGTTGTCAGAAATTTCTGAGAGTTTATTAATATTCAAAGAAGTGCAAGTTTCAATTATTCAAAATGAGTTGGACTCTATGATTCCTGCTCTTTTGGAATTTTGCAAAAATACTTCGGTTATATTGCAAACGAGAATTGATCCTGTCAAATCAGATGCACGAATTATTCGACTTTCCCCATTGGATGAAGCTGATACTGTCACTTATCTTAATAACCACGATCATGCAGTCAATTTTAAGCTGAGTACACAGCAAGTCGCGCAAATTTTTCATTATACGGACGGAATACCGAGCCGAATAGATTCAGTTTTGTCAGATGCTAGCATTATTGGTATGCGCCAGCTTCATACACTTAATTCGGATGTCGTCAGTACACATGTGCCTGTCGTGAATACACCAGTGGGCTTGGTTTCCGCAGTGAGCGAACTCAGTTCATCCTCAGACTCAACACTAAAAAAAGCATTTGAACTATTGAAGGTACTATCGCTTTTTCCAAAAGGAGAGCGTTTAGAGATGGTGAAAAGATTAAGTTCAAAATCTTCATATCAGTTAAGTGATGTGCATATTCTGAAAGATAGAAGCCTTATAGAAGTTTTTGAAACAACTAGTTTTTTGAATCATGACAATACTAACGAAGGCGCAATTTTAACGATAAAGCGGCCAGTTCGGGAGTATTTAAAAACCCTTATGTTGAAATCCGAAATAAAGTTGCTTAACAAAAAAGTCCTGGCTGCATATTTTGGCTCTAATTGGCAACTAAAAGGGATAAAATCCTCTAGAGGCCCAAAATTTTCCCGAAGAAATTGTGATGCTTGGCAACTGTCAAACGCAAATATCTTAATTCTTCGCTTCACTAAGGAGGCATTGGAAAGCAAGTTACTTAGTAAAATTAAAGATGCGATTTCACTTGCAACTTCATTTAATGCCGAGCTAATCGCAGGGGATCATTACAATAATATCGCAGCTTGTTCTTCCGAAATAATTCCGCTTTTTGAGAGCTATCAATTGGAAGACAGTGAACTCGTTCTTATTCGAGTCCAGCGAGCACGAGCTTTAAGAATGACCGGTGAGACTAGGCTTTCACGAGATGCATTTTTAAAGATAGATGATCCGAAAATACCTAAAGCTATTAGGCTAAATATTTTACTAGGTCTTGCAATTGCGCATCAGGTTTTGGGAGAAGATGAGGATGCTTTATTAGCAGCGAAAGAGTGCGCCAAGCTTGATCCAAGAAGTAATAGTGCGCTTCAAGCACGTAGTATCGTTGCTAAATGCGATCCTAACATGATTAACCAAGAAGCGGAATTGCTTAAAATTGAAAAAATTGCAAGAAGTAGAAAGGCTTTTGTTGTGGCGAACAACATTGCACTAGATCGTGCGATCAAAAATAAAAATACAGATGAATTTAAATCGCTTACAAATAATATTTATCAACAAGCAAAGGTTGATGGCGATTATCATAATGCAATGAGAGCAGTTCTTAGGTATGCAGAGGCGACGGCTAAATCAGGTGAGCAGCTGGATGTAGAGGTAATTAAAGTAATATTCGAAACCTATAAATACTTATATGGTGAGTCTTTCATGCCATTGTTTAACTCCTGCCATGATATTCTGTGGAAGTATTTTATTGAGCATCAACAGATTGATAATTTGTTGCGTCTCTTTAGACTTAGTTCTATCACTTGGAGGTTTAGAGGGAATGAAGTTAAAGAGATGGATTATCTGCCAGATCTTAAGGATATATTGAAACTAGGAATTTCCGAAACGTTGAAGCATAGCCAAGCTGCAGCATACTTTTTTGCGCGATCCTCGATTTCTAAAATATAATAAAATTTTACATATTTCTAATGTATTTTCGGAACACTAAATTTTTTTTGATATATTAAGTGTATTGATGAAGTGAATTTCATCTGTTAGGGGGGTATGGTGATCGATAATCTTGATTTGTTTCTTTCGAAAAATAGAATTTCAAAATTGGCGTGGGAGCAAAGTAATTTAAGCTGGGAGGAGTTAAAGGCTATTGGTAGCGAGCATGAAAGTAGAATTCCCAATCTTGAAGCTACTGCATCGTTACTGGCAAACACCGTCCAGCGAAATGATGCAGTGCATTCTGTGAGATGGCGAGTGAAAGATACAGGACACCTCTTGGCAAAAATTGTTAGAAAGCGAGCCGAAGGAAACGAAAAATACGCAAATATTTCAATAGGAACCTATGATGCAATAGTTACTGATCTTATCGGAATCCGTGCACTTCATCTTTTCAAATCGGACTTTGAAGTAATTCACGAAGTAATAAAAAATCTATTCTTATTGGAGGAAGACCCAGTTGCTTACGTGAGAGCTGGTGATGACGATCAGTTTAGCGAGCAATTAAGGAGCATGGGGTATTTGGTGAAACCTCACCCTAGTGGTTATCGCTCTATTCACTATGTCATTGCGACACAGCCACTGAAGAAGAAGATTTTTGTTGAATTGCAGGTGAGGACTATATTCGAAGAAGGATGGAGTGAGATCGATCATATCGTACGATATCCGAATTATTCTAATGATGAAATGCTGATTTATCTATTGACTATATTTAATCGAATGGCTGGCAGCGCAGATGAAATGGGGGGATTTGTAAAAATTTTGGCTGCTGAACAAACGGAAGTAAAAGAAAGGATGCTAGGAGTAATTAAAGAGCGCGATGAGTCTCTCGCAAAAGTAGATTCTTTGCTGGCTCAGTTAGAAGGTCGTAAAGGGGATGATTCTTCTAACGAGAAAATAAAGCAGTTGAAAAAAGAGGTGAATAAAATTAAAGCAGTGACGGCACCTGTGACGACACAGATGAGCGCAAAATCTGCTCTAAATTTATTAAGACTGCTAGGGACGCCTGGTGAGGCATTCAGCTGGGATAAAGCCTTGAGTGCAATCGAAACGCAACGGAAATTGGATGACATAGCATCACGAGCGGCGAAAAATTTGGTTATATTGAAAAGCCCCACATCACCTGATGGCTCCGCCGCCGGTTGATGTTCTCTCGGCTGCGCCACTATCTTACCCAAAAATAATTTAGGTAGGTATGATTGTAGGTACGCAAACCATTTCTTCTTTTGGAGGCCGCATTTACACTAGATATTTGCATTACACCGCTTCAGCCAACTGCGCAGCTCGAGCAAATTGCAGACGTCTGCACAATGGCAACTTTAAGCCAACGTAGGGCCGGAAACCCGCATGCTTGCTCAAATTCCGTGGGTTCGATTCCCGCCGTCTCCACCACTTATTCGTTTCAAGCAGGCTCAGCAAGACCTAAAAAACCCGCCCCGTGCGGGTTTTTCTCTATGGGAGCTTGTCCAGCTTGGTTTACAAATTACAAGAATAAGCAAAACGTCCGGTGCTTTCTTTCCCACTGATGTGAGCAAGATTTCAAGTTCGACCGCGAAATCATGGAGTGGGTGCGCAATCGCATTGCGACAAACATGGGCGATGGTGGGATGCATGGATGCGTCGTGCAAACGCGGCCGAGACTGGCCGCAAGCAGGTTGCCGAAAGAAGCCAGTTGGGCTGCTTCCGCGCTTACCGTCGCGCAGCCCCTACCATAAGCAGGTTCGCAATTTTTATATGGTAAGTGGAAGCAAGCGACCGGCAGTTCATAAATTTAACGCGCATTCTTGGACAGCCTGGCCGGCAATAAAGCGGTGCGCCGACTGCTCGAAGCAGGCAGGCGCTGTCCACAGGATGAAATGCGGCGCCTGCCTGACCTTTGCCAGCGTCACATTGCGCGCCCCAGCTTGCCGCAAGAACGCCACTTGCGCCTGCGCACCCTCGTAGGACGTTTTCGGGTCCAGTGTGCCCTGCAGCACCAGTATCGGCGGCACGCTGGCCACCAACTGACCGGAATAGTGGTCACTGACATAGGTAGGCAGGCCGCCCGCAAGCAAGATGCGTGGCAAGGGGCTGGTCATCAGCAGCGTTTCTTCTTCGCGGTCGACATCGGCCTTGGTTAAGCCAGGGCGCAGATTGTTTTCCGAACTGCTGATAATGCTGACCAAGGGTATCGAAAGCGCTGCCTGTGGATAGCTGCCCAGGCTGCTTGCCGCCTGGCTCAGCAGACCACTTACGGCGACCACTTCGGTGGTACCTCCCTGGTCGAGATCTTTCAGCAGATAAGGGATACGGACCCGTGCAGCCGGGACGTCTAGCATGCCGCCGATAAACTGTTTCAGATTCTTGCCGGGAATCTTCGCCAGCAGCGCATGGTCCTCGCTCAGCTTTGCCAGTACGCGCCGGAATAGGTTTTGCGCTGGTTCGCCCAGCATCGCGTTGCAGGCCGCGTCCATATCGCACTGCGCCAGTACCTGTAGCCCGACCTCGTTGACCACGTGCGAACGCTGGCTCAAGTCCCAGCGCGCATCGTTTTGCGGCGGCACCACGGAATCGAGGATCACGCCCTGCACCGGCAAAGCGCCCAGTTGCAGACTACGCAGCACCAATTGGGTACCGTAGGAAACGCCGTAGACATACACAGGACCTTTGTCGCTTGAAGCGCTGATCAGGGACCGCAGATCCTGGGCGGCATTGCTGATGGAAAACTGGCGTGCGCGTGTCGGAGCCGCGTTCAACTCTTTGAAACAGCTGCCCCATTCAGCGCCGACCAGCGACATGCCGCCGGGGCTGCCCGCCGCTTCCTCAGCCGAACACATACGCGAGGAATAGCCTGTACCACGATGGTCGGGTATCAGCAGATCAAGACCGGGGAAGCTGCGCCTCAAGGTGGGCAACAGGCCATAAAATGAGGCGCCCGATTCACCAGGCCCTCCCGCCACCAGCCAGACACTGCCTTTGGAGACTCCCTCGGTCGGAATTTTCCGAACGAACAATTGCAGCGTTTCCCCTGCCGGGTTTTGCGCCTGATAGCTGGCAGGCACCGCATGCATGGCGCACAAGCTGCCTGGGAGTACATTGTCCGTGCACGCTTTATAGTCCAGCGGAGCAGCGTGCAGGCCGGCGCTGATAAGCAGCGCACACGGTGAGGCATACAGCAGGGTCCATCGAAACGGTGCGGGCATTGAAGGCTTTTCTCTTTTAAAAGATAGACAATAATGTAACCTTTTTCAAGGCAGCGGTCTAGTCATGCTCAGCTTAAAAAATGCGGCACGGCAAGCAATCAACGATAACACACGACGTGCTTGGCTAAGCAGTTGCTTTTTTTATATCTCTCCAACAAGCCAGAAGCAGGATGAGTCGCTGTAAAGGACAAATTTTGTCATTGCGGCAGTAGTGCAACTTTGAAAAATGTAACCTTGCCTGCTGTTCTGGCTGCTTTAAGCCTTTCACAAAGCACGCTCGATGGAAACCACCCGCGAGCAGGCCGTCGGCAACTACAGCGTTGTTTGCCTGCCACAAGAGGACTAACCTGTTATTTTTCGTAAATCATTGATTATAAAAGACTTTCAATGACTATGTTCACCAATGAAAGTCTTTCAAACGCCAGTTTGTTTAGTGAACCTAGTTAAACACATATATCCCACTCGACAACTATTTGTTCGGAGAAAAATAGATGTTAGCGTATATCATCCCGTCGAGAGTTGTGTTATGTGCAATATCTTCGGGTGTAACTATAAAAACACCAGAAGGAGACCCCCCTTGGACAATTTCAAGAAAACCACGATCGCGCTCGCGGTCGCAAATATTGCTTTGCTGTCTGCCGGCACGGCCATGGCCCAAACCCAGCCCCAGCCCCAGCCTGCCAATGAACCAGCCGCCGGTGCGGTGGTGGTCGTTAGCGGTCAGCGCGCCGCGCTGCAATCGGCGCAAAAGCTTAAACAGGATTCCGACGAAGTCGTCGATTCGATCGTTGCCGAAGACATCGGCAAACTGCCGGACCGTTCGGTCACCGAGGTGCTGCAGCGTATTGCCGGCGTCACCATCGACCGCAACATGGCGGGTGATCCAAACCGCCAGTCGGTCGAGGGTTCCGGCGTGTCGGTGCGCGGGCTGACTTACGTGCGGTCGGAAATCAACGGCCGCGACGCGTTTTCCGCCGGTGGCGGCCGCTCGCTTGGTTTCTCCGACGTGGCGCCGGAACTGATGTCGGGCGTCGATGTGTACAAGAATCCATCGGCCGAGCAGGTCGAGGGTGCGATTGCCGGCCTGGTCAATCTGCGGACCGCCATGCCGTTCGACTACAAGGGCTTCAAGGGCACTGTCGGCTTTTCGGAATCGTATTCGACGCTGCGCGAGGGCAAACCTTCGCCGACCAGCACCATCTTGCTGTCGAACCGCTGGACCACGCCATTCGGTGAAGTCGGCGCCCTGGTCGATTTCGCCAAGGCGAAAAGCCCCAGCCGTTCAGACGGCGTCAGCGTCGATCCGTATTTCCCACACGTAAACTCCACCAATCCGGCCCTCTACGACCGCTCCAAGACGCAATGGATACCGCTGGGCATGGGCTATCGTTCGCAGGACTTCGACCGCACCCGCCGCGGCGACTATGCGGCGCTGCAGTGGAAACCGAACAAGGATCTCACTGCCGGGCTGACCTATTTCAAAACCCGCTACAAGGAAGACCTCGACGAGCACGTCGTGGCCTCGTCCGAGGACAAGTGGTACCAGCAAGTCGCCAGCGCGGACTCGGTATTCGACAAAAATGGCGCCTTCCAGAGCGGCACGATCTCGAACCCGACCTACGGCGGTTCGCCGTTCAACAGTTCGCAGCGCATCAATACGCGTGAATCCTCCACGCGCGACATTTCGCTCAACGTCCAGTGGCGCATCACGCCCGACTTCACCTGGACCAACGACTTCCAGCATGTGCGGTCCACCACCGCGGGCTTCGACGCCGACGTCTCGACCGGCTTCATCCTGCCGAGTCAGACCATGAACACGACCGGCAAGGTGCCGCAGATTGGCCTTGGCTCGGACGCTTACATGGCCGACCCGAAAAACTACTACTGGGCCTACACCCAGGAAGCGCTGGACCACGCGTCGGCCAACCAGAAGGCGTGGAAATCGGACGTCAAGTTCGCGTTCGACGATCCGGTGCTGCGCGATATCCGCTTCGGCGTGCGCATGGCGAACCGCGAAGGCGAAAACCACAAGGCGCAGAAATACTACAACTGGTCGGCAATCACCTTCCCGTGGATGGAAGGCTGGCAGATCAACGGCGTGGCGCGCCTCAGCGATCCACGGTTCGCCGGCGGCTCGTCGCTGCAGACGATGGACAATTTCTTCGGCGGCAAATACAACATTCCGCCGATGCTGTTCGCGGACGAGGCGACGGTGCGCGGCTTCCCCGACCAGTGGGCCAAGATCCACGCCTACCACGACGTGCTGTGCGCCGAAAAAGGTTCGACCTGCGATCCGTGGAAGCCGGCAACCTTCAACGATCCTGCCGCCACCAACACGCAGACCGAGAAGACCCGTGCCGCGTACACGCAGCTGCGCTTCGGCTGGGATAACCTGAAGTACCCGGTTGACGGCAATGTCGGCATCCGCTACGTGAAAACCAAAGGCGCCGGCAGCGGCTACGTGTCGTTCACGCGTCCATCGCTGCCGAGCGTCGGCAGCGGCGTGCCCGTGAGCGGCCAGGGCAACCTGATCGACATCGCCTCGTTCGCGCAGCAGCAGTCGGTGAATAACTCCTACGACAACTGGCTGCCGAGCCTGAACCTGCGCATGAAAGCCAGCGATCAGCTGCAATTCCGCTTCGCGGTGGCCAAGTCGATGTCCCGTCCCGACTTCAACCAGCTCCAGGTGCAGACCACGCTCAATGCCCAGCACATGCAGACGGTTACCCGGGACGCGGCCGGAAACACCACCGCCGTGCGCTTCGACGGCACCAGCCTGAACGGCACCAGCGACGGCAATCCGCTGTTGAAGCCCACCACGTCGACCAACATCGACCTGACCGCCGAGTGGTACTTCGCCAAGGCCGGCTCGCTGACGTTCTCGGCCTTTAACAAGGACCTCAAGGACATCGTCACCACCAAGAACTTCGGCTACAACGCGGTGGACTCGACCGGCAAGCAGCAGACCTTCGTGGTCACCGGTCCGGTCAACGGCGCCAAGGGCTATGCGCGCGGTTTCGAGCTGGCCCACCAGCAGTACTACGACTTCGTGCCCGACTGGCTGCGCGGCCTCGGCAGCCAGGCCAGCTGGACCTATGTGTCGAGCGAGCGCAAGTTGAAAGATCCGGTCAACGAAGCATGGTGCTCGGGCAACGACGCGTCGTCCAACTTCAACCTGTTCATCAACGGCTGCGATACCGATGGACGTCCGTTCGGCAAGACCCCGTTGCAGGGACTGTCGCGCCACACGGTCAACCTGGCGCTGATGTACGAGCAGCACGGCCTGTCGATGCGGGTGGCCTACAACTGGCGTTCGCGCTACCTGCTGGGCGTGACCCAGTGGGGCAGCCGTGGCAACAACGGCCTGAACACGAATCCGGATGCGCCAGCGGGCAAGTACCTGATCCCGACGACCAACAACGACCAGGCCTTCGGTCTGCCGCTGTACCAGGCCGGCTACGGCCAGGTGGATGCGTCGATCTTCTATGACTTCACGGACAAGTTCCGCGTGGGCCTGGAAGGCACCAACCTGACCAACTCGTACACGCGCCAGATCATGCAGCAGCACGCGGGCGACTTCACCCGCCAGGTCTTCATGAGCGGTCCGCGCTACACCCTGCTGGCGCAATACTCGTTCTGATCGCGTCGTCACTCGGATCGGCCAGCGGGGACGGTCTCCACGCCGGCCGATCTTTCTCCCGCCCGGGCACGTCCCCGCGCGGGAGTTTTTTTTGATCGCGTGATTGTCGTCGTACCCGTCAGAACCCCGGTGCCGGCACTTCGGGAATCTGGTTGTGCAAGCTGGCATTGATCACGTTCCAACCGCGTATCACGGCAATGCCGTAGCTCAGTTCGATGATCTGGTTGTCGTCGAAATGGGTTTTCAGCAGCGCGAAATCGTCGTCGCCCGGCTGCTTGTGGGGCAGGGCATTGACTGCTTCGGCCCAGTTGAGGGCGGCGCGTTCGCTGTCGCTGAAGAACGATGGCGGGGCTTCGCGCCAGCCGGCAACCGCGTTGATGTGGCGCGGGTCCAGGCCTTGCTTGATCAGGTCGCGCCAGTGCATGTCCACGCACACGCCGCAGCCGTTGATTTGCGAGATGCGCAGGTTGACCAGCTCCACCAGGCGGATGCCCAGCGCGCTTTTCTTGACGCTGGTGGACAGCGCAATCATCGCCTGCAGGCTGGTGGGGGCGGCGCGATAAAAATCCTTGATGCGGGCGGCTTGGGTCATGATGTTTCCTTTCGAGGGAGTGGAGGGCGCCTGATTGCGCGCCTCGTACTCCTTAGACGCGACCGCCGCCGCGTTTGTGACAGTGTTCTAGAAAATAGTTTGCGGCGCGCCGGTCAGCTTGTCGGGATTGCGCACCACCAGCACCGCGGCGATCTTGCCGTCCTCGATCACGAACGATTGCGCCGATTCGAGCTTGCCTTCCACGTAGCGCAGCAGGCCCGGCTCGCCATTCACGCGCGCCTGGCGGTAATCCACCCGCTGCGGGTGCTGGTGTTCCACCGACCAGAACACGCCTGCCACCCGGCCGGCGCCGCGCAGGATGCGCATAAAAGAAAGGATCTTGCCGCCGCCGTCGGACACCAGTTGCACGTCGTCGGCCATCATGGCTTTCATGGCGTCGCGGTCGCCTGCCTTGGCGGCTACCATGAAGCGGCCGAGCAGGGCCTGGTGGGTTTGTTTCGGTACGTCAAAGCGCGGCTGTTGCTGCTGCACGCGTTCCTGGGCCCGGTGCACCATCTGCCGGCACGCGGCTTCGGTCTTGTCCAGCATGGTAGCGATGTCGGCGTAGTCGTGGTCGAACACCTGGCGCATCAGGAAGGCGGCGCGCTCCTCGGGCGACAGGCGCTCGAGCACCCACAGGAACGCCATCGACACATCGCTGGCCATCTCGGCGCTGCTCTCCGGCGTGCGTTCGTCGAGCTCGACGACGGGCTCGGGCAGCCACCAGCCGATGTAGGTGGCGCGCTCGGCCTGCCGGCCGCGCAGGTAGTCGATCGCCAGCCGGGTAGTGGTGGTGACCAGCCAGGCTTCGGGCGACTGGATCGCTGCGTGGTCGCTGCCATGCCAGCGCAGCCAGGCGTCCTGCACCACGTCCTCGGCATCGGCGCGCACGCCCAGCATGCGGTAGGCGATGGCGAACAGGCGCGGGCGCAGGGTGTTGAAGGAATCGGTCATGGCGGATGCAAGAAAAGTGAGCTTGTATTCTAGACGGGTGACCAGGCCAGTTTGTGACAGCTATCGCATCATCGCATGGAACTTATTTACTCAACCACAGTCCAACCCTTTCCGCCGCTGCGAGCTTGAAATTCAGTCAGGCTTATACACGGGGCTGCCGGGGGCTTGCACGACGGGCTTCCGGCGCCCCGGTATGCTACGCCGGCCGCCATATTCGTTGCGCGCATGACCTGGCGCGAATTCATTCTTTGGCATGTCTTTCGAATCGCTCTACGCTGGCGACATCATTCAAACGGAGGAGACATGAAGCTCGAAACCCTGGCCGTGCATGGCGGCTATCACCCCGATCCCACTACCCGCGCAGTTGCCGTGCCAATCTACCAGACCGTGGCTTACGCGTTCGACGATACCCAGCATGGCGCCGACCTGTTCGACCTGAAAGTACCGGGCAATATTTATACGCGCATCATGAATCCTACCCAGGACGTGCTCGAGCAGCGCCTGGCTGCGCTCGAGGGCGGCGTGGGGGCGCTGGCGCTGGCGTCGGGGCAGGCGGCAGTCACGTATGCGATCCAGACCATTGCCGAGGCCGGCGACAACATCGTCTCGGCCTCCACCCTGTACGGCGGCACGTACAACCTGTTTGCGCACACGCTGCCGCAGTTCGGCATCACCACCCGGTTTGCCGATGCGGCCGATCCCGCGTCGTTCGCCGCACTGATCGACGAGCGCACCAAGGCCGTGTTCATCGAGTCGATCGGCAACCCGCTGGGCAATATCACCGACATCGAAAAAATCGCCGCCGTGGCGCACCAGCACGGCGTGCCGCTGATCGTCGATAACACGGTGGCCACGCCATACCTGCTGCGCCCGTTCGAGCATGGCGCCGACATCGTGGTCCATTCGCTCACCAAGTACCTGGGCGGGCATGGCAATTCCATCGGCGGCGTGATTGTCGATTCGGGCAAGTTTCCGTGGGCCGAGCACAAGCAGCGCTTCCGCCGCCTCAACGAGCCGGACGTGTCGTACCACGGCGTGGTTTATACCGAGGCGCTGGGACCGGCCGCTTACATCGGCCGCGCGCGCGTGGTCCCGCTGAGGAATACCGGCGCGGCTATCTCGCCGTTCAACGCCTTTTTGATCTTGCAGGGCATCGAGACGCTGGCGCTGCGCATGGACCGCATCACGGAAAACACCCGCACGGTGGCCCGGTACCTGCGCCAGCATGGCAAGGTCAAGTGGGTCAATTACGCCGGGCTGGAAGACCACCGCGACCATGCGCTGGCGGTCAAATACCTGGGCGGACGGCCGTCGGGCGTGTTGACCTTCGGTGTCGAGGGCGGGGTGGAAGGTGGGGCGCGCTTCCAGGATGCGTTGCAGCTGTTTACGCGGCTGGTCAATATCGGCGACGCCAAATCGCTGGCCTGTCACCCGGCCTCCACCACGCACCGCCAGCTCAACGAGGCGGAGCTGGCCAAGGCGGGCGTCACGGTCGATACGGTGCGGCTGTCGATCGGCATCGAGCACAGCGACGATCTGCTGGCCGATCTTGAGCAGGCACTGGCCGCAGTGTAGTTTCAGGCGCGCGCCTTGCCCGGCGTTTCTTGGGGCAGCGGCACCGTCATCGCCGCGCCGTCCTTGAAGGTGCAATCGAAAATGTGTGCGCGCGAGGCGGGCGCGGCGATGGAGTACAACTCGTTGTACGGGTTGTCGTCGTCGATGCGCAGGTCGATGCGCACGCCGTCCAGGTGATTATTGGCCTCGATCTCGCGCAGCCGCTCGCGCCGCACATCCACTTCGCGGCTGGTGCGGCCCTGCATGATCGGCCCTTCGAAATACCGGATCAGCGCGCATTCGATGGCGTCCACCCGGTCCTTGAGCAGCATGTCGGCCGCCACCGCGTTCTGGTTCACCGGCTTCTCGCTCGGGTCGCCATCGTCGCACAGTACTTCCACCTGCATGCGTTGCACCAGCAGCAGCAGGTCGTGGTGATCGTTATTGTTGTAGTGGATGCGTTGCACGGCGGACAGGCGCGCGCGCGCCAGGCGGCCGGCCGGGTCCTTGGTTTGCCCCACGTACTGCACCTTGCTGGGAATCTTCAGGCCGTGGTCGTAGCGTTGCAGCACCTCGTGGATCGACAGCGCTTCCACCAGGCCGCCCCAGTTGAGCGTGATGAAGCAGTCGGTCATGGTGACGATCGGCTTCTTGAACGTGGCCGCAAACGGAATTTCCAGGTCCATCTGCACGGTGCCGCGCTTGCCTTCGCTGCCGATCAGGATCGGCACCGTGAGCTTGAGCGAGAAGAACGCCCAGCTGACGCTGCGCTCGTGATCGAAGCGCACGATGGGGCGGTTGATGACAAAATAAATCAGCCGCTTTTCCATGGTCGCCTCGAGATCGAACTGCATTCGGCGCAGCTGGCGGCCGATGGGGTCGCGGATGTCGGGCCGCTCGGGGAAGCCGGCAAACAGGTCATACCAGTGGTACTTGGCGTCGGAAACGGTGACGCGCCAGGTCTGCCGCGCGTTGCTGCGTTGCGGCAGCAGGGGCAACAGGTCGTCGAATGCTTCGGGCGCCGTCAGCAGGTCGTTGAACGGCTCGGGCGCATCCTCGGGCGGCAATACCAGTCCCAGTTCTTCCAGCGAGGGCTCTTGATCGTCCTCGCCGGCGACCTGGTCGGGTAAATCGCTCGTCATGTGGATGCTCCAGTGTGTCAGATCAAGCGGGCAGTATAGACCCTGCCGCAAATTGTATCCATCCGTTATTTCTGCGCAGCAACTTGAAATGTCACACTTGGGGTCACACCTTGGCGCCCTTGGCCGGCTCAGGGGGGGGGCATGCGGGACACAATTACTTCACCGTCGGCGACGAAGCAGCTGAGCAGGTGGCGGGTTGCCGCAGCCACTTGCCCTGAGCCGATTTTGTCATATGCGCCCAGTTCCGGCCACTGTAAATCGATGGTGAACTGCACCAGGTTGTTGGCTTCTTGCACAGTTGTCACGCGTTCGCGCCTCAATTGCCTTTCGTCTTCCTTGCGCGGCAGCGGTGCGGCGCCCTCGAAATAGCGGATCAGGGCCGCTTCCAGCAAGTCCATGCGTTCGCCTTGCAGAACGGCGGCGGCGCGTGGGTGGGCGTTATGGGGCAGTTCGGCCGGGTCGCCGCTGGCGCAGTTGACCTTGACATCGAGTTGCTGGACCAGCAGCAGGGTGTCGAGGTCTTCCTTGTGCCTGGCGTGCAGCTTTTGCAGCGCGGGCAGGTGCGCGCGCGACAGTTGCGCTTCCGGATCGTGGGTCTGGCCCACGTAGACCACCTGGCAAGGCACCTTGTCCGGTGCATGGGCCAGCAGGATGTCGTGGATCGAGAAGGTTTCCACCAGGCCGCCCCAGTTGAGCGTGACGAAATTGGGCGTGAGCAGGACTATCGGTTTTTTCAGCGTGGCGGCAAACGGCACGGTGAGTTCGAAGGTGATGCTGTCGCGCTTCTGCTCCTGGCCTACGAGCAAGGGCAGGGTCAGCTTGAGCGAAAAGAAGCCCCAGTGGACGGTCCCTGCAGCGTCGAAGCGCACCGGCGGGCGGGTGAGGGCGAAGAACAGGTGGTGCCGGGACGCCACCGCGTCGAGCTCGAACTGCATGCGGCGCTGGTAGCGGCCGATCGGATCGTAAATGTCGACGCGCTCGGGGAAACCGGCGATCAGGTCGTACCAGTGGATCCTGGCATCGGCCACGCTGGCGTACCAGCTTTGCGGGGCGGTATGGCGTTCGGGAATGTACGCCGTGTAATCTGCCATTTGCTCTGCTGGAGGCTGCAGGGTTTGGGCAGCCAGCTCGGGAAGAGTCATGATGTCGAAAGGTAAGTTGAGGGGTCTCGCTGCTTTAGTTTATATAAAAATAATAAGTAATTCTACGCAGCAATATGGAGGCTACCTCCGCTCTCCTTGCAAATCAACAGTTTTCTACAGAACCGAGCAAATGCGCGGCGGTTACAACGTTTCCTGCATCAGCGCCAGCAATGCCAGCGGGTCGTTCAGCACCCGGTCGGCCTGCCAGTCCAGCGGCTTGTGCGGACCGCAGTACCCCCAGCCGGCAGCGATGGTGGGCATGCCGGCCGCCTTGCCGGCCTGGATGTCGCGCAGATCGTCGCCCACGTACCAGCAATCGCTGGGATCGAGCCCCAGCCGCGCAGCGGCTTCGAACAGCGGCGCCGGGTGCGGCTTGGCGTGGGCCGTGGTGTCGCCGGAGATCGAGCAGGCGGCGTGGTCCAGGCCGATCAGTGGCAGCAGCGGGTCGGTAAAGCGCTTCGGTTTGTTGGTGACCACTCCCCATTGCAGGCCGGCCGCTTCGATTCCGGCCAGCAGTTCGGGTACGCCGGCAAACAGCGTGCTGTGGTCGGCGATATTGGCTTCGTAGTTGTCGAAAAAGCCGTCGCGCAGGGCCAGGTAGCCATCGTCCTCGGGCGTCATGCCGAAGGCCACGCCGATCATGCCGCGCGCCCCGGCCGACGCGGTGGGGCGCAGCAGTTCGTAGTCGGACGGTTGCAGGCCGCGCGTGGTACGCAGCAGGTTGACGGCGGCGGCCAGGTCGGGCGCGGTGTCGGCCAGGGTGCCGTCGAGGTCGAACAGGATGGCGCGCGGGGCAGTCAGGGCAGTGGTCATGAGGTCAGTCGAGTGGGCGGGTGGTGGCGATCATGTAGTTGACGCTGGTGTCGTCATTGAGCGAATAGATCTTGGTGAGCGGGTTGTAGCCGAGGCCCTTCATGCCGCGCGTTTCCAGGCCGGCGCTGCGCACGTATTGCGCCAGTTCCGACGGCGTGATGAACTTATCGTAGTCGTGGGTGCCCTTGGGCAGCATGCGCAGCACGTACTCGGCGCCGATGATGGCAAACAGGTAGGACTTGGGATTGCGGTTGAGCGTGGAAAAGAACACATGGCCGCCCGGTTTGACCAGGGCGGCGGCAGCGCGCACGATGGCGCCGGGATCGGGCACGTGTTCGAGCATTTCCATGCAGGTGACCACGTCGTACTGGCCCGGTTCCTGCGCGGCCATGTCTTCGGCGGCCACCAGTTTATAGCGCACTTGCACGCCCGATTCCAGGCTGTGCAGGTCGGCCACTTTCAGCGCTTTTTCACCGAGGTCGATGCCGGTGACGTCGGCGCCCTTGCGCGCCATCGATTCGCTGAGGATGCCGCCGCCGCAACCGATGTCGATCACCTTCTTGCCGGCCAGCGGCACGCGGGCATTGATCCACTCCAGGCGCAGCGGGTTGATTTCGTGCAGGGGACGGAATTCGGAGGTAGGGTCCCACCAGCGGTGGGCCAGGTCGGAAAATTTTTGCAGTTCTAACGGATCAGCGTTCATGGTGCGGCTTTCATGAAAAGATATCCCGCTATTCTAAAGCAGCAGGCATAAAAAAACCCCGCCGAGGCGGGGTTCGTGCAGGCAGGGCCCGTTATTAATTACTTGCTGGTGCCTACGACTTCGATTTCCACGCGACGGTTTTTCGCGCGGCCTTCGGCGGTCTTGTTGTCGGCAACTGGCTGTTTCTCGCCTTTGCCTTCGGTGTACACGCGGGTTGCGTCAACGCCTTTGGAGATGATGTAGGCTTTGACTGCTTCAGCGCGGCGTACCGACAGCTTCTGGTTGTACTCGTCCGAACCAACGGAGTCGGTGTGACCAACAGCGATGATGACTTCCAGGTTGATGGCGCCCAGTTTCGAGGTCACTTCGTCCAGCTTGGCTTTGCCTTCTGGTTTCAGGACCGATTTGTCGAAATCGAAGAACGCGTCAGCGGCGAAGCTCACTTTTTGTGCGGTTGGCACTGGAACTGGTTTCGGCGTTGGCGCTGGGGTTGGTGCCGGAGCTGGTGCTGGAGCCGGCGGTGGTGGCGGTGCTACGCACTTGCCATTTTCCAGTTTTTCTGGCTCAACGCACAGTGGCAGGTCGCAACCTGGCACGGCATCGGCCGGGGTCCAGTAGCCGGTGCGCCAGCACAGACCGAACGGATCACGCACGATCACACCGCGTGCATCTTGCACGTAGGCGCTTTTCGGCGTTGCAGCCTTGATGTCCTGGGTAACAGGAGCGTAAGGTGGTGCGGTAGGCGCGGTTTGCGCGAATGCCGAACCAGCAAAGGCAGCCGAGATGGCCAACAACGAAATAAGTTTCTTCATATTTTTCTTCCTTTCGGGGGTGATATCCGCAGAAAAACTGCGCGACGTGCATTACGTGGGCCGGATTTTACCACGCAGGGGCGTCACGCCCGTCTCCCGATTGCGAAACAAGCAATTGACTTCTGATTCATTTTGCCACAATAGATCCTGGTGCGCGAAAGCGGTGCACCTTTGCACCAATTTGCTCACTACCAATATGTTGTTTTGTCGCAACGTGATTGTCGATAATAAATGAGTAATGTGTCATGAATATTACATCGTGTTACAAGCGTGCATCGTGCGCCAACCCGCACAGGCGCTGGGCCCGAGGGCAAATTGTGTTGGTGCCCCTGTCCGCATGTTAAAATCCTACTCTTGCCTGTCCTTATTGAAGGGCAGGGCAACAGTGTAGTACGTGCGGCATACATTGCTTACAAGATAACCTCACAGTCAAAGATCAGTCGACCCGCCAATGGATCAATTCGCAAAAGAAACAATCCCTATTTCCCTCGAAGAAGAGATGCGCAAGAGCTACCTCGATTACGCCATGAGCGTGATCGTGGGCCGCGCCTTGCCGGACGTGCGCGACGGCCTCAAGCCGGTGCACCGCCGGGTCTTGTTCTCGATGCATGAATCCAACTACGTGTGGAACCGCGCTTACGTCAAGTGCGCGCGCGTGGTCGGCGACACCATGGGTAAATATCACCCGCACGGCGACGCGTCGATCTACGACACACTGGTGCGCATGGCGCAGCACTTCTCGCTGCGCTACATGCTGGTCGATGGCCAGGGCAACTTCGGTTCGGTCGATGGCGACGGCGCGGCCGCGATGCGTTACACCGAGTGCCGCCTGGCCAAGATTTCCAGCGAGCTGCTGGCCGATATCGACAAGGACACGGTCGACTTCCAGCCCAACTACGACGGCAAGGAAAAAGAACCGACCGTTCTGCCTACCCGCATCCCGAACCTGCTGATCAACGGCTCGTCCGGTATCGCGGTGGGTATGGCCACCAACATCCCGCCGCACAACCTGCATGAAGTGATTGCGGGCGCGCTGCACGTGCTGCAAAACCCGCAGTGCTCGATTGACGAACTGATCGAACTGATACCGGCGCCGGACTTCCCGACCGGCGGCATCATTTACGGCGTCTCGGGCGTGCGCGACGGTTATCGCACCGGCCGTGGCCGCGTGGTCATGCGCGCAAAGACCCACTACGAGGAATATGGCAAGGACGGCGGCCGCACTGCGATCATCGTTGACGAGTTGCCGTACCAGGTCAACAAGAAGTCCTTGCTGGAACGTATCGCCGAGAACGTCCGCGATAAAAAGCTCGAAGGCATTTCCGACATCCGCGACGAGTCCGACAAGTCGGGCATGCGCGTGGTGATCGAGCTGAAACGCGGCGAAGTACCGGAAGTCGTCCTGAACAACCTGTACAAGCAAACGCAACTGCAAGACACCTTCGGCATGAACATGGTGGCGCTGGTCGATGGCCAGCCGCGCCTGCTTAACCTGAAGGAAATGCTGCAGTGCTTCCTGTCGCACCGCCGCGAAGTGGTCACGCGCCGCACCGTGTTCGAACTGCGCAAGGCGCGCGAACGCGGTCACGTGCTCGAAGGCCTCGCCGTTGCGCTGGCCAATATCGACGACTTCATCGCCCTGATCAAGGCGGCGCCTACGCCGCCGGTGGCAAAAGCGTCGCTGATGGAGCGTTCGTGGGATTCGTCGATCGTGCGCGAAATGCTGGCCCGCACCGGCGAAGGCGACACCGTGGGCGGCATCGAGGCATTCCGTCCCGAGCACCTGCCCAAGCACTACGGCATCCAGGCCGATGGCATGTACCGCCTGTCCGACGACCAGGCGCAGGAAATCCTGCAAATGCGCCTGCAACGCCTGACCGGTCTGGAACAGGACAAGATCGTCAACGAGTACAAGGATGTGATGGCCGAAATCGCCGACCTGCTGGACATCCTGTCCAAGCCATCGCGCGTAACCACCATCATCACCGACGAGATGACCAGCGTGGTCACCGAATTCGGCGATCCTGCCAAGGACCCGCGTCGTTCGAGCATCGAACACAATGCCAGCGACCTCAATACCGAGGACCTGATCACGCCGCAGGACATGGTGGTCACCCTGTCGCACACCGGTTACATGAAGGCGCAGCCGATTTCCGAATACCGTTCGCAAAAACGCGGCGGTCGCGGCAAGCAGGCCATGGCAACCAAGGAAGAAGACTGGATCGACCAGCTGTTCATCGCCAACACGCACGATTACATCCTGTGCTTCTCCAACCGTGGCCGCATGTACTGGCTCAAGGTATGGGAAGTGCCGCAAGGCTCGCGCAACTCGCGCGGCAAGCCTATTGTGAACATGTTCCCGCTGGCCGATAACGAGAAGATCACCGTGATTCTGCCGCTGTCGGGCGAGAACCGCACCTTCCCCGAAGACCATTACGTATTCATGTCCACCAGCCTGGGCACCGTGAAAAAGACGCCGCTGAAAGACTTCAGCAACCCGCGCAAGGCCGGCATCATTGCCGTGGACCTCGACGAAGGCGACTTCCTGATCGGCGCCGCGCTGACCGACGGCGAACACGATGTGATGCTGTTCTCCGACTCCGGCAAGGCCGTGCGCTTCGACGAGAACGACGTGCGTCCGATGGGCCGCAATGCCCGTGGCGTGCGCGGCATGAATCTCGACGAAGGTCAGCGCGTGATCGCGCTGCTGGTGGCCGAGAACGAGCAGCAGTCGGTGCTTACCGCCACCGAGAACGGCTACGGCAAGCGTACTCCGATCACCGAGTACACGCGCCATGGCCGTGGCACCAAGGGCATGATCGCGATCCAGACCTCCGAGCGTAACGGCCGCGTGGTGGCCGCCACCCTGGTGGAGCCGACCGACGAGATCATGCTGATCACCACCGGCGGCGTGCTGATTCGTACCCGCGTGGCGGAGATCCGCGAAATGGGCCGCGCCACGCAAGGCGTGACCCTGATCGCGGTCGAAGACGGCACCAAGCTGTCCGGCCTGCAGCGCGTGGTGGAAACCGATATCGACGAAGTGGAACTCGAGCCTGGTCCGGACGGCAAGCCAGTGGTGGCGGCTGCCCCCGCAGTTGCTGACGCTGCCGACGCAGCTGACGGCGCCGACGCCACCGATGCCGGTGACGACAAGCCTGCCGACGACGTTCAGCCGGAGTAATTCGCAGCATCGGTCCGGACCCCAGTCCGGGCGCCACGGGGCCAGGTTATTGTGAGCAGCAGTGCGACAATAGACTGGCCCTGTTTTTTTTAGGGACTCCCTATATTGATCACCAAGGAACGCAACGTGACTCACATCTATAACTTCTCCGCCGGCCCTGCCGTCCTGCCCAAGGAAGTGCTGGCGCAAGCGGCTGCCGAAATGCTGGACTGGCATGGCAGCGGCATGTCGGTGATGGAGATGAGCCACCGCGGACCGGAGTTTATTTCGATTTACAAGGCGGCCGAGCGCGACCTGCGCGAGCTGCTGGCAGTACCGGACAATTACAAGATCTTGTTCATGCAGGGCGGGGGCTTGTCCCAGAATGCCCTGATTCCGTTGAACCTGGTGGGCCACAAGCCGCAGCCAGCAACCATCGATTTCATCCACACCGGTTCGTGGTCGGGCAAATCCATCAAGGAAGCCGCCAAGTACGCCAATGTCAACATCGCCGCGTCGTCCATGACGTCGGTGCCGCCGCAGGCCGAGTGGAAGCTCACGCCCGGCGCGGCCTATCTGCACATGTGCACCAACGAGACCATCGACGGCGTGGAGTTCGACTTCGACGCCGGGGTGCCGCAGCCGCAGGACGGCGTGCTGTTCGTGGCCGACATGTCGTCGCACATCCTGTCGCGCGTGATCGACGTGGCCAAATACGGCGTGATCTTCGCCGGTGCGCAAAAGAATATCGGCCCGGCCGGATTGACCATCGTCATCGTGCGCGACGACCTGCTGGGCAAGGCGCTGCCGGCTTGCCCGTCGGCGTTCGACTTCAAGCTGGTGGCCGACAACGACTCGATGTACAACACGCCGCCCACCTACGGCATCTATATTGCCGGCCTGGTATTCCAGTGGCTGAAAAAGAACGGCGGCGTGGCAGCGATGGAAGAGCGCAATATCGCCAAGGCCAAGCTGCTGTATGCGGCGCTCGACGCCGACGATTTTTACCAGACCCGCGTGCAAGCGGCCAGCCGCTCGCGCATGAACATTCCCTTCTACCTGAAGGACGAGAGCCGGAACGAAGAATTCCTGGCCGGCGCCAAGGCGCGCGGCCTGCTGCAACTGAAGGGCCACAAGTCCGTCGGCGGCATGCGCGCATCGATCTATAACGCCATGCCCATCGAAGGGGTGCAAGCCCTGGTGGACTACCTGAACGAATTCGCCGGCCGAACCGCTGGTTAACATCATGAACGACAAACTCAAACCCCTGCGCGAACAGATCGATGCGATCGACGCGCAAATCCTCGACCTGCTGAATCGCCGCGCCCAGGTGGCGCAGGAAGTAGGCCACGTCAAGGCCGAAACCAACGCCCCCGTGTTCCGTCCCGAGCGCGAAGCGCAAGTGCTGCGCGGCGTGGCCGACCGCAACCCCGGTCCGATGGGCAACGCCGAGATGCAAACCATCTTCCGCGAGATCATGTCCGCCTGCCGCTCGCTGGAAAAACGCGTCACCGTCGCCTTCCTGGGACCGGCCGGCACCTACAGCGAACAGGCCGTGTACCAGCAGTTCGGCACCGCCGTCGATGTGCTGGCATGCGCCTCGATCGACGAAGTGTTCCGCGCTACCGAAGCCGGCACGGCGGACTTCGGCGTGGTCCCGGTGGAAAATTCCACCGAGGGCGCCATCGGCCGCACGCTCGACCTGCTGCTCAATACCCCGCTGACGATTAGCGGTGAAGTGGCCATCGCCGTGCGTCACAGCCTGCTTACCGGCACCGGCACCATGGATGGCGTGACCGCCATTTGCGCTCACGCCCAGGCGCTGGCGCAGTGCCAGATCTGGCTCAACAACAACTACCCCGAGATCGAACGCCGCGCCGTGTCGTCCAACGCCGAAGCGGCGCGCATGGCGCGCGACGACCACTCGGTGGCGGCGATTGCCGGCGAACGCGCCGGCGTGCGCTACAGCCTGGGCACGGTCAAGGCCAACATCCAGGACGATCCGCACAACCGCACCCGCTTTGCCGTGATCGGCACCCTGCGCACCGGCCCGTCCGGCATCGACCGCACGTCGATGGCGCTGGCGGCGCCGCACAAGGCCGGTTCCGTGTATCGCCTGCTCGGATCGCTGGCGCAGAACGGCGTGTCGATGACGCGCTTCGAATCGCGCCCGGCCCGCAACGGCAACTGGGAATACTATTTTTACGTGGACGTCGAAGGCCATATCGAAAACCCCGCCGTGGCCAAGGCGCTGGAAGAATTGCAGGGCAATGCCGCCTTCTTCAAGGTTCTCGGCTCCTATCCCGTCAGCCTCACTTAATTACAACGAGAGACAACCATGACCAAGAATTTCGGGCCGGAGTACGTCCGCGCCATCGCCCCTTACCAGGCCGGCAAACCGATCGCTGAAGTCGCGCGGGAATTCGGTTTGCAGGAAGACGCCATCGTCAAGCTGGCCTCCAACGAAAATCCGTTCGGCGTGCCGGAATCGGCCAGGGCCGCCATGGGCGCTGCCGCCGCCGAATTGGGACGCTACCCCGATGCCAACGGCTTCGACCTGAAAGCCGCGCTGTCCACGCGCTACAACGTGCCGGCCGACTGGGTCACGCTGGGCAACGGCAGCAACGACATCCTGGAAATCGCTGCCCACGCATTCGTGGAGCGCGGCCAGTCGGTCGTGTATTCGCAGTATTCGTTCGCGGTGTACGCGCTGGCCACGCAGGGCGTGGGCGCGCGCCACATCGTGGTGCCGGCCAAGGCCCACGGCCACGACCTCGACGCCATGCTGGCGGCCATCGCGGACGATACGCGCCTGGTCTTCATCGCCAACCCGAACAACCCGACCGGCACCTTCATCCCTGCCGCCGAGATCGAAGCGTTCCTGCAAAAAGTGCCGGCCAGCGTGGTCGTGGTGCTGGATGAAGCGTATAACGAATTCCTGGCGCAGGAACACCAGTTCGAGTCTGCCGACTGGGTGAAAAAATATCCGAACCTGCTGGTCTCGCGCACCTTCTCCAAGGCCTACGGCCTGGCCGGCTTGCGCGTGGGCTTTGCCGTCGCCCAGCCAGCGCTGACCGACCTGATGAACCGCATCCGCCAGCCGTTCAACGTCAACTCGCTGGCGCAGGCTGCCGCCATCGCCGCGCTGAACGACAAGGAATTTTTGGCCAAGAGCGCCACCAATAACGCTGCCGGCTACCGCCAGTTCATCGAAGCGTTCGAGCAGCTTGGCCTCGAATACGTGCCGTCGTATGGCAACTTCGTGCTGGTCAAGGTGGGCAGCGACGACGGCGCCGGCGCGCGTGTCAACCTGTCGTTGTTGAAGCAGGGGGTGATCGTGCGCCCGGTCGGCAACTACGGCTTGCCCGAGTGGCTGCGCATTTCGATCGGCCTGCCGCAGGAAAATGCGGTGCTGATCGCGGCGCTGACCAAGGCGCTGGCCGAGGGCTGAGATGGCGTCCACGGCATTCAAGAAGGTCGTCATTTTCGGCGTGGGCCTGATCGGCGGCTCGTTCGCGCGGTCGCTGAAAAAAGCCGGCGCGGTGGAGACGGTCGTGGGCATGGGCCGCTCGCAGGCGTCGATGCAGCGCGCGCTGGAGCTGGGCATCATCGACGTCATCGGCGGCGACATGGCGGAAGCGCTGGCCGGCGCCGACCTGGTGCTGCTGGCGGCGCCGGTGGCGCAGACCGAGGCGATCCTGGCAGCGATTGCGCCGCACTTGCAACCGGGCACCGTGGTGACCGACGCCGGCAGCACCAAGTCGGACGTGGTGGCTGCCGCGCTCAGTGCTTTGGCAGGGAAGGTGGCGCAGTTCGTGCCGGGTCATCCCATCGCCGGGCGCGAAACCAATGGCCCGGAAGCGGCGATCGACGACCTGTACGTGGGCAAGAAGGTCGTGCTGACGGCGCTGGCCGAGAACGACGCGTTTGATGTGGAACGGGTAGCGGTGGCATGGCGCGCGTGCGGGGCGATCATCCATCGCCTGTCGCCCGAAGAACACGACAAGGTGTTCGCGGCCGTGAGCCACTTGCCGCACCTGCTGGCGTATGCGCTGGTCGATGACATTGCCAAGAAGCCGCACGCGGACTTGCTGTTCCAGTATGCAGCGAGCGGCTTCCGCGATTTTACGAGGATCGCGGGATCGTCGCCGGAAATGTGGCGCGACATCAGCCTGGCCAACCAGGCCGCGCTGCTGACCGAGCTCGATGCCTACATGGCGCAATTGACGGTGCTGCGCGCAAAGCTGGCAGCCGGCGACGGCGCGGGGCTGGAGAGCGTCTACGGCAACGCCCAGAGGGCAAGACACCAATGGATTACCGCGATTGAAACGGCGGAAACGCCGCAGTCGGCGGATAAAGCAGAATAAAGCGAAGCAGTAAGCACGCGGACTGACGGCCGCGACGACTGCTTATTAAAGGAATACATATGAACCACGACTACATCGACCTGCAACCGGTCAAACACGTACAAGGCACCGTGCGTCTGCCGGGCTCGAAGTCCATCTCCAACCGCATCCTGCTGCTGGCTGCGCTCTCGCAGGGCGACGTCGATATCGTCGACCTGCTGGCCTCCGACGACACCGCCGTCATGCTGGCCGCCTTGCGTTCGCTGGGCGTGGAGTGGACCGAAGAGCAAACCGCCACCGGCACCATCCACCACGTCAAGGGCGTGGCGGGTGTGTTGCCGAACCAATCGGCCGACCTCTTCATGGGCAACGCCGGCACCGCGATCCGTCCGCTGACCGCCGCGCTGGCCGTGATTGGCGGCGACTATACGCTGCATGGTGTGCCGCGCATGCACGAACGCCCGATCGGCGACCTGGTCGATGCGCTGAACGCCGCCGGCACCAATGTCGAATACACTGGCAACCCCGGCTACCCGCCGCTGCACATCAAGCAGGCCAGGATCCACGCTCAGCGCCTGGCAGTGCGCGGCGACGTCTCGAGCCAGTTTTTGACGGCGCTGCTGATGGTCGCGCCGCTGATGGCGCGCGACCATGCGATCACCATTGACGTGATCGGCGAACTGATTTCCAAGCCTTATATCGAAATCACCTTGAACCTGGTGCGCCGCTTCGGCGTGCAGGTGACGCAGGACGGCTGGTCGTCGTTTACCATCGAGCCGGGCCAGGTGTACCAGTCGCCGGGCACCATCCACGTCGAGGGCGATGCGTCGTCGGCGTCGTATTTCCTGGCCGCCGGCGCGATTGGCGGCGGACCGGTGCGGGTGGAGGGCGTGGGCCGGCAGAGCATCCAGGGCGATGTGCGCTTTGCCGCCGCGCTCGAGCAGATGGGCGCGACCATCGTCATGGGCGACAACTGGATCGAGGCCAGCGGTAATGGCCCATTGAAAGCCATTGACGCCGACTTCAACCACATTCCCGACGCGGCCATGACGATCGCGATTGCCGCGCTGTACGCGGACGGCACCAGCACCTTGCGCAATATTGCCAGTTGGCGCGTGAAGGAAACCGACCGCATCGCCGCCATGGCCACCGAGCTGCGCAAGCTGGGCGCCGTGGTGGAAGAGGGCGCCGATTTCATTCGCGTGACGCCGCCAGCGGTCCTCGCTCCTGCTACTATCGATACCTACGATGATCACCGCATGGCGATGTGCTTCTCGCTGGCATCGCTCGACGGCGCCGCGCGCAAGGGCACCACGGTGCGTATCAACGATCCCAAGTGCGTCGGCAAAACTTTCCCTGAATATTTCGCTGCATTTGCGGCGATTGCAAAATAGTATATACATGCCAACATCCCAGATTCCAGTCATCACCATCGACGGGCCCACCGCATCCGGCAAGGGTACTGTCGCACATCGCGTTGCCGATAAGCTCGGCTTCCATTACCTGGATTCGGGCGCCCTCTATCGCCTGACGGCGTTGTCCGCGCTGCGGCTAGATACCGACCTGGCCGACGAGCACGCACTGGCCAAGCTGGCCGAGCACCTGCAATGCAGCTTCCAGGGCGAGCACATCCTGCTGGGCCACGAAGACGTGAGCGACGCCATCCGCGCCGAGGTGGTGGGCAATACGGCCTCGAAGATTGCCACTTTCCCGGCGGTGCGCCACGCGCTGGTGGGCCTGCAACTGGGTTTCCGCAAGGCGCCGGGCGTGGTGGCGGACGGGCGCGACATGGGCTCGGTGATCTTCCCGCACGCCCCGCTCAAGGTGTTTTTGACAGCAAGTGTTGCGGCACGGGCCGAACGTCGCTACAAGCAATTGATCGGCAAAGGAATTTCTGCTAAGATGGAAGACCTGCTGATGGATTTGCAGGCGCGGGACGACCGGGATACGAACCGGGCCATCGCGCCACTGGTCCCTGCCGCAGGTGCGCATGTGCTGGAAACATCGAATATGACTGCTGACGAAGCGGTCGCGCAGGTGTTGCAGTGGTATGCCGCCATAGGTAAATGAGTGGGCATAAGCATTAAGTAGTATGTTTTTGGTAAGGTGTCTGGCCGCTCTGCGGCCTAGACGTGTTTCAACCCTAACCCAACTGAAGTCGCATATCGCGAGCCTTGTTGGCAAACCTGGAAGTTACAATGTCTAATATGGAAAGTTTTGCAGCCCTCTTCGAAGAATCCCTGTCGCGTCAAGACATGCGTTCGGGCGAAGTGATCTCGGCTGAAGTCGTTCGTCTGGATCACAACTTCGTGATCGTGAACGCCGGCCTGAAATCGGAAGCATTCATCCCTGTTGAAGAATTCAAGAATGACCAAGGCGAACTGGAAGTCAAAGTAGGCGACTTCGTTTCCGTGGCCATCGAATCGCTGGAAAATGGTTTCGGCGATACCATCCTGTCGCGCGACAAAGCCAAGCGTCTGGCTTCGTGGCTGGCACTGGAAAAAGCCATGGAGTCGGGCGAGATCGTTGTCGGCACCGTGAACGGTAAAGTCAAAGGCGGCCTGACCGTCCTGACCAACGGCATCCGCGCATTCCTGCCGGGTTCGCTGGTTGACACCCGTCCAGTCAAGGACACCACCCCATTCGAAGGCAAAACCCTCGAATTCAAAGTTATCAAACTGGATCGCAAGCGTAACAACGTGGTTCTGTCGCGTCGCGCCGTCATCGAAGCTTCGATGGGCGAAGAGCGTCAGAAACTGATGGAAACGCTGAAAGAAGGCACGGTCGTGACCGGCGTTGTGAAAAACATCACCGACTACGGCGCGTTCGTGGACCTGGGCGGCATCGACGGCCTGCTGCACATCACCGACCTGGCATGGCGTCGTGTGCGTCACCCATCGGAAGTCCTGACCGTTGGTCAAGAGATCACCGCCAAAGTCCTGAAATACGATCAAGAGAAAAACCGTGTTTCGCTGGGCGTGAAACAACTGGGCGACGATCCTTGGACCGGTCTGTCCCGTCGTTACCCACAAGGCACCCGTCTGTTCGGTAAAGTAACGAACCTCACCGACTACGGCGCGTTCGTTGAAGTGGAACAAGGTATCGAAGGCCTGGTACACGTTTCCGAAATGGACTGGACCAACAAAAACGTCGCTCCAAACAAAGTTGTCCAACTGGGCGACGAAGTAGAAGTGATGGTTCTGGAAATCGACGAAGAGCGTCGTCGTATTTCGCTGGGCATGAAACAGTGCAAAGCCAACCCATGGGACGACTTCGGTGTTACCCACAAGAAGGGTGACAAAGTCCGCGGCGCGATCAAATCGATCACCGACTTCGGCGTGTTCATCGGCCTGGCTGGCAACATCGACGGCCTGGTACACCTGTCCGACCTGTCGTGGACCGAGTCCGGCGAAGAAGCCGTGCGCAAGTTCAAGAAAGGTGACGAACTGGAAGCCATCGTTCTGGCCATCGACGTTGAGCGCGAGCGCGTTTCCCTGGGCGTCAAGCAACTGGAAGGCGACCCATTCAACAACTTCGCAGCCATGAACGACAAAGGTTCGCTGGTTAACGGTACCGTTAAATCGGTTGAGCCTAAAGGCGCCGTGATCCAGCTGTCGGAAGAAGTCGAAGGCTACCTGCGCGCTTCGGAAATCTCGCGTGACCGCGTGGAAGATGCTGGCACCCACCTGAAAGTCGGCGACGCCGTCGAAGCTCTGGTGATCAACATCGACCGTAAAGCACGTTCGATCCAGCTGTCGATCAAAGCGAAAGACAACGCAGAAACCGCAGAAGCAATGAAGTCGATGGCTTCGGACAGCAGCGCAGCTTCGGGCACCACCAGCCTGGGCGCACTGCTGAAAGCCAAGTTCGATAACAAGAACTAAGTAACACTGAACCAGTCGATGACTAAGTCCGAACTCATCAACCGCCTGGCTGAGCGTTATTCTCAGCTGGTGGCCAAGGATGCGGAGTACGCGGTCAAGACCATCCTCGACGCGATGACCAACGCCCTGGCGACCGGTCAACGCATCGAGATCCGTGGTTTTGGCAGCTTTGCTCTCAACAGCCGGCCGCCACGCATCGGGCGTAACCCCAAGTCGGGTGACAAGGTGATGGTGCCTGAAAAACGGGTGCCCCACTTCAAACCCGGCAAGCAGTTGCGCGAGCGGGTCGACGCGATGGTCGGGCAACCGATCATCGAGGACTGAGGTTGTGACGGTTTAAATGAAAAAGCGGCGTCCTCGGATGCCGCTTTTTTTTTAGCGGTTCTAATGCCATACTGGCGCTCTTGGAAAATCCGATCAGGAATCAGGCTGATGAAATTTGTATCCACCCTCGTTGGACTCGTTCTATTCGTCCTGTTTTTTGGCTTCGCCCTGAAAAATACGCAGGAAGTCGATCTGCACCTGTTTCTCCACTATGAGCTGCGCGGCCCGCTGGTGCTGATGCTGCTCGGGTGTTTCGTGGCCGGCGCCGTGCTTGGCGTGCTGGCGTTGACACCCACGGTGTTTCGCTATCGCCGCGAAACCAATAAACACAAATCCACCATCACGACGATGCAAACGACGGCGCAGCGGGCCAATGCCCAGCCGCAGCCCGACAGCGTCCTCGCTCCCTGAGTTGTACCTCCTTCGTCTCACGCAAAGAATAAAGCATGGAATTTGAACTCTTCTGGTTGCTGGGTATCCCGGTCTTCTTCGGCCTTGGCTGGCTGGCGGCGCGGGTCGATATCCGTCAATTGATGGCCGAATCGCGCACGCTGCCGCGCGGCTACTTCAAGGGCCTGAACCTGCTGCTCAACGACCAGCCGGACAAGGCGATCGACGCCTTTATCGAGATCGTGCGGCTCGATCCCGAATCGGCCGACATGCACTTCGCGCTCGGTAACCTGTTCCGCCGCCGTGGCGAGACCGAGCGCGCCATCCGCGTGCACCAGAACCTGCTGGCACGCCCGGACCTGCCGCAGGAGCAGAAGGAACACGCCGAGTACGAACTCGGTGTCGATTACCTGAAAGCGGGCCTGCTGGACCGCGCCGAGGAAACCTTCAACCGCCTGATCAACGGCCAGTACGGCGCCCAGGCGCGCCGCCAGTTGCTGGAAATCTTCCAACGCGAAAAAGAGTGGCCGCGCGCGATCGAATCGGCCATGGGCCTGCAGGAGTCGGGCGCCGGTTCGCGTCAAAAGGAAATCGCGCAGTTTTACTGCGAGATGGCGCAGGATGCGCTGGTGCACCTGCACGTGGACCAGGCAGAGGAACTGCTGGACAAGTCGCTGGCGGCCGACCGCAACAATGTGCGCGCCACGCTGCTCACCGGCGACGCCCAGCTGGCCAAGGGGGACGTCGAAGGCGCGCTCTTGACCTGGCGCCGCGTGGAGCAGATCAGCGTGCCGCACACGGCACTGGTGGCCCAGCGCATGATGGACGGCTACCGCAAGGTGGGCCGGCCGCAGGAAGGCGTCAACCTCTTGAAATCGTACCTGGAACAGGCGTCGTCGATCGACCTGCTGGAAGTGGTGTACAAGGAAGTGATGGAACTGCACGGCGTGGCCGAGGCCAAGGAGCTGGTGGTCAACGAGCTGCGTCGCACGCCGACCCTGCTGGGGCTTGACCGCCTGCTGGAGGCGCGGCTGGTCGATGCGCCAGCGTCGATTGTCTCCGAGCTGTCGATGGTGAAGAACCTGGTGCACGGCTACACGCAAAAGCTGGCGCGCTACCAATGCAGCCATTGCGGCTTCAAGGCGCGCCAGTTCTACTGGCAGTGTCCCGGTTGCAGCCGCTGGGAGACCTACCCGCCGCGCCGCACCGAAGAACTCAACGTGATGAATTAACGATGGCTAACGAGATTACCACTGACAGCGCGCCGGCATTGAACACGGTGCGCATCCTGATCGTGGGCGACGTCATGCTGGACCGCTACTGGTTCGGCGACGTCAACCGCATTTCGCCGGAAGCACCGGTACCGATCGTGCGTGTAAACCACCGCGAAGCGCGCCTCGGCGGCGCCGCCAATGTGGCGCGCAACGCTGCCGCCCTCGGCGCGCACACGGCCCTGCTGGGCGTGGTGGGCGCCGACGAAGCGGGTACCGAAGTAGAGCAGATGCTCGAGAGCGGCGGCATCCACAGCTACCTGCAGCGCGACGAGGCGATTTCCACCATCGTCAAGCTGCGCGTGATCGGCCGCCAGCAGCAGATGGTGCGCATCGACTTCGAGGAAGCGCCCACCGACACGGTGCTGCGCGACAAGCTCGAACAATTCAAGACCCTGCTGCACGACTACGACGTGATCGTGCTGTCGGACTACGCCAAGGGCAGCCTGGTGGCCGTGGCCGACATGATCGCGGCGGCGCGCGCCGCCGGCAAGGTGGTGATGGTCGATCCGAAAGGCGACGATTTTTCGCGCTACGCGGGCGCTACCGTGCTGACGCCAAACAAATCCGAAATGCGCCAGATCGTGGGCGCCTGGTCCAGCGAAGAGCAGCTGACCGCCAAGGCCCGGCAACTGCGCGCCGACCTGCGCCTGGACGCCTTGCTGCTCACCCGCTCGGAAGAGGGCATGACCCTGTACACGGACGGCGAGCAATACCACATGCCGGCGGCCGCGCGCGAAGTGTTCGACGTTTCCGGCGCGGGCGACACCGTGATCGCCACCATGGCCTGCATGCTGGGCGCCGGCGCCGGCTGGAAAGACGCGGTGCAGACGGCCAATCGCGCCGGTGGCATCGTGGTCGGTAAGCTGGGTACGGCCACGGTGACGCGCGAAGAGCTTTTCGGCTGAGGTCGCTCAATATGGCTGCGCCGGCTTGAGCTTCCTCAAACGGACGGGTCAACTTGGCGCAAGCGCTGGCGTTAGGGAGTGTGCAGGGTGCGATGGTCGCTCCTGCATCAACCCTTACGGAGAATGTCATGTTGAAGAACTTCATGCTCGTGGTCGCCGCGCTCGTGGCAACGATGAACTTTGCTTTCGCCCAGGTGGACGTCAACAAGGCCGACGCGGCCGCGCTCGACAGCGTCAACGGCATCGGCCCGGCCAAGTCCAAGGCCATCCTGGAAGAGCGCAAGAAGGGCGAATTCAAGGACTGGAACGATTTCCAGCAGCGGGTAAAAGGCGTGGGCGAGAAGAACGCGCTCAAGCTGTCGGCGGCGGGGCTGGTGGTCAATGGCAAGGGCAAGGATGGCGCGGCAGTGGCGGCCGGCACGCCGGCCAAGCCTAAGGCTGCCGCCAAGTAAGTAGTACCGTCATCCCCGCCTGGGCGGCGGTTCGCCAAGGCGGGATGATGGTTTTCAGCTCAAGGTCGTCATGAAAATTTCCCGCATCCTCCACGCCGGCTACGTCTTCGAGTCCGGCGGCACGCAAATCCTGTTCGACCCCATTGTCGAAAATCCGTTCAGCCGCAACTGCCACGCGTTTCCCGATGTCCGTTTCGACCTGGACCAGGTCCGGCAGCTCACGCCCGACGCCATCTTCATCTCGCACTTCCACGACGACCACTGCTCGTTCGACAGCCTGCACCTGCTGCCGCGCACCACGCCCCTGTACCTGTACTGCCTGTTCGACGAATTGTTCGCCATGCTGCGCGAACTCGGTTTCAGCAACGTGCAGTCGCTGGCGATCGACCAGCCGGTGCACGTGGGCGGGTTCGAGATCATCGCCCGCCGCGCGCTCGACGACGAAGTCGATTCCATGTTCCACATCCGCGCGGAAGGCCTGAATGTGCTCAACGTGGTCGATGCATGGATCGACCCGCAAACGCTGGAACAATTGAAAGCATACGCGCCGTGGGACATGGTGCTGTGGCCATTCCAGACCATGCGCGAAGTGGACGTGATCGCGCCGTCGCGCGCCTGGCGCGATGAGGCGGCACCGGGGCTGGCGACAGCATGCGCGCCTGCGTTAGTCAGCGAGCGCTCAGCGCAGCTGCCTGCCACGCCGGCGGTGGCGCTGCCTGACGAGTGGCCCGAGCAATTGCAGGCACTGGCGCCGCGCTACGTGGTGCCCAGCTCGTGCCAGTTCGTGCAGGAGCCATGGTCGTGGTACAACCACGCCATGTTCCCGATCACCTATCGCCAGTTTGCGCAGGAGGTGGGCGCCTGGCTGCCCCATGCACAAGTGGTGCGTCTCAATCCCTCGGTGGCGTTCGAGTTGACCGCGCAGGCGTTGATACCGGTCGCGCCGCTGCCGTGGGTGCTGCCAGTGGGCGACCAGGACGTCGATTTCGAGTTCGATCCGGCCATCACGCCGCCACCGACCGCCGACATCGCACGCCGCTTTGCCGCGCTCACCGCCGAGCAAATGGCGCTGGTGCAGGCCTTTTGCGAGCGTGGCCTGCTGCAAAAATATGAAGAGATGGAGCTGCCCGACGACAGCTATTTTATCGAGCCGCGCATCTGGCAACTGACGGTCTACGACCACGACGGGGCAGGGCAGAGCTTCCGCTACCGTATTCACGGTGACAGCATTGAGCATGATTGTATCGAAGCCAGCCGAATCGACAGCGACGGGGGCGAAGGCGATAGTACCGAAAGCGATCGCATCGAGGCCGATCGTATCGAAGCCGCCAGCATCGTGCCGGACGATGCGCAACTTCAGGGCTGGAGTACCGAAATCCCCGCCGCCAAACTGTACGCCGGCCTGGCGCTGGGCGAGTCGCTGACGTCGATGTACGTGCGCATCGCCGGCGCACCGGCGGATGCCGACATCGCCGACGACCCGCTGATCCGCTGCCTGTTCAACGACGCCTTCGGCGCTTACCAGGCCGCGCAACTACGACGCCTCAAGGAAACTACATGAAACGACCCATGCTGGCCTTGGCCACCACGCTGTTCGCACTGGGCGCAGCTGCCGCCCAAACCGTCGCCTTCACGTTTGACGACGGCCCGCGCCTCGAGCAAACGCCGTTGCTGTCGCCGCAGCAGCGCAACGCCGCGTTGCTCGACGCGCTGGCCGCGCACCAGGTATCGGCCGCGCTATTCGTCACCTGCGGCAACGGCGCCAATGAGCCAGACGGGCTCGCATTAGCAAAAGCATGGGGCGACGCCGGGCACGCGGTAGCCAATCACACGATGACGCACCTGGACCTCAACAGCGCCACCGTCACGCTGGCGCAGTACCAGCAGGAAGTGCTCGACTGCGACCGCATCATCGCGCCGCTGCCCGGCTACCAGCCCTGGTTCCGCTACACCTATCTGCGCGAGGGCAACACGCCTGAAAAGCGCGACGGCATGCGCGCCTTCCTCAGGCAGCATGGCTATCGCAACGGCTACGTGTCGCTCGATACCAGCGACTGGCGGCTTGACGACAAGCTCAATGAGATACTCAAGGCCAACCCCAGGGCCGACGTCACGGTGATCCGCCAGGCGTACCTCGACCACCTGCGCCAGCGCGCCACCGCCTACCGCGACCTGTCGCGCCAGCACGAGGGCCGCGATATCCCGCAGGTGATCCTGCTGCACCACAACCTGGTCAACGCGCTGTGGCTCAAGGATGCGCTCGCGCAGTTCAAGGACATGGGCTGGACCATCATCACGCCGGCACAGGCGTTTGCCGACCCGTTCTACCAGCAGCAGCCAAACCGGCAGTTTCCGGGCCAAAGCCTGATGCTGTCGGTTATGCGCAGCAAGGGTATCAACCGCTGGCCGGGCTGGGAGCGGCTGGTCGATGATGGCGACTTCGAGATCGACGCCATCGACGCGGCAGGGAGGTAGCACGATGGCAAATTACCTGCGAACGCTGATCCAGGCCGCTGCCACCGCCAGTTCGCTGTCCGACCTGGCCCTCCATGCCGCCCACTATTCAGGCTATGTCCGCGAAGCCGCGGTGCGCCGCTGCGCCGAGCTGGGTGAGCCGGACTTGCTGCCCGTCGTCACCGAGCGCCTCAACGACTGGGTGCCCGAGGTACGCAATGCGGCGCGCCAGGCGCTGTCCACGTTGCTGCTGGCCGCCCCCAAGGCGCTGTTGCTGGCCAACCTGCCGGGCATGTTGCGGCTGCACGGCGGCACCGGACGCAGCGACAGTGCAGACTGGCTCCCCACTTTCGAGGTCAGGCTGATCGACGTTCTGGGGGACGACGTCATTGCCGATCAGGCGCGCCATGGCGATATCGTCACCGCGCGCGCCTGTATCGCACTGCTACAGCGCTACCGGCTACGGGACACCCACGCGCTGATCGAACTGATACTGGACCGTGGCGACGATATCGTGCTGTCTTTGGACGCAGTGCAACTGATTGCGCAATTGCCTCCTGGCCAGCGGCACGCTTGCCATGGGCTGGCACTGCGTTCTCACTTCGGCGCCGTGCGCACCCAGGCGTTGCGCGGTTTGCTGGCGCAGCAGGACGTGACAGCTGAAGCCAGGCAGTTAGCTGCGCTCGGGGCCCTTAACGATACGCAGTCATCGGCCAGGTACGTGGCGCGTGATTACCTGGTTGCACGTGGTGTCGATGTACGCGCTTACTACCGCGCGTTGCTCGGCGAGGTGATCCCCGCCAAAACCGCACAAATCTGCCTTGCCGAGCTGGGAGCGCTGCGCGACCCGCACGATACGGAACTGGTGCACTCGTTCGTTGCCGACGGTCGTGTCTTGCTGCGCCTGACTGCATTGTCGGCGTGGTTCAAGCTGGACCCAGCCGACAAGGACCACATCGCCCTGGTTGCGCTGGCCGACACTGCGCCCCGCGTGCGCAAATTTGCCGCCGAGCTGGTACGCCGGCATGGGGCCTATATTCCCTTCGAGGCGATCGCGCGCCAGCTCGACGCCGCAGGCGATCTGCGGCTGCTGTTGCGCATGGCGGAAAGTCAGCAGTGGCACTGGCTCGACTGGATCGCCCGGCTTGGTTTGCGTCTCGACCGTGAACAGGCGCTGGCGCTGGGACTCGACGTGTCGCTGCATAAGTGGCTGGGACAGACGCAGATCTGGTACGACAATCTCGACAGCGTGCTGGCGGCCCGGTTACGTTCCGAGCCGGTCCGCAGCAGCCTGCGCGCGTTGACAAGCTGGCCCAATGCCGCGCTGGTGGCGCTGGAACGGGAACTGGATGAACGGGGATAGCCGGCGAGAATAACAAGCGGGCGTAGTCGGCCAGTTTACTTTTACACCGCCCGCTTGTCGGCCGGCAGATTCGCCAGAAACTGGTGGATCTGCGACACCACCGCCGCACCTTCGCCCACGGCGGCGGCCACGCGCTTGGTGGACGCGGCGCGCACGTCGCCGATGGCGAAGACGCCCGGCACGCTGGTTTCCAGTGCCGCGCGGCTGGGCATGTCGCGCGGATAGACGCCGTTTTCGAAGTTGGCGCGGCACTGTGCCTTGGCGACGTCGAAACCGGTGCGGATGAAGCCGTGATTGTCCACGTCCACGCCGCAGTCGCTGAGCCACGCGGTATTGGGATCGGCGCCGATGAACAGGAACACGCGGCACACATCGTAGTCGGTTTCCTGTTCGGTTTTGGCATTGCGCACGCGGATCTGTTTCAGGCCGTCGTCGTTGCCTTCCAGCGCCACGATCTCGCTGTGCGTGTGCAGCTCGATATTGGGCGTGGCTTCGATGCGCTCGATCAGGTAGCTCGACATGGTGGCGGCCAGGCTGTCGCGGCGGATCAATATATGCACCTTGGACGCATGGCCCGACAGGAACACGGCGGCCTGGCCGGCCGAGTTGCCGCCGCCGACCAGCACGATTTCTTCCGAACGGCACAGCTTGGCCTCGATCGGCGACGCCCAGTAATAAACTCCCTTGCCCTCGAACTGCTTGAGGTTGGCCAGCGACGGCCGGCGGTAGCGCGCGCCGCATGACAGCACCACGGTGCGCGCCTTGAGCTTCTGGTAACTGCCGCACATTTCCACCTGCAGCGGCCAGGTGTCGCAGATCAGGCGGCCGGTGGGGGCCGGAATGGCGATCTCGACGCCGAACTTCTGCGCCTGCACGTACGCGCGGCCGGCCAGCGCGCCGCCCGAGATGCCGGTGGGGAAACCCAGGTAGTTTTCGATACGGGCGCTGGCGCCGGCCTGGCCGCCGTAGGCGCGCGTTTCCAGCGCCAGCACCGACAGCCCTTCGGAAGCGGCATACACAGCGGTGGCCAGGCCGGCCGGACCGGCGCCCACCACGATCACATCCCACACCTTGTCTTCGCTCAGTTCGGGCAGCATGCCCAGGCAGCGGCCCATGTCCACCGTGGTGGGGTTTTTCTTGATGGCGCCGTCGGGGCAGACCACCAGCGGCAGGTCGTCGCCGCTGGCCTGGTGCAGGGCGATCAGGTCGGCCGCGCGCGGATCTTCGGCCGGGTCGATCACGCTGTATGGGTGGCCGTTGGCCGACAGGAAGCTTTGCAGCGCGTGTACCCGGCCCTGGCTGCGCGCGCCGATGATGGTGGGGCCGCCCGAGTTCTGCTCGATCAGGCCCACCCGGCGCAGGATCAACGCCCGCACGATGCGCTCGCCCAGGTCGGCATGCGCGACCAGCAAGGCACGCAGCGATTCCGGCGGCACCACCAGCACCTCGGTGGTGCCGGCCGCGTAGCCGTTGGCCAGCGGCGAGCGGCCCGACAGTTGCGCCACCTCGCCGGCGAACTGGCCGACGGTGTGGGTGATGAACAGCAGCGGGTCGTCGAGGCCGTTGGTGCGGTACATGGCGATTGCGCCCTTGAGCACCAGCATCAGGCCGTAGCAGGTTTTGCCCGCTTCGATGACCGGTTCGCCGTCCTGGTACGTGCGCGCCTGGCCGAAGCGCAGCATGTGCTTGATTTCGCCGGGGCTTAGCGTAGGGAAGATCTGGTAGCCGCGCTTTTCCAGGTCGAGCGTGGGAGCGGACGCGGCAGCGGTGGCCGTGGAAGCCAGGGCGTCGTGCGTTTCTGCGGCGATGGGGTCGAGCGGGGAGATGGCCATGATGTGGAAAGAAGTGGGGGCGCCGGGGTGGCGATTGGATGGAAGTCTAGCGCAAGGCGTGGCGTGCGTGTGAAGAGTTGGCGCGCCTTAACCTTTCGGGAGGGGCCATCGTGGTGCTTGCAATACACGCAAGCCCAACTCGGATTAAAATGGCTGTTCTGACGCACTCACCGACAAAGAAAACGATGGCTTACAAGACTCTGGAAGATACGATCGGCAATACGCCGCTGGTGCAGCTGACCCGCCTGCCGGGCGCCGAGGCGGCGGCACGCAACAACATCATTTTGGGCAAGCTCGAAGGCAACAACCCCGCCGGTTCGGTCAAGGACCGCGCGGCCATGTCCATGCTCAAGCGCGCCGAGGAACGCGGCGACATCAAGCCCGGCGATACGCTGATCGAAGCGACCAGCGGCAACACCGGCATCGCGCTGGCCATGGCGGCTGCGCTGCGCGGCTACAAGATGCTGCTCTTGATGCCGGAAAACCTCAGCGTGGAACGACGCCAGAGCATGGCCGCCTACGGCGCCCAGATCATGCTCACGCCCAAGACCGGCGGCATGGAATACGCGCGCGACATGGCCGAACAATTGCAAAAAGACGGCAAGGGCATCATCCTCGACCAGTTCGGCAACCAGGACAATGCACGTGCCCATTACGACAGTACCGGCCCCGAAATCTGGCGCGACACCGGAGGCCGCGTCACGCATTTTGTGAGCGCCATGGGCACGACCGGCACCATCATGGGCGTGTCGCGCTACCTGAAAGAGCAAAACCCGGGCGTGCAGATCATCGGCGCCGAGCCGGAAGAAGGTTCGTCGATACCCGGCATCCGCAAATGGCCGGAAGCCTACCTGCCGAAGATCTACGACCGCACGCGGGTGGACAAGGTGGAATCGGTTTCGCAGGCGGCAGCCGAACGCATGGCGCGCCGGATGGCGGCGGAAGAGGGAATTTTCTGCGGGATTTCGGCAGCGGGCGCCTGCGAGATCGCCCTGCGCCTGTCGCAAACGGTGGAGAACGCGACGATCGTGTTCATCGTCTGCGACCGTGGTGACCGCTACCTGTCGACCGGTGTGTTCCCGGCCTGATATAGAACGTTGATGCAGAAGAACGTTGATGCAGAAACTTAAAGCAAACAATCCCGCGCCCCTGGATAAGGGGCCGGGATGATGTAACAACCGGGGTGAATTAACCCTGGCTGCCCGAACCGGAATCGACCGGATCTTTCGGTTTGAACTGTTTGTCGCTGATGCGGAACTTGTTGCGGCGATCGCCCATCAAGTAACGCAGGTCGCGAATGCTCAGATCGCTCACTTCGTGCATGCGAATCAGCAGCGAGGCGCCGACCGGCAGACGGTGGTGACGAATTTTCGAGATCACCGGCGGCGCAACTTCCAGCGCGCGCGACAATGCCGCATCGTTCTTCAGACGCAGGTTCTCGATCAGGGTATCGAGCAGGCGGTTGGGATTGTATTGCAGCAGATCATCGCCATCCGCATCGTTGTTCATATCTATGCCGACTTGGTTTGTCATGATTTCGTCTTTTCCTTCTGTAAAGTTGTCCTGCTAAGTACAACACTCGGAGCTCGCTTTGCTGCGTAATGTTCTTCCTTACTCAGGAAAATTCACACACGGACGGAATTCCGGGATAAAAAGTTTCATAATATATACACAATTATACAACATCGCGCCATATAATACTCAGCAGCAATTAAAAAAAGCTTTGCGTGTGTGATCTTGTTGTCAAGATGCAACATTGTGTGAGAATTATACACCGCTTCTTGTGCTAAGCTTCGGTGCACACATCATATTAGCAACTAAACTTAATTGTAAGGCAATTCTGTTGGTGTGCCGGATATTTTTTTGCCGTGCTAAGTTAGTTGTCGCACGGAAGATAATTTCTAATTAGTAATTAAGATAGTGCTCTCAAGAACTTGTCTCAAGAGCATTTACGCTTCCTTACATCCTTATAGACCAGCCGCTGCAGCGCCGTTATTGCCACGCGCATCCTTGATCGCCTGCCCCAGGTCCACCACCGACATCGCATAGAAGTAGCTGCGGTTGTATTGGGTGATGGCAAAGAAATTCGGGTTGGCGGCCCAGTATTCGGTCGCCTCGCCACCATTCTGCAAGTCCACCAGGCCATACAAATTCTGTTCCGGCAATGCTACTGTGGGGACGACACCCGCTGCTGACAAGTCCTGCGGCTTATATGTTGCCGTCAAGCCCTGTTGCAACAGCGGTTCCCAGGCGCGGTTCGGCGAGACCTTGACCGGGTAGGCGATCGGCCCCGTTACCTGGCGTTGCCAGCCATGAGCGGCCAGGAACGACGCCACGCTGCCGACCACGTCGGTGCTGGAACCGAGCAGGTCGATCTTGCCGCTGCCATCGAAATCGACCGCGTATTTCATCGCGCTGCTGGGCATGAACTGCGGCATGCCCATGGCGCCGGCAAACGAGCCGAGCATCGAGAGCGGTTCAAGGCCGTCGGCGCGCGCGAACAGCAGCGCCGCTTCCAGTTCGCCTTTGAAGTACGCCATGCGCGCCTCGCGCGTCGGGCTTTCGGGATAGGAAAACGCCAGCGTGGTCAGGGTGTCGAGCACGCGGAAGCGGCCGGTGATGCGGCCGTACACGGTTTCCACGCCGACGATGGCAACGATGATCTCGGCCGGCACGCCGTACAGCGATTCAGCGCGCGCGAGCGCTTCGGCGTTGTCGTTCCAGAAGCGCACGCCGGCGCTGGTACGCACCGGATCGACGTTCAGGGCGCGGTAGGCCTGCCAGTTTTTCGGCTTGCCCGGTGGCGCGGGTTTGACCAGTTGCACCACCGAGTCCAGGTAGCGCACCTGATTGATCAAGGTGTCGAGCTCCTTGCGGTCGAAGCCGTTGCGGATGGCGACGTCATCGAGGAACGTCCGTACTTCCTTCCACTCGCCGAAGTTGACGTATTCGCCGACGTAATCGGTGCCGGGCTTGGGCGCGGGCTTCGGTTCGGCCTTTTTCTTGGGCGCGGCTTTCTTTTGCTGCGACGGGGGCAGCTTGTAGCCGTAGCGGTCCACACCTTGCGCATGGACGCCAACGGCGCAGGTCAGCAGCAGGGAGGCCAGCAGGGGAGTAATCAGAGGTTTTATCGGCATAGGGGTAACAGTGTTTTAAGCGTCGCCAGCGACGCTGTACGTGATTCGGTATCGGGCGCGGCGTATTTGAGTGTCCCGTACAGTAACAAAAACCGGTCGGCGGCGGCGTGCTGTTCCGCACTTGCTGGCCGCGTGCGCAGGCGGGCGGCATACGCGGCCGGGCCTTCGTCCGGCTGGCGCGGGTCGCCATGGCGCGCTTGCCGCCGGCAAAAGGCATCGTACAGGACCTCGAGCGGATCGGCCGCGCGCCGCTGGCGCCGCCACTGCCACCAAGCCAGCAAACCGGCCACCAGCAGCGCTGCCAGCGCCGTGCGCCAGGTGAGCAACAACCCACCTAATTCCGCAAGGAAACTACGCTGCCTCTCGGGATTGTAATCGAGGACGTATTGATTCCAAGCATTATTGAGCGCCGCATAGCGGAATCTGAACGCTGCCAGCCACGAATCGGGATCGTTTTGCAGCGCAAACAGGGGATTGAAGCCCACCGGCGGTGGCAGTGCGCGTGCCAGGTTGCGGGCCACGCGCTCCGGCGCCACGGCGGCGGTAGGATCGACGCGCGACCAACCCCGGCCCGTCAGCCAGATTTCGGCCCAGGCATGGGCATCGGACTGGCGCACGGTCAGGTAGCCATCGACGGGATTGCGCTCGCCGCCCTGGTAGCCGGTAACCACGCGCGCCGGCACGCCCATGGCGCGCATCAGCACCACGTAGGCGCCGGCGTAGTGCTCGCAGAAACCGGCGCGGCTGGTAAACAGGAAGTCGTCCACCAGGTCGCGCCCGCCCAATGGCGGTTGCAGCGTGTAGCTGAAGGCTTCGCGGCGGAATTTGTCCAGTACCTGCCGCGATAATCCGGCGCCATCGTGTTGCGGTGAGTCTCGCCGCAGTTGCCGCGCCAGCGCCAGCGTGCGCGGGTTGAAGCCGGCCGGCAGTTCCAGCCAGCGCGCCAGGCTTGGCGGCTGCGCATTCGGCTGCAGCGCGTAGTCGGTGTACGACGTCACGCGGTAGCGTGCGCGGCGGTTCACCGGGGTGGTGGTGAAGTATTCAATCTCGTCCGAATCGCGCACGCCGTAGCCCGGCATCGCCACTTGCGGACCGCCCAGCTCCAGCACCGCCAGCCAGCGCTGGCCGCTTGGTTCCATGGTGATTTCCTGGCGCACCGGCGCGCCGCGCAAGGCGATGGCAATGTCCTGGCGCTGCGCGCCGCGCAGGCGCGGCACGCGGGTCCAGGTGCTGCCGTCGTAGGCGCCCAGTACGATGCTGCGCCAGTACAGTTGCTGTTGCGCTGGCTGCGAATCCGTGAAGCGCACGCGGAACGCCACCTCGTCGGACTGCGCCAGCGACGACAGGGTGCCGGGCGCCATGCTGTCGGACAGGCCGGTGCGTCCGGCGGCGTCGCCGGGCATGCCCCACAGCGGCCCCTGGATGCGCGGGAAGACGATGAAGATCAGCACCGCCAGCGGCGCGGCCAGCGCGAACAGCCGCATCGAGGTGCGCAGGCGCTGACCCAGCGCCGGCACCACGCCCGTGTACTGAAACGTTTGCAGCGCGGTGAGCAGCACGATCAGCGTGGCCACCATGAACAGCGCGGTGGGCATGCTTTGCGAGTAAAAGAAATTCGTCAGCAGCACGAACAGCGCCAGGAACACCACCACGAACAGGTCGCGCCGCGCGCGCATCTCCAGCAGTTTAAAGGACAGCAACAGCGCCAGCATGGCGACGCCGGGATCGCGTCCCACCACGGTGCCGTAGCTGGCGTACACGCCGGCCATGCTGGCGACCGACACCGGCAGCAGCACCCGGATCGACGGCATGCGCCTGCCGCTCCAGGTGAGCACCGTGCGCCACAGCAGGATCGCGCACACCGCCAGGCTGTTCCACAGCGGCAGGTGGCCGAAGTGGGGAACCAGCACCATCAGCGCGGCCACCAGCAACAGCAGGGTGTCCGATTTTTCGCGCGGCAGCTGTTGCAGGCGGTCGAACAGGGCCGCCTTCATGCGTGACCTTCGTAGAGCGCCAGCGCGCGCAGGCAGGCGGCCCGGTGGGCGTCGCCCAGCGCCGGGCCGTACGACGCGGCGCCCAGGCGCAGGCTGTAGGGCAGGGCGCGCAGCTCCGCTTGCAGCACCCATTGCGTCATGCGCGACAGGCGCAATTCGAGGCCGAGGTGGGCCGGCAGTTCGGCGAAATCGAGCGCCAGTTCGGCCACCGCGCCGCCGTCGAACTGCTTGGTCACCAGTTGGCCGCCCAGCGCCGGATCGTGGCGCGCGATCTGGCGCCAGGCCAGGTGCCGCATCGGGTCGCCCTGCTGGTAGGGGCGGATGCCGGCGAAGTTGTCGAGTCCCACGGCACCGTGGCCGTCCTCGCTGGCGGCACCGTGCGAGGGCAGCGGCGGCGCCGGCGTTTCGGGCGCCGGGTACACCAGTACCGCCAGCTCCAGCTTCTGCTGCGCCGGCTTCCAGTACGACCAGGCGCGAAACAGCCCGAGCGGAAAACTGGTGGCCAGGCGGATGCGCGGCGCGGCCAGCCAGCCCCGCACGGGCGCCGGCGCCGACAGCACGACAGCACTGGTGGCGCCGGCCGCCACATCGGTCGGGTGGGTGGCCGGCGGGGAAACCGCTGCGGACGCTGCGGACTTCCAGCTGGCGTCATCGTCAAAGCCGATAACGATTGCAAAGCGGTCGCGCCGGGTGGGATTGTGCAGCTGCACTTCGAACTGCGCCTGTTCTCCCGCAAACACCGGCGCGGCGCGACCTGCCGTCAGCTGCAGTGCCACCAGGTTGCGGGTGGTGAGGAACATGTCGGCCACCGCGCAAGCGCCGGTGAAAAAGGTCAGCGCAAAGCCCAGGCCCAGGTTGTAGTTGAGGGCGCCGATCAGCATCAACAGCAGCAGCACGGCAAACCCCAGGCCGGGGCGGGTGGGCAGGATGTAGACGCGGCGCGGGGTGAGGGTGATGCCGGCGGCGGCATCGCAGTCACGCCGGTCACGCCTGACCAGCCAGCGTTCGCGGCGGTGGCGGTACCAGGCCTGCAGTTGCGCCCGGGCTGCCATGGCTGCTACACCGGCACCGATTTTTGCCACTGCAGCACCAGGTCGCGGCTGGCCAGCGCCGCGCCGTGCGCGGCCTTGACGGGCCGCAGCCGGTGCGCGCACACGGGCGCCAGCACCGCCTGCACATCCTCGGGCAGCACGTGGTTGCGGCCTTCCAGCGCGGCCCAGGCGCGCGCCGCCTGCAACAGCGCAATCGCTGCGCGCGGGCTCAGGCCCTCGGCAAACATGCCGTTCTGGCGCGAGGCGGCGGCCAGGCGCTGCACGTAGTCGGCCAGCGTGGGCGCCACGTGCACGGCGCGCAGCGATTGCTGGGCTTCGGCCAGTTCGTTCGACGTCATCGCCGCCGGCAGGGTCTTGAGCAGTGCGCGGCGGTCTTCGCCGAGCAGCAGCGCGCGTTCGGCGGCGGCGTCCGGGTAGCCGAGCGAGAGGCACATCAAAAAGCGGTCGAGTTGCGACTCGGGCAGCGGGAAGGTGCCGATCTGGTGGGTGGGGTTTTGCGTGGCGATCACGAAGAACGGCGTGGGCAGTTCGCGCGTGACGCCGTCAGCGCTGACCTGGCGCTCTTCCATCGCTTCGAGCAGGCCGGACTGGGTTTTCGGGGTGGCGCGGTTGATTTCGTCGGCCAGCAACACTTGCGTGAAGATAGGACCGGGGTGGAACACGAAACCGTTCTGCTCGCGGTCGTAAATTGAAATGCCGTTCACATCGGCCGGCAGCAGGTCGCTGGTGAACTGGATGCGGTTGAAACGCAGCCCCAGCGAAATGGCCAGCGCGTGCGCCAGCGTGGTCTTGCCCACGCCCGGCACGTCTTCCACCAGCAGGTGGCCGCCAGCTAGCAGGCAGGCCAGCGCCTGGCGGATCTGCAAGTCCTTGCCGACGATGATGCTGGCCACCTGCCGTGCTGCTTCGTGCAATTTTGTGTACATGATATGTGGTAGATTAGCGCATAGAAAGCATGGAACAGCCGGGTACCTTGATACAGCTGATTCTATGCGAGAAACTGCGCCGGAGACACAAGAGAGTCATGACTACCGCCATTTACAGCCATCCAGACTGCCAGCGCCACGACATGGGCGACTGGCACCCCGAGTCGCCCGCGCGGCTGCAAGCGATTTCCGACCAGTTGATCGGCTCTCACATCAGCGACCTGCTCGATTACCGCGAGGCGCCGCTGGTCGCTGTCGCCGACCTCGAACGCAATCACACCCGCAATGCGATTGCCATCATCCGCGACAACGTGCCCGAACCGGGCGACACCTATCCGCTCGACGGCGACACCTCGCTCAATGCCTGGAGCTGGCTGGCGGCGCAGCGCGCGGCCGGCGCGGCGGTGGCGGCCACCGACGCCGTGATCGACGGCGAGATCGACAACGCCTTCTGCTCGGTGCGCCCGCCCGGCCACCACGCGCGCGCCATGGAGCCGATGGGCTTCTGCCTGTTCAACAACGTGGCGGTCGCCGCCAAGCACGCGCTCGACGCGCGCGGGCTGGCGCGGGTGGCGATCGTCGATTTCGACGTCCACCACGGCAACGGCACCGAAGAGGCGTTCCGCGACGAGCCGCGCGCGCTGATGGTGAGCTTCTTCCAGCACCCGTTCTACCCGTACAACGAGCCGCTGCCGATCACGCCCAACCGCGTCAACGTGCCGGTACCGCTGGCGTCGAAAGGCGACGACGTGCGCCGCATCGTCACCGAACAATGGCTGCCGGCGCTGCATGCTTTCAAACCCGAGATGATTTTTATTTCGGCCGGCTTCGACGCCCATCGCGAGGATGACCTCGGCGGCATGGGCCTGGTGGAAGCGGATTATGCGTGGATGACCGAACAGCTGATGGAAGTCGCCCGCCTGTATGCCAAAGGGCGCATCGTCAGCTGCCTCGAAGGTGGCTACAACCTCTCGGCGCTGGGCCGCAGCGTGGTAGCCCACCTGAAAGCCCTGGCCGAGATCTGACCTACTGTTTGAGGTTGGTGTCGAGGAAGGTTTCGACGCGCTTCCAGAACGCGAGCCGGGTTTCCTGCTTGCGCCAGCCGTGCTGCTCGTCGTCATAGGTGATCAGTTCCACCTTCGGGTTGTTCGACTTGACCGCGCGGTAGAACTTGGTGGCGTGTTCCAGTGGTACGCGCTTATCGTCCACGCCGTGCGCCAGCAACAATGGCTGCTTCAGTTGGCTCGCGCGCTGGAGCGGCGAATATTTGCGGAATAGTTCGGCGTCGGTATCAGGATCGCCGATGGTGGTGCGCATGCTGTAGTCGAGGTTTTCCCTGGTGGCGTCCGACATGGACGACGTAAACATCAGTCCCAGGTCGGTCACGCCGGCCCAAGCCACACCCACGCGGAACAGTTGCGGTTCCTTGATCAAACCCATCAGCGTGGCATAGCCGCCATAGCTCGCGCCCATGATGCCGATACGCCCGGGGTCCACCCAGCCTTGTTTGGCGGCCCACTGCGCCGCATCGGCCAGGTCGTCCTGCATGGCGGCGCCCCATTGCCGGAAGCCGGCCTTCAGGTGGGCGCTGCCAAAGCCGTCGCCGCCACGGAACTCGGGCTGGATCACCACGTAGCCGCGCGAGGCGAGGAAGGCCGCCTCGTCGTCCCATTCCCATGAACTGCCGCGTGCCATGGGGCCGCCGTGCACCAGTACCACGGCCGGCCGCGGTGCGTCCGCTTTGCCGGGCGGCAGCGTGACATAGACCGGTATCTCGCGGCCGTCGCGGGCCTTGTAGCGATGAAAACTGCGCTCGCCCATCTGCCCCGCCTTGATCTCGGGGTGAATGCTGCCCAGGCCGATCATCTTGCCGGTGGCGCGCGTGTACAACACGTATTCGGACGGCAGGCGGTCGGTTTCCCGGCGCACCAGCAGGATCGGCGAGGCCAGGCAGTGCGCCGCGCAACTGATGCGATTGATGCCGGGCAGGGCGGCATCGATTTTGGCCTGATCCGCCTTGAGCGCAGCGTTGAACCAGACGGTGGTGTTGGCGTCGGTGGTCAGGTACAGGCCCAGCATGCGTTTGCTGTCGAAATCGATGACCGGTTCGCCGCTGAAGTCGAATCCTGGGGTGCTGACCACCGGTTCCGGATCCAGTTTCATGGCTGCGAGATTGTAGCGGTACAGCGCTCCGTAACCTGCGTGCGCCGCTTCCACATACACGCTGTCGCTGCCGTCGAAGAACAGCGGGGTGAAACGCTTGCCGTCTCCCAGGCACTCGCCGCTGTCGATGTCGGTCCAGGTCGTGTCGTTGGGCTTGCGGTAAAAGCTGGTGCAACGCCCCCCAACCCGCGACGTGACGATGCGCGGCACCCCGTCGTTGTCGGTCATCCAGCGCTTGATGGCCGGTGGTTGAGAGCCCTCGAAGGCTGAAGTGAGACGCTGGGTACGGGTGTTGAGCCGGTAAAGGCGCGACGATTCGGACATGATCTCGGTGTTGTTCCAGATGAACTTGACGATCAGGATATCGTCCGAACCGTCATGCACGGGCTCCATATACATATGCCCGGCAGGCAGCGTGCGGCTGGTGATGAAGCTGCCGATGGGCGCTTCCTGCTGGTGGTACCAGCTGCCGCTGATCAGGTGGCGCCGCTCGTTGCCATCGACATCGATCGCAAATTCGTCAAGCAGCGTGGTGCTGTTATTGCCCAGGTTCTTGAGCGTGTAGCCGAGGCGCTTTTCATTGATCCAATGGATATCCGAAATCCCGACATTGACGTTGTCCACCAGCGCCAACCGGGTGCCCTTGCCGGGGTTGGCCGCCTCGCGTACCTCGATGGCCAGCATGCCGTCGTCCTGCCTGACTGCCATCGCCACCATGCTGCCCTTCGGTGACATCTTTACATGGCTCAGGTGTGGTGTTTCAAAAAAAGCCGATACCGGCGGCAGTGACGGTGCTGCAAGCGCTGGCGCGCCACCAGTGAAGGCGAAAGCCAGCGCGAAGAAGAGGGAAAGACGGCGCATCTGCAATCAGTCGGAAAATAAGGAATGGATAATTATAAACTTGGCAATACCCAGTGTCTATCCCTGATGCAACATTTGTTTTAAAAAAAAGCCGCCCAGCGCGAGGCGGGGCGGCATTGTACGGGAGCAGAAATGGTTACGCGGCCACTTCCTTGCCGCGCTTGCCTGCCCAGCGGTACAGGCCCGTGACCACGAACACGGCCACCACCAGCGAGATCAGCATGGTGTGCGCCTCGGTCAGCGACGTGGCGATCGCCAGCGGTTCGCCTTCGCCCGAGACCACGATCAGGCCGGCCAGCGCGACGTTGAACAGGCTCTCGCCCACGATGAAGCCCGACATGATCAGCACGGCCAGGCGCTTGGCGGTTTCACCGGCCGGCGAATTGCCGACCGATTTCTCGAAGTAGTAGCCCAGTACCGCACCGAGCACCACCGGCGTGATCACGGCGCTGGGCAGGTAGATCGCCAGGCCCACGCCCAGCGGCGGCAGGCTGTACTTGTCGTTCGACGACTTCTTCAGGAGGAAGTTGATCAAGACCAGGCCCAGGCCGATCAGCGCGCCATAGCCCAGCAGGTCCCATTCCAGCTTGCCGCCGATGACGCCCTTGGCCAGCGTGGAAATCAGTTGCGCCTGCGGCGCGGCCAGCGGCTGGTCGGAGATCGAATCGAGATTCGGTGCGCCGACGAAACCGTTGGCGTGGTTGAGCAGTTCCAGCACCGGCGGCACCACGCACGAACCGGCAAACACACCGATCAGCAGCGCTACCTGCTGCTTCCACGGCGTGGCGTTGACCAGCTGGCCGGTCTTCAGATCCTGCAGGTTGTCGTTGCCGATCACGGCCACCGCCAGCACCACGGTGGTGACGAACAGCGCGTAGGCGATCAGCGCGTGCGCCACTTCCGGCCCCATCACGCTGCGGCCGACCATGCCCACCGTCAGTGCGGCGCCGAGGATGGTCAGAATCGCGATGCCGGACACCGGCGAGTTGGACGAGCCGATCAGGCCCGCCATGTAGCCGCACACGGCGGCGGCAAAGATACCGGCGACCAGGATGTAACCGACGCCTACGGCCACCAGCGGCAACGCCAGTTCGGCCAGCGGACCGCCTTGCAGGAAGCTGGCCAGCAGCCAGCCGGCCGGCACCATCGCCAGCAGGGTCACCAGGCCGACCATGAAGATCGGGATGTCCTGCTCGGTGCGGTCGATGACGGCGCCATCGAGCTTGGCGCGGCGCGCGGTGTCCATCGCGGACTTGAGGCCGCCGATGATGGGCTTGGCCAGGCCGGCCAGGGTGATGATGGCGGCGACGCCGATCACGCCGGCGCCGATCATGCGCACCTCCTTGCTCCAGATCGCCAGCGCGTGGGCCTCGGCGCCCACGCCGGCAGCGGCTGGCGCCAGCGACGTGAGCAACGGCACCAGCATACCCCAGGCGATCACAAGGCCGACCAGCATGGCGATGCCGACCGTGATGCCCATCAGGTGGCCGGCGCCGATCAGCGCCAGCGAACCGGCCGCACCGATGCCGGTGGCGCCGGCAGCGCCGGTGCGGAAATAAAAGGTCAGTTCGGCGGCCATCACCTTGGCGGCCGCGCCCAGGGCCATGACAGCCGAGGCGATTGCACCCAGCAGCACTGCCTGCAGGCCCGCCTTGCCCTCCTTGGCGCCCTCGCGGGTGGCGGTGCCGACTTTCAGTACTTCGGCGGCAGCCACGCCTTCCGGGTAGGGCAGCGTCGATTGCGACACCAGCGCGCGGCGCAGCGGCACCGTGTACATCACGCCCAGCACGCCGCCGATGGCGCAGGCGCCAAACGTGGGCCAGAACGGCACGTGCGCCCACCAGCCGACCATCAACAGGCCGGGCAGCACGAAGATCACCGAGGCCAGCGTGCCGGCAGCCGAGGCGATGGTCTGGACGATGTTGTTTTCCTGGATGGTGGCGTTCTTGAATGCCGACAGCAGCGCCATCGAGATCACCGCCGCCGGAATCGACGTGGCGAATGTGAGGCCCACCTTCAGGCCGAGGTACACCTGGGCGGCGGTAAACACCAGCGTGATGAGAATGCCGAGGAAAATCCCGCGGATGGTGATTTCCCGCGGATTGGACAGTGCCGCACTATTCATCGTTAAAAACTCCGGATGACAATATTGTTTATATGATTAGGGAAAAGCAAGACGGACCATGATATCCGAATCCCGCACCGGCCAGCAGGTAAAATAGCGGATTGTCAGAACGATTTTGAAGGTCAGAGCATGTCGATACAATGGTACCCGGGGCATATGAACGCCGCCAAGAAGAAGGCGGCGGAGCAAATGGAAAACATCGATCTGGTGATCGAGGTGGTCGATGCGCGCCTGCCCGAGGCCAGCACCAACCCCATGGTGGAGGAGCTGCGCAAGTTCCGCCAGCGGCCGTGCCTGAAAATCCTCAACAAGATCGACCTGGCCGACCCGGACGCCACGTCGCGCTGGGCCGATTTCTACAACGCCCAGGACGGCGTGACCGCGTACCCGATGACCACCAAGAAGCCGGCCGACGTGGCGCGCGTGCTCGACCTGGCGCGCAAGCTGGCGCCGCACCGCAGCGTGCCCACCAAGCCGCTGCGCATCATGATCATGGGGATCCCCAACGTCGGCAAGTCGACGCTGATGAACGCGCTGCTGAAAAAGCGCGTGGCCAAGGTGGGCGACGAGCCGGCCGTGACCAAGCAGCAGCAAAAGCTCTACCTCGACAAGAACACCATCCTGGTCGATACCCCCGGCATGTTGTGGCCCAAGATCGCGCTGCCCACCGACGGCCTGATGCTGGCCGCCAGCCACGCGATCGGCTCCAACGCGCTGATCGAGGAAGAAGTGGCCGTGTACCTGGCCGACGAAATGCTGCGTTACTACCCTGATTTGCTGGTGGCGCGTTACGGCTTCAAGGAGATCGAGAGTTTTGATGGCATCGCCGTGGTGGAAGGCATTGCGGCCAAGCGCGGCTTCCGCCAGAAGGGTGGCGACTACGATTTCGAAAAGGCGTCGCACACTTTCCTGGGCGACTACCGCAGCGGCGTGCTCGGCCGCATTTCGCTGGAAACCCCCGCTTCGCGCGCGGAGCGACTGGCGGCGCACGAGGCGGAGATGGCGATCAAGAATGCGGAGAAGGCGGCGGCTGCGGCCGAAAAGGCGCGCAACGCCGCCAATGGCAAGCGCGGGACGTAACCGTCTGCCTGCACCGTCCATACCGTCGTCCCGGCGCAGGGATGACGGTTCTGCGGTCGGCTACCCGAATCTGAAACTGCTTACCGCCAGCGCGCCCATGAACGCATCTTCGTGATATGGCACCGTGGCCGTATCGTCTTCGGCCGCACCCAGCACCACCATCAGCGGCAGTAAATGCTCCTCCCTCGGATGCGCCATGCGCGCACCGGGTGCCTTGTCCCATTCCAGTAACGCCGCCGTTCGTTCGGCAGCGGGCAGCGCCATCGCTGCGCGCAACCAGTCGTCGAATGCATGCGACGCTGCCGCGCCCTGGGCGTTGAACGCGCGCAGGTCGTGGTAACTGAGGCCGCTGCCGACGATCAGCACGCCTTCATCGCGCAACGGCGCCAGCAAACGGCCCGCCTCGACATGGGTGCGCGCATCGAGTCCGTGCTTGAGCGAGAGCTGCACGATCGGCACGTCCGCGTCCGGAAACACCGGTACCATGGCGGAAAACGTGCCGTGGTCGAAGCCGCGCCCGTCGTCGAGCGATGCGGGATCGCCGCCGGCCTGCTCCAGAATCTGGATCGCGGCAGAAGTAAAAATATCACGCGTATAATATGCGCCTTCCCGTTTCACTGGTCATTCATCCCATGTCTATCTCCCTCCGTCCGCGCCTGCTGGCAGCCGCCATTTCCCTCTGCTTCACCGCGCCTGCCGCCCTGGCGCAAGTTGCACAGGAATTGAATCCCGTGACCATCACCGGCGCCCGTTTCGATGCCGATCCGTCGCTCGCGCCCATCGGCGCCACCGTGATCACGGTCGACGAGATCCGCCGCGCCGGCGCCGGCGACGTCAATGCCGCGATCCGCAAGATCGGTGGCGTGTACGGCCGCCAGAGCCTGACCGGCAGCCCCGACTTCGGCCTCGACCTGCGCGGCTTCGGCGCCAACAGCGCCCAGAACATGGTGATCGTGGTCGATGGCGTGCGCCTGTCGGAGAACGAGCAAGCCAATGCCATCCTGTCCACGATCCCGATCGACAGCGTCGAGCGCATCGAGATCACGCGCGGCGGCGCCAGCGTGTTGTACGGCGACGGCGCCACCGGCGGCGTGATCAACATCGTCACCAAGCGCCCGAACCAGCGCGCCGGCAGCGGCAGCGTGTTCGTCGAAGGCGGCAGCTTCAACGCCGGCGAAGCGCGCGCCACCATGGCGCAGTCGTGGGCCGACTTTTCGGCCGATGTCAGCGCCGGCCACCAGCGCACCGACAACTACCGCGACAACAACGACTTCAAGCAAACCCAGCTGAGCGGCGGCCTGCAATGGCACAATGATGCCGGCCGCGTGGGCGTGCGCTACGAAGGCGCGCGCCAGGACTCGCGTCTGCCCGGTGCGCTGACCGAAGCGCAGTTCAACGCCAATCCGCGCCAGACCTTCTCGCCCAACGATTACGGCTCGCTCGACAGCGACCGCCTGACTGCCTTTGGCGAATATCGCGTGTATGGCCACGACGTGGCGGCCGAGCTGTCGTACCGCAAGAAAACCGTCGACGCGCTGTACAACTACGCGTTTGGCCCGTCGGTCAGCAGCTACGAAACCAAACAGTGGCAGTTCTCGCCGCGCGTGCGCAAGCTGGGCGCGGTGGGCGGCATGGTCAATGAACTGGTGTTCGGCGCCGACTTCACCAAGTGGGAGCGCGCCACCACCGCCGATTTTTCCGCCGCCGACGCCGAGCAGAAATCGAAAGCCATCTACCTTCGCGACGAACTGCGTTTCGATCCGGTGCACGAAGGACGCATCTCTGCTGGCGTGCGCCGCGAGCTGTTCGACAAAAAATTCCGCGATCCGCTGGGCTTTGCCACCACCGGCTACGACACCACCCAGGGCGTGAACGCCTGGGAGGTCCAGCTGAGCTACATGCCGGTCAGCGGGCTGACCGTGTTCGGCAAGGCAGGCCAGAGCTATCGCCTGGCCAACGCGGACGACAACGCCGGCACGCCGGTGGTCAACCAGGTGCTGCGTCCGCAGAAATCGAAGGACCTGGAACTGGGCGCCACCTACGTCATGGGTGCCGGCAGCAAGACTACCGCGCGTATCTTCCGCAGCAACCTGACGGACGAGATCTTCTACGATCCGACCGTGCCGCCGTTCGGCGCCAACGCCAACCTCGACCCGACCAGGCGCCAGGGCTTCGAACTCGATGCCGAGCAGCGCATTGCCGCCGACTGGAGCGTGAGCGCGCATTACCAGTACGTGGACGCCAAGTTCCGCGCGGGCGTCAACCACGGCAAGCAGATTGCACTGGTGCCTGAAAATACCGTGACCGCGCGCCTGAGCTGGATGCCGGCCAACGGCCAGAGCGCCGACATCGGCGTGCAGTGGGTCGATGACCAGCGCTATGGCGACGATTACGCCAACAGCTGCTCGAGCAAGATCCCGTCATACACCACGCTCGATGCCCGCTACGCGCGCAAGTTCGGCCAGTGGGAGCTGGCGCTGTCGGGCCAGAACCTGACGGACAGGCGTTACTATTCGCAGGCATTCAATTGCGTGTTCGGCAACGGCGGCATTTACACCGCCGACGGCCGCCAGCTGAAACTCTCGGCGCGCTACGACTTTTAAACGAAACAGTGGTAACCTCGCGTCGTGGCACGTCTGCGACGCGGGCGCGGTTTTATTCGATGGGATGAGCGATGAAAGAAATCAGCAAGGAACGCAAGGATGCCGAAGGCAAGGTGATGCATATCTACAAGGAATCAGCACCGGCCATCGAGAACCTGTACGAGTTTTCCTATATCAACCATATCGCCTGGACCACGGCCGTGGTGCTGCTGGGGCTCGTGATATGGCTGTCGGCAGCGCTGGTCAATGCCGAGAATCAGCGCAATGCGTTGATGACCAGGCAGTGCCAGGATAAAGTGTTCCCCACCGAGGTGGACAAGAAGTGCCTGCGCATGGTCGATTCGCGCGAGCACTGGTGGCAGCACCTGCACTATGCCCTTACGCATACCTCTCCGGACGTGTAATCACAGTCAGCCACAGCCCGCGTCAGCGGGCTTTTTTTACGCCTGGCGGTGGATCACCACCGTGCAGGTGGTGCCGGCCACCAGTGTCACGTCTTTGGGCTGCTGGTCGATGTGGATGCGCACCGGCACCCGCTGCGCCAGCCGCACCCAGCTGAATGTGGGGTTGACGTCGGCCAGCAGTTCGCGGCCCAGGTTGGCGTCGCGGTCGGTAATGCCGCGCGCGATGCTTTCGATGTGGCCGTGCAGGGCGATGTCGCCGCTCATCAGGCGCATCTCGACCTTGTCGTTGAGTTTGAGCAGCGGCAGCTTGGTCTCTTCAAAATATCCCACCACGTAGAACGAGGCGCTGTCGATCACGGCCAGCTTGGACGCGCCCACGGCGGCAAAGTCGCCCGCGTGCACATTGAGGTTGGTGACATAGCCGGTAACCGGCGCGCGCACGGTGGTGCGCTCGACGTTGAGCGCAGCCATGTCGCGCGCTGCCAGCGCCGCCTGGTACTGGGCCGATGCCGTGCCTACCGCAAATTCGGCGGTCTCGCGGTTTTCGGCCGAGATGATCGAGGCGTCGAGCGCAGCGCGGCGGTTGGCCTCCTTGGTGCGGCGGCCTTTTTCCACCTGCTGCGCGCGCAGCGCGGCGTTGGCCTGCGCCAGCGTATTCTCGTAGCGCGCCTTGTCCACCACGAACAGCACGTCGCCCTTGTGGACAAACTGGTTATCGCGCACCAGCACCTCGGTGACGGTGCCCGCCACGTCGGCGCTGATGGTGACCACGTCGGCCTTGACGCGGCCGTCGCGGGTCCAGGCGGAATCCATGTAGCGGTCCCAGGCCATGCGGCCCAGGAACAGGGCGGCGCCCAGTAACAGTATGGTCAGGAAGAAGCGGAAGATTTTGGATGCGCTCACGGTTGATCTCGCAAAAGTTATTGATACAGGGTGATCAGCAGGGCGCTGAAGATGCAGACGAACAGGCACACGCGCACCAGCGCCGGATGCCAGCTGTGGCGGTACACGCCCACGCGGGTAAGCACGCTGTCGAGCGCCACTTGCAGCACCAGCGTCAGCAAAAACAGCGGCAGCACGCCGGGCAGCAGCACGCCGAAAAAGTTGATATCACGCGGCATGGCGGGGTTCTCCTGTTGAAATCTGGTCCAGCAAGGACGTGTAAATGGAATGCAGGTCGGCCAGCGCGGTATTGAGTGCAGGCAGGCGGTCGTTGGCGGCCTCGGGGAGCACGGCGCGGATGGCCGATCCCGCTTGCAGGATCACTTCCAGCGCCAGCTGGCCCTGGGCGCGCTGCGGCGTTTGCAGGTAGTCGGCCACGCGCGCCACCACCTGCTGCAGGCTGTGGCGCACCGGGCCCGCTTGCGAGGCCGCGATCAGCTGGCGCAGTTCGATCACGGCGTGGCCCAGTTCCAGCAGGGTCAAACCCTGGCGCACCACGGCGCGGGCCGCATCGTTGGGGGCAGGGCCCGAGGCGGCGTTGAGTTGACTGAGCAGGTCGCGCACGCGGTTGTCGAAGCGGCGTTTCAGGCGTCCCAGCTTGGCCGTGCAGGCACTGCGCGCTTCTCTCCACAGGGCGGCGGCCACGTGGTCGCGCTGGCCCATCGTATGCTCGGGCAGCACCACCGCGAACATCACGTACGCCACCACCACGCCCATGATCAGCGACAGTTCACTCGACAGGAACGATTCGACGTCGTAGTGCATCTGGTTGGTGGGCACCAGCAGCGTGGCCGGGAACAGGCCCAGGCCGATGCCGATGCCGGCCCATTTCTGGATGGTGGTGATGTAGGCGCCCAGCGCGAAGATGGGCAGGGTGGCCAGCACCATCGGCGCGAAATCGTCGGCCCGCGCCACCAGCCAGAACTCGGTGACAAAGCACAGCGGCACGGCGATCAGGAAGCCGATCAGCACCTGGTGCACCATGGCGGTGGGGCGTGGCGACGACGACGCCAGCGCGCAGAAAATCGTCGCCATCAGGATCACGTTGCCCATGCCGGGCCAGGCCAGCCAGTACCAGGCGCCGGCGGCGACGAGCAGTGTGGCACCGGCGCGGAAGCTCGAGGCCAGCACGATGGCCGGCGGCGTGCGCGGCGTGTAGCTGACCGGATCGTTCACTTGCTGGCGCTTGTCTTCGGCCAGGCCGTGGTACAGCGCGGCGAATTCGCCGAGGTCGCGCGCGAAGCGTTGCAGCAGTTCCACCGCCGTGTCGAAGTCGATCCGCTGCGGGCGTTCCAGTGGACCCGCCTGGGCATGGGCGGCGGCGATGTCGGCGGCCAGCCCGGTGCGCATTTGCGCCATGCGCGCGGCCGTCAAATCGTCCTTGAGCGCTGCCGCCATGCTGGCGTGGATCGGTTCGACCAGCGCCAGGACCGGCACTGCGTTGTTGGCGCGCAGGCGGTGGATCAGCCGGTGCAGCGTATAAAAGGTGGTGAGCACGTCCATGAAGGCGGCGTTGAATGCATGCAGCTGGCGTGTGTGCGTGCTGGCATGGCCGGCCTCGAAATAGGCGGCGGCGCGGCCCGATTCCAGCGCGGCGATATCGGCGGCGAATTTGAGGTGGTTGATTTCGGTCTCGGCCGGCGACAGGCGGTGCTCCAGCACCTTCTGGCAAAAGCCGATAAAGCTCGTGTAGCGCGCCTGCACGGTGCGCATCACCGTCTGCGAATGACGGCGCGGGAAGATCACGTCGTGCACCACGGTGGCGACGATGATGCCCAGACCTACCTCGGTCAGGCGGGTGACGGCCAGCGTGAACACGTGGGCCGGGTTGTCGATGGCGGGCACGGCGATCATGCAGGCGGTGTAGCCGGCCAGCACAAAGCTGTACGAGCGCTGGTTGCGGTGCATGGCGGCGCCGCCCGTGCACAGCGCAATCCACAGCGCCACGCCGCTAAACAGCAGCACCGGCGACTGCGGGAACAGCGCCACCAGGATCACTGAAGCGGTACAGCCGACCAGGGTGCCGAGCAAGCGGTTAAAGGCTTTTTCCAGCACCATGCCACTGCTGGGCAGGGCCAGGATGATGGTGGTGGCCAGGGCGGTGAAGGGGGAGTCGAGTTCGAGGCGGAACGCCAGCCACAGCGCGGTAAACGCGGCCAGCATGGCCTTGGCAACGTACATCAGGCGCGGACCTTCGACGCCGTACCAGGCCGCCGTTTCGCTGGCGACCCAGTGAAACGCTCCGCGCGCCGCGTTCTGGTGTTTATCAGGGGTGGCGGCGCGGGGAGCGGTCATGTTTGCTTGCCTAAGTGAGTGTTTCCAGGTTGTCGAGCTGCCTTGCGAGCAGGGTTTCCAGTGCGGCGATGTCCGAGGCGGCATAGCCGTCGTACGCACGCGTGGTGGTGCCCCAGACTTCGGGCATCACTTTTTCGGCCATCTCGCGGCCGGCGTCGGTGAGCGTGATCATCACGCAGCGCCGGTCGCCGGGACGGTTGCCGCGCGAGATCAGTCCCTGTTTTTCCAGGTCGTTGCACACGCGCGTCAGGTTGGCCGGTTTCTCCATGCAGGCTTCGCCCAGCGTGGAGGCGGTGGAGGTTTCATTTTCCGATCCATACAACACCGCCAGTACCATATAACTGGTGTCCACCAGATCGTGTTTGCGCAATGCTGCGTTGCTCAGGTCCTTGATGCGCTTCTGGACGTGATAGGTCATGCGCAGCAACCGCATGAGATCCTCTGGAAACTCAGGGATACGGGCATGGATGTTTTTCAGGCGCTTGTTGGTCGCGTCGAAACTACTACTCATTGCCTTGCTCCTCTGCTCATCGTAAAAGGACGATTGTACTATTAGAAACTGGGGATCAATCCAGTTTTACCCCTCCACCCAGTGCCGTCATCAGCAATGCATAGTTATCGAGTTGTTTGCTTGCCACTTGCGCCATTTGCTGCTGCTCGTTCAGCAACGTCAGCTGGGCGTTGATGACGTTGAGCGAATCGGTCATGCCGGCCTTGTAGGCCCGTTCGGCCAGCTGCTGCTGGCGCCGGGCCGAGGCCAGTGCCTGCTGCGCCAGTTGATCTTGCTGCTTCACCGATTCGATCCGCACCAGCGCGTTGGCCACGTCCGACATGGCCTGGACCACCACGCCGTTGTACTGCTCGACGGCCACGTCGTATAGCGCGGTCTGGTTGCCGAGCTGGCTGCGCAGGCGGCCGCCTTCAAAAATCGGCAGGCTGATCGCCGGGGTGACGCCGGCCATCTTCGCGTGGCTTTCCAGAAAGCGCGGGAAGCCCAGCGACTGCAAACCGACAAACGCCGCCAGGTTCACGTTCGGATAAAAGTCGGCCTTGGCGCTGTTGATGCGCGCCCCGGCCGCTTCCACGCGCCAGCGCTGGGCCACGATATCGGGCCGGCGACCGACGAGTTCGGCAGGCAGCGTGGCGGGAACACGCGCGCCAGCGCCGTCTTGCAGGGTCAGCTGTGGCCGGGCGATCGATTCGCCGTCGCCCGGTCCTTTGCCGATCAGGGCTGCCAGCTGGTTGCGCAGCAGGGCGATCGACGAGCCGATCTGCTCATGCTCGCGATTGCCAGCTGGCAGCGTTGTTTCGATGTTTGCCACTTCCAGCTCGGTCGCCAGGCCAGCGGCGCGGCGCTGGCGCGTGATCTCGAGGATGCGGTGGCGCTGTTCCAGGTTCTCGGCCACGCTGTCTTGCAGCGTGTAGTCGAGCGATAACTGGATATAGGCGCGCACGATGGCCGTTTCCAGGGTCAGGCGCGCCATTTGCGCTTCGGCCGAGGCCATGCGCACATCGTCGAGCGCGGCGGCCAGCAGGTCGCGGTTGCGCCCCCACAGGTCGAGGTCATACGAGCCCGACAGCATGGCCGTATTTTTCCACGCGGTCTTGCCGGCCAGGGCGGCGGGAATCGCGCCATTGGCTGTGTACAGTTCGCGGTCGATGCTGGCCGACGCATCCACCTTGGGCAGCGTGCCGGCATGGGCCACGCCGGCCAGCGACTCGGCCTGGCGCACGCGCGCTTCGGCAGCGCGCAGGTTGGGGCTGCCGGCGATTGCCGTGGCCACCAGTGCGTTCAGTTGGTCATCGTGCAGCGCTTCCCACCAGGCTTGCGTGGGCCAGGCCACATCGGCGCCGGCGTCCGCAATCGCCTTGCCGGCGTTCAGTTCCAGCGGCTTGATGGCGACTGCCTGCGGCTCGATCTTGCCCATGTCGGCGCAGCCGGCCAGCACCGCCAGCGCGCAGGCCAATAGTGCTGTGGCGAGGGGGCGGACCTGTGGGCGGGAGGACGAAGTCATGGCGAAGATCATTGCTGCTTACTTGGCGACGTGCTGGCGGGTCTGGGCGACGTCGAAGTCGGCCTCGGTTTCGAGCAGGGTGCCGTTCTTGCGCGCTTCGATCACTTGCGCCTGCACTTCGGCGCGGGTCAGCTGGTGTGGCTGGTCGGCCTTGGCGACAACGGTGGTGTTGGTGGCGGCCGCTTCGGCGGCGAAGGCGCTGCTCACGGTAGTGGCGGTGGCGGCAATGGCGAAGACGACGGTGGCGGCAGCGCGCAGCAGGTCTTTGGTGGTGGTGCTCATGATGGCTCCTGGTCAGTGATGTTGTTGATGACCGTAACTATATCCCTGAATAGTACATTTGTAAAGTAAAAAATTCCTATCTGCACGATAGCCAAGTGCCGCAATGTGCGCGTGGCCGCACCGAACGCGAGTACCCACCGTGGTGCAATGGTGTTTTACAGTTGAAGGAGCAGATCATGGCAGACAGCACCCTGGACCCGGACTACATCCTCGGAGGTAAAGACCGCAGCCTTGGCAGCGGCCACGGCACGCGTGGCCTGGGGCCGAGCGACAACTCCGACAGCGGCAGCGACGTGGCCAATGACCACGACCTGGCGCTCGACAGCGATACCGATGCGCAAGGCACGGGCGAGCGCATCGACGTCGGCTCGCAAACGCTGGAAGCGGGCGATATAGGTTTCGACCACGTGGAAGCGATGCCATCGTCGGACCGCCTGGTTGACGGCGACTTCCGCGACCCGGTGCCGCTCGACGACGACGGCAGCGTGCCGGAAGATCACATCGGCATCGAGCCCGACGACAGTCGCGGCGACAGCGATACCGAAGTGAAGGGCGATATCGAAGGCGGCGAGGAACTGGGCCGGCGCACCGGCGGCGTACCGACCGCGCGTCCTTGAGTTTCTATAGATGTAAAAAAGCCCGAACCCTTTGCAGGGTTCGGGCTTTTGCTTATTGCGCCGTCTTCAGTTGATTCAGTTGAAGTTGGCGGCTGCGAAGTCCCAGTTCGCCAGCGCGAAGAAGGTTTCGATGTACTTAGGACGCACGTTGCGGTAGTCGATGTAGTAAGCGTGTTCCCACAGGTCGCAGGTGATCAGTGCCTTGGCATCGGTGGTCAGTGGGGTAGCGGCGTTCGAGGTGTTGACGATGTCCAGCGAACCGTCAGCCTTTTTCACCAGCCAGGTCCAGCTCGAACCGAAGTTGCCCACGGCCGACTTGGTGAATTCTTCCTTGAACTTGTCGAACGAACCCCACTTGGCGTTGATTGCATCGGCCAGCGCGCCGCTCACGGCTTTACCGCCCGGGGTCAGGCTGTTCCAGTAGAAGGTGTGGTTCCACACTTGGGCCGAATTGTTGAAAACGCCGCCCGACGATTTCTTGACGATTTCTTCCAGCGACAGGTTTTCGAACTCGGTGCCCTTGATCAGGTTGTTCAGGTTGGTCACATAGGTCTGATGGTGCTTGCCGTAGTGGTATTCCAGCGTTTCTTGCGAGATATGTGGCGCCAGGGCGTCGATGGCATATGGCAGAGGTGGCAGGGTATGTTCCATGGAGCTTCCTTTATGGGATGGGGTTTATCAGAAACCAGGTGGTTTTTGGCGAAACGTCATTATTGTACGGGGGATGCCGTCTTGCTGCCAAAATGGCCCCGGAATGCGTGTGGGATCAACGTACTCTGCGGGTGGTTTCTCTCACTACGAGTTCTACGGGAGGGATCTCGCCCTGCACCGTTTCGCCATTGATCAGCCGCAGCAGCGCCTGGGTGGCGATGCGGCCCATGTCGTACATCGGCTGGCGCACGGTGGTCAGCGGCGGCGTGGTGTACGACGAACCGGGCAGGTCATCGAAGCCGACCAGCGAGATGTCGTCGGGCACGCGGATGCCCTTGCGATACAGGGCCAGGCGCGCGCCGTAGGCAGTAAGGTCGTTGGCGGCAAACACGGCGGTGAATTGCTGGTGGGTGTCGAACAGGCGGTTCATCGCCATCATGCCGCTCGCTTCGTGGTAATTGCCTTCCACGACCAGGGCCGGGTCGATGTCGATCTGCGCCTCAGTAAGCGCACGGCGGTAGCCGGCCAGGCGTTCGTCGGCATCGTGGTTGTTGGCAGGGCCGGAAATGAAGGCGATGCGGCGGTGGCCCAGTTCGACCAGGTGGCGCACGGCCAGCCAGGCGCCGTATTCGTTGTCGGTCTTGAAGCCCAGCGCAGTGCGGGTTTGCAGCGCGCGGCCGGTGGAGACGATCGGCCGCTGGCCAGAGAAGCCCAGCACGGCCTCGTCGGAAATGCGGCCCGACAGCAGGATGATGCCATCGACCTTGCGCGCCAGCAGCAGCCGCACGCGGTCCGCTTCCTCATCGGCGTTCCAGTGGCCGCTGACGATCACCGACGCGTAGCCGGTGCCTTTGAGGCCGTCGTCGATGCCGCGCAGTGTCTCGTCGAAGAATGGCGATGAAATATCCTGTACCACGATGCCGATGGTCAGCGAACGGCCCTTCTTGAGCCCTTGCGCCATCTGGTTCGGGGCGAAGCTGACCTTCTCGATGGCAGCCAGCACGGCCAGCCGCTTGTCGTCGGAGACCTTGGCGGTGCCGTTGAGGATGCGCGAGACGGTACTCGGTGAGACCCCCGCCAGGCGGGCAACGTCCATTAATGTCGATGGGCCGGAGGAGGGGGAAGTATCTGGCAACGTGCAATCCTTGACGAAGTATTATGAAATCCTTTTCAGCGAAGATTACCATATTTAGGGGCCTGACTTATAATCGGCCCGATTTGTTCAGCCCAGGTTGCGTGAAGATTTGGCTGAACGCACAACAAGAATAAGCAGAGGTCAGAGACATGGAATCGAACTTTTCACACGGCGCCAGCGGCCCGCGCCTGCTGGCCGACATCGGCGGCAGCAGCGCCAGCTTTGCGGTGGAAACCGCCCCGCAGCAGATCGACGCGGTCTGGGTGGCCGACTGCGCCGCCTATCCCACGCTGGGCGCGGCGCTGGTGGCCTATTTGGCACAGCCGGCCACGGTGGCGGCGGGCGGCTACCAGGCGCGCTACGCCGGCATCGCGATCGCCAACCCGATCGACGGCGACTGGGTCACCATGACCAACCACCACTGGTCGTTTTCGATCGAAGCCGTGTGCTCGCAATTCAGTTTGAAGTCGCTGGTGGTGGTCAACGACCTGCGCGCGCTCGCGTCCGCGCTGCCGCACCTGGCGCCCGAGAACAAGCACCAGGTAGGCGGCGGCACGCCGCGCGACGGCGCCGTGATCGGCCTGGTAGGGGCGGACGCGGGCCTCGGCGTGTCGTACCTGGTGCCGGTGGGCGAGCGCTGGATCGCGATCGACAGCGAAGGCGGCCACACCACGTTTGCACCGATGAACGAGCGCGAAATCGACATCCTGCGCTACGCGCGCCGCCACCACGAACACGTTTCGAGCGAGCGGCTGGTGTCGGGGATCGGCCTGGGCCTCGCTTACCGCGCGCTGTGCGAACGGGCGCGGATCGAACCGCAGGTGCTGACCACGCAGGAGATCGTCGAGCGCGGCCTGCACCGCCTGTGCCCCGTGTGCGAAGAGGCGCTCGAGGCGTTTTGCGAGATGCTGGGCACGGTGGCCGGCAACGTGGCGCTTACCCTGGGCGCCAAGGGCGGCATCTATATCGGCGGGCGCACGGTGCTGCAGATGAGCGAATTTTTCGAGCGCTCGGGGTTCCGCGCGCGTTTCGAGCAGAAGGGGCGCTTTTCGGACTACCTGGCGCACATCCCGACCTACGTGATCACCGAAAAATACCCGGTGCTGATCGGCATGTCGGCGATGTTGTCGACGGATTAAATCGGCGCCCCGCGCACGCGGCAACCATGGGTCTATCGAACCGCCGCCACGTCCACCACGGCAGCGCCTTCGGCCAGGCGCACGCCTAGCGTGCGTCCCGCCACGATCTGCGCTGGCGAACGCACCACTGCCCCCGCCTCGTCGGTCACGATTGCATACCCGCGCTCCAGCGTTCTCTGCGGATTTAACAACTCCAGCTGTGACGACAATGCCGCCAATGCCGCGCGGCGCTGCTGCACCGTGCGCGCCATGCCGATCGTGGCGCGGTGGCGCAGGCCGGCCAGCGACGCGTGCGCGGCGCGGGTGTCGGGTGTGCAGGCGGCCATCCGTTCGCCCAGGCGGTCGAGCTGGTGGCGCGCACGCGTGAGCGGCGCCCGGTTGGCGTGCATCATCGCGGTCGATAGCGCCAGCAGTTTTAACCGCTGCTGGCGGATCTGGGCGTTGGGGTTAAGCAGGCGGCGCGTGTAGCTGTCGAGCGTTTGCGCGGAGTCGCCAAGTGCGCGGCGCATGGCGCGGCGCAGGTCGGTGGCGTCGGTGCGCAAGGACGCCAGCCAGTCGGCGCGCGGCGTGACCGCCAGTTCGGCCGCCGCCGTGGGCGTGGCCGCGCGCAGGTCGGCGGCAAAATCGCAGATCGTAAAATCGGTCTCGTGGCCCACGCCGGAAATCACCGGCATGCGGCAGTTGGCCACCGCGTACGCCACGTCCTCGTCGTTGAACGACCATAAATCCTCGATGCTGCCGCCGCCCCGGCACACGATCAGGACATCGCAGTCGTTGCGCAGCGAGGCCGTGTCGATGGCGGCAGCGATCTTTTGCGCGGCCAGCTGGCCCTGCACCGGCGTGGGGTACAGCACCACGTTGACGTGCGGTGCGCGCCGGCGCAAGGCCGTCAGCACGTCGCGCAGCGCGGCTGCCTGCGGGCTGGTGACGATGCCCACCGTGCGCGGGAACATGGGCAGTGCGCGCTTGCGGTCGGGGTGGAACAGGCCGGCGGCGTCGAGCTTTTCCTTCAGGCGCAAAAACGCCTCGAACAGCGAGCCGACGCCGGCACGGCGGATCGCCTCCACGTTGATCTGGTAGTCGCCGCGCGCGCCGTACAGCGTGACCAGGGCCCTTACTTCGACCTTGTCGCCTTCGCGCGGCGTGAAGTTGGCATACTGGGCCCGGCCCCGGAACATCACCGCGCGCACCTGCGCGGCATTGTCCTTGAGCGTGAAGTACCAGTGGCCGGAACTGGCGCGGGTGAAGTTGGAGATTTCGCCGGCGATCCAGGTGAGCGGAAACGAGCGCTCCAGCAGCCGCGCCACCGCCTGGTTGAGCGCGGAAACGGTGATCACCGGCGTGCTGGCCGCAGTGGAGTCGAGGGGGGCGTCGAAGTTCATCATTTCATTCCTGGAAACTATCCACACTATGTGAATCTGGTCACACAGCGGTCATCTTGTATAAACAGCTGTAGCTATTATAGATAGGTCCATGATTTTAAACGAAAATTACGACTGCCTGATTTACTTGCATCAGTAAAAAACCCTTATGGATCAAGGACTTTGGCAAAGCCCGGCATGGTTACGCACAAAGTTATCCACAAAAAATGTTCATTACTTGCTGCGGCAGGCAGTTAATCGGCCACCTCGAAGCTTGCCGGATCGAGCGCGGCAAGGGTGGCGCGGGCGTGGCGCTGCGGCCGTGCCGCCTGCCGGGCCAGTCGCGCACCAAGTTGGGCCAGGTAGTCCGCGCGGCTGCAGCGCAGCACGTAGTCGCGGAAATTGGCCTGTTCGAGGTCACGCCAGGCGCGTTCGCGCGCGGCGACCGAGCGGTCCACTGCGGCACTGTGCATCGCGCCGGATACCACGGCGTCGCCGGCCGCCAGCCTGGTATAACCGTAGCGGTCCAGGTAGGCGCCGGTCAGGGTTTCGATGACATTGAGCTCATCTGCCGACAACTGCAGCCGGAACTTGTCGATGTTGGCGGCGATCGGCGCATGGCAATTGGACGACCACAGCGCCGACAACTGGGCAATCTGGCGCGCTTCCGGTGAAGCTGCCACATCGAGCATGCGCGGCAGGAAGGCGATGTCGAGAAAGCGGCAGATGGTCGCCAGCGTCGCCTGCTGCTGCGAGAGGAAATCTTCATAGCGGATGGTCAGCACACGGTCCGGGTAGCGCGCGGTCACCTGGTCGGCCGCCTGGTGCGCGCGCAGCCAGATGCGGGCGTTCAGCAGTGTGTCGAACTCGTGGATGATGGCGCGGTTCATTGAGGCCACCTGCGCGCGCGGATCGCGCACCACGTTGATGAACAGCAGGTCCGGGTGCAGCGCCATCAACTCGTCGGCGTAATGCACGCTGTCGAGCGACTTGTCCATCACCACGCGGGCGTGGCGGCGCTGGCCGGCACGCAGCAGCAGTTCCCACACGATGGTGTGGATGCTGCGCGGCTGGTGGCGGATCGCCTCGAAGATATCGACCGGATCGAACGCCAGGTCCGGCCACTTGACCATGCTGGCCGCCTGCAGGCCGACCACGTCGACCACCATGCGGAAGTAGGCGTGGTCGTCGCGCAGGTCGCCGTACAGCGGCACCAGCGGCATCAGGTCGACGATGTGCAGCGGGTACGGCGAATAGAAATCCGGCGACAGGTTCAGCCGCAGGCGCAAGGCGTGGCTGCCGCACCGGCGCAGCGGGATCATCAATACCGGGCGCGGCCGTCCTGGCGCGGGCCCGGCACTCACGCGGCCTCCCGGGCAAAGCGCGGCGCCAGGTGCCGGTATATCTGCGCACAACAGTCCTGCACCGAGTGCACGGCGGTGTCGAACTCCAGGCTCGGTTGCAGCGGCACCTCGTAAGGGGCGGAGACGCCGGTAAATTCGGCTATCAGGCCGGCGCGGGCCTGCCGGTACAAGCCTTTGGGGTCGCGCGCCTCGCACACCGCGCGCCGCGTGCTGAGGTAGGTTTCGATAAAGTCACGTTCGCCGATGATCTGGCGCGCCATGTCGCGGTCTTCGCGCAGCGGCGAGATGAAGGCGCAGATGACGATCAGCCCGGCATCGTTCATCAGTTTTGCCACTTCGGCGCTGCGCCGGATGTTTTCCTGGCGGTCGCTGCGCGAGAAGCCGAGGTCGCGGTTCAGGTGGTGGCGCAGGTTGTCGCCGTCAAGCACGTAAGCGGCGCGGCCCGCGCCGACCAGGCAGCGTTCGAGCGCGCAGGCCACGGTGGATTTGCCGGCGCCGCTCAGGCCCGTGAGCCACACGGTGGCGGCCCGCTGGCCGAACTGGCGCCCGCGCTCCCCGGCGGTGACGTGCCCTGCATGCCAGAACACTTGCGGGGCACTGTCGGCCCGGTCGTCGATCTTATTCAATGCCATCATGGAATTCTCCTTGTCCGGCTCAGAACTGTTCCCATTGCGGATCGGCAGCCTTGGCCGGCGCGGGCTTGCGCAGGGCCAGCCGGGGCTGCGCGGGGCGGGGCGCTGCGACGGCTGGCCGTGGCTGGCGGGCGGCCGCCGGCGGTGGCGGCAAGCTGGCGTGTTCGCCGAGCCTGAACACGCTGACCACTGCGTTCAGGCTGTTGACCTGCTCCTGCATCGCCTGCGCCGCCGCTGCCGCCTGCTCGACCAGCGCGGCATTCTGCTGAGTGACGTCATCCATTTGCGTGACGGCAGTATTGATCTGTTCGATCCCTGACGCCTGCTCCTTGCTGGCGGACATCATCTCGGTCATGATGTCGGTCACCCGTCTCACGCTGTCCACCACCTCGTGCATGGTCGAACCGGCCTGGTCGACCAACCGGTTGCCGGTCTGTACTTTCTCCACCGAGTCGCCGATCAGGTCCTTGATTTCCCTGGCCGCCGCCGCCGAGCGTTGGGCCAGGTTGCGCACCTCGGAGGCGACCACCGCGAAGCCGCGGCCCTGTTCACCGGCGCGCGCCGCTTCCACTGCCGCGTTCAGCGCCAGGATGTTGGTCTGGAAGGCGATGCCGTCGATCACGCCGATGATGTCGACGATCTTGCGTGCCGAGACGTCGATGGCAGCCATGGTATCGACCACCTGCGCCACCACCGCACCGCCTTTGGCGGCCACGTCGGACGCCTTTTCGGCCAGGCCGTTGGCCTGCTGGGCATTGTCGTTGTTGATCCGCACGGTGCTGGTGAGCTCCTCCATCGAGGAGGCGGTTTCCTCCAGCGTGCTCGCCTGCTGCTCGGTGCGCGAAGACAGGTCGAGGTTGCCCGAAGCGATCTGGCTGGCGGCGCTGGCGATGGTCCCGGTGCTGTCGTGCACCTGCTTGACGATCAGCGCCAGGCTGTCGCGCATGGTTTGCATCGCGAACAGCAAGCTGTGCTGGTCGCCGGCGCGCAGCGTGATGTCGACTGCCAGGTTGCCGTCGGCGATCTGGCCGGCGATCCGGGCCGCTTCTGCCGGCTCGCAGCCCAGCTGGCGCGTCACGCCGCGCGTGATCAGCAGTGCCGCGACGATACTGGTGATGAGCGCCAGGGCACCGGTCACCAGCATCAGCTTGCGCGCGCTGTCGTAGGCTTGGGCAGCGGCTTCGGTACCTTCCTTGTTCTGTCTTTCCTCGATCGAGACGAGCTTGCGGATCTGTTCCCACCACTGCTTTTGCACCGGGCGGAACTCGTAACGCAACACTTTATAGGCTTCCTCCTGCTTGCCTTCGCGTGCCAGCGCAGTAGCGCGTTCGATGAACGGCGCAGCCAGCTCCGCCTGCTTTTGTATCTGCGCCAGCAGGTCGCGCTCATCGGCCGACGTGCCCTTCAGGCTGGAGAACATCGTCGCCAATTGTTGCTGGGCTTTACTGTATTTTTCCTGCTGGTCGGCAATGCGCTTGATCTCGATCTGCGCTTCTTTCGGTTCCTTGAGCAAGATCAGGTTGCGCATGGCCAGCGCGCGCTCGGTCACGGTCAGGTCCATGGTCTGGGCCAGGCGCGTCTCGACGCCGTTGACTGCGGTGATCTCGTCCATGCGCTGCTGGATGTCGCGCATGCTGGTCAATCCCAGTACGATGACGACCACCAGCAATACGGCAACCAGCCCGAAGCCCATGCCCAGGCGCTTGGCAATGGTGATGTTGTTGAGTTTCATATGGTTTCTCCACAGGATCTGTACGCCTGCAAAATCAGGTGTCGAATCATGGTAGGGGAACGAGAGAGGCCCAATAATCTCAAAAAGTAACAACAGTTACATTGGATCTACATTTCTCGAAGGAGCTGGTTGCATGCCCGGGGAATGTCGAAATTGTCCCCAGGACTGGCTGTGGTTTCCATGCAACCGAGGTGCTTTTTCAACATCTTTCCACCCCGAAAGTGACTTGCAAGCTGGATTGGAGGGCTCTGGCTCGCGCGACGTGGGCGCCGACCCTGCCATTTTTTATGGCAGCGCTGTTATCCTGTTTAAATTCAAAGGCTTGCAACAAAGCGCCGGGCCTTGCGCACAATCTTATCCACACAATGTGTGCAGAAATGCACAGGCTGTGGTGTGGCAGCCGGACCTGACCGGGTGCACGGCAGGGCAGGGTGGTCAAAACCGGGTTTTAGCGTTGCCGGATGTGATCTGCCAGTTTTTTACTCACAGAAGATAAGTCGTTCTAAATCAAGGACTTTGCTGAAGCAGAGCGGGCTTGCGCACAAATTTATCCACATAAAATGTGCAGAAGTTTAATTAGGCAACACCGCCCCATTGTGGGTTGACGTGCGCTAATTTTATGCATTGAAAAAAACTTGTTTTGAATCAATGGCTTACTATTTGGTGCCGACCCTTGCACACAATCTTATCCACAAAATTTGTGCAGAACTGGGGGCATGCAGTGGAAATAGTCGCTGTAGCCCGCTTACAGACGGTCTGCCAAAATTTTACCCAGTATAAAAAAATCCAATCAAATCAACCAATTAGATCGCAACGATGGGGCTTGCGCACAATCTTATCAACAGAATGTGGGCATAAGTGTCCCTTGCCGACTGGGGCTCAACAAGATACATTGCGCCTTCGGGGTAAAACCCGATCCAATTCATCCACAGGAGTTTGTTTTGCTCGCCATTTTCCAAGCTGCAGGTTGGCCCATCTGGTTGTTGTTGATTGCATCGATCGTCGCCACGGCGCTGATCATCGAACGCTTGCTGTACCTGCGCCGCGCGAAAATCTTGCCGAAAAAGCTGTTCGACGAGGTGGTGCAGGTTTATCGCGGGGGCAATATCACGCCCGATATCCTCGACAAGCTGGAAAAAAGTTCGCCGCTGGGCGTGGTACTGTCGGCCGCGCTGCGCAACGTCGATGCGCCGCGCGACGTGATGAAGGAGTCGATCGAGGAAGCGGGCAGCGGCGTGGCCCATACGCTCGACCGCTTTCTCACCACGCTGGGCACCATTGCCACGCTGGCCCCGCTGATGGGCCTGTTCGGCACGGTGGTGGGCATGATCGAAATTTTTGGCTCGCAAAACCCGTCGGGCGCCAATCCGGCGCAACTGGCGCACGGTATTTCGGTGGCCCTGTACAACACCGGCTTCGGCCTGGCGATTGCCATGCCTACGCTGGTGTTTTATCGCCACTTCCGCGCGCTGGTGGACAGCTTCGTGATCGAGATGGAGCAGCAGGCGGTCAAGTTCGTCGATGTCGTGCATCGCCAGCGCAAGTAAGGAGCGGATATGAATTTCCGCAAAGGCAAAGGCCGGGAAGACCCAGAAATCAACCTGATCCCGTTCATCGACGTGCTGCTGGTGATTTTGATTTTCCTGATGGTCTCTACCACCTACAGCAAGTTCACCGAACTGCAGATCACGCTGCCGACGGCGGAGGCGCAAAAGCCCGAAGAAAAGCCGTTCGAGCTCAATGTGACGGTGGACGCCAAGGGCAACTACACGATCAACGGCGACCCCGTATCGTTCCGCGACGTGGCCGGCCTGGCGCAGGCGCTGCGCGGCGCGGCCGAGAAGGGTGGCTTGAAGGACAAGGAGCCGGTCGTGATCGTCAACGCCGACCAGTTCGCGATGCACCAGATGGTGGTGAACGTGATGGAAGCGGCGCGCGTGGCCGGCTTCGAGAAGCTGACGTTTGCGGCGCAGACCGGCGGCGGCAAGTAGCGGTGGCCCGCCTGCGCGGCGGTTCGTTGCTGCGCAGCGCCGGCTGCATTGAGGACTCAGGTATTGTCGAATAATCCCCCCAAACAATCTTCGCTGGAAGCGACGCTCACCCGCAACTGGTTGCGCCGTGGGCCGCTCGCATGCGCGCTGTGGCCGGTGTCGGTGCTGTTCCGCGCGGTGAGCGGCACGCGCGCGGCGCTGTTCCGCGCCGGCTGGCTGGCGTCGTCGCGGCTGCCGGTGCCGGTGGTCGTGGTCGGTAACATCTACATCGGCGGCACCGGCAAGACGCCGCTGACGATCTGGCTGGTGCAGGCTTTGCAGGCGCGCGGCATGCGGCCCGGCGTGATCTCGCGCGGCCACGGCAGCGCGGCCGATACGGCGCGTGAAGTGGACACCGACTCTACGCCGGCCGAGGTGGGCGACGAGCCGCTGCTGATCCGCCAGCGCACCGGCTGCCCGGTGATGGTGGGGCGCGATCGCGCCGCTACCGGCCGCGCGCTGCTGGCCGCCTATCCCGACCTCGACGTGCTGCTCACCGACGACGGCTTGCAGCACTACGCGCTGCAGCGCGATATCGAAATCATCCTGTTCGATGGCCGTGGCGCCGGCAACGGCTGGCTGCTGCCGGCCGGGCCGCTGCGCGAACCGGTGTCGCGCCGGCGCGATTTCACGGTGATCAATGCGCCGGTGCTCACCGATGCACTGGTGCGCGCGGTCGGCTGCGCGCCGCTGGCGGCAACCCCCAAGGCGGCAGCGGTCTCGGTGCGGGCGCAGTTACCGGGTAGCGCGGAAGGATACTATCCGGCGCCGATCCAGATGACATTGGCCGGCGGCCACGCCGAGCAACTGGCCGACCGCAGCCAGCGCAAGGTGCTGGCCGACCTCGCGCAGCCCGGCCAGCGCCTGGCCGCAGCCGCCGGCATCGGCAACCCGGCGCGGTTTTTCGGCATGCTCAAGGCGGCCGGTTTGAACGTCCAGGAGCTGGCGCTGCCCGACCACCACGACTTCCGCGACCGGCCTTTCGCTGCGCTGCACGCCGATGTGATCTTGATCACCGAGAAGGATGCAGTAAAATGTGCGCAAATTGAAGAACTCAGAGGCGACCCGCGACTATGGGTCGTCCCGGTCACGGCGCACATCGATGGCGCGCTGGCCGACCAAATTGTGGAGAAATGTCGTGGACGCTAGATTGCTTGATATCCTGGTTTGCCCGGTCTGCAAAGGCCCCCTGGAGTACGATAAGAAGGCCCAGGAAATGATTTGCAAGGGCGACCGCCTGGCGTTCCCCATCCGTGACGGCATCCCCATCATGTGGGCCGACGAGGCCCGTACCCTGCAGGACAAGACGGACTAAGCGTCCGCACTTGCCTGCCTGTGCCGCCAGCCGTGAAGGTGGGGGCTTGATCCATATCAAACCAAACAGGCCCATGGGCCTGTTATAACGTTCCATGGCGGTGCGCTGCGGCGTCACGCTGGTGCATTATTCATACGAATATCCCCACAGGAACGCGTTTTTGCCTGTGACAAACGGTATAAACGGTATCAAACTGGCTGATGGGCCAAGTTTTGTGGTAAGTTTCGTACCAAGATAGTCGGATAATCAGTATTAATACTGTGTCCATGCAACAACTAACACCACTAACCACACCCTCCAAAAATCTGTTTTTAGGAAACTTCATGCGTCTGATTCTGTTAGGAGCACCAGGAGCCGGCAAGGGCACCCAGGCTAATTTCATCAAAGAGAAATACAATATTCCGCAGATCTCCACCGGCGACATGCTGCGTGCCGCGATCAAGGCTGGTACGGAATTGGGCCTGGCGGCCAAGCAGGTGATGGACGCCGGCGGCCTGGTCTCCGACGACCTGATCATCGGCCTGGTCAAGGAACGCCTGAAGCAGGACGATTGCGCCAACGGCTACCTGTTCGACGGTTTCCCGCGCACCATTCCGCAAGCGGACGCCATGAAGGAAGCCGGCATCAATGTCGACTACGTGCTGGAAATCGACGTGCCCGACGCCTCGATCATCGAACGCATGGACGGTCGCCGTTGCCATCCGGGTTCGGGCCGTGTGTACCACGTCAAGTTCAACCCGCCCAAAGTCGACGGCAAGGACGATGTTACCGGCGAAGACCTGGTACAGCGCGACGACGACAAGGCCGAGACCGTGAAAAAACGCCTGGACGTGTACCACAACCAGACCGAAGTGCTGCTTGGCTACTACAACGACTGGGCCAAGTCGGGCGCCGAAGGTGCACCGAAGTATCGCCGTATCACCGGGGTAGGCGCGGTGGAGCAAATCCGCGACAGCGTGTTTGCAGCGCTGGCTGAATAAGACCTGAAAGCGGACCGAGCGTCCGCTTTTTTCATGGCTGTTCATATTCCCCCGCTTTGACGTTTTGTGAGTTTGTTCCGCAGTTCGCTCGATAACAAAAAGGGGAGACACTATGGCAGCCAGTTTGTGGTTAGCGGTGGGTTGCGGCGTTATCGCCGTCATTTACGGCCTGTGGTCGCGCAGCTGGATCTTGCGCCAGGACCCCGGCAACGCGCGCATGCAGGAAATCTCGCTGGCCATCCAGCAGGGCGCCGCCGCCTACCTGGCGCGCCAGTACCGCACCATCGGCCTGGTCGGCGTGGTACTGCTGATCCTGATTGCCATCTTCCTCGACTTTAATACCGCGCTCGGCTTCCTGATCGGCGCCGTGCTCTCGGGCGCCTGCGGCTTCATCGGCATGAACGTCTCGGTGCGTGCCAATGTGCGCACCGCGCAAGCCGCCACCCGTGGCATGAACGCCGCGCTCGACGTGGCGTTTCGCGGCGGCGCGATTACCGGCATGCTGGTCGTTGGCCTGGGGCTGCTGGGCGTGGTGCTGTTCTATATGTACCTCACCGCCGGCCTGCCATCCGACCTGGCCGCCGCCACTGTCAACACCCACCAGTTGATCGAGCCGCTGATCGGGCTGGCGTTCGGGGCGTCGCTGATTTCAATCTTTGCGCGCCTCGGCGGCGGCATCTTCACCAAGGGCGCCGACGTGGGCGCCGACCTGGTGGGCAAGGTCGAAGCCGGCATTCCCGAGGACGACCCGCGCAATCCTGCCGTAATTGCCGACAACGTCGGTGACAACGTCGGCGACTGCGCCGGCATGGCGGCCGACCTGTTTGAAACCTACGTGGTCACGCTGATCGCCACCATGTTGCTGGGGGCGCTGCTGATGGTGAGCGCGCCGGTGGCCGCCGTGGTCTATCCGCTGCTGCTGGGGGCCGTATCGATCATCGCGTCCATCATCGGCTGCTCGATGGTGAAGGCCAAACCGGGTAAAAAAATCATGTCGGCGCTGTACACGGGGCTGTGGTGGGCGGCCGGGCTGTCGCTGCTGGGCTTTATCGCGGTGACCTGGTACGTGTGGGCCGACCCGTCGGTGCGCCTGCGCCTGCTGGGCTGCACGGTGGTGGGCATCGTGCTCACCGGGCTGATGGTCTATATCACCGAGTACTACACCGGCACCGACTTCGCACCGGTCAAGCATATCGCCCAGGCGTCCACCACCGGCCATGGCACCAACATCATTGCCGGCCTCGGGGTGTCGATGAAGTCCACTGCCTACCCGGTGCTGGCCGTGTGCGCGGCCATCCTGGTCTCGTACCAGCTCGGGCAGCTCTACGGCGTGGCGATTGCCGCCACGGCGATGTTGTCGATGGCCGGCATCGTGGTGGCGCTCGACGCCTACGGCCCCATCACCGACAACGCCGGCGGCATCGCCGAAATGGCCGGCATGCCCGAGTCGGTGCGCGCGATTACCGATCCGCTCGACGCGGTGGGCAATACTACCAAGGCTGTCACCAAGGGTTATGCGATCGGTTCGGCGGGGCTGGCGTCGCTGGTGTTATTTGCCGATTACACTCACGCGCTGGAGTCGGCCGGGCGCAGCGTGCTGTTCGACCTGTCCAACCCGATGGTGATCGTGGGACTGATCATCGGCGGCCTGATCCCGTACCTGTTCGGCGCCATGGCGATGGAAGCGGTGGGGCGCGCGGCCGGCGCCGTGGTGGTGGAGGTGCGGCGCCAGTTCCGCGATATCAAGGGCATCATGGAAGGCACGGCCAGGCCCGAGTACGACAAGGCGGTCGATATGCTCACCGCCTCGGCGATCCGCGAAATGATCATTCCGTCGCTGCTGCCGGTGGTGGTGCCGGTGATCGTCGGCATGCTGCTGGGGGCTGCTGCGCTGGGCGGCATGCTGATGGGGACCATCATCACCGGCCTGTTCGTGGCCATTTCCATGACCACCGGCGGCGGCGCCTGGGACAACGCCAAGAAATACATCGAGGACGGCCACCACGGCGGCAAAGGCTCCGAAGCGCACAAGGCGGCCGTCACCGGCGACACCGTGGGCGACCCGTACAAGGACACGGCCGGCCCCGCGATCAACCCGCTGATCAAGATCATCAACATCGTGGCGCTGCTGCTGGTGCCGCTGTTGCCGGCCTCGGGCTGGCTGGCGGTGAGCGTGCCGGTGGTGGCGCATGCCCCCGTACCGGCGGCGATCGTGGCGCCGGCTGTAGTGGTGGCGCCTGACGTGATTGTGGTGCCGGGCGCAGGACCAACTCGTTGATACGTTGACACGCTACCTACCGGACACAGCATGCCGGCGGCGCCGTTGAACCGCACCTCCTGACGCGCGCCAGGCCTGCCCTGAACGAGGTAGGCTGGCGTGATACCAAGCAGGAGGAGACCACCATGCATCAACCAACTTTCGCTGTACGGCTGGGCGCCAGCGCGGCAGCCGGCCTGGCCGCCGCGCTGCTGTGCGCCGGCGCCTGGGCGCAGCAGCCGGCGGAACCGGCACGACAGTCCACCCAGCAGCCACCGCAGCCACGCGCGCCCGAAGTCGATACCGAAAAAGAGGCTTACGCCAAGCTGCCGCCATGTAAGCTCAGCGAAGACGGCAAGCACCTGGCCGAGGAGCCGTGCCGCACCGCCAAGGCGCTCGACCCGATGCCACGACGGCCGGTGCCGCAAGCGATCGAACGGGTGTCGCCGGCCGAGAACGATCCACGCGACCAGGCACAGCCGCCATCACGCGTAACGCCCACACCGATAACCCCCGCCACGCCTTCGCGGGCGCTCAGCGCGCCAACCTCGCCCGCCACGCCCTCCCGCGTACTGCCTGCACCGCCCATGCCGTCCACACCACCGCGCTCCGATCCCGGCGCCCGGCCCGGCGCGCCGGTGCCCACTGCCGGTTGCGACGCCGCCGGCTGCAACGGCCCCAACGGCCAGCGCTACAACAACGGCCCCGGCAACACCGTGGTCAGCCCCAGCGGCAAGCTGTGCTCACGTAACGGCGCGTTCATCCAGTGCTGACTGGCCGCTGTATCTCTCCACGCTGATTTTGGCTACAATGGTGCTCAATATTACGTTTACGTAAACGTAAGGTGAGCGTAAACATCATCGTCAACCGTGGAGACACCATGCAGATAAAAGAACATGTATTCATCGTCACCGGCGGCGCGTCGGGACTGGGCGCAGCCACCGCACGCATGCTGGTGCAGGCCGGCGGCAAGGTGGTGCTGGCGGACGTGCAGGAAGACGGCGGACGGGCGCTGGCGGCGGAACTCGATGGCGTGTTCGTGCGCTGCGATGTCACTTCCGAAGCGGATGCGCAGGCGGTGATGGCAGCGGCGACTGCGCTGGGACCGCTGCGCGGCCTGGTCAACTGCGCCGGCATCGCGCCGGCCGCCAAGACCGTCGGCAAGGAAGGCGCCCATGCATTGGCGCTGTTCGAGCGCGTGGTGGCGATCAACCTGGTGGGCACCTTCAACATGGCACGCCTGGCGGCCGAAGCGATGGGCAAGACCGCGCCGCTGGACAACGGCGAGCGCGGGGTTATCATCAATACCGCGTCGGTGGCGGCGTACGATGGCCAGATGGGGCAGGCGGCGTACGCATCGTCCAAGGCGGCAGTAGCCGGCCTGACGCTGCCGATGGCGCGCGACCTGGCGCGCAGCGGTATCCGCGTGATGGCCATCGCGCCCGGCATTTTCGAAACGCCGATGATGCTGGGCATGCCGCAAGAGGTGCGCGATGCGCTGGGCGCCATGGTGCCGTTCCCGCCACGGCTCGGCAAGCCGGACGAGTATGCGCAACTGGCGCGGGCGATTTTCGAGAACACCATGCTCAATGGCGAAGTCATTCGCCTTGACGGAGCCATTCGCATGGCCGCCAAATAGGATACCTCGCAAACCTACTGCGCGTTCCGCTATCGCCTCTGCGTTGCTCAGCGTACCTCCGTACGCTTCCGCTACTCAAGGCGATATCGGGCCGCTCGCTACGGTTTTCGAGGCATCCTCTATAAGAAGCATAAAGTTCAGCAGTAAACGATTTAAACGATTTCGTGTACGATGGCCGTTCAGGCGCGCCGCAGGTTGCGCGCCCCGATCCGGAGAACCCATGATTCGTTTGAAGACCCTGGCGCTTGCCGCCGCCATGCTGGGTGCCTTGCACGCCCCCGTTTACGCCCAGTTGCAGGCGCCGGCCAAAGTCCCCGGCATTAATCACGACGTCGCGCCCGAAATCGCCACCGGCTATGCCGAAAAGGCCGGCAAGTCGGCGCAGAAGTTCATGGTGGCTGCCGCCAATCCGCTGGCCACCCAGGCCGGCTACCAGATCCTCAAGCAGGGCGGCGCCGCCATCGATGCGGCGATTGCCACCCAGCTGGTGCTCACCTTGGTCGAACCGCAATCGTCGGGCATCGGCGGCGGTTCGTTCCTGCTGTACTCCGACGGCAAGCGGGTGCAGTCGTACGACGGCCGCGAAACCGCGCCGGCCGCGGCCGACGAGCACCTGTTCCAGGACAAGGATGGCAAACCGGTCTCGCGCGAGACCGGCGTGGTCGGCGGCCGTTCGGTCGGCGCGCCCGGCGTGCTGCGCATGCTGGAACTGGCGCACAAGCAGCATGGCCGCCTGCCGTGGAAAACCCTGTTTGCGCCTGCCATCAAGCTGGCCGACGACGGCTTTGCCGTGAGCCCGCGCCTGAACGCGCTGCTCAAGTGGGACAAGTACCTGGCGCGCGACCCGGTGGCGCGCGCCTACTTTTTTGACGACGCGGGCCAACCGCGCCCGGTCGGCTACATCCTGAAAAATCCCGAGCTGGCGCGCACCCTGCGCGAGATCGCCGACGGCGGCGCCAACGCCTTTTACAAGGGCCGCATCGCGCGCGACATCGTCGCCAAGGTCGCCGGCCATCCGACCAACCCGGGCAAGCTCACCACCGCCGACATCGCCGGCTACCAGGCGAAGGAGCGCGCGCCGATCTGCAGCGACTACAAGGCGTGGACCGTATGCGGCGCGCCGCCGCCATCGTCGGGCGGCATCGCGATTGCGCAGATGCTGGGCATCCTGGAAGTGAAGGACATCAGCCCGTACAAGCCGGTCAACGGCCAGCTGACTGCCGACGGCATCCACCTGTTCAGCGAAGCGGGGCGCCTGGCCTACGCGGACCGCAACCGCTACGTGGCCGATACCGACTTCGTGCCGCTGCCGGGCAAGGGCGTCTCGGCCCTGCTCGACAAGCGCTATCTGGCCAAACGCGCCGCCCTGATCGGCGACCAGTCGATGGGCCGCGCCAACTACGGCACGCCCGACACCATGGACGTGGCGTGGGGTGCTGACACCGCCATCGACAAGCCCTCGACCTCGCACCTGGTGGCGGTGGACGCCTTCGGTGGCGGCCTGTCGATGACGACGTCGGTGGAAGACGCCTTCGGTTCGCGCCAGATGGTCGATGGCTTCATGCTCAACAACCAGCTCACCGACTTCTCGTTCGATTCGCAGGACGAGAACGGCCCGATCGCCAACCGGGTGCAGGCCGGCAAGCGCCCGCGCAGCGCCATGTCGCCGACGCTGGTGTTCGACAAGGGCACGCACAAGCTGGTGCTGGCCACCGGCTCGCCGGGTGGCTCCACCATCATCAACTACGTGGCCAAGGTGCTGGTCGGCACGCTGGACTGGAAGCTCGACGTGCAGCAGGCCATCAGCCTGCCCAACCTGGGCAGCCGCAATGGTCCGACCGAGCTGGAAAAGAACCGCGTGAGCGCCGAGGTGATCGCGCAACTGAAGGCGCGCGGCCACGAGGTGCGCGAGACCGAGCAGAACTCCGGCCTGCAGGGCATCGAGCGCCGCGTTGTGGGTGGCAAGGCGCAGTGGTTTGGCGGCGCCGATCCGCGCCGCGAAGGCATCGTGCTGGGTGACTGAAGGGGCGACTGACCGCGCGACCGGCCGCGCCGAAATGGCTTTCCCAAACCGCGCATACCCTGCTAATCTGGGGCCATGGGACGTCAAAAGAAAACAGGCCTGATCCTCACCGGCGGCGGCGCGCGCGCGGCCTACCAGGTGGGAGTGTTACAGGCCATCTCCGAGATCTTGTGGGAAGCGGGCTGGCCGCCGGCGCGTAACCCGTTCGATATCATCTGCGGCACGTCGGCCGGGGCCATCAACGCCACCGCGCTGGCCTGCCGTGCCGACAACTTTGGCGAGGGCGTGCAAAAGCTGCTCGACGTGTGGCAGAACATCGAAGTGGCGCAGGTGTACCGCGCCGATTCGCTGGGCGTGCTGCGCTCGGGCGCGCGCTGGCTCTCCCTGCTGTCGTTCGGCTGGCTGCTGCGCAAGTGGCGCGCCGCGCCGCCGGCGTCGCTGCTGGACAACACTCCGCTGGTCGGCCTGCTGCACCGCATGCTCGACCTGCCCCGGTTGGATGCCGTGTTGTCCGAGGGACTGCTGCACGCGTTGGCAGTCACCGCCTCGTCCTACACCGCCGGCAACCACCTCACTTTTTACCAGACCGCCGCCGAGATATCTCCGTGGGTGCGCATGCAGCGCCTCGCATTGCAGGACCAGATCGGCGTGGAGCACTTGCTGGCGTCGTCGGCGATCCCGTTCATTTTTCCGGCTACGCCGTTGTTCATCGGCGGCCACCGCGAATACTGCGGCGACGGCTCCATGCGCCAGCTGGCGCCGATCTCCCCGGCCATTCACCTGGGTGCGCGCAAGGTGCTGGTAGTCGGTGCGGGGCGCCTGACCGAGGCGTCGCGCAATGCGCCGGAGCGGGGCGCGGCCCGCTATCCAAGCCTGGCGCAGATCGCCGGCCACGCCATGTCCTCGATCTTCCTCGATTCGCTGGCGGTCGATATCGAGCGGCTCGAACGGGTAAACAAGACCCTGTCGCTGCTGCCGGAAGAACTGCTCGAGCAGACCCCGCTCAAGCCGGTCAAGCTGCTGGTGATTGCGCCATCGGAGCGGCTCGACGATATCGCTACCCGCCACATCGGCAGCCTGCCGGCGCCGATCCGCACCATGTTGTCGGGAATTGGCGCCACTGAAACGCGCGGCGCGGCGCTTGCTTCGTATTTGTTGTTCGAATCGTCGTATACTTGCGACTTGATCCGTCTGGGTCAGCGCGATACCCAGGCGCGCAAGGAAGACGTGCTGGCCTTCTTCGAATCCTGAGCATACCCCCCTAGGGAGACCCCGCTTTTTGTACGCCCTGAACCATCTGTGGAGACATGTGCTGGCGCCGGCCCTGCTGTTGTGGGTATTGGGCGCGGCCGCCGCATGGGGCGGGCCGCCGCCGCGCACGCTGCGCTTCGAACAGCTGAGCGTGGAACACGGCCTGGCGCAGGAGTCGGTGCTGGCCATCGCCCAGGATAAGCAGGGTTTTATCTGGCTCGGTACCCAGGCCGGCCTCACGCGCTTCGACGGCTACCGCGCCGTTACCTATAAAAGCGCCGTGTCCGACCCGCGCACGCTGGCCGACAACTGGGTGCGGGTGCTGCACGTCGATCCTTCGGGGCAGCTATGGGTGGGCACCGACGGCGGCCTCGATCGCTACGACCCCGCCACCCGCACGTTTGTCCACTACCTGCCTACGGCGCCGGTGGAGCGCGGCAACGGCAACCGCCACGTGCGCGCCATCGCCGACGATGGACTGGGCGGCCTGTGGGTAGCTACCGCCGATGGCCTGCATCACCTGGATCCGGCCACCGGGCGCTTCACCAGCTGGCACCACGACCCGGCCGATGCGGGCAGCCTGGTCAACGACCAGGTCAACGCGCTGGCGCGCGACGCTGCCGGCCGCCTGTGGGTGGCCACCGCTACCGGGCTCGATATGCTGGCGCCGGGCGCTACCCGGTTTATCCATTACCGGCTCGACGCCGGCGGCGACAGTCGTTTCAACGCCGTGCTGGCGCTGCAGGTGGACCGCAACCAGATGCTGTGGGTCGGCACCATGGGCGGGCTGGAACAGTGGCGCATCGGCGACAAGGGCGAACCGCAGCGGTGGCGCCTGGGCACTGCGGAAGGACTGCGGCCGGGCACCAGCATCACCGCGCTGTACGAAGACATCGAAAAGCAGCTGTGGATCGGCACCCATGCCGACGGTCTGCTGCGCTGGCTGCCGGGCGAGCAGCGGCTGGTGCAGTACCGCCACCAGTTCAGCGACAGCCACAGCCTGGCGGACAACCAGGTGTCGGCGCTGTTCCGCGACCGCGTGGGCACCTTCTGGGTGGGCACCTGGAACGATGGCGTCAGCCGGGTGGACATGGGCAGCGGCGGCTTTGCCCGCATCGTGCGCCATACCGAGGATTCGGACGCGCTGTCGGACAACAAGGTGCGTGCCATCGCCTCGGCCGCCATCCAGGATGGCGACGGCCGCCTGTGGCTGGGCACCGGCGCCGGCTTGAACCTGTACGATCCGAAGACGGGCCGCAGCAAGGTATGGCGCCACGACCCGGCGCGGCCCGACAGTTTGAACGACGACCAGGTGACTGCGCTGTGGCGTGCGCCTGACGGCACCGGCGCGGTGTGGATCGGCGGGCGCGCCGGCGTCAACCATCTCGATCCGGCCACCGGCACCGTCCGCACGCTGTCGTTCGTGCGCGGCGATCCGGCCAGCGATACCATCCGCAACATCGTGGCCGACCGCGCCGGCCTGCTGTGGATCGCCAGCCGTGGCGGCCTGCACCGGCTCGATCCGACGACCATGGACGTGCACACGTACCGTCACAACCCGACCGACAGCGCCAGCCTGGCCGACAACGTGGTGCGGCCGATCCTGGAAGACCGGCGCGGCCGGCTGTGGGTGGGCAGCTTCAACGGCCTCGATCTGCTCGACCGCAAGACCGGCACGTTCCGCCACTTCCGCCGCAACCCCACCGATCCGCAGTCGCTGAGCCACGACGAGGTGCACAGCCTGTACGAAGACGATACCGGCACGCTGTGGGTGGGCACGGCGGCGGGCCTCAACCGCATGGAGACTGCCGCCGACGGCACCATCACCTTCCGCCGCTACCTGCGCAAGGACGGCATTGCCGACGACGCCATTGCCGCGATCCTGCCCGACAGCGCCGGCAACCTGTGGCTGAGCACCAACAGCGGCCTGTCGAAGTTCAATATCGCCACCGGTATGGTGCGCAATTACAGCGATGCCGACGGCACCATCGAAGGCGCGTACTTCGACGGTTCGGCGTTGCGCACCACGGATGGCACGCTGTACTTCGGCGGCTTCAACGGCATCACCGCGTTCGCGCCGCAGGCGGTGCGCGAAAACAGCGTGGCGCCGCCGGTGGCCATCACCGACTTCCAGGTGTTTAACAAGTCGCTCAAGGCGGGGCAGGGCGACCATGCCGATGTGCTCAAGACGGCCATCGAGCACACCGGGGAACTGACCTTGCGCCAGGCCGATTCGGTGTTTTCGCTGGAGTTCGCGGCGCTGCACTACGCGGCCCCGCAGCGCAACCGCTTCGCCTACCAGTTGCAGGGGTTCGACGAGGACTGGGTTGTGACCGACGCCACCAAGCGTTTTGCCACCTACACCAACCTCGATCCCGGCGAATACGTGTTCCGCGTAAAAGCCGCCAACAAGGACGGCGTGTGGAACGACAATGCCGCCACGCTCCGGATCACCATCCTGCCGCCGTTCTGGAAGACCTGGTGGTTCCGCGCCCTGGTCACGCTGCTGTTGCTCGGCGCCGCCTATGCCGCCTACCAGGCACGCATGCGCAGCCTGCACCGCCAGCAGCAGCGGCTCGAGGAACTGGTCGAGTCGCGCACGGCCGAAGTGCAGCACAAGAACCGCCTGCTGCAACAGCAAAAGCACGAACTCGAACTGCGCCGGCTGGAGGCGGAGTCGCAGCGCGCCGAGGCCGAACAGCGCCGCCTGGACGCCGAACGGCAAACCGAGGAAGTGGAAAAGGCGCACCGCAATATCTCCGTGCTGAGCGAACTGGGTCGCGAAATGAGCGCCACGCTCGACATGGAAACCCTGATGAGTACCTTGTACCGCCACGTGCACGATCTGATGCAGGCGGAGATCTTCGGCATCGGTTTCGTGCGCGAGCAGGACGGCGTGATCCACTTCCCGTTCGCGGTGGAAGCGGGGGTGCGCACCATGCCGTACCAGCGCCAGATGGACGATCCGAACCAGCTGGCCGTGTGGTGCCTCACCCACGGCAAGCCGCTCCTGATCAACGACTTCGACGTCGAGTACCGAAGGTACATGGACGATACCGGTCTTGATGCGCTGTCGCCATGCGTGCGCGAAGATGGCGTGCGCATGCCGGGGGCGAAGTCGATGATGTACGCGCCGCTGGTGGTGGGCGACCGCGTGGTAGGCCTGCTCAGTGTGCAAAGCGTGGCGCGCAATGTGTACCGCCAGGTCCACCTCGACATGTTGCAAACGCTGGCCTCGCACGCCGCCGCCGGCCTGGAAAACGCGCGCGCATACCAGCAGCTGGAAGACACGCTGCAAACGCTGCGCCAGACCCAGGGCCAGTTGCTGCTGCAGGAACGGCAAGTACGGCTGCATACCGAGGAGCTGGCGCTGGCCAACCGCGCCCTGCAGGACAACGACGAACGCCTGCGCCAGGCCAAGCAGAAGGCGGAAGACGCCACCCGCCAGAAGTCCGAATTCCTGGCCAATATGAGCCACGAGATGCGCACGCCGCTGGCCGGCGTGATCGGCATGCTGGGTTTTTCGCTGCGCGACCCATCGCTGCAGGACGGCACCCGCGAACAGATCCTGCGCGGCCAGGCCAATGCCCAGTCGCTGCTCACCATCATCAACGACCTGCTCGATTTTTCCAAGATCGAGGCGGGCAAGCTCACCATCGAGAACATCGATTTTTCGCTGACGTCCACCGTGGAAAACGTGGTGAGCCTGTTCGAGGAGCAGGCCGCCGCGCACAGCGTGGGCTTCGAGCTGGTATTCGGCGACGACCTGCCGCAGTTCGTGGTGGGCGACCCCACGCGGCTGCGCCAGGTGCTGGTGAACCTGGTGGGCAATGCCTTCAAGTTCACCCGCAGCGGCACCGTGACCATGCGCGTGGAACGCATGCCGGAAGACGGCGAGACACTTGAGGATGTCGCCGCGCTGGCCGGCCGCAAGGGCGTGATCAACCGCATCCGCTTCCTGGTGGAGGACACCGGCATCGGCATCGACGCCGAAGCCATTCCGCGCCTGTTCCAGAAGTTCGAGCAGGCCGACGCGTCCACCACGCGCCGCTACGGCGGCACCGGCCTGGGACTGGCGATTTGCCGCCAGTTGGTGGAACTGATGGGCGGCAGCATCAACGCAGTGAGCGCGCCCGGTTCCGGCAGTACCTTCATGTTCGAGCTGCCGCTGGTCAACGGCGTGGCGCCGCCGACGGTGCCGCACGTGCCGCGCGAACCGCACAGCCACCAGTTGCGGGTACTGTGCGCCGAAGATTTCCCGACCAACCAGATCATCATCCGCATGATGCTCGAGGACCTGGGCCACAAGGTCGATATCGCCGCCAATGGCGCGCTGGCGGTGAAGGCCTGCGCGCTCACGCGCTACGACCTGATACTGATGGACGGCCGCATGCCGGAACTCGACGGCGCCAGCGCCACCCGCCTGATTCGCGCCGGCGGGCCGGAAGATGCACCGGTGCGCGACCAGGAGCTGATGATCATCGCGCTCACCGCCAACGCCAGCGAGGAGGACCGCAGCCGCTATCCGGCGGCCGGCATGGACGACTTCCTCACCAAGCCGATCGACGAGGACAAGCTGCACTTTCAGCTGAGCCGCGCGATCGAACGCCAGTTGCAGCGCGGCTTCCACCTGCCGCCGATGGCGCACAAGGTCACCACGCAGGGAACCCCGGCGCGCGCCGGTACGCCGGACCTCGACGCCATGTTCGGCGTTGAACCGGCTGCGCCGGACACGGCACGGCTGGCGCAGCACAGCGGCAGCGGCGACCTCAAGGCGCGCCTGCGTGGCGCCTTCCGCGAGGACGCCCCGCTGCGCCTGGCCGACCTGGAAGCGGCGCTGGCGGCCGGCGACGCCGATACCGCCGGCCGCCTGCTGCATGGCATGAAGGGCAGCGCCGGCTACCTGGAAGAGCAGGAACTGCAAGCGCTGTGCGGCGAACTCGAAACCTGCGCCGACCACGGTCAATGGCAGCAGATCGAGGTCGCGCTGCCTCGCTTGCGTACGCTGCTGGACCAGGCCAGCCGTATTTAGGATAGAGCGAGGATGCCCCGGCGCGGCAGAAAATTCGCTTGCGTGTCGTGGATGATTCAGGCACTGTTAAACATGTGGAAAGACAGTGCGAGGCACGAGGAGAGACATGAAAGTTCTGGTAGTTGACGACGACGTCGTCTCGCGCATGGTGCTGATGCACCTGATCGACAGTTGCGGAAAGTTCGACATCGTCGAAGCTGAAGACGGGCTCGATGCCTGGCACCAGCTCGAAGGCGGGCTGCGGCCAGCCATCTGTTTTTGCGACCTGCGCATGCCGCACCTGTCCGGTCTCGAACTGCTGCAACGGGTTAAGAGCCATGCCGAACTGGCCGCCATGCCATTCGTGCTGGTCACGTCCGCCACCGAAAAGGACGTGATGCAGGAAGCATCGAGCGCGGGTGCCGCCGGCTACATCGTCAAGCCATTCCAGGCCGAGCAGGTGCGGGTTCACCTGACCGCGTTTCTCGACCAGGCGGCCAATGGCAGCACCCACCACGCCGAAGATCCTGCTGCCACGCTCAACCGCCTGGGCATCAACGGCGAGCGGCTGCTGGTGTACCTGAACGGCTTCCACAACCAGCTGACCGCCGCCGGCGCCGATCTCGAAGCGCTGCTGGGCCGGGGCGAGCAGCAGGGCGCGCAGGTGCGCGTGGAACGCCTGCTGGCCGGCTGCGTCACGCTGGGGCTCGACGGTGCAGCGGCCGCGCTCAAGGGCTTGCTGGCCGACCCCGCTGCGCGGTTGTCCAACGAGGCGGTGCAGGCCGTGCTGGCCGATGTGCTGCGCGCCGTGGACCAGCAGGCGAGCCTGGTCAGGCAGGCTGGTTTGATGTAAATCGGGCAGCCGGCCTTGAAGTCGAGATAGTTTAGGTTTAAAGTATCTGCTTGCGGGTGGATATCCCGATCCGACTTCAGGGCTACCATGACAACTCCAGCCTCCAACCGTGCCGCCCGCGACACTACCGGCAGCGCCAGCGGCCACACCGACACCTTTGCGCGCGACCATCTGCCGCCGTTGGCGCTGTGGCCGGAATTGCGCTTCGATCTGCCCGAACTCGATTATCCTGCGCGCCTCAACTGTGCTGCCGAACTGCTCGACCACGCAGCCGGCGAACGTGCGGCGCTGCGCGGCGAACACGCTACCTGGACCTACGACCAGTTGCGTGCCCAGGTCGACCGCATCGCTCATGTACTGCGCGGTCCGCTGGCGCTGGAAACCGGCAACCGCGTGCTGCTGCGCGGGACCAATACGCCGCTGATGGCCGCGTGCGTGCTGGCCGTGATCAAGGCCGGCTGCATCGCCGTGCCCACCATGCCGCTGCTGCGCGCGCGCGAGCTGGGCACCATTGCCGGCAAGGCAAAGGTGGACGCCGTGCTGTGCGCGCAATCGCTGCGCGCGGAGCTCGATGCGACGGACTTGACGCCGGAGGCGCGCGCACGCACCGTGTACTTCGGCGGCGCCGGCCATGACAGCTTATCGCCCGAATCGCTGGAAGCGCTGATGGCGACGCAGCCGGCGCAATTTGCTGCCGCCGACACCGCGCTCGACGACATCTGCCTGATCAGCTTTACTTCTGGCACCACCGGCATCCCCAAGGGCACCATGCATTTCCACCGCGATGTGCTGGCCATCTGCGACTGCTTTCCGCGCTCGGTGCTCGGTTCGCGCGCCGACGATGTCTTCATCGGCACGCCGCCGCTGGCTTTTACCTTTGGCCTCGGCGGCTTGCTGCTGTTCCCGCTGCGCGTGGGCGCCTGCGCCGTACTGCTGGAAAAAGCCACGCCCGAAACGCTGCTCGCTGCCATCGCCGCGCATCGCGCCACCGTGTGCTTTACCGCGCCCACGTTTTACCGGCAAATGGCGGCGCTGGTCGGCGGCTGCGACCCGGCCAGCCGGCGCAGCGTCTCTGCCGGCGGGGCCTCTGCGCCGGGCTTTCGCTATGACCTCAGCACGTTGCGCCGCAGCGTGTCGGCCGGCGAAGCGCTGCCGACCGCCACGCGCGATGCCTGGCGCAGCGCGACCGGGCTGGAGATGATCGACGGTATCGGCGCCACCGAACTGCTGCACATCTTCATTTCTGCCGCCGACGCCAACGTGCGTCCCGGCGCCACCGGCAAACCGGTGCCCGGCTACCAGGCCTGCGTGCTCGATCACGACGGCCGGCCGGTGGGGCCCGGTGTGATCGGGCGCCTGGCGGTAAAGGGCCCGACCGGCTGCCGCTACCTCGACGACCCGCGCCAGGCCGACTACGTGCTAGACGGCTGGAACCTCACCGGCGACGCCTACGAAACGGACGCCGATGGCTATTTCTATTATCGCTCGCGCACCGACGACATGATCATCTCGGCCGGCTACAACATCGCCGGGCCGGAAGTGGAAGACGCGCTGCTGCGCCATCCCGCCGTGGCCGAATGCGGCGTGGTGGGCCGCGCCGACGAACAGCGCGGCCAGATCGTCGAAGCGCACGTGGTACTCAAGGCTGATGTTGTGCCGTCGGCGGAACTGGTGGCGCAGTTGCAGGACTTCGTCAAAAGCCAGATCGCGCCATACAAGTACCCGCGCGCGGTGCGCTTCCTGGCTTCCCTGCCGCGCACCGAGACGGGCAAGCTGCAACGCTTCAAGCTGCGTTTGCCAGGCGTGGGCACTGGCGGGGAGGGCGGCCAGTGAACATCGTCTGCATCGGCGGTGGTCCCGCCGGCTTGTATTTCGCGCTGCTGATGAAGCAGCAGGATCCGGCGCACCGCATCACCGTGGTCGAACGCAACCGGCCCTACGACACCTTCGGCTGGGGCGTGGTGTTGTCGGACCAGACGCTGGACAACCTGGTGCGCGCCGATGCGCCCACCGCACACGCCATCATGGCCGCCTTCAACCGCTGGGACGATATCGACGTGCGCTTCCAGGGGCAAACCATTACCTCCGGCGGTCATGGCTTTTGCGGCATCGGCCGCAAGCATTTGCTCAACATCCTCCAGCACCGCTGCGAAGCACTGGGCGTGGAACTGGTGTTCGAAACCGACGTCGCGGACGACGCCGTACTGGCTGCGCGCTACAACGCCGACCTGGTGATCGCCGCCGACGGCATCCACAGCCGCATCCGCACGCGCTACGCGGCCAGTTACCAGCCGCAGATGGAAGACCGGCATTGCCGCTTCGTGTGGCTGGGCACGCGCAAGAAATTCGATGCCTTTACGTTCGCTTTCCAGCACACGCCGCATGGCTGGTTCCAGGCCCATATCTACCAGTTCGATGCCGACACTTCTACCTTCATCGTTGAAACGCCGGAGTCGGTATGGCGCGCATCGGGGCTGGCCGACATGAGCCAGGAACAGTCGATCGCCTTTTGCGAGCGGCTGTTTGCGGAGCAGCTCGATGGCTACCCGCTGATGGCCAATAACGCCCACCAGCGCGGGGCGGCAAGCTGGGTCACGTTCCCGCGCCTGGTGTGCGGGCACTGGGTGCACTGGCATGACGAAGTGCCGGTGGTGCTGATGGGCGATGCTGCCCACTCGGCGCACTATTCGATCGGATCCGGCACCAAGCTGGCGCTGGAAGACGCGATCGGGCTGGCGCGCTGCATCGGTGAGCAGGGTGGGCTGCGTCCGGCGCTGGCCGCGTACCAGCAAGCGCGGGCGGTGGAAGTGCTCAAGCTGCAAAGCGCGGCGCGCAATTCGATGGAGTGGTTCGAGAACGTGGAGCGCTATGCGGGCATGGTGGCGCCGCAATTCGCCTATTCCATGCTTACCCGCAGCCAGCGCCTGTCGCACGCCAACCTGCGCCTGCGCGATCCTGCTTACGTGGATGGTTACGAAGCGTGGTTTGCCGCGCGCGCCTTCGCCCAAGCCGGCGTGCCTGCGCCTGCCACGCCGACGCCGCCGATGTTCACACCGTTCAAGGTGCGCGGACTGGTGCTCAAGAACCGGGTGCTGGTCTCGCCGATGGCGCAGTACAGCGCGGTCGATGGCGTGGCCGGCGACTACCACCTGGCCCACCTGGGCGCGCGCGCACTGGGCGGCGCGGCGCTGGTGTTTGCCGAGATGACCGGGGTATCCGCCGACGCGCGCATCACGCCCGCCTGTCCCGGTCTCTACACGCCGGAGCACACGCAGGCCTGGCGCCGCATTGTCGATTTCGTCCACCAGCACAGCGACAGCGCCATCGCGCTGCAACTGGGGCACGCCGGTGCCAAGGGTTCCACCAGGCCGATGTGGGACGGCATCGACCAGCCGCTTGAAAGCGGCAACTGGCCGCTGCTGGCGGCCTCCGAACAGCAGTACCTGGAAGGCGTGTCTCAGATCGCACGCGCCATGACGGTTGAAGACATGGACCGCGTGCTGGACGACTTCGTGCGCGCCACGCTGGCAGCGGACGCTGCGGGCTTCGACTGGCTGGAACTCCATTGCGCCCATGGCTACCTGCTGTCGTCGTTCATCTCGCCGCTCACCAATCATCGAAGCGACGAATACGGCGGCAGTCTTGAAAACTGCTGCCGTTATCCGCTGCGCGTGTTTGCCGCCATGCGCGCCGCGTGGCCCGCGCACAAGCCGATGAGCGTGCGCCTGTCCGCCACCGACTGGGTGGACGGCGGCACCACGCCCGACGACGCGGTGGCGATTGCCCGCCTGTTCAAGGCGGCCGGCGCCGACATCATCGATTGCTCGTCGGGGCAGGTCAGCAAGCGCGAACAGCCGGTGTACGGCCGCATGTATCAGGCGCCGTTTGCCGACCGTATCCGCAACGAGGCCGGCATCGCCACCATCGCCGTGGGCGCCATCACCAGCGCCGACCAGGTCAACGGCATCATTGCCGCCGGCCGCGCCGACCTGTGCGCGATCGGCCGTCCGCACCTGGCCAATCCGGCGTGGACGCTGGCCGAGGCGGCGGCCAGCGGCTACCGCGCGCTGCGCTGGCCCCGGCCATACGCCGCCGCCAAGCGCCAGCTCGAACGTGCTGCTGAACTGAATAACGACACGAAAGAAGCCTTATGAGCGACACCACCTTGCCGCTGGCCGGCAAACACGCGCTGGTGACCGGCGGTGCGCGCGGCATCGGCGCCGCCTGCGTGCGCGCTTTGCTGGTGCGGGGCGCGCGCGTGACGATTGCCGGGCGCGATGCCGCAGCGCTGGCTGCCGTGCACACTGCGCTGATCCAGGAATTCGGCGCCGGCAGCATCAACGTGCAGGCGTTCGATGTTGCCGATCCGGAGTCCGTGCGCATCAGCTTCGACCAGGCGGCGCACGCCCTTGGCCGCATCGACATCCTGGTCAACAATGCCGGCCAGGCGGCATCCGCGCCGTTGTTGAAAACCGATGCCGCGCTGTGGCAGCGCATGCTGGATGTGAACCTGGGCGGCGTGTTCCACTGCACCCAGGCCGCGCTGCCGGCGATGCTGGACGCGGGGTGGGGCCGCATCGTCAACGTCGCCTCCACGGCGGGCCTCACCGGCTACCGCTACGCGGCCGCATACACAGCCGCCAAGCACGGCGTGGTGGGGCTCACGCGCGCGCTGGCGCTGGAAGTGGCCACGCGAGGCGTGACGGTGAACGCCGTGTGTCCCGGCTATACTGACACCGACATCGTGCGCGATGCGGTCGCCAACATTGTCGCTAAAACCGGGCGCACGCCAGAGCAGGCGCGCGCCGAACTGGCCGCAGGCAATCCGCAACAGCGGCTGGTGCAAGCGGGCGAAGTGGCCAATGCCGTGGCCTGGCTCTGCCTGCCGGAGTCCGGCGCCATGAATGGACAAGCCATCGCCGTCGCCGGCGGTGAAGTGATGTAAATCGAGAAGCGCCATGCCCCTGAACGACAACCCTCACAGTGACGACCAGCCCGAGCCCGAGCCGGTGCTCGACCTTGCCAGCCGCCTGACACAAGACCACCACCAGTCGCTCAAGCTGTGGCTGCGCATGCTCTCGTGTACGGTCAAGATCGAAAACGAGATCCGCAGCCGGCTGCGCGCCACGTTCGGCATCACCTTGCCGCGCTTCGATTTGATGGCGCAACTGGAGCGCCACCCGCAGGGCTTGCGCATGGGCGAGCTGTCCAAACGCATGATGGTCACCGGCGGTAACATCACCGGCATCACCGACCAGCTGGAGCAGGAAAAGCTGGTGGTACGCGTGCCCGATCCGAAGGACGGCCGCGTGTTCAGCGTGAGGCTCACCGCCGCCGGCCGCCGCGCGTTTGCCACAATGGCGCAGGTGCACGAGGAATGGATCGCCGAGCTGCTGCAGGACGTCTCCGGCGCCGACAAGACCCAATTGATCGAACTGCTGTCGCACATGAAGCATAGCCTGCATGCGCGCGACGACAAATAAGGAACCACCATGCGTTATCTTCCCGGCCAGGCACAGCAACTGCCAGGCCACAACCGGCAACTGGCCGGCTACCAGTGCACCCATTTCCAGTTCGACGTGAGCGGCGGCGTGGCCACGCTCACGCTCGACCGCCCCGAACGCAAGAATCCGCTCACGTTCGATTCGTACGCCGAACTGCGCGACCTGTTCCGCGCGCTCCCCATGGCCACCGACATCAAGGCCGTGGTGATCACGGGCGCCGGCGAAAACTTCTGCTCCGGCGGCGATGTGCACGACATCATCGGCCCGCTCACGCAACTGGACATGCCCGGCCTGCTGGCGTTCACGCGCCTGACCGGTGACCTGGTCAAAGCCATCCGCGCCTGCCCGCAACCGGTGGTGGCGGCCGTGGATGGCGTGTGCGTGGGCGCCGGCGCCATGCTGGCGCTGGCGGCCGACATCCGCTTCGGCACGGCGCGCAGCAAGACCGCGTTTTTATTCACCCGCGTAGGCCTGGCCGGCTGCGACATGGGCGCGTGCGCCTTGCTGCCGCGCGTGATCGGTCAGGGGCGCGCCGCCGAGCTGCTGTACACGGGCCGCTCGATGGGCGGCGCCGAGGGCGAGCGCTGGGGCTTTTTCAACAGCCTGCACGAACCCGAAGCGCTGTCGCACGCGGCGCTCACCATGGCGCGCGGGCTGGCCGATGGTCCCACCTTTGCCCACGGCATGACCAAGACCATGCTGCAACAGGAGTGGAATATGGGCGTGGACCAGGCCATCGAGGCGGAAGCGCAGGCGCAGGCCATTTGCATGGCCACCAACGATTTTCACCGCGCCTACCACGCGTTCGTGGCCAAGCGAAAACCGGTCTTCGAAGGCGATTGAGGAATCACGATGCCTGATAAAACTTATCTCGACTGGCCGTTCTTTGCGCCACACCACGCCGCGCTGGAAGCGGCGCTCGATGCCTGGAGCCAGCAGCACCTGGCCCACGCCACCCACGACCGCGCCAGCGTTGACCATGCCTGCCGCCAGCTGGTGCGCCAACTGGGCGAGGGCGGCTGGTTGCGCCACGCGGTGGCTGGCGTGGCGCACGGCGGCCATGCCGACGCCATCGACACCCGCGCCATCTGCCTGATCCGCGAAACGCTGGCGCGCCACGACGGTCTGGCCGATTTCGCATTTGCCATGCAGGGCCTGGGCGCGGGCGCCATCAGCCTGCACGGCACCGACGACCAGCGCAGCCGCTACCTGCCGCGCGTGGCCAGTGGCGAGGCGATTGCCGCTTTTGCGCTGTCCGAGCCGCAGGCCGGCTCCGACGTCGCCGCCATGCAGTGCGCGGCTACGCCGGACGGCGAGCACTACGTGCTGGATGGCGAAAAAACCTGGATTTCCAACGGTGGCATTGCCGACTTTTACGTGGTGTTTGCGCGCACCGGCGAGCAGCCGGGCGCGCGCGGCATCAGCGCCTTGATCGTCGATGCCGACACGCCCGGCTTCGAGATCGCCGAGCGGATCGACGTGATCGCACCCCATCCGCTGGCACGCCTGCGGTTCAACCGGTGCCGCATCCCTGCTGCGCAGCGCATCGGCGCGGCCGGGCAGGGCTTCAAGGTGGCGATGTCCACGCTCGACGTGTTCCGCACATCGGTGGCCGCCGCTGCATTGGGTTTTGCGCGCCGCGCTCTGGACGAAGCGCTGGCCCATACCACGCAGCGGTCGATGTTCGGCCAGATGCTGTCGGATTTCCAGCTCACGCAGGCCAAGCTGGCGGACATGGCCACCGGCATCGACGCCGCCGCGCTGCTCACGTATCGCGCCGCGTGGCAGCGTGACTGCGGCCGCAAGGTAACCAGGGAGGCGGCCATGGCCAAGCTCACCGCCACCGAAACGGCGCAGCAGGTGATTGACGCCGCGCTGCAAATGTTCGGCGGCCTGGGCGTGGTGAGCGAGCAGCCGGTCGAGCGGCTGTATCGCGAAATCCGCGCGCTGCGCATCTACGAAGGCGCGACCGAAGTGCAGCAACTGATCATCGCGCGCGAGCTGCTGCGCGATGCCGCGTCGGCAAAAGGGGAGGCGTGATGGAGTTTTTGCTGCCACCGGGCTGGCCGCGTCCACGCGGCTATTCGAATGGCGTGGTTGCCAGCGGCCGCACGGTGTACGTCAGCGGCATGATCGGCTGGGATGCGCAGGGCGTTTTCCACACCGACGATTTTGCCGGCCAGGTGCGCCAGGCGTTGGCAAACATCGTCGCCGTGCTGGCCGAAGCGGGCGCGGGGCCCGAGCACATCGTCCGCATGACCTGGTATGTGCTCGATACGAAGGAGTACACCGGCGCCTACAAGGCGGTGGGCGCCGCCTACCGCGAGGTGATCGGCGCCCATTATCCCGCCATGACGGCGGTGCAGGTGGCCGGGCTGGTGGAGGAACGGGCCCGGGTCGAGATTGAAGTTACGGCGGTGGTGCCATGAGAGGGTAACAATAATTTTATTGCAATATAAATTTTATAATAAGACTATTTTACTTTCTCTTAGTAAAACTTGGTGTGCATTCTTAGTTACAAAAATAATAAAGGTCGATGTCTATTAAATAATCGTGCATTGCAACACAATTCGTGAGATATTCGCAGCAGGAGCCTCGTGGCGCTCGGCATGACGCACTGCAGCGAACTTTAGAAGAAAAAAATATTTCCCGGATTGTCCAAAATGCTTGAGAATAAATTTCTACATAGCAAGAAATTGCTGTTTTTAATATGCGGCCTGGTCTTGGTTGCCTTTTTTGCGCCTGCGCTGGTATTCGGCGCACGCCACTCGGACGATATTCCCTGGCATTTTATCTGGCTCCGGTCGTACCTCGACGCCGTGCAGCATGGCGTGATATACCCGCGCTGGATGCCCGACGCAATGGCCGGCATGGGCAGCCCGGCTTTCTACTTCTACCCGCCATTGGCGACCATGTTCTTTGCGCTGGTCGATGCGGTTTTCATGCACCGGCTGTCGGTGGCCCATGTGATCGGCGTCTCCGCGTTCTTGATGGGGATGGCGTCGGGCGTGTTCTTTTACTGGTGGGCGCGAAATTTTGCGTCGGTGCGAGTGTCGGCGGTGCTAGGCCTGGCTTTTGCCTTGGCGCCGTATCACCTGCTGACCGATTATTACAACCGTGGCGCCATCGGTGAATACGCTGCGTATGTCTGGATTCCCCTCATCTTTCACGCGGCCCATCGCTACCTGATAACCGCTAGGGTGCGCTGGCTGTCGTTGTTGGCAGTTGCGGTCACCGGTTTGTTCTTTACTCATTTGTTGTCGGCAATGATTATCGGTCCCGTGATCGCTGCGTATATCCTGCTGCATTTGTTCGGCGCGACGGGCGCACCGGCCGGTACCCGGCACGCTGCGCGGAGCAGGCTCATTATGCTGGCGTTGCTGGCAGCCGTGGCGGCATTGGCCGTCGGTACGGCTGCGGTGTACTTCCTGCCCGCGCTGCAGTTGTTCGATGCGGCCAATACTGCCGCCTTGTTCGTGCGGCCGATCGAGGGCACCCGCTTGTTTACCGGTCTGTCCATGAGCGCCAACCCGGTCGTGACCAGGTATACACTGTTTGCCAGCATTTACTTGTTCGTGACCGTCTACCTGTTGGCTGAATACCTGCGCGCCCGGCGCAACGCGACCGTCGCCACTTCCTGCCCCGGCACGTCTACTGCCATGGTGGTCATGTGGACCATGGTGACCGCGTTGTGCGGGCTGTTCATGTGGGGCAAGCTCGGCTTTGTATTTGAGGCGCCTTCGCCGTACCGGTCGCTGCAGTTTCTGTCGCGGCTGTTGATCGTCGTGGAATTCGTTGTGCTGACCATGGTGGCAGTGATGTTTGCGGCGCTGCCGTCGCCGGTCGCGCGCAAACGCATGGCGCTGATGTTGCTGGCGGTGTTCGCGGTGCTGCTCGCTTACCAGTTTTCGGCGCTGTTCAAGAAATTCCAGCATCAGACCCTCGCGCAGAACGAGGTGGCGATGTCGCAGCGCGTGCAGTACCGCATCACGCCGCCCGAGTACTACCCCAAAGATGCCGGATTTTCCGCCCGCATCGATGAATTGCTGCCGCAACTGGCGCTGCGGCTCGATGCGAGTGAGCAGGCGTGGATCGTGGGCGGACAGGGTAAAGTGGGCAGCGTATCGCAGGACTACGGTGCTTTCGTCGTCCGGGTGTCCTCCAGCGACGGGGTCGCGGTCGCGATTCGCCAGTTCTATTTCCCTGGCTGGGTTGCGCAGGACCAGGATGGCCGTTCGTTGCCGGTGTTTGCCGCCACGTCCTTCAAATTCGCAACAGTGCAAGTGCCACCGGGCGAGCACACGGTGCGCATCGTGCGCGGCGAGGTACCGGTTGAAGGTTTCGCAAAAAAGGTGAGCGCAGCTTCGCTGGCGTTGTTGTTGCTATTGCTGGGTGCGTTGGCATGGCAGACGCGGCGTCAGGCCTCCACGCGTAATACTCTAAAACAGGATTAATTACATTGGACACCCAAACTTTTACGACGTCGCTGTCGCCAACCACGCCGCTGCTGTCCCTGGTCGTGCCCTTCTATAACGAGTCGGAAGTCATCTCGCATTTTTTTGCCGAGGTGATACCGGAACTGGAACGCGTGCCCGGCATCCGGTTCGAAATTGTCTGCGTCAACGATGGCAGCCGCGACGACACGCTGTCGCAGCTCGTGGCGTTCTCCGAGCGCGACGCCCGCGTGCGCGTGATCGACCTGACCCGCAACTTTGGCAAGGAAGCTGCATTGTCCGCGGCGCTTGACGAAGCGCGCGGTGACCTGGTGGTGCCGTTCGACGCCGATTTGCAAGATCCTCCGCGCATGATCGCGGTGCTGGTGGATAAATGGCGTGAAGGCTATGACGTGGTGCTCGCCAAGCGCAGCGACCGCGCCACGGACTCCACGCTCAAGCGTTGGACCGCTGTCATGTTTTACCGCATGCACAACTCGGTCTCCGAGGTGAAGATTCCCGAAAATGTCGGCGACTTTCGCCTGATGACGCGCGAAGTGGTGGAAGCGCTCAAGCTACTGCCGGAAACCCGGCGTTTTATGAAAGGCCTGTTTGCCTGGGTCGGCTATAAAACCACGGTGGTGGAATACGCGCGCGAACAGCGCGTCGCTGGCGACACCAAGTTCTCAGGCTGGAAATTATGGAACTTCGCGCTCGAGGGATTCACCAGCTTCAGCACGCTGCCGATGCGGGTGTGGACCTATGTGGGCACTGCGGTGGCCCTGGCAGCAGTGCTGCGCGCCGCCTACCTGATCATCCGGACCTGGATGTTCGGCGTGGATGTCCCCGGCTACGCTTCATTGGCCGCAGGCGTGTTCCTGCTCGGCGGCATACAGTTGATCGGTATCGGTGTACTCGGTGAGTATATCGGCCGCATCTATTTCGAGTCCAAGCGCCGCCCGATCTACCTGATCCGTCGTCGTCATCAGCAGGAGCTGCCACATGCCTGAGCCACGCGAGCGCAAGGGCATGATGCGCTTCCTGCTCTATGCGCTGGTGGGCGCTGTGGGCACGCTGGCCCACTACGCCGTGCTGGTAACCACGGTCTCGCTGCACTGGCTCGACCCGGTGACCGCATCGGTCACAGGCGCCGTAGTGGGTGCCATCGTTAATTATTTCCTGAACGTGCGCTATACGTTCAAGAGCGCGTCGAACGGACCGGCAATGCTCAAGTTTGCCGTCACTGCGGCGTTGGGCGCCGTCTTGAACGGCGCACTGATGAAGCTGCTGACCGACAGCGCAGACTTGCATTACTTGCTGGCACAACTGGTAGCCACCGCAGTCGTGCTGCTGCTGACGTATACCATCAACTTGCTTTGGACCTTTCGTCGTCCGAAGTCGGCGTAGCGCAAATGCATCGTTGCCCCCTGGCGCATGCCAGGGGCGCACCAGCCATTTTACTCTGCCACCAGTATGCCGCGCGCACTGGACCAGTTGGTGTAAACGCCGCTTTGGGCCAGCAGTTTCACCGACAGCCCGGTCATCGCTGGCCACTGGAACGACGCGAACGAGCCGTCGGCCAGGTAGCCGCTGTCGTAAGCGAGTGAGCTGCCCGCCCACAACTGCATACGAATCAAGGCCCCACCGGAGGTGCGCGCTGTAAATCGCATCGGCGTTCTTGCCGCAGGCATCGAGCCTGCAACCTTGCTGATGCCGTTGCTGTAGTTAACCACGTTGACCTTCTTGGTGGTCTTGGGGAACCATACGCTCTCGAGCCAGGTATCGTACACAGCGTCACCTTTCTTCGATGTGCTGGCATCGAGCCAGTCGCCGCGCATCGACAGCAGGCTCTTGGCGTCGCCTGCGACTTTGACGGCAGCGGCAGACTTGGCGGCCTGGTTGTCGTCCGCATAGCGCTCCACGCTCACTACCTGACGCAGGCCGGCGCGGATTTTCTCGAGATCGGCCACCACCCGGGTATTCCACGTACCGTTGGGCATGATGTTGAAATTGGCGCCATTTTCCACATACAGGCGGAACGCAGTATCGTAATTGCGGTCCACCGCGTACGCGCCGTACAACTTGAGGGTGTTGGCGATCTTGCGCAACTGGTCTGTGCTCAGCGTGGAAGTATCGAACGACGCCGGCAGCATCAGGCGCGCGCCCAGCGGAATTACGCCCGTGTTCAGCGCCGCAGAGGTATCTGCCGTGGTGGCCGGATAGACGTAACTGGGGTGGGTGATGCCATTGGCCAGCGTGTGGGCTGGCAATGACATGGCAAGTGCGTGACGGTAATGATCGCGGTTGTCGTTGAGTTCATGTACGCGGATCAGCCCGGCCGTAGGCGCGGCGCCGGACGAGCGCGCGCCCTGGCTCCAATGGGCAGGATTGCCAAAACCGCGGCCATCGATCCGGGTCCACGAATACATGGTCGCGGTCCACTTGTTGCCCACCTTGCGCAACTGGTAGAACGAATGGATCACGCCGGTCACAGTATCGATGATTTCGGCATGGCCGTCCTCGCCGGTCGCAGGCGCCACATCGGCTGGCCAGCGCGGAATGGTGATAGTGCGGTAATGCCCGGTATCGGGATCGCCCACGCCAGACATACCGGGCTTGCCAACCACCGTCATCGCCGGGTCGCCAGCCTTGGCCATGAACACCTTGACCGAATACGCCCCGTCATCGATGGATGGAATCCAGCTGAGGTTGATCAGGGGTTTCTTGACGCCATTGGAGCCAAGCACCGGGTTGACGGGCTTGAGGTTCCACAGCGAATCAGCGGCAAACGGCCGGTAAAACGTGCCGAAGCCATAGGTCTGAGTATAATTTTGTGCTTGTGCGAAGCTTGCTGCGATGGAGCCCAGAATAAAGGTGGTAACGATAATGCGGCCGAGCCAGTTGGCGCGAGTTCTCATGTACAGTCCTTGAAAGATAAGAAGGCTGTAACTGACCGTGAGAATATGTAAGTGCTTTTATGAAACTTATTATAGGGCAATTTCACGTTTCTGTGAAATATTTTTTCAAGGATGTCACAATTGCATTACTAAGTTCCTATTGGAAATTTATATTGCAGCGATGCGCTGCGAGCGCGATAGCGTTAACAGCACACACCGGTTCCGGGGACCCGGTGTGCGCAAGGGCGGTTCGATGAAACGTCGGGGCAGCACTGACAGCAGGAACGCCAATTCGGCCAGTCAAGCCCTGTCGTGGCGGGTGTTCCCGCAAGCACTGTGTCAGCGGGCGGTCACCTGTATGCCTGGCGTTGTCCGGTTGCGCTGCCACTTGCGCGGCAATAGCAACGCCGATAGCACCTTATTATGCTTGGCTATTTCCCACAAGATCGCTGGGACGCCAGCAGCCACGATCAGCGAGATGAGCACGATAATCACGCTGGAATGGATGTCGCGTTGCAGTACCGGGATCAGCCCGTGCAAGATGCTCAGATGGAACAGCAGAATGAACAGGCTGGCGCTACCCAGGTAGCAAAGAATTTTTGCTACGGTGGTCACTTTCGAAAGCAGCATGCACGTGCACAACATAAGGTAAATGCCGCACAGCGCCTGCAACGTTGTCAGCACCAACGTGTCGTAGTGCCGCAAGTTGAAGTCGATGGTGAAGTCAAAGCCAAATTGAAACACCGCCATCGCCAACAGCGCGATCGCCGCCCACAACCGGTTAATCTGGAAATATTTGATATGGCTCGATAAGAAATTACCGAGCAAAAAATAAAAACTCGTCAATAGCAGGATGTCTGCGCTGAACGGCAACCCGCACTGGAACAGGTTGGCGCTGAATTCGGTCTGAACCCGGCATGCGGGTACGTCGGCAGCGCTGGCGAAAGCATTCATCAGGAAATAACCGCAGATCGCCAGCGTGAGCAGCAGAACTACCCGTTTGGGCACGGTGTCGTACAGGCGCCTGTCGGCCTTGAGCAGCACGGTGCAAAACAGATAGAGCAGCCACAGGTGCGCAAGGAACCACAGCGGCAGTGGATCGATGGTGAAGCCGGTCGGGTACGCCAAGCCCAGCAGCACGCTTTCCCACGTGACGCCGTGCAGCGTCGTATCGAGCAGGCCGGTCACCAGCACTACCACCACCAACGGCTTGAGCCAGGCGTCGGCACGACGCACCGCTATTTCCCCAAGAGACTTGCTGCCCACCGAAAAGGTCACGCCAGCCATGAAGAAGAAGAAGGGCAGCCTGAACGCAGTGAGAAAGTCGCGCACGTCGGGAAAACGGAAACCGAATACATGGTTGTGCCCCAAGACGATCAGGATGATGCCCAGTCCTTTGGCGATATCGATAAAGGCCAGCCTGCCGGACTGACCCTGCGACGCTGTTGCCGCCTGGTGAGTGCTCATGTATCCCCCGAGAAATATTTTCTAAAAAACCATATTTAGCTTAAGGGGATAACTACTTGGTGTCCAATAGTGTGTAACTAAAATTGCACTTTTAGTGACATTATTTACACGAATTTACATATTTTTATTGCGTTGCAACACGATAGTGAACCTGGTTTTATGTCTTGTGCTGACGTTTTGCGTGCATCACAGACAGAGGGAGACTTGCGAAAAGTGGGCTCGTCGTCGATTGGCCCTGGATATATGCGCGTAAAGAGACTGGAGGATCGGTGGCGATCAAGATGCATGGCGGTGGGAGAGGCTCGCTGGTCCCCCCGACTGGAATCGCTATACTATTGAAATCAGCATCTTACGGCGCTGAGTCGTAAATAAGTCGTAACGCTAGCTCGGAAGTTGGCCAGAGATATATTCATCGCAATGACTGCTTTCGCCCCAAAGCGGTCATTGGAAATTAAGCTGGCTGCCCGCTTAGTAGGAAACGCGCAAAGGCATCCGGCGCAAGTGGCCGGCTGATCAGGTAGCCCTGAATGATGTCGCATCCGGCGTCCTTCAATTCGGCAAATTGGGCCTCGGTCTCCACGCCCTCGGCGACCGTTTTCATACTTAGCGACCGGGCCAGAGCAATAATGCCCCGAATTACGGCCGATGCCTTCGCCGAAACGGCCAAGGACTGGACGAAGGTTTTGTCGATCTTCAAGGTGTCTATCGGCATCCGGACCAGATAGCCGAAACTAGAGTAACCAGAACCGAAGTCGTCGAGCGAAGTGGATATGCCGGCCTTTTGCAGGGCACCAAGCACCAGCGTGGCCCTGTCGATGTCGCCCACCAGCGAGTCTTCGGTTACTTCGATATCGAGCATAGCGGGAGCAATGTTGTGTGTGTAGGCGATGCGCAGGATCCTGTCGACCAGACCGGGCCCCAGAAGCTGCCTTGCCGACAGATTCAGACTGATACGCCGGACCGGTACCCCCGCAAGTCGCCATGCGGCCATCTGCTGGCATACCGAATCGACCAGCCAGTCGACAAGGGTCTCTTCATACGGCGACGCCAGCAACACATCGAGAAATGCATAGGGGCTCAGTAAGCCGTGCGCCGAATGGTTCCATCGCAACAGGGCTTCGGCCCCGTAATGCGCGTCGTCCGCTAGAGCGATCTGTGGCTGAAAATGCAGGACGAACTGGTTCTCCGCAAATGCCTCGCGCAGATCCATGCGCAAGGCGAGTCGCTCGCGCATGCCCCGGTCGAGTGCGTCATCATAGATGCGTACTTGGAACCGACCTGAAGACTTGGCCGCATACATCGCCGTATCGGCACGACTGAGCAGCACCTCCGCCGAGTCCCGTGCCTCTTTCAGGAATGCGATGCCGATGCTGGCGGACAGAGAAACGGAGCGCCCACTGGTGTCGAAAGGGTGCGCCAGTTCGCGCAGCACTTCCTGGGCACAGGCTTCGGCTGCGCCAACCGTCGCGTCGATCAGCAAAACGACAAATTTGTCGCCGCCAACCCGCGCAGCGAACACTGTCGGCATAAGTATCGAGCTGAGCCGTCTGGCAAAATCGCGCAGCAGGCCATCGCCGCTCGTATGACCGAACGCATCATTCACTTCCTTGAAATTATCCAGATCGATATACAGTACTGCCAATGAAGCCTCCGGCGATTGGCCGGAGGAGGAGGCATCAATGACGGCGCGTGACAGGACCTCCATGCACATGCGCCGATTACACAATCCGGTTAAGTAGTCGTGACTTGCTTCAAACTCCAGCTGTTCCTTTTGCTCCTGTTCGCGCGTCACGTCGCGAAAGAGCACTGTAATACCGTCATCGTGAGCAAACGACCGCACTTCGAACCATGTGCGCAGCGGCGCGTAATAGCCGGTGTAGCGGCCGGGCAAGCCTGTTGCGGCCGTCTGCGTATATGTCCGGTAGTAGTCGGAATCAATCAGATCCGGGTAGCACTCCCAAATGTTCAGTCCGAGCAGCTGTTCCCTTTCTCGTTGCAGGTATCGTCCCGCCGTTTGGTTCAGATAGGTGAAACGCCAGGACCGGTCGATTGACATGAACCCATCGCTTAGACTGTCGAGCATCTCGCTGAGATGCGCGGGAGCAAGGCGATCCATGCTGGCCTCAGTCAACTGGGAGAGCGATTCCGCTTGACGTTTCATGTTTGACATTCCGTTCACGTTGGCCTCGAAGGCACCGGTGTGCAAACGGTGAGTTCTGCTCTATTCTAGCTGCATTCATGTCCGCGACCTAAACCTCTTTGAAATCGTCTTATTGCACGTAGCATCATCTTGACCTAAGTGGCCGCGCGTACAGGTGCGCAACGCCAGATTCATCGGCGTGCGTATAGCCACCAAGCCGGCGACCGCTACACTGATCACTTCCAGTCACTGCAAGCCCAAAGCAGTCGTTGGCCACTGCGTGTCAATGCCTAAACCTTGGCGGGCCAGATTGCGTCACGAATCTTTGGTTCATGCTTCGAAAAAACGCTGACGCATGCACCAGCGGTCACGATAATCCACTCACGTTGCTGCTCGGTGTAGCCCAGGCGCACTTCTTCTTCCTTCGTCCAGCCACCATCGAAGACCTCAAGGACGGGATAACCTGAAGGAAAGTCCTCAGCCATCCAATACTCCGCTAGCGGGACTTCGTCCAAAAGCCTAAAGCCATCAACCTGGGAAAACGTAACCTCGACGCCGTCATCCCTGTTGCGGTTTCGAAGGACGCGTATCGACAAGCGGCCGTCGTAGGAAACAGAGTGGATGTCTGCGCCCCAGTCAAATTGCTCTTGGCATCCATATGGCCGCGCTTTGATTGGCATATATGTCGTCTCTAGAAGGCTTGATGTGCGTGGTACAACGGTTATGGAGACACGGCCGGGCAGTCGATATGGGCATCGACTGCTTTTGGCCGGTTGCAGCAGTGGGTGTCCCTAACATCATAGGGCATCTTTAGTTGGACACTCTCGGTCCCAACTGTCAACTTTAAGTCCCTTGAATTCTTCACCCCAAGTAATTATGCGCAGGCACATATTCCGCTTTGTGTAGTGAAGTATGCATACAGGTCGGTCAACAGCACAGCTCTCGATTCCTTTGACACCTTGGTTGAGCAGAGTGTTTTCGATGCCAATGTACTTGTACTCGCTCTTTACATGCATAGTCCGCGCAGACCAGCCCTCACGGCGCAGTTCGGCAGCCGCTGTTTGATAGGACATGCCTTTCTTCAATGGCATTGCTTGCGTGCCTGCAAACGCATTGATAGCAAGGCTAAAAACACAAAGAATCAGGCAATATTTTTTCATCAGTACGTATCTAGTTTTGGAACGTCGGCTATTGGCCGGTTGCGGCAAAAAACGTGTCCAAATAGATCACGGCCCCGCATGATCTGGATCAGTGCGGGGCCTTGGAGAATGATAGGGCCAGAGGTTTAAAAAGGCAACATCGGCCCTTGCTGTGAGGCAGTGTTAGTTGCGCTCCTGATGGCTGTTCGTCCATGCGATCGGTACGCATTAAGGCGGTTTCTTTCCCAGGTTGGAGGTTTCTTCTTCCTTATGGATACTTCAGCAGCATAGCGGTCAAATGCATCACCGACGGTCTTGCTAAGGTCAACGCCGGTGACGTGCTGCTTGCGGATCTCGGTCTCGCGCTCGGCCGCCCAGCTGGTCGCCTCTGCTTTTGTAGAGAAGGTCTTGGCTTCGCGAGTGCCTTTTATGGCAATCTGTACCTGCCATCCAGCGGGTTTCTTTTTGAAGGTAGCCATGTGCGTTTGCTGTCGTAATCACGTCGTAAATCGGTCGTAGATCGTAGCAGAAAACGATGGTTTTTAGTGCTATTTTGTTGGCTTGGGTGAGAGACGAAAAAAGCTGTAACCCCATGAAAACCAAGAGAAAATGGTCTAAAACTGGGGTAGGTAGGAAAGGTGGATGGTCCCCCCGACTGGAATCGAACCAGTATCCCACGCTTAGGAGGCATGTGCACTATCCATTGTGCTACGGGGAGGACGCTACGCGGTGGCATTATAGCCGACGCCCCGCGCGCTGCCCAAGCAAATTGCCCTGGATTTAGTTGGCGTAGTGTTATGATTGCCCGAATTCTGAGCAACCTGCACATACCACTCCCTATGAAAACTTCCCCGCGTCGTCCCCTCAATCGAAACGGCAGGCTGGCAGCATGACCGAGCCTGTTGAAATCCTCTCTATCAGCCAGTTTCCCGTGGTGAGCACCACCGCCGATGCGCTGGCTACGCGGCTGTTGCGCGTGGTCGAGCAACGCGGTCAGACCTTGCTGATTTTTGCCAATACCAATCTGGTGGTCAAGTGCCGGTTCCTGCTCGACCATGTCAAGGATCCGGGGGTGTTGCTGGTCAACGATGGCATCGGGCTCGATATTGCTGCCAAGCTGTTGCACGGCAAACGCTTTGCTGCCAACCTGAACGGCACCGACTTCACGCCGCTGCTGTTTTCGCGCAGTCCGCGTCCGCTCAAGGTGTTCATGGTGGGCGGCCGGCCGGAGATCCTGGCGCGGGCTGTCAACCATGTCGAGCAGCGGCTGGGGCAGCAGGTGGTGGGTAGTTGCGATGGCTACGATGGCTTGCGCACGGCGCACGATATCGACCAGCGCATCAATGCCAGCGGCGCCGAGGTGGTGCTGGTGGCGATGGGCAATCCGATCCAGGAGCGCTGGATGCTCGAGCACCGCGCTGCCGTCAACGCCAATATTTTGATGGGCGTGGGCGCGTTGTTCGATTTCTGGGCCGGCGACAAGCCGCGCGCGCCAAAACTGGTGCAGCGCCTGCGGCTCGAATGGTTGTTCCGCCTGAGCCTGGAACCGCGCCGCTTGCTGCGCCGCTACACCTCGGACATCATGGTCTTTTTATATATGTGTTTCAAGTACCGATAAGGCGGTCGATCGTACGATAATTGGCCCGGGGCCGCCGCTATCGGTACAATAGGTACTTCAATCATCTCCCGGCGCGGCGCCTTGCGCGACGCCGGCGTTTTGCCTTTCTGGCATCTTCACGCTTCTACACCGCATACATCACTATGGCAGTTATTTCCCTTTCCTCGGCTCAACTGGCTTTCGGCCACGTCGCGCTGCTCGACCACGCAGAGTTTTCACTGGAAGCCGGCGAACGCGTCGGCCTGATCGGCCGCAACGGCACCGGCAAGTCCTCCTTGCTCAAAATTATCTCGGGCCGCTTCAAGCTGGATGATGGCCTGCTGGTCATGCAACAGAACCTGCAAATCGCCTATGTCGAGCAGGAGCCGGTATTCGATCCGGAAATGACCGTGCACGACGCCGTGGCGTCCGGCATGGGCGAGCTGCCGGGCTTGCTCAAGGAATACGATGCGCTCACCGGCCAGTTCGGCCAGGGCAATGACGACGCCGTCATGGAACGCATGCACGACATCCAGGTCAAGCTCGACGCGGCCGATGCCTGGAGCCTGTCGAACAAGGTGGAAACCGTACTCGACAAACTGAACCTGACCGGCGACATGCTGATGAAGACGCTCTCGGGCGGAATGCAGAAGCGCGTGGCGCTGGCGCGCGCGCTGGTGTCGGCGCCCGACGTGCTGCTGCTCGACGAGCCGACCAACCACCTGGACTTCAGCTCGATCATGTGGCTCGAAGGCCTGCTGCGCGATTTCCGTGGCAGCGTGTTGTTTATTACCCACGACCGTTCCTTCCTGGATAATGTCGCCACCCGCATTATCGAACTCGACCGTGGTCGCCTGCTGTCGTACCCGGGCAACTTCACCACGTACCAGACCCGCAAGGCCGAGCAGCTGGAAAACGAAGAGGTGGAAAACGCCAAGTTCGACAAATTCCTGGCGCAGGAAGAAGTCTGGATCCGCAAGGGCGTCAAGGCGCGCCGCGTGCGCGACGAAGGCCGCGTGCGCCGTCTCGAAGCGCTGCGCCTGCAACGCAGCGCCCGCCGCGAACAGCAGGGCCAGGTCAAGCTGGAAGTGGGTTCGAGCGAGCGCTCGGGCAAGATCGTGGCCGACCTGGAAAATGTCAGCAAGCGTTTCGGCGACCGCGTGATTGTCGAGAACTTCACCGGTACCATCCTGCGTGGCGACAAGGTCGGCCTGATCGGCGCCAACGGCGCCGGCAAGACTACGTTGCTCAAGATGATCCTGGGCGAGCTGGCGCCGGACAGCGGTTCCGCCAAGCTGGGCACCAAGCTGCAAGTGGCGTACTTCGACCAGATGCGCACCCAGCTCAACGAAGAAGCGAGCCTGATCGAAACCATTTCGCCCGGTAGCGACTGGGTGGAAGTGAACGGCCAGCGCAAGCACTCGATGAGCTACCTGAACGATTTCCTGTTCTCGCCCGAGCGCGCGCGTTCGCCGGTCAAGACGCTGTCCGGTGGCGAGCGCAATCGCTTGCTGCTGGCGCGCCTGTTCGCCAAGCCGGCCAACTGTCTGGTGCTCGATGAACCGACCAACGATCTCGACATCGACACCCTGGAGTTGCTGGAAGAGTTGCTGGAAGAATACACCGGCACCGTGTTCCTGGTCAGCCACGACCGTACTTTCCTCGACAACGTGGTCACCCAAGTGATTGTCGCCGAAGGCGAGGGCCATTGGCGCGAATTCGTCGGCGGTTACACCGACTGGGAACGCGTGCGCGACACCATCGCCAGCAAGCCTGCGGCTCGTCCGACAGCGTCCAAGGCCGAAGCACCGGCCGCTGCTGTTGCCCCGGCTGCCAAGACCAAAAAGCTCAGCTTCAAGGAGCAGCGCGAACTCGACGAACTGCCCAAGCTGATCGCCGCCCTGGAGGATGAGCAGACCGCGCTGAATCTGCAGCTGAGCGATGCCGATTTTTATAAGAAGAACGCTAGTGAAGCCAAACGCGTGAATACGCGCGTGGCCGAGATCGAGGAAGAATTGCTGGCAGCGCTGGAGAAATGGGAGCAAATCGAGGCTCGCCAGCGCAGCTAGCCCAGTTCTTCTCGAGACAGTGGCTTGCGAAAAAAAATGCTGCGATGCGATATAGACAGCAATGATTGCATGCAATATAATTTTTTCGGTATTCTGTGTTGTCAGTGTGGCACTGACTCTGACCTTGGAGTCAGTTCATGCTGCAAGCACGCAACAAATTCCTCCCGTGTGGCCGTTTTGCCATGGTTGGTGCTAGCATCTGGCAACAGCTATTGAATATCAATTATATTAATTGATGCATTGCAACATATTAGTGGCGCGCCGCCTGTCCCTTTTCGAATAAGAGCAAAAAAATGTTGAGTTATCCGCAACCTTCCAACTTCTGCGTTACCCCGCGCAAGGTGGCCACGTGGTGATGCGCCGCGCCCCCCGCGCCGGTAAGCTGCTCGCACTGCCGTTCATCATTGGCGGCTTGTACGCCCCTTTCGCACAGGCCCAGATCAGCGATACCCTGACCCCATTCGCCTCGGCCGTCGTGTCGTATGACGATAACTTGCTGCGCCGCGACACAGCTGTCGTCGGCAACGAGAATGCGTCTGATACTTTCCGCTCAGCTGTGGTTGGTGTCGGGATCGATCGCCTGATCGGCCGCCAGTACCTGACCGGTAATCTGCGCACTTCCAAGGTGACGTTCAATCGCTTTAGCGAGCTGGACTATACAGGCAAGGATGGTGCGCTCGACCTCGACTGGAAACTGGCGCGCACCCTGAGTGGTCACGTGGGCGCCAAGTACAGCGAATCGCTGGCATCGTTTGCCGACTTCCAGGTTACCGCCCGCAACTTGCGGGTGCAAAAAAAGCAGTACGGCAATATCGCCTGGCGGCTGCACCCGTCGTGGCAGTTGCGCGCTGGGTACACTTCCGAGGACTTCGATTTCGACCTGCCTTCGCAGCAGTACAACAACCGCACCGAAGATACCGTCGAGACCGGATTTGATTACCTGGACAGCAGCGGCAGCACGTTTGGCATGCTGGTGCGCCAGGTCGACGGCAAATATCCCACCCAGGCGTTGAACAACGGTGTGCTCATCGACAACGGTTTCAAGCAGGATGAAGTCAAGCTCAACGTGTCTTGGAATGTTTCCGGCATTTCGCAGCTGATCTTCGTCGGTGGATGGGTGCAGCGCGAGGTCAACTCCTCGGCCGTGCGCAAAAAGTCGGGCACCAACGGCCGCCTGATTGCTAACTGGAACAAGTTTTCGGCGGTACAGCTGACCGGCATGGTCTGGCGTGAATTCGGCGCGGCCGAGGGCGTGGTGGTCAATACCGCACTGTCCACTGGCCAGAGCGTCAACGCCAAGTGGGCCGCCACCTCGAAAATCGAGGTCAATGCGGGTTACCGCAACGAAAAACGCGAGTTCAGGCCCTTGCCGGGCTTGATCAACATCACCGGACTGAGCGACACAACCAAGGTTGCCAACCTCAGCGTCAGCTACAAACCCCTGCGCAACCTGAGCCTGGAGTTGTCCGCCTTCCATACCAAGCGCGACGGCAGCACGGCTGCCAGGACTAGCAGTTTCCGCGCCAAAGGTGCAGCCCTCAACGCCACCGTGAGCTTCTAAGCCTCATGAACGTCAACGAAATTCCTCTCGTCTCATTTTTCGAGCGTGTCGTCGATCCGCTCGTCATCATGGGCATGTTGTATCTGTGCACGCTGGTTCTTGGCGCCGGGTTCAACGGCTACTACCTGGTTTTGATGGTGCTGGCATTTTTCGTCTCATCGTCGCTATATAAATACGTCGACCCTTACCGCACCTGGCGCACCGGCCAGTTACGCAAGGTCGCGCGCGATATCGTGCTCGGGTGGTTGTTGTCCATGACGGTGCTGGCGCTGATCGGCGCCAGCAGCGGCATGCTCGTGCATTACGACCGCAATGTCCTGCTGGCATGGTGCATCGGTACCCCGCTGGTGTTGATCCTGGGGCACCTGGCCGTGCTGAAGCTGGGTGCGGCCCCGGTCGAGGGGCAAAAGACGTCAGTGGTGATTATCGGTGCCAATGACGTCAGTGTACGGTTTGCCGCAACCATCAACCGCCACGAGAGTCAGGTGATGGCCGTGCATGGCTATTTCGACGACCGCGCCGACGAGCGGCGTCCGAGCAACATGACGTATCCGATGCTGGGTCGCATGAGCGACATTCCCGCCTATGTACGGCAGCACAATATCAAGATGATCGTCATCAGCCAGCCAATCTCGGCCCAGCCACGCATCATGAATTTGCTCGAAGAACTCGAGGACACTACAGCGTCGGTCTATTTCCTGCCTGATATCTATATTTTTGACCTGATGCAGGCGCGCTTTGCCAGCCTGGGTGGCATGCCGGTGATCGGCATTCGCGAATCGCCCTTTACCGGCTTTAACAGCATGATCAAGCGTATCAGCGACATCGTGCTGGCGCTGATCATCCAGATCATGCTCACGCCGATCATGCTGACCATTGCGCTGGCCGTAAAGCTTACGTCGCCGGGGCCGGTGATCTTCCGCCAGCGCCGGTACGGGCTGTATGGCGAGGAGATTCTGGTGTACAAATTCCGCTCGATGACGGTGGCCGAGGACGGTGCCAAGGTGGTGCAGGCCACCAAGGGCGACCAGCGCCTGACGAAAATTGGTGGTTTCCTGCGCCGCACGTCGCTTGACGAATTGCCTCAGTTTATCAACGTACTGCAAGGCCGAATGAGCATTGTGGGACCACGGCCGCACGCGGTGGCGCACAACGAGCAGTATCGTAAGCTGATCAAGGGTTACATGCTGCGCCATAAAGCCAAGCCGGGCATTACCGGTTGGGCTCAGGTAAATGGTTTGCGTGGCGAAACTGATACGCTCGACAAGATGCAGGCTCGCATTCAATACGATCTCGACTATTTGCGTAATTGGTCGGTGTGGCTCGATATGTGGATCATCGTCCGTACAGTTTTGGTGGTGTTAAAGCGCGAGAACGCTCACTGAGTGTTCACTGTTACCAGGCTCAGGCAGGACGATAACATTCTTACAAATAAAAATGCTGCATTGCAGAGAGTTGTGTGATAATCCCATTCGAGCATTGCTTTTTGTGCACGGCAATTGGGTAAATAGCAATTAATTGCGTAGACCGAACGCTGCGCGCGGAACCAACGAGAATACTGAGGAAACTATCTTGAATCATAATAAATTTGGCGGTACCCATATGCAGCGCACGCTCGGTTCGGCAGCGTTGGCGGTAACCATGGCCGTTACGCTGGTCGCTTGTGGCAAGAGCGAGAGCAAGTCCGGTCAGGCACTGGTCAAGGTGGGTAAAGAGGAAGTCACGGCGCTGCAATTGAACGAAGAGCTGCAACGGGTCAATGTGCCGGCTGCACAACAGCCGCAGGCACGCAAGCAGGTGCTGGAATCGCTGGTGGACCGCCAGATCGTCCTCAACCAGGCACTGGAAGAAAAGGTCGATCGTGATCCGAAAGTCGTGCAGGCCATCGAGCGCGCCAAGGCGCTGATCATTGCCCAGGCCTACATGCAGAAAAAAACCGGTACGCCGGCCAAGCCTACCCGTGACGAGATCCAGCAATATTTCGACAAGAATCCTGCCTTGTTCGCGCAGCGCAAGACCATGGAGCTGCGCCAACTGAACCTGGCGACCAGCGATCTGTCCGATGACCTGAAAAAGGAAATCGACAGCGCCAAGTCGATCGATGAGGTGGCGGCCTTCATGGAGCGCAATAACATCAAGTTTGCACGCCAGCAGATCAGCCGCAGCACGGCGGACCTGGCGCCAGCGTTAGCCGAAAAAATTGTCAACCTGCCCAAGGGGCAATTGTTCATCGTCCGTGAGGGTGATCGCAGCACTCTGATGACAGTTGCCGAGATCAAGGATACGCCGGTCACGTTGCAGGCCTCGGAAGCGCAGATCGGCCAGTTCCTGACCAATACGCGCGTCAAGGATGCGGCCACTGCAGAATTGGCGCGCCTGCGTGCAGCCACCAAGATCGAGTACCAGAACAAGGCTGACGAACCGGGCACGACGCCAGCTGCTCCTGCTGCTGGTGCTGCAACACCAGCACCGGCAGCAGCGGCGACCGACAAGGATGCCGACGCCCATGCACGCGGCGTGGCGGGACTGAAATAACGGTCCCGGTAACGGTTCCTGATAACTAACTTACGACTGAGCACATGATGAAGAAAATCGCAATCTGGATGATGGCGCCCCTGCTGGCGCTGGTGCTGGGCACTGCTACCGCTGCCCCGCAAAACGACCTGGCACTTGGCAGCGGCGACGTAGTCAAGATTTCTGTCTACAACAACCCCGACCTGAGCCTGGAAACCCGTGTCAGCGCCAATGGCGCCATCACGTTTCCGCTGATCGGCCAAGTCAGCGTAGCTGGCCTTTCGTCGGCGGCTGCCGAGAAAAAAATCGCTGCGGCGTTGGTGTCCGGCAATTTCGTCAAAAACCCGCAAGTTAACGTGCTGGTAACCTCGCTGCAGAGCCAGCAGGTTTCGGTGCTGGGCCAGGTTCTGCGCCCGGGCCGCTTCCCGCTTGACGGCAGCCGCAACCTGCTCGACGTGCTGGCCCTGGCCGGTGGTGTCGCTGCCGAAGGCGGCGACCAGGTCACGATCCTGCGCACTGCGGACGGCAAGACCACCAAGCAAGTGGTCGATCTGACCGACGTGATCCGTAGCGGCGACCAGCCGGCCAACCTGGACTTGAACGGCAATGACGTCGTCTACATCGAGCGCGCACCGCGCTTCTACATTTACGGTGAAGTGCAGCGTCCCGGCATTTTCCGCATCGAGCGTTCGATGACGGTGCTGCAGGCGCTGGCAGCCGGTGGGGGACTGACTCCGCGTGGCACCGAACGCGGCCTGCGCATCAAGCGTCGTGACGCAACCGGCAAGATCGAAATCATCGAAGCGAAATACGACGACCTGGTGCGTGCCGACGACGTGCTGTACGTGCGTGAGAGCCTGTTCTAAGGCCGACATTGCCTGACCTACACTGAGAAAGAACACCATGAATTTCACACATTTGTTTCTCGCCCTCCGCGCGCGCTACAAGATTGTCATCCTGATCCTGGCCGTCACGGTGGCCGCTGCCGTGGCCATCAGCGCCCTGATGCCGAAGGTTTACCAGGCCAGCACCTCCCTCGTGCTCAACACCAAGGGTGTCGATCCTGTTACCGGCGTGACCCTGCCGGTGCAACTGATGACTGGCTATGTCGCTACCCAGGCCGACATTATCCGCAGCAAGAGCGTTGCGCTCAAGGCGGTAGAGTCGCTGCGTCTGGCGGAAAGCCCTGCGGTGCAGCAGCAGTTCCGCGATGCGCAGGACGGCGAGAACACGATCACCATCAAGGAATGGCTGGCCGGCTTGCTGCTGGCCAAGGTGGACGTCGATCCATCGCGTGACAGCAGTGTGCTGACCATTAACTTCCGCGGTAACGATCCGCAGTTCGTCGCCGCTGTCGCCAATGCGTTTGCCCAGGGCTACCTGGACTTCACGGTCCAGCTCAAGACCGATCCGGCACTGCAGGCATCGGGCTTCATGAACACCCAGATCAAGGTGCTGCGCGAGCAGTACGAACTGGCGCAGAGCCGCCTGTCGAAGTATCAGAAAGAAAACAACATCTACAGTGCCGACAACCGCGTCGATGTCGAGACCGCCCGACTGAACGAGCTGTCGAGCCAGCTGGTGCAAGTGCAGGGCCTGCTGATGGAAGCGCAATCGCGTTCGCGCCAGGCCAGCGGCAATGCCGGCGTCTCGCCTGATGTGCTGAATAACAGCCTGATCCAGAACCTGAAATCGCAGCTGGCAACGGCCGAAGCGCGTTTTGCCGATACTTCGCAGCGTCTGGCGTCGAACCACCCGCAGTACATCGCCTCGAAGTCTGAAGTGGACAAGCTGCGTTCGAACCTGGAAGAACAGATGCGCATTGCCTCGAGCGGCGTTGCCAGCAACAGCAATATCTACCAGCAGCGTGAAAATGAACTGCGTTCGGCATTGTCGGCGCAGAAGGCGCGCGTGTTGGAACTGAACGGTGCGCGTGACGAATTCGTCGTGCTCAGCAACGAAGTGGACAATGCCCGCCGCTCGTATGAAAGTGCGATGCAACGTGTCAACCAGACCAACCTTGAAGGCCAGGCGCGTCAATCCGATATCGCCGTATTGTCGACCGCCGAAGTACCAACCAAGCCGAAATCGCCGCGCTTGCTGATCAACCTGCTGCTGGCCGTCGTCGTCGGCTTGATCCTCGGTGGCGGCGTGGTGCTGGTGCTCGAGTTGCTCGACCAGCGCGTGCGCTCGGCCGCGCACATGGCAGACGCCTTTGGTCTGCCCGTGCTGGGCACGATTGCCAAGCCGCGTATCGGCAAGCGCAGCAAGAACAGCCCGCCGACGGCAGCACTGTTGCCGCAACCGCAGCAGTGATCGCCGACACCAGTTTATTACGGAGTAACTCCATGAACCAGAATCCACCCATCCAACCGTATATCGTCACCGATATGCGCGAAAAATCGCCAGCTTCGTCCGTGCCCGACCGTTCAATCGGCGCTATCCTGATCAAGATGGGCCGTCTGTCGGTAGCCGATGCGGAGCGCGTAATGCGCCACCAGGTCGAGCGCAATGTGCGCTTCGGCGATGCCGCGCTGGCGCTGGGTGTGCTGACCGAGGCCGACATCGAATTCGCGCTGTCACGCCAGTACGATTATCCTTACCTGTTGCGTGGCGAAAGCGCCATCAGCGAATCCGTTGTTGCTGCTTACGAGCCTTTCACCGAGCGCGTGGAGTCGCTGCGTGCACTGCGCAACCAGTTGATGTGGCGCTGGTTCGATACCGGCCAGGAACGCAAAGCGCTCGCAATTACCGGTGCCGAGCGTGGCGACGGCCGCAGCTTCCTCGCTGCTAACCTGGCGGTGGTGTTCTCGCAGCAGGGCCAGCGCACGCTGCTGATCGATGCCGATATGCGCCATCCGTCCCAACACGAGATTTTCAGCCTGGAAAACCGCGTCGGCCTGTCGTCGGTGCTGTCTGGCCGTAACAGTGTCGAAGCAGTGCAGCGCGTTGCCTCGCTGCTCGACTTGTCGGTGCTGACCGCCGGTGCGCCGCCACCGAACCCGTCCGAATTGCTGGGTCGCCCAGCCTTGGGACAGCTGCTGCGCACGCTGGCAGACCAGTACGACGTGATCCTGATCGACACGCCGGCCAGCAGCGATTCCTCTGACGCCCAGATGGTGGCCGGTCGTACCGGCGCTGCCGTCGTGGTGGCACGCCAGGATGTCACCCACGTCGGCAAAGTACACGACCTGGTTGCGTCCTTGAACGAAGCGCGCGTGCATGTCGTTGGTTCCGTGCTTAATAATTTCTGATCTGATTTGATATGGCCATGGCCCACACGCTGAACCCCACCGCGACGCCTTCGCCTTCGCCTGCTGCGCTCGCTCCTTGGCTCGTGCTGCTGGCCGGCTTGGCGGCGCTGTACGTACCGACGTTGATCGACCTGTTCAATGGGCCATGGAGCTCGGACCGCAATGCACATGGTCCGATCGTCATGACCGTGGCCTTCGGTTTCCTGTATTTCCGCACCCGCCAGCTGATTTCGCAGAAGATGTTCGAGCGCAATCCAAAGCCCGCCCTGGGCTACCCGGTCGTGGCGCTGGGCCTGCTGTGCTACGTGTTGGGCCGTTCGCAGCAAGTGCATGTGCTGGAAGTCGGTTCTCTGATCCTGGTCCTGGCCGGCCTGATGATTGCGCTGTTCGGCGTGCGCACCTGGAGCCGCATGTGGTTCGCGTTCTTCTTCATGATGTTCATGATTCCGCTGCCGGCATCGATCGTCGACGTGGTGACCTTGCCGATGAAGATTGCCGTGTCGGCCGCCACCGAACACCTGCTGTACTGGATGGACTATCCGATTGCGCGCAGCGGTGTGATCCTCACCATCGGCCATTACCAGTTGCTGGTGGCCGACGCTTGCGCGGGTTTGAACTCGCTGTTCACGCTCGAAGCGCTGGGCCTGCTGTACATGAACCTGGTGCGCCATCCTTCGCTGGTGCGCAACGTATTGCTGGCCATGCTGATCATCCCGATCTCGTTTGCCGCCAATACCATCCGCATCATTTTCCTGTCGCTTATCACGTATCATTTCGGCGATGCAGCCGGCCAGGGTTTCCTGCACGGCTTCTCGGGCCTGGTACTGTTCCTGTCGGCGCTGCTGCTGATTATCGGCGTCGATAGCGCACTGAGCTGGATGGTTCGCCGTGGCGGCGCCAGCGACGAAGGCGCTGGCCTGCAACTGCCAGCGCTGGTGCCAGGTGCCTGGGCGCAACTGGGCCAGATTGCCATCCGTCCGGCAGTCTTGCTGCTGGCTGGCATGCTGCTCGCCGTCGGCGGGGCTTGGGCGCTCACGCCGAAGTTTACGCCGAACCCCCAAACCATCGATCTGGCCGCCAGCGTACCAACCCGCTTCGGCGATTGGCGCGAGCTGCAGGGCGTCGTCACCCAGGCCGAATTGTCCACCGCCGAGGACGGCGGCCGCAGCCTGGAGCAGCCGTACGACGACGTATTGATGCGTACCTATGTGAACAGCCAGGGACAGCAAGTAATGCTGGCGCTGGCTTACGCCAAGGAGCAGCGCCAGGACGTCAAGCTGCACCTGCCCGAAATCTGCTATCCGGCGCAGGGCTACAAGGTGCTGTCGCTCTCGCCGGCGCCGCTGACGATGACAGCCGGAGCGCCCGCGCTGCCAGGCAAGCACATGTTGGCTACCGGACAAGGTCGTCTGGAAGCAGTGACCTATTGGACCCGGATCAGTGACGCTTATCCGCAGGGCGGCTTTGCCATGCGCATGCAGATTTTCCGCGACGGCCTGCGTGGCAAGGTCGCGGACGGCATTCTGGTGCGTTCTTCTATGCTCGTCCATGACGATGCGGAAGCGCCGGCTGCCTACGCCGTGCAACAGGAGTTTCTGCGTCAGCTGGTCGCAGCCAGCAGCCCGCGCGGTCATGCACTCGTGGTCGCACGCTGAGGCCAAGTTTTTTCGGATGTACGATGTGAAAGCGGCCCCTTCGGGGGCCGCTTGTTATTTGTGCGCTTGAATACCGGTCAGGCCAGCGTGCCTGCCATGGTGGGTTTGAACTGGCGTCGGCGCAATTGCCGCAGCGCGTGGCGACGCGTGGCCGGCGTGCCTGCCATGACCATCAAATCGCCAAGGCTCAGACGAATCTGCGGGTAGGCGCCCAGCGAATTGAGCAAGCCGGGCAGGGCGCGTCCGCCTTGACCGTGCTTGGCGTAGAACAGCTTCGCAGCCTGGATGATGCGGTCGCCGGACTTGAGCGTGATGCGTTCGAACTCGTGCGAAACGTCCATCAGGTAGCTATTGGCGCCGATGTTATGGGCCGGCCCACCGTGCTGTACCAGGCGCACCCACATTTCCCAATCCTGCCAGGCCGGCATGGCGGCATCGAAACCGCCGGCTGCGCGCATGCGTGCAGGCGTCGTAAACACCTGGTTGCCGATGAGGTTCTCGCCCAGCATGGTCTCAAAATCAGCCACCGGCGCGGCGTTGGCCAGGGTCACCGCGCCGCCTTGATCGACGATGCGGCGGTCGAACAGGCAGGAGAAACGTTCGCCGGCTTGTTCGCGAACGCGCCAGGCGGTAATAAAGCGCTCGAGCCGGTGCGGCAGGAACATGTCATCGTCGTCCAGGCCGGTGATGAACTCGCCCTCGGCGATGTCCAGCGCCTGGTTACGCGCGGCGCAGGCACCGACCGAGGTTTCGTTGTGAATCAATTTGACGTTGGTTTGCTGCTGCAAGCTGCGCACGTAGTCGCAGGTGCCGTCGGTTGAGCCGTCCGATACGATGATCAGTTCGATGGGGCCGTGGGTTTGCCCCAGCACCGACTGCACCGCGCGGCGCAGCAGCGACAGGCGGTTCTTGGTCGGAATATATACGGTCACTAAGGAGGTCATGGTGGGGGCCATTTCAGGGTTTGGAGGGGGAAGCACCCGGTGCCAGGCGGCGCCGCGCGGCGCGCAGTGCCCGCCTGCTCACGCGCGCCAGAACGCGCGGGGCGCGCACAGCGAAATAGCGCAGGCCTACCGGTCCGGCCAGCACAGCTGGCAACAGTCGCCGGTTCTCGGCCATCATCGCGGCAATCGCGTCGAACGATTCCGCGTCGTAGAGCGCACGCAGTGCCGGCGCCGACGTGCGCAGCAGTGCATCGGCCTCGTTGAAGGCGCTGATGCGCTCGGTGATGTACTGGGCGTTCTTGGCCGAGTTGGTCAGGGAGCCGGCGCGCAAGGTCTGGGTGTACAGCAAGTCCGGTAACGCCACCACGCAGCGCGCATGCAGCATCGTGCTGAGCGTAAACAAATGGTCTTCGTGAGCGCCACGGCGCGTGAAGCTGGCGCCGGCCGCTTGCAGCAAATCCCGCCGGGCTACAAAAGTCCACACCGCCGCAGTATGCATGTGTTGGCGCAGATTGTATTCGAGCAGTGCGCTGCCGTGGTCGAACACTTGCTGGCGGTCGTACTCGACCTTTCGACCAAGGCGCCGCATGCCGTCCGCCTCGACCACCGCGATCTCGGACGAGAAGAACAGCAGGTCGAGCGCCGGATATTGCGCCAGCGTGCGGCGAAATACTTCGACAAACGTGGGCCGCATAATGTCGTCGCTGTCGCAAAAATACACGAAGCGGCCGCGCGCGAGCGATAGGCCGAGCTCGCGTGCCTTGGCGGCGCCAGCATTCGGGGTAACGGTGAGGGCAATATGGCCGGGCCCGTGGTAGTCGGTCTGGAAGGTGCGGACAGTGTTGGCAGTGCCGTCGCTCGAACCGTCGTCGATCAGCACCAGCTCGCAGTCCGCGGCCATTTGTGCACTCACGCGCTGCAACAGCGGCAGCATGGCTGCGCCCACGTTGTAGCAAGGTACCACGATCGACAGTAGCGGTGGGCTGTCATCAAGCTGATTCATGAACGCGCTCATTTGGCCCGCCGCAACAGCAGGGTTTCCAGCTTGGGGCTGACGTTGCGACTGGCCAGTCCGACGAACTCGCGCACCACGGCAAACGGCGAGAAGTACAGGCCGAGCAGGTAGGCCAGCACGCCGGCGCCGACTACCAGTGCCAGGTTGACGCTTGGGTGGGCGCTCGGCGGATACAGCGTGATCAGGCCGGACACGAGCAGGATCGGCAACGCCTGCGCCAATGGAATCAGCACGGCCTTGATATAGGCCCTGCCCAAACCCTGCAGGCAGGCGCGCACCAGCACGAAGTAGCCAAGCACGGTGTTGCCGATCTGGACGATCAGGAAGCTGCAGACGATGCCGGTGATGCCGTAGCGGGTGCCCAGCAGATAGGCGAGCGCCACGCCAGTGGCCAGTTTGACGATGCCCATGCGTACGTTCAGGTACATCTTGGCCTTGACCAGCAGCAGCGAAATCACCGGCACGTCAAGACTGCGGAAGATGCCTACCAGGCAGAGGATCTTGACCAGACTGTCGATGAATTGCCACTCGGCGTTGAAGAACGTCGCCACGATCGACGAGCTGGCCACGAACATGCCCACCAGCAGCGGGAAGTTGACCAGCGAGCCATAGGTGGTCACCAACAGGAAGTTGGTGGCCAGGCGGCTGTCATCGTTCTGGATCTTGGCAAACGCCGGGAACAATGCCTGCGTCAGCACTGGTTTGAGCCGTTCGATCAACATGATGCTGATGCTGTTGGCAATGTTGTAGCCGCCGATAGCCGACAGGCTCACCAGGCGCGCCATCAGCGCCGGGTAAGTATTAATGCTGATCACGTTGATCATCGAATCGCTGACCAGTTGCAGCGAATAGCGGATATGCGGCTTGGCCGCAGGCCAGCTGAACCGCAGCGAGAACTTGCGTTCACGCAGGCTGTGGATGAAGAAGATGGCAGCATTGACCGCGCCGCTGACAAGGAAGGCCACCGAAGCGGCCCACGCTTTTTGATACAGCAACGCCAGGCCCACGACCACGACAAAATTGGTCAGCAAGGTAACGATGGTGACGATGGCAATAAAATTGAAGCGCATGTCGCGCGCCAGGATCGCGCGTTGCTGCTGGCCGAAAGGCGCCATCAGGAACAGGAACGACATGATGCGGATCTGGAATTCCAGCTCGGGCGACTTGAAGAAGATGGCAATCAGCGGGCTGCTGAAATACACGGCCAGGAAGGTTGCCACACCGAGGCCGACGTTGATCGCGTACAGCGATGACAACTCGAGCTCGGTGATGTTCTGGCGCCGGATGATGGCGTTAGAGATGCCGAAATCGATGAAGATGTTGAAGAAGGTGACCACCATCAGCGCAACGCTGATGATGCCGTATTGCGCTGGTGCGAGAATATGCGACAACGCCCACAATTGCACGATGCCGACCACGGTGCCGAGGGCGGTGGCGAGGAAGTTCCACTTCACCGCCTGCATCGTCTTGTTTTTTAATTCCACTGTGCCGCCAAATGAGATGATGTAATTAGATAATCGCTGCCTTGACGGGGGCGCCGAAGAAGCCGTAGGCGCCGATCATGGCGCCGATCTGGGTATCGTTGGCCTTGCCCACCAGGTTGTTTTGCCACAGGGCTGCTTCCTGCGAACCCTCCCAGCAGTACAACTGGTTGACTTCGGCAACCCGCTTCGAGCGCGCGCCATTGCTGCGGGCCATCCAGTAAAACCAGATGTCGTCGCCGTTCGGGCACAGTGCCGTAAAGGCGGCCACGTCGAGCACTTCGGGGCCGAACACGCCGGGCGGATACAGCACGCCGCCGATGCCGGTGGGGAAATGCGTGACGTCGGGCCGGGTGTCCTGCACGTCGTGCTCCCAGTCGGAATAGGGCAGTGGCAGGCCGGCGCCGTCGAACCGGATGCGGTGCATGCGGTGGCAAACCACTTCGAGCTTGCCCGGCGTACGGGCGTCGGCCAGCTGGCGCAGCCAGTCGCGCCAGTAATACACATCGTCGTCGGCGGTGACGATGGCGCGCCGTTCGCCTTGCTGCAGCAGCGGGATCATTTTCTTGTAAGAGCGGGTGTCGTCGCAGGCCTCGATTTCGAGGCCTGCCGCCCGCAGCGCCGTCACTGCTGGCGGCAGCTTGTCCATGTCGCGGTGGGCAATCCACAGCACCACCCGCGCCGGCGCCAGCGACTGCGACAGCAGCGATTTGAGCGTCAGGTGCAAGGTGCCAAAGCGTGGCGGATAGGACGTCAGCGATACCACGATGCCAGCATCGTCGCCGGCCTGGCGGTGGGCGCCGTAGTGGCGCCCATACGCCAGCCAGTCGCGCTCGAGCACGACCAGGCGGCGCAGGTTTACAACGCGCTCTTGCAGGCGGCGCGTCTTGTGCTTCAACCAGCTAGTCATCGGCCCGTCCTCAGGCGACGTGCTTGCCAGCGCGCCCGATCGCGTGGTATTCGACGCCTTGCTTGCGCATCGTGGCCGGTTCGTACAGGTTGCGGCCGTCGAAGATCAGCGGCTGCGACAGCGCAGCCTTGAGGGCGCCGAAGTCCGGGCTCTTGAATGCTTTCCATTCGGTCATGATGATCAGCGCGTCGGCACCGGTTACTGCGCTCATCGGTGCGTCGCTGTACGACAGGCCGCGCTGTTCAGCCGGCAAGTCTGCCAAGTCGAGCTCGAAGGCATGACGCGCCTCTTCCATCGACACAGGGTCGAAAGCAACGACCTTGGCACCGCGCTTGAGCAATTCCTTGACCATCACGCGGCTTGGGGCGGCGCGCATGTCATCGGTGTTCGGTTTGAAGGCCAGGCCCCACATGGCAAAGGTCTTGCCGCTCAGATCTTCGCCCAGGCGGGCGACGATTTTGCCGAGCAAAATTTGCTTTTGCTGGTTGTTGACCGACTCGACCGCGTTCAGGATTTCCAGGTGCTGGCCAAACTCGCCGGCGCTGCGTACCAGCGCTTGCACGTCTTTCGGGAAGCAGGAGCCGCCGTAGCCGGTACCGGCGTACAGGAACGAGAAGCCGATGCGCGGGTCGGAACCGATGCCTTTACGAACATTTTCAATGTCGACATCGAGCTTGTCCGCCAGGTTGGCCAGCTCGTTCATGAACGAGATACGGGTGGCCAGCATGGCGTTAGCGGCGTACTTGGTGAACTCGGCCGAGCGCACGTCCATGTACAGGATACGCTCGTGGTTGCGGTTGAGCGGAGCGTACAATTCGCGCATCTTGTCGCGGGCCTGCTGGCCGGCGGCATCGGAGTCGGCGCCAATGACGATGCGGTCCGGACGCATGAAATCGTCGACGGCCGCGCCTTCCTTGAGGAATTCCGGATTCGACACCACGGTGACGCCAACGTCGGTGTTACGGGCGGCCAGTTCTTCGGCGATCGCAGCGCGCACCTTCTCGCCGGTGCCGACCGGTACCGTCGATTTGTCGACGACAACCTTGAATTCGGTCATGTGGCGGCCGATGTTGCGGGCGGCGGCAACCACGTACTGCAGGTCGGCCGAGCCGTCTTCGTCGGGCGGAGTGCCCACGGCGATGAACTGGACATCGCCGTGCGCCACGCTGGCGGCAACATCGGTGGAAAAGGTGAGGCGGCCTGCGGCGCGGTTGCGCTCGATAATCTCCTTCAGGCCCGGCTCGTAGATCGGCACGCCGCCATTATTCAGGATGTCGATCTTGCGCGAGTCGACGTCGAGGCAAAATACCGAGTTACCCAACTCGGCCAGGCAAGCACCCGTCACCAGGCCTACATAGCCCGAACCAATCACCGTAATTTTCATTCGCGTTCCTTGTTTTCACTGTTGGCGCGCCGCCGCAACAGCACGGCGCAATATCGTTTCATTATGATCTCATGCTATGCTACGCTGCAGCATTTAGTTGGGAATTTTACACGTTATCGACATTTGCATCGGTTTATTTTGCATCCAAACGTGCGCCACCCGGACAGCCCTGCAGGCTATCACACTGTTGACGGCCTGTTACATCTCCTTGCTATTCTTGCATGGTAGAATGACGGATGGTCGAGTAATTTTTTAATGTGTGAGCAGGAGTGTTAAGTTGGCAAAGATCGATGTCTTGTTACCTGTCAAAAACGGTATGGATTTCCTTGCGGAGTCGCTTGACAGTGTGCAAGCGCAGACCTTCCAGGACTGGCGTCTGCTTGTGCTCGATCACGGCTCCACTGATGGCAGCCTTGAAATGGCAGCCGCGTATGCGGCGCGCGATCCACGCATCGAGGTGCATCCATTTCCGCAAGCGGCCGGCTTGTCGGGGTTGCTCAATTGCGGGCTCGATATTGCCAATGCCGAATTTGTCATGCGCCATGACGCCGATGACGTTTGCCTGCCCGAGCGCATGGCCATCACGCTGGCTGCCTTCGCGGCCGAGCCGGATTGTGTGGCGATCGGCGGCCAAGCCGAAGTAATGGATGCCGCCGGGCACAAGCTGGGCGTGATGTCGGTGCCGGTGGGACGTGAGCGCGTGACCGCCGCCAGCCTGTTTCGCAACCCGGTGGCGCATCCCACTGCCATGATGCGCCTCGGCGCGCTGCGTGCGCTCGGTGCCCGTTATGGCAACGATTTTCTGCAGGCGCTGCCACAGCAGCAGAGCATGGAAGTGAGCCATCTGGCGGAAGACTATTTTCTGTTTGGCCAGTTGGCGATCCTCGGTAAGTGCAACAATGTGCCACAACAATTGCTGCGATACCGTTGGCACGGCAACAACGTGAGCGCCACCAAATTCATGGACCAGACTGCATTGTCGGTAGCGATTTCGCGGTTCCTGGCGCGCTCGTTCAGCGCACTGAAACAATTACCCGCTTTCGATCCTGCGCCGTTCGTCAACCATGGCGGCTTGCTGCTCGAGATCGATGGTCAGCGCAATTTCGACGCCTCCTTTGAACAAATGGCGAACGTGCTGCAGCGCGGCATGGGGGCATCTCCTGAACTGCAGCGCGAGCTTGATTACCGCCGCGTTTTGGCAAGCCGGAACCCGCTGGCCCTGCTGTGGCGTTATTATCGTTTCAGTAGTGCGCATGTCGCTGAAACCGGGGAGTGGAACGCGGTGCGTTCCTGGCTGGTACGCGTAGTACCGGGCAAGCGCCGCATGAGCGTTGCCGCCCAGCCGGCTTGAAGAATGAGAGTTCGTTTTAACTTCGCTGTCAGCAGACGCGATCACGATTATTGGATATAGGAGTCATATGGTTGCGTTGCTGAAAAGGCCCACTTTGCATTCGCTGAAAATGCCGGATTTTAGCCGGCACCCGTCGCGCATGGTCTATCTCATGGTGGCACTGGCCATCTGCCTGGCGGGCCTGCTTGGCGCAGCCACGCCCATCCTTGTCGATCTCATGGGCGGCAGCGTCGCCAAGCTGCTGGCCTTGCCGGCGGCCATGCTGTTTGGGCTGCTGCTGATCTATGACCGCAAGCTGACGCTGCTCCTTATCGTTGTATTACGCGCCGGGGCGGACAACGCGCTCGATCTCACCCGGTTCTCGCTTGGTGGCTACATGATCGGTATCGGCGGCGTGATCAACGGCATCGTGATCCTGCTTGCCATCCTGCTGATCTTCGAGCGTCCCAAGGCCATACCGCAGCGCGCGTACATGGCATGGGCGCCGTTCCTGTTGATCACTGCCATCGGGGTCGTGCATTCGCCGTTCACCGGCGAGTCGGTGCGCCTGTTTCTGCAACAGTTGTCGTATTTTTCGCTGTTCATTGGCGGCTATTACTGCGTGCGCAATCAGCCGGACTTCCGCTTTTGCCTGAAGCTCATGGTGTGGTCGTCCCTGATCCCGGTACTGTATTCCTTCGTCGACATTGCCTTGCATTTCAGTGGCGGTTTCCGCTTGAAGAGTACGTTTGCCCACGCCAACATCATGGCGTTCTATCTGACCGTGATCATTACCATTGCCTTTTATCTGTTTAAAACCTTGCCGCCCAAGGCCGGCCTGGGCGCGCGCTGTGGACTGGTTGCCTACCTGCTGCTGATGCTGGTGCTGCTGCTGCTCACGAAAACCCGCAGTGCCTGGCTTGCCACGGCACTCGGCTTTGCCCTGTATGCCTTGTTGTTCGACCGCCGCTTCCTGGTATATATGCTGGTCATGGGCGTGAGTGCTTTGTTTATCCCCGGCATTGGTGACCGTATCCTCGATCTTGGCCAGGGTAACGAAGTGGCCACCTACGCCACGCTGAACTCGTTTGCCTGGCGCGTCTACCTGTGGGAGACAGGGCTGGGCTGGATGTCGTCGGTCGATTACATCTGGGGCAAGGGTCTGCAAACCTTCTACGAGAATTCGGTGATCTTCTTCCCTCTGGCGGGCAAGATCAAGTGGGGCGCCCACAGCGTTTACGTGCAGTTGTTGTTCGAACTGGGCGCGATTGGTTTGGTCGCCTTCCTGTGGCAGTCAATCAGCATGATCAAGCAACTGGCGCCGCTGGTGAAAATCGACAAGCTGGCGGCGTTTTCCCTGATACTGATCATTGTCAATTTCCTGATCTGCGCGGTCAGCGACAACATGTTTTATTACCTGTCGTATAACTGGTATCTGTGGTTTGCCATTGGAGCCGGTTGTGCGCTGGCGCGCAGTGTGGTTGTCGAGCGCAACGCCAAACCGGTCGTTCAGTCCCGATATTGAGCCTGGATCTAGTCTGCCATGCAAACCACTCAAGCATTGTCGTCCGACGCCCCCGCTGCTACCGGCCATGGTGCCCACTTGTCGGTACTCGATGGTTGGCGCGGGCTGAGTATTTTGCTGGTGCTGGCGGCGCACCTGTTACCGTTGGGACCACATTCTTTGCTGCTCAACCACAGTGCCGGTGTCTTCGGCATGGTGATCTTCTTTATCCTGTCCGGTTTTTTGATCACATCTTTCCTGCTCAAGGACCAGCGTATTGGTGGTTTCCTGGTCAAGCGTTTTTGCCGTGTGTTGCCGCTGGCGTGGCTGTACCTCGTCATCGCGCTGGTGTTATCGGTAGTGCCGCTCTCCAAATGGGCTAGTCATATGCTGTTTTACGCCAACCTGCCACTCGAAGATGGCTTCCCTAACGATCTGTTGCCCATGACCGAACACTTGTGGAGCTTGTGCATGGAGTTGCAGTTCTACGTGGGCGTGGCGTTGTTGGTAGCAATGCTGCCCAAGCGCGGCCTGTTGTTGCTGCCATTCATAGGAATGGCGTTTACGGCGTTACGCTGGCACGATGGCGTGATCGCTTCGAGCATTAGTTATTATCGTATCGATGAAATCCTGGCAGGCTGCACCCTGGCATTGGTGTATCACGGCGTGTTCGGCGTGCGTGCGCGTGATTTTCTGCGCATCGTGCCACTCTGGCCGGTAGCGGTGCTGCTGGCGTTTTCCAGCATGCCGCAAGGACAATGGCTCAATTTTCTGCGTCCTTACTTGGCACTGCTATTGGTAGGGGGCTCGCTGATGCAGCCCACCTCGCTCCTGGTCCGGGTTTTGCACAATCGCATGCTAGTGTTTGTTGCTGGTATTTCTTATGCCCTGTACGTGATCCACCCGATGCTCACCTTCACCTGGCTCGGTAGTGGCGACGTGATCGTCAAGTACCTGAAGCGGCCGCTGTTCTTTGCCGTGCTGTTCATGCTGGCTTATGGCTCGACTTTTTATTACGAAAGCTGGTTCATGAAGCGCGGCAAGCGCTGGGCCGACAAGGTCAACGGCTGGTTCGATATCCGCCCATGGCGCACCCCAGCCGTTGCTGTTACCGCCGACGTGGTGGCCGAAGCCGCGCCCGACGAGGCGCAACTCGAGCCGACCGCCCCTGAAGCCGATGCCACGGCTGACGCTGAAGACAAGACAGGAGCTGACGATGATCTCGGCGCAGTCAAGGCCTCCACTGGCGCACCCAATGCACTCCGTTAAAGTTGAATAGAATATTTAATGAAAATAGCTTACCTCGTCAACCAATACCCCAAAGTCAGCCATAGTTTTATCCGTCGTGAAATTCTGGCGCTTGAGCGCCAAGGCTTCGAGGTCGAACGCTTCGCACTGCGCGGCTGGGCCGACCAACTGGTCGACGCCGAAGACTTGCGCGAGCGAGAAAAAACCCGCTACCTTCTACGCGACGGCGCGCTGGCCTTGGCCAAGTCCATGTTTGCTGAACTGGTGCGTGCACCTGGTCAATTTCTGGGAGCGGTCAAACTGGCGCTGCGCATGTCGCGACGCGCCGACCGGCCGTTGCCGCTGCATATGATCTATCTGGCCGAAGCATGTCGCATGGTCGGATGGATGCGGGCCTCCGGCGTGCGCCACCTGCATGCTCACTTCGGCACCAATCCGGCCGAGGTGGCCATGCTGGCACGCGAACTCGGTGGCCCGGCATATAGTTTTACCGTTCATGGACCGGAAGAATTCGACAAGCCGGAGTTTTTGCACATCAGGGAGAAGATCGCCCGTTCGGCTTTCGTAGTGGCGATCAGCAGCTTCGGCCGCAGCCAGCTGTTCCGCTGGATACCGTACACCGACTGGCCGAAAGTGGAAATCGTCCATTGCGGCCTGGAGCCGGCATTCCACGCCGGTGCCGCTGTTCCGCCGCCGGCAGCGCCACGCCTGGTGTGCGTGGGCCGCCTGTGCGAACAAAAAGGGCAGTTGCTGCTGGTGCGCGCGGTGGCGCAACTGGTGGCACGCGGCGTGGCGGTGGAACTGGTGCTGGCCGGTGATGGCGAAATGCGCGCCGAGATCGAAACCCTGATCGCGCGCCACCAGTTGCAAAACGTGGTGCGGATCACCGGCTGGATCAGCAGCGACCAGGTACGCGAAGAAATCCTGGCGTCGCGCGCGCTGGCCTTGCCAAGCTTTGCCGAAGGTTTGCCGGTGGTGGTGATGGAATCGATGGCGTTGCGCCGCCCGGTACTGACCACCTACGTGGCCGGCATTCCGGAACTGGTGCACGACGGCGAAAATGGCTGGCTGATCCCTGCCGGCGATGTCGATGCTGTGGCAGCCGGCATCGAACGCGTGCTGGCCACGCCGCTCGAGCAGATCGCCGTCATGGGCGAACGCGCCCACCAGCGTGCGGTCGAGCGCCATTCGATCGATACCGAGGCGGCCAAGCTGGCAGTGCTGATCAAACGCAGCCGGGGCTAGTTGCCCGCAACGGAAAAAAAGCCGCTCCTTACATTGAGCGGCTTTTTTCTTCGCCTGTCGCCGTTTAGCGGATCAGGCTGCTCTGATAGCGCCAGGTATCCGTGCACATCTGCTCGATATTGCGCTGGGCTTTCCAGCCCAGCTCACGTTCGGCGACGTCGGTGGCGGCAAAGCATACGGCGATGTCGCCGGCCCGGCGCGGTTCGATCTTGTACGGGATGGTTTTGCCGCAGGCGCGCTCAAAAGCACGCACCATATCGAGCACGCTGCTGGCGGCGCCGGTGCCAAGGTTGTAGGTCAGCACGCCGCGCTCGTCGTCGAGCTTGTTCAGCGCCTTGACGTGGCCGATGGCCAGGTCCACCACGTGGATGTAGTCGCGCATGCCGGTGCCGTCGGTGGTCGGGTAGTCGTCGCCGAACACGGACAGGCGCTCGCGGCGGCCTTCGGCCACCTGGGCGATGAACGGCATCAGGTTGTTCGGGATGCCGCGCGGATCTTCGCCGATCAGGCCGCTTTCGTGGGCGCCCACCGGGTTAAAGTAACGCAGCAGCACGATGCCCCAGTCGGGTGCGGCTTTAGCGTGGTCGCGCATGATGTTTTCCACCATCAGCTTGGAAGCGCCGTACGGGTTGGTGGTGCGCAGCGGGAAGTCTTCGCGGATCGGCACGGTATCCGGGTCGCCATACACGGTGGCGGACGAACTGAAGATGATTTTCTTGACGTTGTGACGGGCCATGGTTTCCAGCAGCACGATGCTGCCGTGAACGTTGACATCGTAGTAGCGCAGCGGCTGCGCCACCGATTCGCCCACCGCCTTGAGGCCGGCGAAGTGAATCACCGCGTCCACTGCGTGGGCGGCAAATACCTGCTCCATGGCAGCGCGGTCGCGGATGTCGGCCTCGATGAAGACCGGCGCACGGCCGGCCAGCGTGGTCACGCGCTCGACCACATCGGCCGTGCTGTTGGAGAGGTCGTCAACGATCACGATGTCGTGACCGGCGTGCAGCAGTTCGACGCAGGTGTGGGAGCCAATGTAGCCGGCGCCGCCGGTAACCAGAACTTTCATGAGGATTCCTTGGTATTAAAAGTTATTCGCTGTCGCGCTTGGAGCGCACCCATTCGACTTGGCGGTTGATCAGGAAGCCGATATAGACCGGCACCTTCCAGAATATGTACAGTACCGCCATTGCCAGGTTGGCCGCGCTCAGGGTCTGGCGGCCGTAGCGCCACCAGGCCAGCAACACGGCCACGCCCATCGCCACGGCGATCGACAGCGCAAACAGCAGCGGTCCGACCGCGCCGGTGAGCAATGCAAACAAGGCGCTGGCGCCCAGCGCGGCGATCACCACCAGCGACAGCAGCGCCAGCGGCGGCACGATCAGATCGAGCGCCATGCCGACCATGGCCAGGCGGCCACGCATCAGACCTTCAAGCAGAAAGCGCGGCGCGGCCGAGACGATCATGCTCAGGTGGCCGTGTTCCCAGCGGCGGCGCTGGCTCTGGGTGCCGGCGTCGCTGCTGGGAAAGGTGCTCGAGACCAGCACGTACGGGCAGAACAGCGGCGGCGTGCCAGCGCGGGTCAGGTCCATGCCCAGCTTCATGTCTTCGACGATGTGGCCATTGGCCAGCGAAGCGGTGCTGATCACCGACCACGGGAAGGCCATGCCGCTGCCCATCAGCGGGCAGGGGATGCCCAGGCGCAGGAAGCCGAGCGGGCGCACCAGGTTTTTCACGGTCCAGGCGAATTCCGCGATCTTCTTCATCGGGCCGCTGCCGGCAGGCGAGCGCATCAGGTACAGCGCCTGCACCGGCCGGCCGCTGGCCAGCGCAGTGCGCGCCAGGCGGTCGATGGCGCCCGGTTCGACCAGGCAGTCGGCATCGACGATGAGCATGACTTCCGGTGGATCTTCGGCCAGGCATTGCACGCCGAAGTCCAGCGCATAGCCCTTGCCACGGTGTTCGGCGTGGTGGCGTTCGCGCACTTCGGCACCGGCCGCGCGGGCGGCGCCGGCGGTATTGTCCGAGCAGTTGTCGGCCACGACCAGCACGCGGTCGCCGACAAGCATCTGCGGCAGCAGCGTGGCCAGGGTGGCGCCGATGCCGTCCTGTTCGTTATGTGCCGGTACCAGCACCGCCACCCGGGGGCGGCGGCCGGTCATGGCGGGGCCGGGACCGGCCGGCTTGGCTGCCAGCAGCGATTGCACCAGCAGCACCAGCACGGGAATCGCCAGCAGCGCCAGCACGGCGCACAGAATAATGCTGAGCACGGTAATCATGCAGCCTCCCGCGCGGCAATGATGCGGGCCGGGGCGCCAACGGCGGTGGCGCCGTCGGGTACGTCGCACAGCACCACCGACATGGCGCCGATGCGCGCATTGTTGCCGATGCGCACGCCGCCAATCACTTGCGCATAAGCGCCGAATTCGACATCGTCGCCGATCACCGGGGTGGGGCCGCCGGCGTGGCGGTTGCCGATGGTGACGCCCTGGCGCAAGGTGCAGCGGGCGCCGATCACGGTGTCCGGATGGACGAAGATATTGCCGAAATGCCAGACGCGCAGGCCGGGCCCGATGGTCGCGCTCTTGGGCAGGCTGACGCCGGTGACGGTTTCAATCACCCGGAACAAGCCCCAGTACACTGCCAGCCCGAGCTTGCGCCCGAGACCGGGCGGGCGGCGGTCGAGCCGGCGGCCACGGCGATACAGCCACACGGCCCAGATCGATTGTTCCTTGAGGAAAGGGCGGCGCATGCCGTAACGGTCCAGGTCGGCCGCCCAGTCTGCATCATCAGCCATGGTATTGGTGCTTTCGTGTCATGTTAATCTTGCGGCGCCAGGGTGGCGCGCACGGTGGCGTCGGCCTTGCCAGCGACGGCGCTCAGGTCGTAACGCGCCTTGCCCGACGGGCAGGGCAGGGTGGCGCTGGCGCCGTCGGCCAGTGGACCACTGTCAAACAGTTCATCGCGCATGTCGGCGCTGCGCACTTGCAGCGCCAGGGTGGCGCCGCCGGTGGCCTGCACGCTGAAACGGCACTTGGCGCCAGGTCGAGGCGCCGCCCAGTTGACGCGGCCAATGTCGCGCAACACCGAGCTGCGCGACTTGCCGCCGGCTTCAAGCGTGAGCTGGTCGTTGATGGCGTCGTATTCGCCTCCCTTGCCGCGCCAGGGCCCGCGCATCGACAGCAGATTGGTTGGCTGTTCCATCTTCATCGGTTTGCCGTTGCCATCGAGCCAACCGGCCGACGAGACCACCTGGCGCAGATTGGCGCGGATGCGGTGCAGCTCACGGCCGACGTCCTGGTTCCATCCGCTTTTGCCATGCAGGTTGAAGTTGCTGCCGTTTTCCACGTAGATGTAGAACGGCGTGCCGACGTTGCGATCGACCACATAGGCGCCATAGGTTTTCAGTGTGTCCACGACCTTGCGCAGGTGCGCGTTGGCAATCTTGCTGCTGTCGTAGTCTGGTGGCAGCATCATCAGCGCGCCTTCGGGAATGCTGCCGGTATTGCGCTCGGCATCGATGTCGGCGGCGGTGGCGGGGAAAATGTAGGCAGGCTTGCTCGACAAGCCGTTATAGGTGAGCGACATGGCTAGCGCGTGGCGATACGTGGGCTGGCCGTCATCGACCTCGTGGCGGCGGATCAGGCCTGCGGTGGACGGGATACCGACCGCACGCGTACCTTGGTAAAAGTCGGCGGGATCACCCCACCCTCGGCCGTTAAGGCGGCTCCAGGCGTAACCAACTGCCGCCCAGTGGTCGTTACGCTGGCGCAGTTGCCAGAACGAATGCAGCATCCCCGTGTCCGGCTCGGCAATGTCGGCGTGGCCGTCACTGCCGCTGGCTGGAGTGAGGCCGGCCGGCCAGTGCGTGATGGTAATGGCGCGCTGGACGCCCTGGTTGTAATCCCATACATCGGGCTTGCCCTTGGCACCCACAACTTCCTGCGACGGTGATTCCTTTCCACCCAAGAAACTGATAGTGGAAAAAGCACCCCCCCCAATAGCGGGGAAATAACTAGACGTGGGGATCTCGGCAGTCCCGAAAACAGGCCGAACCGGACGGGCATTCCATGGAGAGTCGGCAGCGAAAGGATGCTCGGCAGTACCAAATGCAGGCGGAGCGGAAGGCGCGGACGCCGGCGTGGCGGCAAACGACGTGTTGGCCATGCAGAGCAGGGCCAGCGAACTGAGGATGGAACGGTTCATGGGGCGCGGCAGCGCGGCAGCGGCGCATGCAATCTGATCATCAAGTGATGTATTTTAATCCACTTGTAGAGCGCACAGTAGGGTTTTTTGATGCACTGCAAAATGCTACTGGCCGACACAAGGTCGGCCAGTCATCAGGTGAAGCGCAGCGCCGACCGCAGCCGGCACGGTTCGATCATTTTACGCCGCTGCGCGAACCGGTATAGGTCGGCGAAGCTTGCAGCAACGTCTTTAGCGTGGCAGCCTTGGCGGCATTGGCCGCAATCGTCGCTGGGGCCAGTTCCACGGTAACCAGTTCACCACGGACGCTCGATGCCTGGTTCAGGCCGTTGGACGCGTAGAGCACGAACCACGCGCCGGTTGGCCAGACAAAGCGCTTGGTGTAGCCATTGCTCTGGGTGCCGGTGTCGAAGATCATCGTGCCGCCGGAGTAGAGCGCCATGCGCAGGGTAGCGCCGCCGGTGCCAATCACTTTCAGTTGCTGGGTGCTACCCACCACTGGTGCACCCCATTTGATCTTGCTTAGGCCGGTCGAGTTGCCGTTTTGCATAATGGTTTTCACAGGCGAAGCTGGGAACACGATCGATTGCGACCAGGTGTCGAAAGCGCCGGTCACGGTACCCGAGTTCTTGATCCACGGACCACGCATCGACAGCGCGTTGAGGTTCGGCGTATTGGCGTCGAACGCTTTGCCGGTGCCATCCTGCCAGCTTTGCGCACCGATTACGCGCCGCATGTTTTGACGCATGCGCTCCAGTTCTGCTGCAACAGCGTTATTCCAGCCGCCAGCGTGCAGGCCCAGCGAATTGCCTGTTTCCACGTAGATCACAAACGGCGTGCCGACGTTGCGGTCCACCACATACGCACCGTAAGTTTTCAGCGTCTCGGCCACTTTACGCAGCGCAAGGTTGGCGATCTTCGAGGTGTCGTAGTTCGCTGGCAGCATCATCAGCGCGCCTTGTGGGATCTTGCCGCTGTTGGTTTTGGCTGCATCGCCGTCGGCCGAGGTGGCCGGATAGACGTATGGCTCGGTGGCCGACAGTGCATTGTAGGTGAGCGACATGGCCAGTGCGTGGCGGTACATCGGCAAACCGTCGTTGATTTCGTGGCCGCGGATTAGTCCAGCCGAGGCAGGCACGCCGGTTGCACGGGCGCCCAAGTAGAAGTGGGCCGGATCGCCCCAGCCGGTGCCGGTGGCTGGCGACCAGGCATACAAGCCAGCCTGCCATTTGCCATTGACGTTCTTCAGTTTCCAGAACGAGTGAATCACATTGGTGACCGGATCGTAGATGTCGGCGTGGCCGTCGCTCCCGCTGGCAGGAAGGGTGTTGGCAGGCCAACGCGGCAGTGTAACTTCGGTATTGCCGCCAGCGTCAGGATTATTGACCAGGTTGGCGCCATTGGTGCCATAGATCTTCATCGGCAGATCGGTTTCCTTGGCAAGGAACAAGCCGGTCGAGTAGGCGCCCGCAGTGATGTCCGGGTAGTAACTCGAGGTGGGTATGGTGTACGAGGTGTCGAGCACCGGATTTACCGGGCGCACGTTCCACAGCGACTGCGCGGCAAACGGGTTAGCGTAGGTGGAGAATGATGGAGGGGTGCTCATGCTCGGCGCCGGGGTGCCGGTGGTTTGCGCCTGCACGTTCAAGGTCAGGGCACACGCGCTCAATACCGACCAGCCGATCACTTTGGTGAGCTGGGACGCGGACACAGAAAGCGGTTTATTGAAAAACATGTCTAACTCCTGGGATTAATTTCAAAATGATTGGGCGGTAACGCAACCTGAAATTTATTATACACAAACCCTTTCCGTAGCGAAATTTTTTTCATTCATTTTGGCTGGTTGCAGCACCTGTGCAACACATTGTTACCTTATTGATCATGCGCATAGAAAAATCTGATTAGCCCCGCAGTTGCAGGGCTTGCGCTGGATCTGAGGGACCTGTTTTAACCAAAGAACAACCCACATGGCATATACTCAACGCATAATGACTATTAAATTTAGTTACTACTTAATTTGAATATGAGAGGATGTCAAAAATATATTGTTTTATCGAAATATATTTATTGAAATAGATTATTATCACTGCCGATATTCAATTGATATTTAGTCCCGCCGAGGCGCGCACCGCTGCCAGTCGAAGCGGGTGCAAGCGTTAGGCTCTGCTATATTGCGTTGCAAGACGTCAGTCACCTGTGTGCCCGCTGTGGTCGATGTGCACACGCAGCATTTTGGGCTGGTCAAGAAGTTGACGGTATGTCATGATTCACCCGACAGGGCTAATTACTCGGGCTGCTGCAGCTGTTGTGCGCTTTGACGCACTGCGTGCCGCGCGCCCTTTCGAACATTTTTTAACTATCTAGAGGACCTCATTATGAAAGCTATGATCTTGGCCGCAGGCAAGGGTACCCGCGTGCGCCCCTTAACGTTTGACCTTCCCAAGCCGATGATACCGGTGCTGGGCAAGCCGGTGATGGCTTACCTGATCGAACACCTGGCCAAGTACGGGGTCAACGAGATCATGGTTAACGTCAGCTACCTGCACGAAAAAATCGAGGATTATTTCGGCGAAGGCCACCAGTACGGCGTCCAGATCGGCTACTCGTTCGAGGGCTACACCAACAACGAGGGCGAAGTCGTTGCCGAAGCGCTCGGTTCGGCTGGCGGCATGAAGAAGATCCAGCAGTTCGGCGGTTTTTTCGATGACACCACCATCGTCCTGTGCGGCGATGCGGTGATCAACCTCGACCTGAAATCGGCGCTGTTCGAACACCGCCGCAAAGGCTCCAAGGCCACTGTGATCTGCCGCGAAGTACCGTATGACAAGGTGTCGAGCTACGGCGTGGTGGTCAGCGACAAGGATGGCCGGATCACGCAGTTCCAGGAAAAGCCTAGCCAGGAAGAAGCGCTGTCGAACTTTGTCAGCACCGGCATCTATATCTTCGAACCAGAAATCCTCGACCTGATCCCGGCCGACACCGTGTTCGATATCGGTTCCGAGCTGTTCCCGCTGCTGGTCGAGAAGGGCGTGCCGTTCTATGCCCAGAACCGCACGTTCAACTGGATCGACATCGGCAGCGTCAAGGATTACTGGGAAGTGTCGCAGAGCGTGATGATGGGCGAAGTGGCCCACATGGACGTGCCGGGCATCCAGCTGGCCGATGGCATCTGGGTTGGCCTGAACACCAGCATCGACTGGGAAGGCACCACCATCGAAGGCCCGGTGTACATCGGCTCAGGTTGCAAGATCGAGGCTGGCAGCACCATCATCGGACCAACCTGGATCGGTCACGGCAGCCATATTTGCGCCGGTGCGAAGATCGTACGCAGCGTGTTGTTCGAGTACACGCGCGTGTTCCAGGACGTGAGCCTGGAAGAAATGATCGTCTTTAAGGAATACAGCGTCAATCGCGCAGGGGAGATGAAGCATGTGTCCGAGTACACCGCCAGCGAATGGACCAATGCCCGCGATCGTCGCAGCAAACCGCGGTCCGAGGTAGAAATCGCAGCATAACGACCGTCACATCCGGGGACAGCGCTCTATGGCGCTGCCCTGGCCAAGGTACTTGTCCCCGCTTCCCCCTCGGTTTCCCCTCTCGACATTCGTCACACTTCTCTTCAATCTCAAAATAATCACAATTGTGAGGCTTTTTTACATCACATTTATAAGTGATTGATTTTGTTGAACTAATTTTGTCTTTGCCGAAATTTTATGTACCTTTCATAACGTAATTTTCACAGTGTGGAAAATTTTTGTGTTGCTAGGAAATTTTTATACCGCAATGCAAAATGGTTTCAAAAAAATTATCTAAAGTAAAGAAATTGCAACGGAACAGGGGTTCCTTGTGCTATCATCCTTATAGTTGTTGTAAAAACACATTCTTGGCAACATAGCGTGGCCATTAACTTCTAAGGAATATTCAGATGAAATTCAAAATGCTCGTAGCAAGCTTGCTGGCCGCCGCTTCGTTTAGCGCTGCTGCTGCCGATCAATCGGTACCGGTCTTCGTCAACCCGACCAATGGCAACCAGAACCACTTCAACGGTCAGTTCACGCCAACCGACGGCATCCTGTCCGGCGGCAGCGACGTCATCACCCTGACCGGCCTGGCTGCCGGCTGGTACAATGTGGTCGTTACCATCAGCAGCCAGAACCTGAGCTTCAACAGCGCGCTGTCGAACCTGAACGGCACCAAAGGCACGTTCGATAACTACGGCAAATACAGCTTTGGTTACCTCGCTTCGACCGACAAGGCGCCATTCGTGCTGTCGCTGTTCGGCACTGCAAACAGCGGCGCCACGTACAGTGGCGACATCACCGTCACCGCCGTACCAGAGCCAGAAACCTATGGCATGATGATCGGTGGCCTGGCGCTGCTGGGTTTCATGGCTCGCCGTCGCAAAGCTAAAAACGCTGCCTGAGCAGCCAGGTGAGGCGGCCACGCCGCCCCACCGACAAAAAACCCCCGCGCGCGAGCCCGGGGGTTTTTTTATGGGGCGCTGCCGCAGCCCCCTATAATGGCGCCAGCCAGGTCGTGCCGACCGGGGATCATGGGAGTGGGGCAATGCGTTCATTTATCTTGTTGTCGCTGGGGCTGCTGGGTGCGGCCATTGCCGGCGGCGCCCATGCAGCGCTGGGTCCCAACCAGCTGGCGCTGGTGGTCAACGACAACGAGCCCAACAGCGTGACGCTGTCCGCGTTGTACCGCGAAGCGCACCAGGTTCCGGAGAAAAATATCATCCACGTGCGGCTCGATCCGCGCGCCCGCAAGCTCAGCCCCGAAGACTTCGCGCCGCTGCGCCAGCAGATCCTGGGCCAGCTGGGTCCCGAGATCCGCGCCGTGCTGATGGTGTGGACAGCGCCGTACGCGGTGGGCTGCAATGCCATCACCTCGGCGCTGACGCTGGGCTACGATGCCGATCAGTGCAACACGCCTTGCGGCCCCGGCAAGGCCAGCGCCTACTACGGCGACGGCAACGCGCTGGCGCCGGCGGCGGCCGCCATGCGCATCAGCATGCTGCTGCCCACCACGTCGCTCGATCTTGGAAAAGCCCTGATCGCGCGTGGCACCACCCGCAACTTCCGCTTGCCGGAAGCCAGCGCCTATTATCTGACCACGTCGGACACCGCGCGCAGTTCGCGGGCGCGGCTGTTTCCACCGTCGGGCAAGGTCAAGTCGCACGAACTGACCATCACCAACCTGCGTGCCGACGTGCTTGAAAACGTCAGCGACATCATGGTGTACCAGACCGGCATGATCAAAGTGGACAAGCTCGAGACCCTGAAATTTTTGCCCGGTGCGCTGGCCGACCACCTGACGTCCGCCGGCGGCGACCTGCTCGGTAACAGCCAGATGAGCAGCCTGCGCTGGCTCGAGGCGGGCGCCACCGCCAGCTACGGCACCGTGTCCGAACCGTGCAACCACTGGCAAAAATTCCCGCAACCGGCCGTGCTGCTCAAGCGCTACCTGAGCGGCGACAGCGCCATCGAGGCGTATTGGCGCAGCGTGGCCTGGCCGGCGCAGGGCGTGTTCATCGGCGATCCGCTGGCGGCTCCTTACGCGCGGTGATGTTCGAGCCGGGGTGATTGATCCATTCGGACCAAGCACCTGTCATGATGTCGTCATGCAGATCCAATAATATACAAAATACAATATTCAAAACATTTTGTTAACCTGGATCGCACATGAACTCCATTCGCACTGCCGCCGCCATCCCCGGCCCCCGTACCCTGATCGCCGCCGCCCTGCTGGCGGCCTTGTCCGCCCAGGCCCGCGCCGATGCGCCCGTCGTCATCAGCCAGGTGTATGGCGGTGGCGGCAATAGCGGCGCCACCTATAAAAACGATTTCATTGAAATTTTCAACCGCAGCAGTGCCGTCGTCGATATCAGCGGCTGGAGCGTGCAGTATGCGAGTGCCAGCGGTACTTCCTGGAATCCCACCCGGGTGCCGGCCAACACGCCCCCGCTCGAGCCGGGCCAGTATTTCCTGTTCCAGCAGGCGGCTGGCACCGGCGGCACGACCGACTTGCCGACGCCCTATCTAACCGGGACGCTTGCCATGAGCGGCACCGCCGGCAAGGTGGCGCTGGTGTCGAACGGCACCGCGCTCACCGGCGCCAGCCCGACCGGCGGCGCACTGGTGGACCTGTTCGGCTATAACGCCAGCGGCTTCGAAGGTGCTACCGGTCCCGGCCTGTCCAATACCCTGGCCGCGCTGCGCGCCAACGGCGGCTGCACCGACACCGACAACAACGCCAGCGATTTTGCCACCGGCACCCCGAGCCCGCGTACCACTGCCAGCGAACGCAAGCAGTGTGGCGTGCCGGCCCAGCCGCCGATCGTGGCCAACTGCCCGGCCAACCTGGCGCTGGCCGTGGGCCTGGGCGGCACTGCCGGCCTGTCCGCCAGCGATGCCGACGGCATCGTCAATGCTGCAACGATTACCGCCGGCGCCGTGGGCGGCATTGCGCTGGCCGATTTCCAGTCGGCGTCTGCCGCTGGCGGCACCGCGACGGCCGACCTGACCGTGGCACCCGGCCTGGCGGCTGGCACCTATCCGGTCAGCATCCGCTTCGACAACGACCAGTCGCAGCAGGCAGTGTGCACGGTCAACGTGAAAATCGCCGCGCCGGCCACGCTCACCCGCACCATCCCGCAAATCCAGGGCAGTGGCGCGGCCAGCCCGGTGGCCGGCACGGTGCAAACGACCGAGGGCGTGGTTACCGCCAAGGTCGGTTCCGGCTTCTTCATCCAGGACGAGGCGGGCGATGGCGATCCGCAAACCTCGGACGGCCTGTTCATCTTCACCACGCCTGCCAACACCGCCACCGTGCAGGTGGGCGACCGTATCCGCATTACCGGCACCGTGGCCGATTACGTCCCGACCGGCAGCAGCCATACTTATACAGAGCTGACCACCGTTACCGAGATCGTCGGCCTGGCCAAGGGCATTGCCATCGCTCCCACCAATATCGAACTGCCATTCGCCGATTTCACGCAAGTGGAAGGCATGCTGGTGCGCTTCAATAACAACCTGACCGTGTCGCAATTGCAGTACCTGGCCGATCGCGGCGAGGTGACCCTGTCGTCGGGCCGGCTGGAAACGCCGACCAACCGCTACCGCCCGGGCTCGTCCGAGGCCGTGGCGCTGGCAGCCGCCAACGCACGCAACCAGATCATTCTCGACGACGGCATATTTACAACGCCCACCGTGATTCCTTACCTGGGCGCTGACGGTTCGCTGCGTGCCGGCGACACCGTTTCCGGCCTGACCGGCGTGATCGACTTCGGCGCCAAGGGCGGTGGTGGCGCAGCCTTCAAGCTGCAGCCGACCGTGCCGCCGGTGTTCTCGCAGGACAATCCGCGCCCGGCGCCGCCGGCCCTGGCCAGCGGCAACGTCAAGGTGGCCAGCGCCAATGTCCTTAATTACTTCACCACGTTCACCAACGGTGGCAACCACCTGGGCCAGACCGGCCAGGGTTGCAGCGTGGGCAGCGGCACGCCGTCGCGCTCGAACTGCCGTGGCGCCGACAACCTGGTCGAATTCCAGCGCCAGAGCGCCAAGATCGTCGGCGAGCTGAAAGCATTGAATGCCGACGTGGTGGGGCTGATGGAAATCCAGAACGACGGCGATTATTCTGTGTCGCAACTGGTGGACGCGCTCAACGCCGCCATTGCACCGGGCAGCAAAACCTACGCGGTCGTACCGAAGCCGGTCACCACCGGCACCGACGCCATCCGCGTGGCCATGATTTACAAGCCATCCGCGCTGACCCTGCAAGGCACGGCCCTGACCGACAGCGACGCCATCAACAACCGTCCGCCGATGGCGCAAACCTTTGTCGCGCCCAACGGTGGCAAATTCACAGTGGTGGTCAACCACCTGAAGTCCAAGGGCAGTTGCCCGACCGCCGGCACTGCCGAAGCCGACAAAGGCGACGGCCAGAGCTGCTGGAACCCCACCCGCGTACGGCAGGCACAGCGCCTGGTGGGTACGTTCGTACCACAGGTGGTGGCTGCCGCCGGCGACCCGAAAGTGCTCTTGATCGGCGACTTCAACGCCTACGGCCACGAAGATCCGATCCAGGCCATCATCGACCAGGGTTTTGTAAACCAGCTCGAGCGCTTCGTGCGCGGCGCCGGCGCCATGCCGTATTCGTACGTGTTCAACGGCGAAGCCGGCTACCTGGACCACGCGCTGGCCAGCACCGCGCTCAGCGCCCAGGTGGCCGATGCAGCCGAGTGGCACAACAATGCCGACGAACCGGTGGCGGTCGATTACAACACCGACGGCAAGCCGCAGGACAAGTACACCGACGCGCCATACCGCGCGTCGGACCACGACCCCGTGATGCTGACGCTGAACCTGGCGGGCGCTCCTGCCGATGTGACGGCCAGTGTGCGCACCGCTGCTTCCGGCCTGGTGTTCGCCCGCGCCAGCGGCAAGTGGACCGGCACAGTCAGCATCACCAATACCGCTGGCACTGCGCTGACCGGTCCGTTGCAGATCGCCTTTAAAAACCTGCCGGCCGGCGTGGCGTTGTCCAATGCCAGTGGCAGCCAAGGCGGGGCGCCCTATCTGACGGCAGCGGTGGCCAACCTGGCGCCTGGCGCCACCATCACCGTACCGGTGAGCTTTACCAAGACCGGCACCGCCGCCATCACTTACACCACCACCGTTTATAGCGGCAATTTCTAAGGATTTACCATGTTCAAACCTGCTCTGACTTCCCTGCGCCGTGCCGCCCTGGTCCTGGCGCTGAGTGCCTGCACCAGCCTGGCGTCCGCCGCCTCCGTGTTCCAGATCGAACTCGACACCAGTACGCTGGTAGCCGCGAACGGCAACACCGGCTGGATCGACCTGCAATTCAACCCGGGTAATGGCGGCACGCCGTACGCCGAGGCGCTGCTGACCAATTTCGTCGGCTTCGGCGATCCGACCACGGTCGAGACGGCTGGCAATGTCAGCGGTTCGCTCGCTGGCGGCTACGTGATCGGTAACAACGACGCGAGCGGCTACAACGACCTGTTCCACGCCGTCAATTTCGGCGGCAAGGTGGGTTTTACGGTGACCTTCAGCGGCGATCTCGATCCGTCCCTGTCGGGCCTCGGTTCGGCATTCGCGGTGTCGCTGTTCGACAGCAGCAAAACCGTGGCGCTGGGTGCCGGCGCCGCCAGTGATGCACTGGTGGTGCTGAACTGGACGTCGCTGGGCGGCGCCACCGTCTCGCCGCTGACGAACCAGATCGGCACGTCGGTAAGCGCGGTGCCGGAGCCGCAGACCTGGCTGATGCTGGGCGCCGGCCTGGCATTGCTCGGTGGCGTGGCGCGCCGGCGCCAGCGCGGGTAACGCCTGACTCTATTTATTTGCGCATGATATAAATAGCGCAAAGAAAACATATTAGTCAGGGGCTGGCACGATGTTGCATAGTGTAATTTTTACACGGATATGCCATGCCAGCCGCCCACATCCTTGTCATCGAAAACGACCGCGCGATCCAGCAACTGATTGCGCTCAACCTCGGCATGGCCGGCCACGTGGTCAGCTGCGCACCGGACGCTGCCAGCGCGCTGATGCTGCTCGAGGACGACTGTCCCGACCTGATTCTGCTCGACTGGAACTTGCCCGAATATCGGCGCGGACTGTCCGGGCTGGCGCTGGTGCGCCGCCTGCGCACGCAACTGCATACGCGCGCGCTGCCGGTGATGATGGTCAGCGCGCGCGCCAGCGAAGCGGACAAGATCATGGCGCTCGAGGGCGGCGCCGACGACTACATGACCAAGCCGTTCAGTCCACGCGAAATGCTGGCGCGCGTGCATGCCTTGCTGCGTCGTGCGCCGGGCCGCGCCGGCTGGCAGGATGATGCACACGACACTTCGGATGCCGCCGGGCTGCGGCTTGATCCGCACACGCTGCGGGTGATGGCCGGTGCGCGCGAGCTGGCGCTGGGCCGGGTGGAGTTCAAGCTGCTCGACGTGCTGATGCGCCATCCGGGCCGCATCCATAGCCGTGCACAACTGCTCGACCAGGTATGGGGCAATGCCGTGTACCTGGAAGAACGCACGGTGGACACCCACGTGGGCCGCCTGCGCAGCGCGCTGCAACCGGCCGGCTACCAGCGCCGCATCGAGACCGTGCGCGGCAGCGGCTACCGCTTTGTCGGCGCTGCGGCGTGAGCGCTTCATCGATGACGCCGGCGCTGATCATACTCAGCGAGCGCGAGCAGGAATACTTGCTGCACGCGGTGGAGGCGGCGCTGCCGGTGGACGATGCGCGGCAGTTTTTCCTGTGGACCCAGGGGCCATTGCAGGCGCTGTTGCCGCATCAGGTACTGGTAGCGTTGCACTTCGAGGGCCAGGACCGGTTGCTGCACATGGAATGCCAGCACAGCATGGTGCTCGATGCCGGCCTGCGCCATCGCCTGGCCGGCGACGAGGGGCTGGCGGTACGCCTGGCGCGCCATTGCCGGCAGCACGGTTGCCGCTCGCTGCTGCTCGATGCTGTCCATGGCGCTGATGATGCGCATGCGGCCCACGGTGCCCCGGCCGCTGATGCCGCCCAAGGTACCCAAGGTGCCCAAGGTGCCAAAGCCGCCCTGGCCGTTGATACCGCTGATGGCTCCGCCTCGCAATCGGCCGCGCCGTTCCGCGCGGAGTTGCGCGCGTTGGGTTTCAATAACCTGGCGCTGCAAGCGACCAGCCGCTTGCCGGGCGGGTCCAGCGTGTTCGTGCTGCTGGGATTGCCGCACCGGCCGCATGCGCGCCACGCGTATTTTCTGGCGCTGCTGTTGCCGCACTTGCACCTGATGGTGCAGCACCTGGCGCAATGGCGCGCTGCCTGTGCCATCGCCAGCGTCACGGTATTGTCCCGTCCGGTCAGCGCGCGCGAAGTGGAGATTTTGCACTGGGTGCGCGAGGGCAAGACCAACGATGAAATCGGCCAGATCCTCGGCATCAGCGGGCTGACCGTGAAGAACCACTTGCAGCGGCTGTACCGCCTGCTGGGCGTTTCAAACCGGACCCATGCGATAGCGCGCGGCGCTGCCTTGCGGCTGTTCGAACAACCGCCGCCGCACTGGTCCCGGCAACTGGCGTTTGCGGCGTGAGTGCCACACTATCTGCGGTCGTGTTCGTTGAAAAAGATTGTCTTCCCGGCAAACAGCATGGTAGCCTTGTCGGGTGGTAGCCACATGGCGCGGCAGGACTTTTAAAGTAGTGAGTAACACAAAGGGAGTGGTTGGATGGATGTGGCAAAGATGCGCACGCAGACGGTAACGGGCAGCAATAATTCGCGCGGTTTTACCTTGCTGGAGTTGCTGGTAGTCATCGTGATCATCGGTTTGCTGGCGGCCTACGTAGGCCCCAAATACTTTTCGCAATTGGGCAAGTCCGAAGTGACGATGGCCAAGGCGCAAATCGGTTCATTTGAAAAGGCGCTCGACACCTACCGCCTCGACGTGGGCCGCTATCCCAACACGGAAGAGGGCATGAACGCGCTGCTGGTGGCGCCGCCCACGGCCGGCGCCAAGTGGAACGGTCCCTACCTGCCCAAGGTGCCGTCCGATCCCTGGGGCCGCGCTTACCAGTACAAGGCGCCCGGCGCCAAAGCCGATTTCGAGATCACCTCGCTGGGCCGCGACGGCCAGCCTGGCGGCAGCGGCGACGATGCCGATATCGTCTCCCAATAGACGTCTCGCATAGCCCAGTCTTCACCGAAAGCCGACTTTATCATGCAGTTTGACGTACGCACCTTGTCGGCCGAGATGGTCATTTCCGAACTGGTCATCGATGGCCGCGACGAGGCCGATGCGCGCCGCCAGGTGGAGGCGCGCGGCCTGTTCGTCAGTGCCATCGCGCCGGCCGGCAAGGGACTGCGTGCCGGGAGCAAGCGCAGCGCGCTGTCGCTGGTGCTGTTCAGCCAGGAGCTGCTGGCGCTGCTGACTGCCGGCCTCGGCATCGTGGAGGGACTGGAAGCGTTGCTGGAAAAAGAGGCCAACCCCGGCACCCGCAGCGTGCTCGAGCGCCTGCTGGCGGGCCTGCGCGACGGCCAGCGCTTTTCCGCCGTGCTGGCCGAACAGCCCGACCTGTTCCCGCCGTTGTACATCGGCATCGTCAAGGCGGCCGAAGGCACGTCCGACCTGCCACGGTCGCTGTCGCGCTTCATCGATTACCAGCAACGTATCGACCTGGTGCGCGGCAAGCTGGTCTCGGCCGCGATCTACCCGTGCATCCTGCTGCTGGTCGGCGGCGGTGTCAGCCTGTTTTTGATCGGTTATGTGGTGCCGCGCTTTGCCGAGGTGTACCAGGGCGCCGGGCGCGACCTGCCGTGGCTGTCGCAGCAAATGCTCAACTGGGGCCAGTTCGCCGGCGCCCACACCGGGCTGTTGCTGGGCATGATCGCCTTTGCGCTGACGGCGCTGGTGCTCGGCGTGCGGCGGCTGCTGCGCAATGGCGGCGTACTGCGCCTGCTGGGCCGCCTGCCGGCCATCGGCGAGCGGGTGCGCATTTACGAACTATCGCGCTTGTACCTCACGCTTGGCATGCTCAGCGAAGGGGGCATCACTATCGTCCACGCCATCAATACCGTGCAGGGCATGGTGTCGGCCGGGCTGCGCCAGAATCTGCAAGCGGCGCGCGCCGACATCGAGTCGGGCCAGCCGCTGTCCACCGCCTTCGAGGCGCACCAGCTGACCACGCCAATCTCGCTGCGCATGCTGCGCGTGGGCGAGCGCACCGGCGACATGGGCCCGATGCTCACCCAGTCGGCGGCGTTTTACGACGGCGAGATCACGCGCTGGATCGAACGTTTTACCCGCACCTTCGAACCGTTGCTGATGGCCGGCATCGGCCTGGTGGTGGGCGCCATCGTGGTGCTGCTGTATATGCCGATCTTCGATCTGGCGGGAGATATGTCATGAGCGCCGACGCGATGCCTGCAGCAATGGCGCCCGTGGTCGATGCGGCGCTGCTGGCGCGCGCGCGCCACTTGCGCGCGCAATCGAAGCGCACGCTGGTCGAGGAGCTCGAAGGCTTGAGCGGGCTGGAGCCGCGCGAGCTGGTACGCGCGCTGGCGCAGCCGTTCGCCATGCCGGTGCTGGAGACGGCCGACATGCTGGCCTGCGCGCCGGCCTTCGACCTGCTGCCGCTGTCGCAGGCGATGGCGCGCCACTGCGTACTGCTGCGCACGCTGGCGGCGCAGGCAGGGGAACATGCGGGCCAACTGCTGGCCGTGATCGCCGACCCGTTCGACCTCGACCTGCAAACCTGGTTGTCGACGCAGGCGCGCGCCACGCCGCATGCACCGCTGCCCATGCGCCTGGCGCTGCAGGCCGACATCCAGGCCTATCTGTCCAAGCAGGAGGAGTCGGCGCGCGCCACCGACAACCTGCTGCCCGGCGCCAGCGAAGGCCGGCGCGACGGCAAGACCGCTGCCGTGCTGTCGTTCGCGTCGGTGTCGGAAGCGGCCAGTCCCGCCGTGCGGCTGGTCAACTCCACGCTGTACGATGCGCTCAAGGCCGGGGCGTCGGACATCCACCTGGAAAGCACAGCCGGCGGCCTGGCCGTGAAGTACCGCGTCGATGGCGTGCTCGATCACGCCACCGCCGTCAACGGCATCGAGGTGGCCGAACAAATCATCTCGCGCCTGAAAGTGCTGGCCGAACTCGATATCGCCGAGCGCCGCGTGCCGCAGGATGGCAGCTTCCGGGTGGAGGCGGGCGGCCGCGAGATCGACCTGCGCGTGTCCATCATGCCCAGCATCCACGGCGAGGACGCGGTAATCCGTATTCTCGACAAGCGCGCCATGATCGAAGCCTATGGCTCGCTCACGCTCGAAGCCCTCGGCTTCGATGCGCCGTCGCTGGCCACCCTGCGCGTGCTGGCGCAGGAGGCTTACGGCATGCTGCTGGTGACCGGGCCTACCGGCTCCGGCAAGACCACCACCTTGTACGCCGCGCTCACCGAGATCCACAACGGCCGCGAAAAAATCATCACCATCGAAGACCCGGTGGAATACCAGCTGCCCGGCATCCTGCAAATCCCGGTCAACGAAAAGAAGGGCCTGACGTTTGCCAAGGGGCTGCGCTCGATCCTGCGCCATGACCCGGACAAGATCATGGTCGGCGAAATCCGCGACCGCGAGACGGCGGAAATCGCCGTGCAGTCGGCACTGACGGGCCACCTGGTGCTCACCACCGTGCATGCCAATAACGTGTTCGACGTGTTCGGCCGCTTTACCCACATGGGCATCGATCCGTACGCGTTTGTCTCGGCCTTGAACGGCATCTGGGCCCAGCGCCTGGTGCGCATCAACTGTCCGCACTGCGCCGCGCAGTACACGCCGGACGACGCCGAACTGGCCAGCGTGGGCCTCACCCGCGCCGAAGCGCAGGACTACCTGTTCATGCAGGGTAAAGGGTGCGGCGACTGCCGCGGCACCGGCTACAAGGGCCGCCGCTCGATCGCCGAGATCCTCACCCTCAACGACGAAATCCGCGAGCTGATCGTCGACAAGCGGCCGATCCGCCAGATCAAGCAGGCCGCCCACGCCAACGGCACCCGCAGCCTGCGCCTGGCCGCGCTGGAACTGGTCAAGCGCGGCGGCACCACGCTTACCGAAATCAAGCGGGTGACCCTGCATGCGTAACATGACCCTGGCCATCGGACAATCGCTCCGCATCGGCATTGCGCCGCACGCGGTGAGCCTGCTGCGCGTGAGCCGCTGGCGAGGTGCGCCGGTGACGGTGCTGGCCGAGCACACCATTGCCGCGTCGTCCGCGCACCCGTTCGACGCCATTGCCAACGCCTTGCGCACCTTGTTGAACGAGCAGGGCGTGGAACGCTGGCCGGCGGCATTCGTGCTGGCAGATGAACTGGCGCGCCTGTGGCGGGTGACGCCGCCGCAGGGCGCCACCCGGCTTGACGACTTGCAGGCCGCTGCCGGCCTGCGCTTCCAGTCGCTGTACGGCGAGCCGCCGGCGGCCTGGCAGATCGGCGCCGACTGGAACGCGGTGCAGCCGTTCTTTGCCGCTGCCGTGCCGCGCGCGTTGCTGGCGTCGCTCATGCTGGTGGCCGAAGAATTCCGGCTGGCTGTCGTCGGCGTGGAGCCGCATTTTGTCAGCGCCTGGAACCGCTGGCACGGCGGCCTCAAAGCGGGTGCCTGGTATGCGCTGGTGCACGACGGCCTGATGACGCTGGCCCCGGTCGCCGATGACGGCGTGCGCGCACTGAGGGTTCTGCCGGTGCCACCCGGTGCCGACCAGGCCTGGCTCACCCAGACCTTGCAGCGCGAGGCGCTGCTGCTCGACCTGCCGCCGCCGGCGTTGTTGCAGGCCTGCGGCGCGGTGCCGACGACCTGGTTGCGCGCGGCCGGGGCGGCCAATTCTGCTGGCACGGCCGCAGCGCCGGTCGGCTGCGAGGCGCTCGACCACGCACGGCAAGCGGTGTACGCGGGCTTTTCGCCGGTGGCGCAACTGGCCTGGGGAGGCGCCCGATGAGCAGGAAACCACGGACAATGCACATCGATTTCGCGCCGCGCAGCCTGCGCCGTACGCTGTTCCACGCCCATCCGGCGCTGCTGGCGGTGGGCGCATTAGGCGTGCTGCTGTGCGCTGGTGCGGTGCTGTCTGCCACCCGGCTGGCCGACGAACGGCGCGACCGCGCGCAGCAGTTGCAACATGTGCAGGAGCGGGCGGCGGCCATGTCGGCGCGGCCGGCGCAGGTGGCCACGGTGGACATTCCCGAAGCCCAGGCCGCGTTCGTGAACGGCGCCATCGCCCAACTGAACCTGCCGTGGCGCGAGTTGCAGGACGCCGTGGCGTCGGCCACGCCACCGGCCATCGCGCTGATTGCCCTGGAACCCGACGCGCGCAAGCAGGTGCTCAAGATTACCGCCGAGGCGGCATCGAGCGACGACATGGTCGATTACGTTTCGCAGCTCAAGCAGCAGGAGGCTTTCAGCGCGGTGGCCCTCACGCGGCACGACGTGCAGGAGACCGACCCGCATCGGCCGTTGCGCTTTCAACTGGAGGCCACATGGGTCAATCGCTGAAACCCGCCACCGGTGCAGGTGCTATCGATGCACCGGGCGTGCAGGCGTTGGTCCTGCGTGCAAGGCTGGCGGTGGCCCGGGTGGGCGCGCCGGCCTGCGTGGCGGTGGCGCTGTGCGTAGCCGCAGTGGCGGCATGGGCGTGGCTGCTGCCGCAGCGTGCGGCCCATGCGCGGTTGATGGCGCAACCGCTGCCCACGCCGGCTTCGCTGCTGGCGTTGCAGCCGGCGATGCCGCCGCCGTCGGCCAACCAGAACCTGGCCGACTTCTATGCCACGCTGGGCGAAAAACGCCACGCCGAGCAGCAGGTGCGCACGCTGTTCGATCTGGCCGCCAAAGCGGGCCTGGCGCTGAACCAGGGCGAATATAAATCCAGCTACGACAAGGCCAGCCGGGTGAGCACGTACCAGGTCACCCTGCCGGTCAAGGGCGGCTACCAGCCACTATGGCAGTTCGCCATGAACGGCTTGCGCGACATGCCGTTTGCCGCACTCGACGAGGTGAGCTTCCGCCGCGAGACCATCGCCGATCCGGTGGTGGAGGCGCGCTTGCGCTTCACGCTGTACCTCAAGGATGCGCCATGAAGCCGTATCACATCGTGATGGGACTGGCGCTGGCCGGCGCCGCCGCGCTGGTGCTGTTCGGCGACCGCACGCCGGCCGGTGAGATTGTCGAGCCGGTGGTGCGCCGTGGTGCGCCTGCCGTCGCCGCATCGGAGCGTGCGCACGACCGTGCCGGCGCCGGGGCCCGGCCCGACGTGGCCATCGCGCGCCTGGTGCCGCGCGCGCAGCTGGTGGGCGCAGCGGGTGACGCCACCTTCGGCGCCGGGGAGGGCGTGTTCCTCGGCCAGAACTGGAATCCGCCGCAGCAACAGCAGCAGCCCACGGCCGCCGAGCGCGCGGCCGCCAACGCACCGGCGCCACCGCCGATGGCGCCGCCGGTGCCATTCAACTATTTCGGCAAGGCCGTGCAGGACGGCGCCTGGGAGGTGTACCTGGCGCGCGGCGACAAGACCTATATTGCGCGCAACCAGACCGTGCTCGAAGGCGCCTGGCGCATCGACCGCATCATGCCGCCGCTGCTCACCATGACGTACCTGCCTCTGAATCAGGTGCAACAAATCAATATTGGAGCAATCGACTGATGGCAAGTCATCTTAAAAAACACCACCGGCGCCTGGCGTTGCCGCCGCTGCTGGCCCTGGTGCTGGCGCTGGGCGGCTGCGCCGGCCAGATGGCCTACCGCGACGGCAATACGCTGATGGCGCAGGACCAGGTGGAGGCAGGTTTGCTCAAGTACCAGGAAGCGCTCAAGGCCGAGCCGACCAACGCCGAATACCGCGCCGCCTACGTGCAGGCGCGCGACCGCGCGGCCCAGGGTTTTATCCGCGAGGCCGAACGCCAGTTGGCCGGCGGCCAGCCCGAGCTGGCCGAGCAGGGCTGGCGTCGCGCCCTGGCGCTCGATCCGGCCAACGAGCGCGCCCGCGCCGGTTTGCGCACGCTTGAGCGCAATGCCCGCCAGGCCAAGCTGCTGGCGATCGCCCGCGAGCATGTGGCCAGGGGCGAGTACGACCTGGCCAAACAGCGCCTCAATGCATTGCTGACCGAAACGCCGTCCAACGAGCCCGCGCGCCAGTTGCTGCGCGAGGTGACGGAAAAGACCGCGCCGTCCGCCGTCGAAACCGGTCTGGCAAAAGCATACAAGCAGCCGATCACCATCGAGTTCCGCGATGCGCCGCTGAAGCAGGTGTTCGAGGTGATCTCGCGCCGCTCCAACCTGAACTTCGTGTTCGACAAGGACGTCAAGACCGACCAGCGCACCACGGTCCTGCTGCGTAACAGCACCGTCGAGGCGGCGATCTATTTCCTGCTGCTGACCAACCAGCTCGAGCAGCAGGTGATGGACGCCAACACGGTACTGATTTATCCGAATACGGCCGCCAAGCAGAAGGAATACCAGGAGATGACGGTCAAGACCTTCTACCTGGCCAACGCCGACGCCAAGATGGTGGCCAACACCCTCAAGACCATCCTCAAGACGCGCGACGTGGTGGTCGATGAAAAGCTCAACCTGCTGATCGTGCGCGACAACCCGGAAGCGATCCGCCTGGCCGAGCGCGTGATCGCCACCCAGGACATGCCCGAAGCGGAAGTGATGCTGGAAGTGGAAATCCTCGAAGTCAAACGCAGCACGCTCATGAACCTCGGCGTGCAGTGGCCGACCAGCATCGGCATCAACCCGCTGACCGACCTTGCCGGCGATCTGACGGTCAACGAGTTGCGCAACCTGAACTCGGACCGCATCCTGCTGTCCGGGATCAGCGGCGCCATCAACATCAACAAGACCGACACCGACTCCAATCTGCTGGCCAATCCGCGCATCCGCGTACGCAACAAGCAAAAGGCGAATATCGTCATCGGCGACAAGCTGCCGGTGATTACACCGACCGTTTCCGGTGGTGGCTTGGGCGGCTTTGCCAGCGACAGCGTGACGTATGTGGATGTGGGCCTCAAACTGGCAGTGGAGCCGACGATTTATCTCAACGATGAAATCGCCATCAAGGTGGAGCTGGAAGTGAGCAACCTGGTCAGCACCCTCACTACCAGGAACGGCAGCACCGCTTACCAGCTGGGCACGCGCCAGGCCAGCACCACCTTGCAACTGAAGGATGGCGAGAACCAGGTACTCGCGGGCCTGATCAACAACGAGCAGCGCGGCACCGGCAACAAGATTCCCGGCGCCGGTGATTTGCCGATCCTGGGCCGCCTGTTCGGCACCCAGCGCGACGACAACCAGAAGACCGAGATCGTGCTGTCGATCACGCCGCGCCTGATCCGCAACGTGCAGCGGCCCGAGGCCTCCGCTTCGGAATTCTCGGCCGGCACCGACGCCAGCTTCCGCCGCCGCCCCGACTTCAGCGCGCGTCCCGCCGTGCAAATGCCGGCGCTGCCGGGCGCCCAGCCACGGCCGGGCGTGGGCGCGGTGGTCGAGCTGGCGCCGCCGGCGCAAACCGCGCCGGTGACGTTGTCGCCGTCGCAGACTTCCGGTCCGTCGCCGCAGCAACTGCAACAGCAGCAGCTACAACAACAGCAGCAGTTCCAGCAATTGCAGCAGCAACAGCAATTGCAGCAGCAGCCGCCACAATCGGGTCAGCCGACGGAGCAGATCGCGCCGCCGGCCGAACCTGCCCCACCAGCTGCGCCTGCGCCAGCAGCGCCGGTGGAAGAGTCGCCGATCCCCTCGGTACCGCCGCCAGTGCAAGATGTGCCGCTGTCGCGCGGCCAGCCGGCGCCGTTGCCGCCGGCGTCGGGCCAGCCCCGCCCGCTGCAATGACCGGGACCTGACGGCGATGCGCGCGCGCGGCTTTACCCTGATCGAACTGCTGGTGACGCTGGCCATCGTCGGCCTGCTTGGCGCACTGGTGATTCCGACCGCGCAGGTGGTGGTGCAGCGTCGCCAGGAGCAGGACTTGCGCGAGGCGCTGCAACAGATCCGCAGCGCCATCGACGCGTACAAGCTGGCTTACGACCAGGGGCGCGTCACGCGCAGCGTGACGTCCACCGGCTACCCGGGCCGCATCGACGTGTTGGTCGAGGGCGTGCCTGACATCCAGAACCCCAAGCAGGCCAAGATTTACTTCCTGCGCCGGGTGCCGCGCGATCCGTTCAATCCCGATGCGGCGCTGACCGATGCGCAAACCTGGGGCAAGCGCAGCTACGCCAGCGAGGCGGACGATCCGCGCGAGGGCGACGATGTCTATGACGTCTACAGCCTGAGCGAGAAGGCGGGCCTGAACGGCGTGCCCTACAAAAAGTGGTGATCATGAAAAAACCGGCCAGGGGCTTCACACTGATCGAACTGCTGGTGGTGCTGGGCATCGTCGCGCTGATGCTCACGCTGGCCGTACCGCGCTACTTCCCCAGCGTGGACAAATCGAGGGAGGTGGTGCTTGCTGATAACCTGCGCAACCTGCGCGGCCTGATCGACCAGTATTACGGCGACACCGGCCGCTATCCCGATTCGCTGGACCAGCTGGTGGAGAAAAAATACCTGCGCGCGCTGCCGCGCGACCCGGTTACCGACAGCGACAGCACCTGGATCATCGTGCCGCCCGAGGATGGCCTGAAGGGCAATGTGTACGACATCAGGAGCGGGGCGCCGGGCAATGACCGCAGCGGCAAGCCTTACGCCGACTGGTGATGCGCGGTCGGCATGTACATCCACGCCGGGAAGGCGGTTTTACCTACCTGAGCGTGATCATCGTGGTGGCGATCATCGGGCTGGTGGCCGCCGCGTCGCTCAAGCTCGGCGCCACGGTCCAGCGCAGCCGCGCCGAGCAGCAACTGCTGGTCATTGGCGGCGCCTTCAGCGATGCGCTGCAAAGCTATGCCGACGCCACGCCGGCCGGCCAGCCGCCGCAACCGCCGTCGCTCAAGGAACTGCTGCGCGACCCGCGCTTTCCCACGCCGCGCCGCCACTTGCGCAAGATCTTTGTCGATCCGATGACGGGCAAGGCAGAGTGGGGCATCGTGTACCTGGGCGGGACAACCAGCGTGATGGCGGTGTACAGCCTGTCGGATGCACGGCCGGTGAAGATCGGCAATTTCCCGGCGCGCTTCCAGAGCCTGGCGGGCAAGCGGAAGATTTCAGAGTGGCGTTTCATGGCCAGCGGTCCCGGCACGCCGGGCATGCAGAGAGCGAACACCGGCGCCGCACCACCCGATGCGCAGCTACCGCCGGCACCAGGCGGCCAGCCGCAGGGGCAGCCATTCCCGGCGCCAGGAGCGGGACCTGGATTTGGGCCTGGGACTGGAACTGGGCCTCTACCGGGATCCGAACCGGTATCAAAGCCGGTACGTGAGCCGGGCCCGGAAGCGCAGCCGGCCGAACCGCCGGCTGAAGCCGAGCCGGAGGCGGAACCAGAGCCGTCAAGAGCGCCGGACCCGGAACCGGAACCGAGAACTGAACCGAGGTCAAGACCGGAACCGGAACCGGGACCAGGTCCGGCACCGCAGAAATAAGCGAACGCGCGGACCTGACTCAGCGCGCCATGCGCTTGAAGTCGCGCGGCCGGAATCCCAGTACCAGCAGTGCGCCGAAGTACACCACGCAGCACACGCCGATCACCAGGAACAGCGCCCCCACGCGCAGCAGGGGCTGGTGCTGCATGGCCAGCCAGTTGACGTGGCTGGCGCTGTACCAGGCCGTGGCGCCCATCAGCGCACAGGCGACTACCAGCTTGGCAAAAAACAGCGGCCAGCCCGGCTTGGGGCGGTAGATGTCGCGCTTGCGCAGGCCAGCGTACAGGAAGCTGGCGTTTACGCAGGCGCCCAGGCTGATCGACAGCGCCAGGCCGGCCACCGCCAGGTGCGGCACGAAGATCATGTTCATCAACTGGGTGGCGATCAGTACGCCGATGGCGATGCGCACCGGCGTGCGGATGTCCTGCTGCGCATAAAAGGCCGGGGCGAGGGTCTTGACCAGGATGATGCCGAGCAGGCCAACGCTGTAGGCGATCAGCGGCTCGGACGAGGCCTGCGTGGCGGCAGCGGTAAATGCGCCGTTCTGGAACAGGGTGGCGATCAGCGGTTCGGCCAGCGTGGCCAGGCCGACGGCGGCCGGCATGGCCAGCAAAAAGGTCAGGCGCAGGCCCCAATCGAGCAGCGACGAGTATTCTTCGCGGTCGCCGCTATTATTGGCTTTAGAAAGACTCGGCAGCAGGATGGTGCCCAGCGCCACGCCCAGCAGGGCGGTGGGGAATTCCATCAGGCGGTCGGCATAGGTCAGGAACGAGATGCTGCCCTCGGCCAGGCGCGAGGCGATGCCGGTGTTGATCAACAGGCTGATCTGGGCGGCGGAGACGGCAAACACGGCCGGTCCCATTTTTTTCAATACGCGGCGCACGCCGGCGTCGCGCAGGCCGATCGCCGGATTCCACGACAGCCGTGGCAACATGCCGATCTTGATCAGGGCCGGAATCTGGATCGCCACCTGCAGCACGCCGCCCACGAACACGGCGATCGCCATCGCGTAGATCGGTTGTTCCAGGTGTTGTTGCAAAAACAGCGACGCCAGGATCGACGAGATATTCAGCAGTACCGGGGTAAAAGCCGGAATCTTGAACTCGCTCCAGGTATTGAGGATGCCGCCAGCGAGCGCCACGAAGGCCATGAACGAGATGTAGGGGAACATCAGGCGCGTCATCCACACGCTGGCGTCGAACGACTCGGGCGCGAGGCCGCCGCCGACAGCGAGCAGCAGCGCGGGCGCGGCGATGATGCCGATGATTGTGACCACCAGCGTGGCCCATACCAGCGTGGTGCCCACGTGGTCGGCCAGCGAACGGGTTTCTTCCAACGTTTTCTTGTTCTTGTATTCGGATAAAATGGGCACGAACGCCTGCGAGAACGCGCCCTCGGCAAACAGCCGGCGCAGCAGGTTGGGTAGGCGGAACGCGATGTTGTAGGCATCCGTCATGCCGCCGGCGCCAAAGGCGCGGGCAATTAAAATGTCACGCAATAGCCCGGTGATACGGGACAGCATGGTCATGCTGGAGATGGCGGCTAGGGTTCTGAGCAAGTTCATGGGGCATGATTATAGTTGCTCCGGGCGGAAAAGATCGCTATAATCGCTGGCTGTACAGAATTCTGTTATGCAGACAATAATTGTTTGGCAGGCAGCAGTTTGACTCACTTGGTTCGGCACACGAACGACCTGTTTGGCAAACGATAATGTTTGCAAACTACCTTTATTTTAGGAAATTCCATGGCAAATACCGCACAAGCGCGCAAACGTGCTCGTCAAGCAGTTAAACAAAACGCGCACAACTCGTCGCAGCGTTCGACCCTGCGCACTGCAATCAAAGCAGTTCGTAAAGCAATCCAGGCTGGCGACAAAGCCGCTGCTGCTGAAATCTTCCAGAAGTCGGTGTCGACCATCGACAGCATCGCTGACAAGAAGATCATCCACAAAAACAAGGCCGCTCGCCACAAGAGCCGCCTGGCCGCTGCTGTCAAAGCACTGGCAACCGCCGCTTAATTCCCCCCTTCGGGAATGGCAGCAAAAACCCGCCTGGCTTCGGCCAGCGCGGGTTTTTTCGCATGGGGCGGCGGTTTCAAGCTCCGGCAGCGGCCGAAGCTTGATTTTTATGGCTTGAGATCCTTGGCCGACACTTCCATCCACTCGCCCGGCAGCAGCGGATGCGTGGCCAGCGAGATGCCGCCAATGGCCGTGCGCAGCAGCCGCAAGGTGGGCAAGCCCACCGCTGCCGTCATGCGCCGCACCTGGCGGTTCTTCCCTTCCTGTAACGTGATCGCCAGCCAGCTGGTGGGCTGCTCGGCGCGCTGGCGGATCGGCGGATTGCGCGGCCACAGCCATTCGGGTTCGGCGATGCGCACGGCCTGGCAGGGCAGGGTGGTGAAGTCGCCGAGGTCGATCGGCGCCTGCAATTTCGCCAGGCTGGCCGCGTCGGGCACGCCGTCCACCTGCACCAGGTACACCTTGGCTTCCTTGTGGTCGGGGTGGGCGATGGCGTGCTGCAGCTTGCCGTCGTCGGTGAGCAGCATCAGGCCTTCGCTGTCGTAGTCGAGTCGTCCGGCGGGGTAGATGTTGGGAATGGTCAGATGGTCGGCCAGGGTGGCCTTGCCGTCCTGCGGCGAGAACTGGCACAGGACCTGGAACGGTTTGTTAAAAAGTATGAGTGCCATGCTGTAGAGGGTGGGATTGGTGTAGGCTAGCGCCTCGCATGATAGTCGTGCATAATGCGAAACAGTGTCTTATGTCTTATAGAAGAGTAGTGCGCTTCTTGATCCTGGAGCAGCATTGTAGCTGTTTGCCTGGTGTCCCCTGGTGCCCATTTAGGAGTACGCGATGTACCAACATATCAATGTCCCTGCCGACGGCCAGAAAATCACCGTCAACGCCGATTTTTCCCTGAATGTACCAGATAACCCGATCATCCCCTTCATCGAGGGCGATGGTACCGGCATCGACGTCACGCCGGTGATGATCAAGGTGGTCGATGCCGCTGTCGCCAGGGCGTACGGCGGCTCCCGCAAGATCCGCTGGATGGAAATCTACTCGGGCGAAAAATCGACGCGCGTGTATGGTCCCGACGTCTGGCTGCCTGAAGAAACCCTGGCCGTGCTCAAAGACTACGTGGTGTCGATCAAGGGGCCACTGACCACGCCGGTAGGCGGTGGCATCCGCTCGCTCAACGTGGCGCTGCGCCAGCAACTGGACCTGTACGTGTGCCTGCGCCCGGTGCGCTACTTCCCCGGCGTGCCGTCGCCGGTCAAGGAACCGGAAAAAACCCAGATGGTGATCTTCCGCGAAAACTCCGAAGACATCTACGCCGGCATCGAATACGAGCAGGGTTCCGAAGGCGCGAAAAAACTGATCGACTTCCTGGTCAAGGAAATGGGTGTCAAGAAGATCCGCTTCCCGGAAACCTCGGGCATCGGCGTCAAGCCGGTCTCGATCGAAGGCACGCAGCGCCTGGTGCGCAAGGCGCTGCAGTACGCCATCGACAACGACAAGCCTTCGGTGACCATCGTCCACAAGGGCAACATCATGAAGTACACCGAGGGTGGCTTCCGTGACTGGGCCTACCAGGTGGCGGTCGAGGAATTCGGCGCCGAGCTGATCGATGGCGGCCCATGGTGCAAATTCAAGAACCCGAAAACCGGCCGCGACATCGTGATCAAGGATTCGATCGCTGATGCATTCTTGCAACAAATTCTGCTGCGTCCGGCCGAGTACAGCGTGATTGCCACCCTGAACCTGAACGGCGACTACATCTCCGACGCGCTGGCGGCCCAGGTGGGCGGCATCGGCATCGCCCCGGGCGCCAATATGTCCGACTCCGTGGCCATGTTCGAAGCCACCCACGGCACCGCGCCCAAGTACGCCGGCAAGGATTACGTCAACCCCGGTTCGCTGATCCTGTCGGCTGAAATGATGTTGCGCCACATGGGCTGGACCGAGGCGGCCAACCTGGTCATCAAGGCCATGGAGCGTTCGATCATCTCGAAAAAAGTCACCTACGATTTCGCGCGCCTGATGGACGGCGCCACCCAGGTCTCGTGCTCGGGCTTTGGCGAGGTGATGGTCGAGAACATGGAATAAGCAGGGGAGCATCCACTGTCAAAGCTCCGTTCCTGTGCAGGGCGGAGCTTTTTTCATTCGGGGGGCAATTGCGCCGCGTAGGATCGGTACAACACTTCGCATCGGTCGAACCCAGCCGTATAGGCGAAAAAAAACCCCGCAGACGGGGTTTTTGTACATCGATGCCACCAGATTACGTGGACTGGATGTTGGAAGCTTGCTTGCCTTTAGGGCCTTGCGTGACTTCGAATTGAACTTTTTGACCTTCTTTGAGGGTCTTAAAACCGTTCATGTTGATTGCGGAGAAGTGCGCGAACAAATCTTCGCCGCCGTCATCTGGAGTGATGAAGCCAAAACCTTTGGAATCATTGAACCACTTAACAGTACCTGTTGCCATAAAAAGAACTTTCAAAATTAAAACTGATCACACGAGCCATAAAAGCAAGATGCTTCTTGCTCCTCCTCACGCCTCACTTCTTATCAACATGTACATTTCTGCACGGAGCCGATAACGCATTGTTAGCGGACCAAATTTGAAAGTCAAGAAGATTTATGGGCATTTTGTTACTTTTAATCGAATTGGTTGAAAAGCAACTCTTGTAATTGACAAACCGGACGCCATCTGCGGCAAGTCAGGAAAACGCGTAAGATGGAAAACAATTAGTTGTGCATGGTGAAATGCACATTGCATCAACCCCGAAAGCATTAGAATATAAGCGTATGGCAACCAAGCATGACACCGAAACCCTACTGGAGCGGCAAGCGCTGAAACCCCCACCGTTGTTCCAGGTGGCGCTGCTCAATGACGACTACACGCCCATGGAGTTCGTCGTTGCCATCATCCAGGAGTATTTCAACAAAGACCGTGAAACAGCCACGCAAATAATGCTCAGTGTTCATCGCTACGGCAAAGGAGTGTGCGGCGTGTTCTCAAAAGATATAGCCAGTACCAAAGTGGAGTTCGTTTTAACGCACGCACGCAAGGCGGGGCATCCCCTGCAATGCGTGATGGAGGAAGTATGATTGCGCAGGAATTGGAAGTAAGTTTGCACATGGCGTTTGTCGAAGCACGACAGGCACGGCACGAATTCATCACGGTGGAGCACTTGCTGCTCGCTCTGCTGGACAACCCATCGGCTGCCGAAGTGTTGCGCGCATGTGCCGTCAACATCGAGGATCTGCGCAAGACCTTGACCAACTTCATCGGCGATAATACGCCGACGGTGCCTGGCACCGGCGAGGTCGATACCCAGCCCACGCTCGGTTTCCAGCGTGTCATCCAGCGTGCCATCATGCACGTGCAGTCCGCTTCGAACGGCAAGAAGGAAGTGACCGGCGCCAACGTGCTCGTCGCCATCTTCGGCGAGAAGGACTCGCACGCCGTCTACTACCTGCACCAGCAGGGCGTGACCCGTCTCGACGTGGTCAATTTCATTTCGCACGGTGTACGCAAGGACCAGCAATCGGAAGCCGCCAAGGCGTCCGAGGGGGGGGAAGAGGGCGCCCCGGGCGCCGAGGGCCAACCGAAAGAAAGCCCGCTCGACCAGTTCACGCAAAACCTCAACAAATTCGCTGCCGAAGGCAAGATCGATCCGCTGATCGGCCGCGACGAGGAAGTCGATCGCGTGATCCAGATCCTGTGCCGTCGCCGCAAGAACAATCCGTTGCTGGTCGGCGAAGCCGGCGTGGGTAAAACCGCGATTGCCGAAGGCCTGGCCTACCGCATCACCCAGGGCGACGTGCCTGAAATCCTGCAAAGCGCCGTGGTGTACTCGCTGGACATGGGCGCGCTGCTGGCCGGCACCAAGTACCGAGGCGACTTCGAACAGCGTCTCAAGGCCGTCCTCAAGCAGCTCAAGGATAACCCGGCCGGCATCCTGTTCATCGACGAGATCCACACCATCATCGGCGCCGGTTCGGCGTCGGGCGGTACGCTCGATGCATCGAACCTGCTCAAGCCGGCGTTGGCCAATGGTCAGCTCAAGTGCATCGGTGCGACCACCTACACCGAGTTCCGCGGCGTGTTTGAAAAAGACCACGCGCTGTCGCGCCGCTTCCAGAAAGTGGACGTCAACGAGCCGACCGTCGAGCAGACCGTGCAAATTCTGCGTGGCCTGAAATCGCGCTTCGAAGAGCACCATGGCGTGAAATACACGTCGTCGGCGCTGTCCACGGCGGCCGAACTGGCGGCGCGCTTCATCAACGACCGTCACCTGCCCGACAAGGCCATCGACGTGATCGACGAGGCCGGTGCGGCGCAACGCATCCTGCCGAAATCGAAGCAGAAGAAAACCATCGGCAAGACCGAGATCGAGGACATCATTGCCAAGATCGCGCGCATTCCGCCGCAAACGGTCAACCAGGACGACCGCAGCAAGCTGCAAACCATCGACCGCGACCTGCGCAACGTGGTGTTCGGCCAGGATCCTGCGATCGAAGCGCTGGCGTCGGCCATCAAGATGGCGCGCGCCGGCCTCGGCAAGTCCGACAAGCCGATCGGTTCGTTCCTGTTCTCCGGTCCGACCGGCGTGGGCAAGACCGAGGTTGCCAAGCAGTTGGCGTTCATCCTCGGCATCGATCTGATCCGCTTCGACATGTCCGAGTACATGGAGCGTCACGCGGTGTCGCGCATGATCGGCGCGCCGCCGGGTTACGTCGGTTTCGACCAGGGCGGCCTGCTGACCGAAGCCATCACCAAGAAACCGCACGCGGTGCTGCTGCTGGACGAAATTGAAAAAGCCCACCCGGACATTTTCAACATCCTGCTGCAGGTGATGGACCACGGCACGCTCACCGACAACAACGGCCGCAAGGCGGACTTCCGCAACGTGATCATCATCATGACCACCAACGCGGGCGCCGAGAGTTTGCAGAAGGCCACCATCGGCTTCACCAACTCCAAGCAGGCCGGCGACGAGATGGGCGACATCAAGCGCATGTTCACGCCTGAGTTCCGCAACCGTATCGACGCGATCATCAGCTTCCGTGCGCTAGACGAGGAAATCATCCTGCGCGTGGTGGACAAATTCCTGATGCAGCTGGAAGAGCAGCTGCACGAGAAAAAGGTCGAGGCGATCTTTACCGAGAACTTGCGCAAGTTCCTGGGCAAGAAAGGCTTCGATCCGCTGATGGGCGCACGCCCGATGGCGCGCCTGATCCAGGACATGATCCGCAAGGCGCTGGCCGACGAACTGCTGTTTGGCCGCCTGGTCACCGGCGGCAAGGTCACCGTGGACCTGGACGAGAAGGACGTGGTCAAGCTGGAGTTCCCCGAACCGCCGGACGCCGCGCCCACCCTGCCGCCGGAAACGGTGGAAGTCGAATAAGCGTCAACGCTGGCAGAAAAACCCGCCCACGCAAGTGGCGCGGGTTTTTTTACGTCCTGATTTTTGCCTGCGGCACCCCGAGCTGTGCCAGAATTGTCGTTCAATCCGACAACTTAACCTGGTCTCCATGAAACTGTCCCGCCTGTCGCAACTGCTGCTGTCCACCGGCCTGCTGGCCACTCAGATCGGCGCCCACGCCGCCGACGCCTACTACCGATTCCCTGCCATCCGTGGCGACGCCGTCGTGTTCACCGCCGAAGGCGACTTGTGGAAGACCGGCGCCCAGGGCGGCGCGGCCCAGCGCCTGACCACGCACGCTGCTGCCGAAACCAATGCCGCCATCTCGCACGACGGCCGCTGGGTGGCGTTCACCGGCGCCTACGAGGGCGCACAGGAAGCGTACGTGATGCCGCTCGCTGGCGGCCTGCCCCGGCGCATCACGTTTGAAAATGGCGCGGTGACGGTGCTGGGCTGGACCGCGCAGGGCGAGGTGCTGGTCAGCACCCAGGACAGCAAGGGACCGTCGGCGCACCGCATCGTCGCGGCTGTCATCCCCACTACGCTGGCGCGCCGCGTGTTTGCCGTGGCCGACGCCAACGACGCCGTGCTCGACGACGCCGGCAAGACCCTGTACTTCACCCGCTACGGCCTGGCGCTGACCAATGACAACGTCAAGAACTACCGGGGCGGCGCCCACGCGCAGCTGTGGCGCTACGATGTCGATGGCAAGGCCGAGGCGGTGCAACTGCTGGCGTCCGATGCCGGCAATAGCAAAAGGCCGATGTGGTGGCAAGGCCGCCTCTACTTCATCAGCGACCGCGATGGCGCCGATAACATCTGGTCGATGACGGCCGTTGGCGCCGACCTGCGCCAGCACACGCGCCACAAGGACTGGGACGTGCGCAACGCCGCGCTGGGCGACGGCCGCATCGCCTACCAGCTGGGCGCCGACGTGCATGTGCTGGACCTGGCGTCGGCCAGCGACCGCCCGCTGGCAATCGACCTGGTGTCCGACTTCGACCAGCAGCGCGCACGCCAGATCCGCTCGCCGCTGGAGCAGCTGACCAACGTCCAGCTGGCGGGTACGCGCGAGCGGCTGGTGCTCACTGCGCGCGGGCGCGTGAGCCTGGCCGGCACCGGCGCCCAGCGCCGCGTCGAAATCGCGATACCCGAAGGTGCGCGGGCGCGCGAGGCGGTATTCAGCCACGACGAGCGCTGGGTGTATGCCATCGTCGATACCACCGGCGAAAACGAAATCTGGAAGTACCCGGCCAATGGCTCGGGACCGGGCGAACGCCTCACAAAAGACGGCATCAGTCACCGCTGGCAGTTGTACCCGTCGCCGGACGGCCGCTGGCTGGGCCACACCGACAAGAAGGGCCGTTTCTGGCTGCTGGACCTGACCACCAAAGCCAATGTCGTGATCGACGACGCCGGCAAGGCGGGCGTGGACAAGCACGACGAAATCGTCTGGTCGGCGGATAGTAAAAACCTGGCCATCGTGCGCGCCGCCAGCACCGAGCAGCGCGAGCAGATCGGCCTGTACAACCTGGCTTCAAAACAGCTGGCGTTCGTCACCAGCGACCGGTTCACGTCCGGTTCGCCGGTGTTTTCGTCGGACGGCAAGTGGTTGTACTTCCTTTCGGCCCGCAACTTCACGCTGGCCAACGGTTCGCCGTGGGGCGATCGCAATATGGGCCCCGTGTTCGACAAGCGCACCGGCGTGTATGCGCTGGCGCTGCAGCCGGGTAACCGCTTCCCGTTCAAGCCGGACGATGAACTGAGCCTGCCGGGCGAAAAGAGCGCGGTCGGCACCGAGGACAAGGCGGTTGAACAGGCGGCTGAAAAAGCGGCAGAAAAAGCCGTGGAAAAAGTCGCCAAGACCACCGACGCCAAGCCGAAGGCCAACGCCGGCAAGACACTGCCAGCCATCGTGTTTGCCGGCTTGCAGGACCGCCTGTACGAAGTGCCGCTGGCGCCGGGGAACTATCGCGCGCTGGCGATGGACGACAAGCGCCTGTACTACCTCGAGAGCGAAGCGCCTGGCGGCAAGGCCAACCTGAAAACGCTGGCGATTGCCGCCAACGGCCCGCAGCCGGAAACCTTTGCCAGCGGCGTGCGCGAGTTCGACCTGGCGCAGGACAAAAAGCACGTTTACTATCGCACCTTTGCCGCCGGGCCGGGCGAGATGATCATCGTCGATGCGGGCGCCAAGGCGCCAGCCGATATCTCCAAGGCCAGGGTCAAGGTGGACGACTGGAGTTTTACGTCCAACCCGCGCCTGGAGTGGAAGCAGATGTTCAACGACGCCTGGCGCATGCACCGCGATTTCCTCTACGACGCCAATATGCGCGGCGTGGACTGGGCTGGCGTGCGCCAGAAGTATGCGCCGCTGGTCGAGCGCGTGACCGACCGCGCGGAACTCAACGATATTCTGGGCATGATGGTGAGCGAAGTGGGCGCGCTGCACTCGCAGATCCGTCCCGGCGACTTGCGCCGCTCGGCGCCGGAAGGCACGCCGGCCGGCCTGGGCGCGCTGCTCACGCGCACCGCCGATGGCTACCAGGTCGATCACATCTACCGCAGCGAACCGGAACTGCCGTCCGAGCGCGGACCTTTGGCGCAGGCCGGCGTGGACATCAAGGAGGGCGAGATCATTACCGCCGTCAACGGCAAGCCGGCCAGCGAAGCGCGCGACATCGCCGACCTGCTGCTCAACCAGGCCGGCAAGCAGGTGCTCTTGCAGGTCAAGGACAAGAACAACCGCAGCCGGCCGGTGATCGTACTGCCGGTGGATATGACCAAACAGGCGGCGCTGCGCTACAGCGACTGGGAACAGAGCCGCGCACGCCAGGTGGAGGCGGCGTCCGGCGGACGTATCGGCTACCTGCACCTGCGCGCCATGGGCGCGCGCGACATCGCCTCGTTCGCACGCGACTTCTACGCCAACGTCAACCGCGAGGGCCTGATCATCGACGTGCGCCGCAATAACGGCGGCAATATCGACAGCTGGATCATCGAAAAACTGCTGCGCAAGGCGTGGGCCTTCTGGTCGTCGCCGGGCAGCCAGCCCGCTCCGAACATGCAGACCACGTTCCGCGGCCACCTGGTGGTGCTGATCGACCAGCTGACGTATTCCGACGGCGAGACCTTTGCCGCCGGCGTCAAGGCGCTGGGCCTGGCGCCGCTGGTGGGCATGCGCACTGCCGGCGCCGGCGTATGGCTCAGCGATAACAATCGCCTGAGCGACGACGGCATGGCGCGGGTGGCGCAGAACGGCCAGTTCAATACGGCCGACGGCCACTGGCTGATCGAAGGCGTGGGTGTGACGCCGGACGTGGAAGTGGACAACCTGCCGCATGCCACCTTCACCGGCCAGGATCGTCAGCTGGAAGTGGCGCTGGACCTGCTGGCGCAAAAGCTCAAGGCGCAGCCGGTGCAGCCCTATACGCCGCAGAAGATCCCCGCATTGAAGTAAGGTGTGCGAAAGCGGACAGCGCCGGTGTTCGACTATGAACAGCCGCTGCTGAATGCGCGATTCCCGGCGCGGAAAGTGCCGTGGCACGCTAGTTGCAATGTCACGGCATCACCACTTCAGGATATTCAATGAAACTCCAGGACTTCCGCATCGGCTGGCGCACCTTGCTGCACGAACCCGGCTACTCGCTGGTCGTGATCCTCGGCTTGGCCGTCGGCTTGTGCACCTGCATCCTGCTGCTCGGGTATGTCCGCTATTCGCTGCAATACGATGCGCACGTGCCGAACGCCGACCAGATGGTCGTGGTTACGCAGCGCTACAACGTCGATCCGCAGTCGCCGCTGCACGATGTGGCGCCGGCCTTCCTGCGCCAGACCGCCCTGGCAACGCCCGGGGTGGTGGACGCCACCGTGTTCTTCCCGTCGCGCCCCGAGACCACGCCGCTGGTGGTGCGCATCGGCGAGCATCGCCACCACTTGCAGGGACTGCTGGTGCTGCCCGGGTTTGCCGACATGCTGGGATTGCAGGCGGTGCAGGGCGACCTGCACCAGGCGCTCGCGCAACCGGATGCGGTGGTGCTCACCCAGGCCACCGCGCAGCGGCTGTTCGGCACCACCGACGCCGTGGGCCGCACCATGCAGGCCGAAGGCAAGACGGTGCGCGTGGGCGCGGTCGTGCGCACGCCGCCACCGACCACCACGATCCCGTTCGACTCGCTGCTGGGCGCGAATTCCACGCTCACCGACCCGATGGTGCGCGACGAACTGCTGACCGGCCAGCAGGGCTGGATGGGCAAGGTGCTGCTGCGGGTGACGTCCGAGGCTGCGCTGCCGGCCATCGTCGCGGCGTTGCAGCAGGCGGTCGATCGCGCACCCAGCCTGCGCAATGTGCCGCCCGAAACGCTGGCGCGGCTGGGAACGCGCAAGATCATGGACATCGGCGTCACGCCGCTGCGCCACGCCTACTTCGACCACCAGGTGCAAGGCAACCGCGTGTTCAAGCCCGGCAGCCGCGCCAACCCGGCGGTGGTTGCCGCGCTGGCCGCCATCGCGTTGCTGGTGCTGGCGCTGGCAGCCATCAATTACGTCAACCTGGCTACCATTCGCGTGCTGCGCCGCCAGCGCGAGGTGGCGGTGCGCAAGGTACTCGGTGCCAGTGCGCGCCGCCTGGTGCTGCACTTCGTGGTGGAATCGGTGGCGGTGTCCGTGATGGCCACTGTGCTGGGACTGGTGCTGGCGTGGCTGGCGCTGCCGCAGTTCTCGCTGCTGATGAACCGCGATCTCGATGGCCTGCTGTCGCTGCCGCACATCGCCGCCGCGCTGGCGCTGGGCGCCTTGCTGGGCGTGGCGACGGCGCTGTACCCGGCGTGGATCGCGTTGCGCGTGCTGCCCACGCAGGTGCTGGCGGAACGTGGGGACAGCGAATCGATGGCCGGCATGCGCTGGCGCCGTGCGCTGACTATCGGGCAGGTGGCAATCGCCATGGGCTTTGTGAGCGTGACCGCCGCCGTGGCCTGGCAGACCGCGTTCGCGCTGCGCGCCTCGCCGGGCTTCGATCCGGCACCGTTCGTCATTGTCGATCTGCCGGCGCCGGTGCGTGACAGCGCGCCCGCGCGCGCGTTCATGACCGCGCTGGCCGCGCAGCCGGGCGTGCAGGGCATCGTCATTTCGGAAGACCCGGTGGGACGGCTCGACCAGGCGTGGACGCGCGAACTGCGGCGTGAGGGCGGCCCTGGTGCGGGCATGGAAATGAAAGGCGTGAGCGCCAATTTCTTCGAGCTGTATCGCATCGCGCCCGAAGCCGGACGGCTGTTCCAGACGGCGCTGGACAAGGAAGACGATCCGGTACCGGTCGTGCTCAACGCGATTGCCACCCGCGACCTTGGCTTTGCCTCGCCGCAGGCGGCGGTTGGGCAGGTGGTGCTGTTTACCGGCTTCGACGGCAAGGTCGTGCGCAAGCGCGTGGTGGGCATCGCGCCCGACCTGCATTTCCATACGCTGCGCGAGGCGCCGCGCGCCACCGCCTACGAGTTATGGACGGCGGGCGTGGCGCTGAGCGTGCGCGCATCGGCACCGGCCGCGCAGGTGGAAGCGCTGGTGCGCGACCTGTGGCCGCGCTACTTCCCCGATGCGATCATGCATACCGAGCGCGCCGGCGCTATCCTGGCGGCGAACTACGCCGACGAATCGCGCTTGTCCACGCTGCTGGTCATTGCCACCGCCATCGCGCTGGCGATTGCCGCCTTCGGCACCTACGTGTTGTCGGCTACCACCGTGCAGCGCCGCGCCAGGGAGATCGTGCTGCGCAAGCTGCACGGCGCGCGTAGCGGCGATATCGCTCTGCTGGTAGTGCGCGACACGGGTGTGCTGGTGCTGGTCGCCGCCATCGTCGGCTTGCCGCTGGCGGCACTGGCCATCCAGCGCTACCTGGCCGGCTACGTGGCGCATGCACCGGGCGGCTACTGGACCTTGCTGCTGTCGCTGGCAATGACTGTCATGGTGGCGCTGCTGGCAATAGCGCGGCAGGCGCGCGTGGCCATGCGCATGGCGCCGGCGGATGCGCTGCGCGCCTGAGCGCCATCAGAAATTGGTGAGGCTACGGAACTGGGCGGCGCGGCGGCGCGACACTTCGATCTCCGCGCCATCGCGCAGCGTCAGATCCAGCCCGCCTGCATCATTGGACACCACCCGCTCGACGAAGCCGAGATTGACGATGTGGCGGCGGCTGGCGCGGAAAAACCTTTGCGGATCGAGCCGTTCTTCGAGCTGGCTCAGGGAGCGCAGCATGAGCGGCTGGTGCATGTCGAAATAGGCGCGCGTGTAATTGCCCTCGGACTCGAACATGCGGATGTCGTCGAGGGCGACGAACCAGCAACGCTCGCCGTCCTTGATGAACAGTTTTTGGGGCATGGCGGCGGGTGTGGCTGCCGGCAGCACATCGGTAAAGCGTTGCGCCGCGCAGCGCTGCAGCGCCGCCGCCATGCGCGCGGGCTGGATCGGCTTTTGCAGGTAGTCGAACGCGTTGACTTCGAACGCCTGCAAGGCGTAGCGGTCGAAGGCGGTTGTAAAAATCACCTGCGGCGCGGCGTCGAGGGCGGCCAGCATGTCGAAACCGCTACCGCCCGGCATTTGCACGTCGAGGAACACCAGGTCGGGTTTTAACGAGGCGATCTGCTGCATGCCGTCGGCGGCGTTGGCTGCTTCGCCGACGATGTCCACGTACGGGTGCGTCGCCAGCAGGCGCCGCAATTCGGCACGCGCCAGGCGCTCGTCATCGATCAGCAGTACCCGCATGGTTTGCATCATGGCAGCTCCGGCACGGTCATGGTGGCGCGCACCCAGCCATCGTCTTCGGTCAGGTCGAGCCGGGCGCCGGCGCCCAGTATCAACGCCAGCCGCTGGCGCGTGTTGGCCAGCCCCACGCGGGTGGAATCGGTGAACGGCGCCAGCGCGCCATGGTTGGCGATGTCGATGCGCACCACCTGGTCGGTGTCGCGCCACGCACGGATGCGGATGTCGCTGCCGGTGGGGCTGGCCTCCACGCCGTACTTGACGGCGTTTTCCACCAGCGTTTGCAAGGTCATGGGCGGAATGCGCACCGCGTCCATGCCCGGACCGATATCGATGACGATGCGCAGCCGTTCCTCGAAGCGGATTTTCTCGATCGCCAGGTAGGCTTGCACCGCTTCGATTTCTGCCGCCAGCGGCACGGTGTCGTGGTGGCCCGATTGCAGCGCGTAGCGCATCACGCTGGCCAGCTGGTCGATCATTTGCGCGGCCGCGTCCTGGTCCTGGTACACCAGCGCACGCACGCTGTTCATGCTGTTGAAGAAAAAGTGCGGATTGACCTGCGCCTGCAAGGCGCGCAGTTCGGCTTCTTTCGCGCTCAGTTGCAGTTGCAGCGCTTCCGCTTCGAGCCGGGCATTGCGGCGCAGGTAGGCAACCAGCATGTAAAAAATCGTCCAGACCAGGTACACGCCCCACCAGAACAGCAGCGCCCCCGGCAGCCAGCCGGCACCATGTATCTCGCCGAACGGCTTGATGACGAAATAGCCGACCGTTTGTATCGCCGAGGCTGTGGCCGACGATCACCGGTTGCGCCAGTTTGTTGGCGGCGATGTACTCGCTCAACTGCTGTTCGGCGGTGGCCAGCAGCGGGCCGTCGATGGCCGGTACGCCGGCAAAGCCGGCCAGGGTCAGCACGTGGCAGCGGCGCGCGCCGCAATAGCGCTTGATGGTGCCGTCCCATACCGCTCCCGACGATGCCAGGCCCGGGATCAGTATCATCGGCGCCCCGGTGGCGTTGCCGGTGACGTCGATCTTGAAGGCAGGGGCGGCGATGGCCGTTGAGGCGAGCAGCAAGCTGGCGGTGATGGCGGCAACGGTGCGGGCGAAGGACATGGCGTTTCTCCGTGATGGGTAGGTGTGGCCATGTTAGCGGTGGGGTTCACGGACGGCGAGCGCTGGTGGATGAGCGGTCGCTGGCAGGTGATGAACGGCGTGACGCTTTTAAGGCGTGACGGTTTGACCGCCGTCCTCCGCACGCAACCGGCGCCACAGCGTGGTGCGGCTGATGCCCAGGTAATTGGCGGCCGCGTCGCGCCGGCCGCCAAAGCGGGCCAGCACCTCTGCCGTGCTTGCCGTCTCGCGGTGCGCCCGGCCGATGCTGAACGACGATGCAGTGGCGCCGGCGGCAGCGCCGCCCGCGCCGGTGTTGCCTACATCAGCGCCAGCACCGGCGCCAATACCGCCGTGGCCTGCCAGCTCCGGCGCCACGCCAACGATGAACGCGGGCGTGAGCGCCTGCAGTGGCTCGGCCGCCAGGAACAGCGCCAGGCGTTCGGCCACGTTGCGCAGTTCGCGCACGTTGCCGGGCCACGCGTACGCTTGCAGCAGCGGCGCGCACGCCGCGATCTCGGCGCGCAGGTTGGGGTGCGGCCTGGCGCCGAGCGACGCCAGCGCATGCTTGAGCGACCATTCGGCCAGCGCCGCCACGTCGCCGGGCCGCGCGCGCAGCGGCGGCAGCGCCAGGCGCAGCACTGCCAGCCGGTAGAACAGGTCGGCGCGGAAGCGGCCATCGCGCACGCGCTGCTCGAGGTCGCAGTGAGTGGCGCTGATGATGCGCACGGCAACGGCGATGGGCCGCGTGCCGCCCACCCGCACCACCTGCCGTTCTTCCAGCACCCGCAGCAGGCGGGTTTGCAGCGTCAGCGGCATCTCGCCGATCTCGTCGAGGAACAGGGTGCCGTGGTTGGCCGCCTCGAACAGCCCGGCGTGGCCGCCCCGGCGCGCGCCGGTAAACGCACCGTCTTCGTGGCCGAACAGTTCCGATTCGAGCAGCGACTCGGCGATGGCGCCGCAGTTCACCGCCACGAACGGCCGGTTCTGGCCCAGGCTGCGCGGTCCTTCGTTGTGAATCGCCTGCGCTGCCAGTTCCTTGCCGCTGCCGGTTTCGCCGGAGATCAATACCGTGGCCGGCGATTTCGCATACAGCACCACCGACTGGCGCACTGCTTCCATGGCGGCCGATTCGCCGCGCAAATCGGTGATGCCGTGGCGGGCGCGCAGCGTGTCGATCGCGCCGCCCGTGGTGGCGCCGCGTGCGCGGCCCCGGCCCCGGTCCATTTCAAGCTGGGTCAGGCGCGCCAGCTCCAGCGCATCGTCGAACGCATGGCGCACCGATGCCGCCGAATACACGAACACGCCCGTCAGCCCCGCCTCTTCGGCCAGGTCGGTGATGCGGCCGGCGCCGACGATTGCCTTGATGCCGGCCGCTTTTAAATCGTTGACCTGGTCGCGCGCGTCTTCCTCGGTCACGTACGTGCGCTGTGCCACGTCGATGTCGAAGGTGGTGGTGAATTCGGCCAGCTCCTGCAGCCGCTCCTGGTAAGTGACGATGCCCACGTGCGGGGACACGCGCCGCGCCCGTGCCAGCGCCTGCATCACGTCGAAGCCGCTGAAGCGGGCCACGACCACCGGCACCGACAGTCGGCTTCTCAGGTAGGCGGCGTTGGAGCCGGCCGCGATGACAGCGTCGCAGCGCTCGGTGGCCAGGCGCGCGCGGATATGGCGCACGGCGTCGTCGAAGCCGAGGTGGATTTGTTCGATGGTGGCGCGGTTGTCGTATTCGAGCGTGATGTGGCGGAACACGTCGGACAGGCGCGAGACGGAAACGGTCCAGAGAACGGGTTTGTCGTCAGGATCGAGCGGCAGGGAAGGAGGTAGGCGCATGTTTCAATTGTAGTGCAGTTGTTTCGATGTTTCAAAATGAAACAATTTTGCAACATATAAAATCAGCAAGTGATTGATTTTAAAGGAGGTAGCGGGTGGCACGGCGCTTGCAAAGTAACGCCTAACTTCACCGCAACATTGAAAGGTCACCCATGAGTTATTCCGCAGGCGCCGCATTCCGCCAGGCCGTCCAAGAAGAATCGCCGTTGCAGGTCGTCGGCGCCATCAACGCCAATCACGCCTTGCTGGCCAAGCGCGCCGGTTTCCGCGCCATCTATCTGTCGGGCGGCGGCGTGGCGGCCGGCTCGCTCGGCTTGCCCGACCTGGGCATCTCGAGCCTGGATGACGTGCTTACCGACATCCGCCGCATCACCGACGTGTGCGACCTGCCACTGCTGGTCGATGCCGATACCGGTTTCGGCGCCTCGGCGTTCAATGTCGCGCGCACGGTCAAGACCATGATCAAGGCCGGCGCCGCCGCCATGCATATCGAAGACCAGGTGGGCGCCAAGCGCTGCGGCCACCGCCCCGGCAAGGAAATCGTCTCGCAGCAGGAGATGGTCGATCGCGTCAGCGCCGCTGTCGATGCGCGCACCGACGACCAGTTCGTGATCATGGCCCGCACCGACGCGCTGGCGGTCGAAGGACTGGACGCGGCGATCGCGCGCGCTGTGGCATGCGTGGAGGCGGGCGCCGACATGATCTTCCCGGAAGCGATGATCAGCCTCGAGATGTACAAGCAGTTCGCTGCCGCCGTAAAGGTACCGGTGCTGGCCAACATCACCGAATTCGGTTCCACGCCGCTGTTCACGGTGGACGAGCTGCGCGACGCCGACGTGGGCCTGGTGCTCTATCCGCTGTCCGCGTTCCGCGCCATGAACAAGGCGGCTGAAAATGTGTATGGCGCGATCCGCCGCGACGGCACCCAGCAAAATGTGCTCGATACCATGCAGACGCGCGCCGAGCTGTATGAACGGATCAATTACCATAGCTTCGAGCAGAAGCTCGATGCCTTGTTTGCAGCTCAAAATGCGGCCCAGAAAAAATAACGGAGACCACCATGACCGACACCACCACCACCTTCAAACCGAAAAAATCCGTAGCCCTGTCCGGCGTGGCGGCCGGGAATACCGCGCTGTGCTCCGTCGGCAAGACCGGCAATGACCTGCACTACCGTGGTTACGACATCCTCGACCTGGCCACCACCAGCGAGTTCGAGGAAATCGCCTACCTGCTGGTGCACGGCAAGTTGCCCAACGACGGCGAGCTGCGCGGCTACAAGGCCAAACTGCGCTCGCTGCGCGGCCTGCCGCAGGCCGTCAAGTCCGCGCTGGAAGCCTTGCCGGCCGCCGCCCACCCGATGGACGTGATGCGCACCGGCGCCTCGGTGCTCGGCTGCGTGCTGCCGGAAAAGGACGACCACAATGTGCCCGGCGCGCGCGACATCGCCGACCGCCTGATGGCGTCGTTCGGCTCGATGCTGCTGTACTGGTACCACTACAGCCATAACGGCAAGCGCATCGACGTGGAAACCGACGACGATTCGATCGGCGGCCACTTCCTGCACCTGCTGCACGGTTTCAAGCCGCCCGCGAGCTGGGTGCGCGCCATGCACACGTCGCTGATCCTGTACGCCGAACACGAATTCAACGCGTCCACCTTTACCGGCCGCGTGATCGCGGGTACGGGTTCGGACATGCACTCGGCGATCACCGGCGCCATCGGCGCACTGCGCGGTCCCAAGCACGGCGGCGCCAACGAGTTCGCGTTCGAGATCCAGAAGCGCTACGAAAACGCCGACGAAGCGGAAGCCGACATCCGCAACCGCGTGGCCAACAAGGAAGTGGTGATCGGCTTCGGCCACCCTGTGTACACGATTTCCGATCCGCGCAACGTGGTCATCAAGGAGGTGGCGCGCCAACTGTCGCAGGACGGCGGCTCGATGAAAATGTTCGACATTGCCGAGCGGCTCGAAACCGTGATGTGGGACGTGAAAAAAATGTTCCCGAACCTGGACTGGTTCTCGGCCGTGTCGTACCACATGATGGGCGTGCCCACCGCGATGTTCACGCCGCTGTTCGTCATTTCGCGCACGTCCGGCTGGGCCGCGCACGTGATCGAGCAGCGCATCGACAACAAGATCATTCGCCCCAGCGCCAACTACGTCGGCCCGGAAGACCTGCAATTCGTACCGATCAAGGACCGTTCGTAATGACTACGCCAATGAACACGCAATACCGCAAACCGCTGCCCGGCACCACGCTCGACTACTTCGACGCGCGCGCTGCCGTCGATGCGATCGAACCGGGCGCCTGGGCCGGGTTGCCTTATACCTCGCGCGTGCTGGCTGAAAACCTGGTGCGCCGCTGCGATCCCGCCACGCTCGATGCCTCGCTGTCGCAACTGATCGAACGCCGGCGCGATCTCGACTTCCCGTGGTTCCCGGCGCGCGTGGTCTGCCACGACATCCTCGGTCAGACCGCGCTGGTGGACCTGGCCGGCCTGCGCGACGCCATTGCCCTGCAGGGCGGCGATCCGGCGCTGGTCAACCCGGTGGTACCCACCCAGCTGGTGGTGGACCATTCGCTGGCGGTGGAGTGCGGCGGCTTCGATCCCGATGCCTTTACCAAGAACCGCGCCATCGAGGACCGCCGCAACGAGGACCGGTTCGACTTCATCGACTGGACCAAGAAGGCATTCAAGAATGTCGATGTGATCCCGCCCGGTAACGGCATCCTGCACCAGATCAACCTCGAACGCATGTCGCCGGTGATCCAGGCGCAGGACGGCGTGGCCTTTCCCGATACCCTGGTCGGCACCGACTCGCACACGCCGATGGTCGATGCGCTGGGCGTGATCGCCATCGGCGTGGGTGGCCTGGAAGCGGAAAGCGTGATGCTGGGCCGCGCCTCGTGGATGCGCCTGCCCGACATCATCGGCGTGGAACTGACCGGCAAACCGGGACCCGGCATTACCGCCACCGACACCGTGCTGGCGCTGACCGAATTCCTGCGCCAGCAAAAAGTGGTGTCGTCGTACCTGGAGTTCTACGGCGAAGGGGCTGCCCACCTCACGCTCGGCGACCGCGCCACCATCTCCAACATGGCGCCCGAATATGGTTCGACCGCCGCCATGTTCTACATCGACGAGCAGACCATCAAGTACCTGCGCCTGACCGGTCGCGACGAGGAAACCGTCAAGCTGGTGGAAACCTATGCGAAAGAGGCCGGCCTGTGGGCCGACGCGCTGGCCACCGCGCGATACGAGCGCGTACTGACGTTCGACCTGTCGTCGGTGGTGCGCAATATCGCCGGACCATCGAACCCGCACAGCCGCGTGCCGACGTCGGAACTTGCAGCACGCGGCATCAGCGGCGTGGTGGAAAACGAACCGGGCCTGATGCCCGATGGCGCCTGTATCATCGCGGCCATTACCAGCTGCACCAACACCAACAACCCGCGCAACATGATTGCCGCCGGCCTGCTGGCCCGCAATGCCAACGCGCGCGGCCTGACGCGCAAACCATGGGTCAAGTCCTCGCTGGCGCCCGGTTCCAAGACCGTCACGTTGTACCTGGAAGCAGCGGGCCTGATGCCCGAGCTGGAACGACTGGGCTTTGGCGTGGTGGCCTACGCCTGCACGTCGTGCAATGGCATGTCCGGCGCGCTCGATCCCGTAATCCAGCAGGAAGTCATCGCGCGCGATTTGTATGCCACCGCGGTCCTGTCGGGTAACCGCAATTTCGATGGCCGCATCCACCCGTATGCCAAGCAGGCCTTTTTGGCCTCGCCGCCGCTGGTGGTGGCGTATGCGATTGCCGGCACCATCCGCTTCGATATCGAAAAAGACGTGCTGGGCGTGGATGCCGCCGGCTGTCCGGTCAAACTGGCCGACATCTGGCCGTCGGACGCCGAGATCGACGCCGTGGTCGCCGCCAGTGTGAAACCCGAACAGTTCCGCAAGGTGTACATCCCGATGTTCGCGCGCGAAGCTGACGACGGCGTGGCAGTGAGTCCGCTGTACGACTGGCGCCCGCAAACGACCTACATCCGCCGCCCGCCGTACTGGGAAGGCGCGCTGGCGGGCGCCCGGTCGCTGACCGGCATGCGTCCGCTGGCGCTGCTCGGCGATAACATCACCACTGACCACCTGTCGCCGTCGAACGCCATCATGGCCGACAGCGCGGCGGGCGAGTACCTGGCCAGAATGGGTTTGCCGGAAGAGGACTTCAATTCGTACGCCACCCATCGCGGCGACCACCTGACCGCGCAGCGCGCCACGTTCGCCAACCCCACCCTGAAAAACGAGATGGTGCGCGGCGCGGACGGCAAGGTCATGGCCGGTTCGCTGGCGCGCGTGGAGCCGGAAGGCACGGTCACGCGGATGTGGGAAGCCATCGAGACCTACATGGAGCGCAAGCAGCCGCTGATCGTGGTGGCTGGCGCCGACTATGGCCAGGGTTCCTCGCGCGACTGGGCCGCCAAGGGCGTGCGCCTGGCCGGCGTGGAAGCGATTGCCGCCGAAGGCTTCGAGCGCATCCACCGCACCAACCTGGTGGGCATGGGCGTGCTGCCGCTGGAATTCACGCCCGGCGTCAATCGCCTGACGCTGGCGCTGGACGGTACCGAAACCTACGACGTGGTGGGTGAACGTACGCCGCGCGCCATGCTCACGCTGGTGATCCATCGTCGCAACGGAGAGCGGGTGGAAACGCCGGTGATCTGCCGGCTCGACACCCAGGAAGAAGTGTCGATCTACGAAGCGGGCGGCGTGCTGCAGCGCTTTGCCCAGGACTTCCTGCAACAGCATAAAACAGCATAAAACAGCATAGGCCGCATAATGACCCAACAGACCAAGATTCCCGCCACCTATATGCGTGGCGGCACCAGCAAGGGCGTGTTCTTCCGCCTGCAAGACCTGCCGCTTGACGCGCAAACCCCGGGCGCGGCGCGCGACGCGCTGCTGCTGCGCGTGATCGGCAGCCCCGACCCCTACGGCAAGCAGATCGACGGCATGGGCAGCGGCACGTCGAGCACCAGCAAGGCCGTGATCGTAGCGCCGGCGACCAGGCCGGATCACGACGTTGACTACCTGTTCGGCCAGGTCGCCATCGACCGGCCGTTCGTGGACTGGAGCGGCAATTGCGGCAACCTGTCGGCCGCCGTGGGTGCATTTGCGATTCAGTCAGGCCTGGTCGATGCCGCACGGGTGCCGCACGATGGCGTGGCCGTGGTGCGCATCTGGCAGGCCAATATCGGCAAGACCATCATCGCCCATATTCCGATGACGGCAGGGCAGGTGCAGGAGCTGGGCGACTTCGAACTCGATGGCGTGACCTTCCCGGCGGCGGAAGTGGTGCTCGAATTCCTCGACCCGGCAGCGGACGAGGAGGGCAGCGGCGCCAATAGCACCAATAGCACCAATAGCGCCATGTTCCCCACCGGGCGCGTGATCGACGACATCGAGGTGCCCGGCATCGGCACGCTGCGCGCCACCATGATCAACGCCGGCATCCCCACCATCTTCATCGAGGCGCAGGCGGTGGGCTGCACCGGCACCGAACTGCAGGACGCGATCAATGGCGATGCGCGCGCGCTGGCCATGTTCGAAACCATCCGCGCGCACGGCGCCGTGCGCATGGGCCTGGTGCAAACCCTGGAACAGGCCGCACAACGCCAGCACACGCCCAAGGTGGCCTTCGTGGCGCCGCCGGTGTCGTACACGGCGTCGAGCGGCAGGCCGGTGGACGCGGGCGACATCGACCTGCTGGTGCGCGCGCTTTCGATGGGCAAGCTCCACCACGCCATGATGGGCACAGCCGCCGTGGCCATTGGCGCGGCGGCCGCCATTCCCGGCACGCTGGTCAACCTGGCGGCCGGCGGCGGCGAGCGCGCTGCCGTGCGCTTCGGCCATCCGTCGGGCACCCTGCGCGTGGGCGCCGCTGCGGTGCAAAAAAATGGCGAGTGGAGCGTGGTGAAAGCGGTGATGAGCCGCAGCGCGCGCATCCTGATGGAAGGATGGGTGAGGGCGTAAGTAATAACAGTGCGTGTAAGCCAGCGGTAAGTCTCGCAGCTTATTGTGGGTTCAAGCTCAGCTAAATGGGCAGGTTCCTCAATAAATGGAGACAGATGATGCAAGACGATTTGGTTCAAAAAATCAAAGCCGACCCCAATTACCATAAGCTGGTCAAGGCGCGTTCCCGGTTCGGCTGGATACTGACCGCGCTGATGATGGTGGTCTATTACGGCTACATCCTCCTGATCGCGTTCGACAAAGAACTGCTGGCTGCCAAAACCGGCGACGGCGTGATGACGTGGGGCATGCCGATCGGCCTGTTCGTGATCGTCTTCACCGTCATCATCACCGGCATCTACGTGCGTCGCGCCAACCGCGAATACGACGATCTCACCACCGCCATCGCCGCACGGGTGAAAGCATGAGCGCCTCGAACCGTCAACTGGCGGTCGTCGCTTCCGCACTGATCGGCGCCGCAGTCAGCGGCGTCGTGTACGCCGCCGGCGGCGACCTGGGCCAGGCCACCAAGCAGGCCACCAACTGGACCGCGATTGCCATGTTCGGCGTGTTCGTGCTGTTCACGCTGTGGGTCACCAAGTGGGCTGCCGCCAAGACCAAGTCGGCCGCCGACTTCTATACCGCCGGTGGCGGCATCACCGGTTTCCAGAACGGTCTGGCGATTGCCGGCGACTTCATGTCGGCAGCATCGTTCCTCGGTATTTCCGCCGCCGTGTTCCTGAACGGCTACGATGGCCTGATCTACGCCATCGGCTTCCTGGTCGGCTGGCCCGTCATCACGTTCCTGATGGCAGAGCGCCTGCGCAACCTGGGCCGCTTCACCTTTGCCGACGTTGCCGCTTACCGCTTCGCGCAAAAGCCGATCCGCATTTTCGCCGCTTCCGGCACGCTGGTGGTAGTGGCGTTCTACCTGATCGCGCAGATGGTCGGCGCCGGCCAGTTGATCAAGCTGCTGTTCGGCCTCGAATACTGGATCGCGGTCGTGCTGGTTGGTACCTTGATGATGATTTACGTGCTGTTCGGCGGCATGACCGCCACCACCTGGGTGCAGATCATCAAGGCCGTGATGCTGCTGGGCGGTGCGAGCTTCATGGCGCTGGCCGTGCTGGCGCAGTTCAGCTTCAGCCCTGAAAAACTGTTTGCCAAGGCCGTGGAAGTCCACGCCAACAAGGACGCCATCATGGGCCCTGGCACGTTCATCAAGGATCCGATTTCGGCGATCTCGTTCGGTATGGCGCTGATGTTCGGTACCGCCGGCCTGCCGCACATCCTGATGCGCTTCTTCACCGTCCCGAACGCGAAAGAAGCACGCAAATCGGTCCTGTGGGCCACGACCTGGATCGGCTACTTCTACGTGCTGACCTTCATCATCGGTTTCGGCGCCATCGTTCTGGTCGGCACCAACCCGGAATTCAAGGATGCCGCCGGCAAGCTCCTGGGCGGTAACAACATGGCAGCGGTGCACCTGGCCAAGGCCGTGGGCGGCGACGTCTTCCTCGGCTTCATTTCAGCCGTGGCATTTGCCACCATCCTGGCGGTGGTTGCGGGCCTGACCCTGTCCGGCGCGTCGGCGGTATCGCACGATATCTACGCCACCGTGATCAAGAAGGGCAAGGCCACCGGCGCCGACGAACTGCGCGTCTCGAAAATCACCACCATCGCGCTCGGTATCGTCGCCGTGGTACTGGGCATCGTGTTCGAGAAGCAGAACATCGCGTTCATGGTCTCGCTGGCATTCGCGATCGCCGCGTCGGCCAATTTCCCGGTGCTGTTCATGTCCGTGTTGTGGAAAGACTGCACCACCCGTGGCGCAACCGTCGGTGGCTTCCTCGGCCTGTTCACCGCAGTGGGACTGACCGTGGTGTCGAAGTCGGTGTGGGTGGACGTGTTCGGCAAGGCCGAGCCGCTGTTCCCGTACGCGTCGCCAGCCATCTTCTCGATGGCGGTCGGCTTCATCGGCATCTGGCTGTTCTCGATCACCGACAAGGGCCCGCGTGCGCGCATCGACCGTGACGGCTTCGAAGCGCAGACCGTGCGTTCGGAAACCGGTATCGGCGCGGACGGTGCCAGCGGCCACTGATCACGTGCCACCAGTAGTAGCGTTGTAACGACAATGCCCGGTATTTGCCGGGCATTGTCGTTTTATCCACCCCAAAGCACTGAAGATGGTTTAACATCTGTCAACTAACAATAATAAGTTGTCATGTTTGCGGATTTTTCAGGGGCCTTATGTTGACCAATACGGATTTTGTCGCCGGCGCACTCGCGCTGATCGGCGTCCCCGCCTGCGCCTTTGGCGTGGACGGCACGGTCATGGCTGCCAATGCGGAGCTGGTGACTTTGCTCGGGCGCGACCCGTGCGGCGCGGGCGTGGACAAGCTGTTTACGCTGCACGTGCGCGAGGCCAGCGTGGCTCGCCTGGCCACCGCCACGCCCGGCGTACGCTGGGACACCTACCTGACGCCCGCCAGCGGACACTATTTCGCGGTGCAGGCCTGGGTCAAGCCGCTGCCGGCCGGCGCGCAAGTACAGGGTGCGACCATCGTCTTCAACGACATCAGCGACGTGCGGCGCGACCAGCGTGCGCTGCACAATGCGCTGCTGGAAAACCAGGCCATCCTCGACAGCGCGGTGCTCGGCATCTCGGTCGTGGAGGAGGGCCGCAACCTGCATTGCAATACCAAGATGGAAGAACTGTTCGGCTATCCGCCGGGCGGCATGAACAACCTCAGTGTGCAGGCCTTCTATGCCGACAAGGATGCCTGGCAGGCGGCACGCGCCGAGACCATGCGCGACTTCACGGCCGGCCGCATCAACGTTTCCGAGTACGAGCTGGTACGCCGCGACGGCACGGTGTTCTGGGCGCGCCTGTCGGGCCGCCCGTTCGATCTGGCCCACCCGCGTGGCCGCTCGGTATGGCTGGTGGACGACATTACCGCACGCCGGGAGGCCGCCGAGGCAGTGAGCCGCGCGCGCGACGAGCTGGAAGTGCGGGTGCTCGAACGCACCGCCGAACTGGCTGGCGCCAACGCCCTGCTGCAGGGCGAGATCATCGAGCGCCGCCAGGCCGAGGCTCGCGTGCATCACATGGCGTATCACGACAGTTTGACCGGCCTGCCCAACCGTGCGCTGTTGTCGGACCGGCTTGACCGCGCCATGCTCAATGCCCAGCGCTCGCAGCGCCAGCTGGCCGTGATGTTCATCGACCTCGATCGCTTCAAGACCATCAACGATTCGCTGGGCCACATGACCGGCGACCAGCTGCTCAAGGAAGTGGCCAACCGCCTGTGCTGCGCGGTGCGCGGCAGCGATACCGTGGCGCGCCTGGGCGGCGACGAGTTCGTGGTGCTGTTGCCGGGCATCGCCGACCCGGTTGAAGCGAGCGCGGTGGCCGAGCAGATTATCGCCGCGCTCGACGAGAGCTTCCCGCTCGACGGGCGCCATCTGCACATCACGCCATCGATCGGCATTTGCATCTATCCCGACGATGGCGCCGATGTCGCCACGCTGATGCGCAACGCGGACACCGCGATGTACCACGCCAAGGCCACCGGCAGGAATAATTACCAGTACTTCCAGCCGGTGATGAACCAGGCGGCAGCCCAGCATTTCGAACTCGAATCGAATTTGCGTAATGCGCTGGCGCGCGACCAGTTCTCGCTGCACTTCCAGCCCATCATCGATATCGGCACGCGCCGCCTGCACGCGATGGAAGTGCTGCTGCGCTGGCGCCGGGACGAGCATGACCTGGTACTGCCCGACAGCTTCATTCCCATCATCGAGGACAATGGGCTGATCGTGCCGATCGGCGAATGGGTGATCCGCCAGGCGTGCGAGCAGAGCATGGCATGGCTGCGCGCGGGCTTGCAGCCGGTACCGCTGGCGGTCAATCTGTCGGCGCGCCAGTTCACGCATGGCGCCCTGGTGGCGACGGTGCGGCGCATCCTCGACGAAACCGGCATCGATCCGGCACTGCTGGAATTCGAGATTACCGAGACGGCGCTGATGCAGCACGGCGAACAGACCCAGGAAATCCTCGAACAGATCAATGCCATGGGAATCCGTCTGTCGATCGACGATTTCGGCACCGGCTATTCGAGCCTGGCCTATTTGAAGCGCTTCCCGGTCAAGAAGATCAAGATCGACCGCGCGTTCATCAAGGATTTGCCCACCAGCACCGAGGACCGCGCCATCGTGGCAGCCATCATCGCCCTGTCGGGCAGCCTGCAGCTGTCGGTGGTGGCGGAAGGGGTGGAGAACGAAAGCCAGTACGCGCTGTTGCAGCGCCATGGTTGCCAGTTCGCCCAGGGCTTCCTGTTCTCCGAACCGGCGCCGCACCACGAAGTGCGGTTGCTGCTGCCGCGCCTCGATGCGGCGCTGGCATAAGCGTTACTCGATGGTGGCGATCACCGGGGTGTGGTCGGACGGCTGCTCCCATTTGCGCGGGGTACGGTCGATCACGCACGCCGTGCAGCGCTGCGCCAGTGCCGGCGACAGCAGGATGTGATCGATACGCAGGCCTTTATTGAGGCGGAAGCCCAGGCCACGATAGTCCCACCAGCTGAACGATTTTTCCGGTTGCTCGAACAGGCGGAAGGCGTCGGCCAGGCCGATATCGAGCAAACGGCGCAAGTGGGCGCGCTCCGGTTCCGACACGTGCACTTCGCCTTCCCACGCTGCCGGATCGTGGACATCGCGGTCTTCGGGGGCGATGTTGTAGTCGCCCATTACCGCCAGTTGCGTATGCTGCGCAGCTTCCTCGCCGATCCAGCGGTGAAAGGCGTCGAGCCAACCCATCTTGTATTGGTATTTCTCAGAGCCAACGCTCTGGCCATTGGGGACGTAGGCGCAGACGATCCGCATGCCGCCGATGGTCGCCGTCAGGATACGCTGTTGCGGATCGTCCAAATGAGGATTGTTCTTGACTACATCATTGATAGGCAGTTTTGACAAAATAGCCACACCATTGTAAGTTTTTTGCCCGGTGTAGGCGACGTGGTAGCCGGCCGCCTCGATCTGGGCGAACGGAAACTTGTCGTCAGTTAATTTTGTTTCCTGGATGCAGAGCACATCTGTTGGATTTGCCTCTAGCCATGCCATAACGTGCGGCAGTCTTACGTTCAGTGAGTTAACATTCCATGTAGCTAATTTCATCACTAGTTAATGTCCTTGAAGAATTGTGGGCGCGGCGGTGCGCGGTGAGTGGCGCATCTTACCGCAATCGGATTTAACAGATGAGGTTGTCTTAGTAGCAGCAATTGTGACGATTTTTCCAAGAAATGCTGGAATAACACTTCGCAATCCCGTTGCCAGCGCCTAAAATGTTGCAGAAATTGTGAAATGCTGAAAAAATTGCCAAATTTGTCTCTTAGTTATCAAAACTGAATCAATGGTGCGAGACAAAATAGCAAATAAGAAATATACTGTTACAAAATTAAGTCAAAACTAGTGTTGCCACTAAGCAACCTCAATTTAGCAATATTCCTTTATATTGGTTATTGGGCCGGTGCAATAAATGGTACTATACGGAAATATCTTGTAGTTTTAACAGTGAATTGCGCGTAGCGCATTTGCAAAGGAATAAAAATGCGAGCTGCATTTGAGGCATGGGCACAACGCGACGGACATATCGTTCGCCGTCGAGAAGACAAACCGGAAGAGTATCTGGTTTTTGAAACGCAACGTCGCTGGGTGATCTGGCAAGCTGCGTTGGAACATGGCAAAGTGCCTGGCGGCCGCAAGACCGCTGCGCAAAAAGAAGCTGCTGCTGCCGAAAAGCGCGCTGCCGAGGCGTTGCAACGCGGTACGGCAGTGAGCCAGGACGAAGCTGCCGTACGTAACCAGGTGCTCAATGAGGTGCTCGATGCATTCTCGTCGCTGGGCGGCCAGGGCGGCATGGACGACATTCTGAAAGTCGTCAACGACTTGAAGAAAAAGCAGCAGGAGCAAGCCAGCGAGCGCGCTTCGGTTGCCACCAAGTCGGCAGCCACCCAGAACGCCTGATCGTACCGATGAAGCGTTACCGGCATTACAAGGGCGGCCTGTACGAGCTGGTGTGCGAGGCTACCCTGGAAGCGGACTTGAGCACCATGATCGTCTACCGCGCTGCGGATGGATCGATCTGGTGTCGTCCTGCCGCCGTGTTTTTCGAGATGATCGAGGTTGATGGCGTCAAAGTGCAACGCTTTACGCCTCTTGATTAAGAGAATCAATCTTCATTGGTCTTGATACACTGTCTTGGACTCCATTACCGAGACCGACCATGTATTTCCGTCTTCCTGCGCGCGTGTGCGTTAATGTGCTGTCTGCACTGGCTGTGCTGTCCAGTGCCGGCTGTGCTTCGCTGAGCGAACCCACCGAACAAAGCGTGCTGGTGCAAACCGTGCTTGACCATCGTCAAATCGGCGGCGTGGGCTGCGTGCTGTACAACGACGCCGGCAAGTGGTTCGTGACCACGCCGGGCCGCGTCACCTTGCGCAAGAGCTCGGCGCCTTTGCGCATCGACTGCAAGAAGGAAGGAGCAGGGTGGGCTTACGAGCGGGTCGATCCCAGGCCCAATGGCAACCTGTGGGGCAACCTGATCCTGACGGCTGGCGTCGGCTACTTCATCGACCAGAATACCGGCGCCGGTTACGATTTTCCATCGACGCTGACGGTCATCATGCGGCCTACCGAGGAGCGCGACGACTTGCCGCCGCCATCACCGGGCGTGACGCTGTACTGACGTGGAAAAGGCAGACCGAAGTCTGCCTTTTTGCGGTGCGTCGTCGATTAGCCGCGCGTCGTACGATTGATCAGGAAGTTCGACAGCAGCGGCACCGGACGGCCGGTGGCGCCCTTGGCGCCGCCCGATTTCCAGGCCGTGCCGGCGATGTCCAGGTGCGCCCAGGTGTACTTGCGGGTGAAGTTTTCGAGGAACGCCGCTGCCGTGCACGACGCGCCGCCCGGGGTGCCGATGTTGGCCAGGTCGGCGAAGTTGGACTTCAGCTGCTCGTTGTACTCTTCGCCGATCGGCAGGCGCCACGCGGTGTCGCCGGCGGCTTTGCCGGCCGCCATGATCTCGTCGGCCAGCGCGTTGTGGGCGTCGTCGTCGCGCGTGAACAGGCCGCTCTTGTGGTGGCCCAGCGCCACGATGCAGGCGCCGGTGAGCGTGGCCACGTCCAGCACCACGGCCGGGTTGAAGCGCTCTGCGTAGGTCAGTGCGTCGCACAGCACCAGGCGGCCTTCGGCGTCGGTGTTGAGGATCTCGATGGTGAGGCCGTTCATCGACGCGACGATGTCGCCCGGCTTGGTGGCGCGGCCCGACGGCATGTTCTCGCAGCTGGCGATCACGCCGATCACGTTGAGTTTCAGGTTCATCTCGCCGATGGCGCGCATGGTGCCCAGCACCGAAGCGGCGCCGCCCATGTCGTACTTCATCTCGTCCATGCCGGGACCGGCTTTGAGCGAAATGCCGCCGGTGTCGAAGGTGATGCCTTTACCGACCAGCACCACCGGCGCATCCTTGGCCTTGCCGCCCATGTGCTTGATGATGATGAACTTCGGCGGCTGCTCGCTGCCGTTGGTGACCGACAGGAAGCTGTTCATCTTCAGCGCTTCGAGCTGTTTGCGGTCCAGTACTTCGACGTCGAATTTGTAGTCCTTGCCCAGTTTCTTGGCGGTGTTGGCCAGGTGGGTGGGGGTGCAGATGTTGGCCGACAGGTTGCCCAGTTCCTTGGTCAGGTCCATGCCGTTGGCGATCGCCACGGCTTGCGCCAGTGCCAGCTTGGTGTCGGTGGTGGCTGGCACGGCCAGCGCGACCTTCTTGACGCCTGCCGGCGCCGGATCCTTCTTGCTCTTCTGGCCGTCGGTGCGGAACACGGCTTCGTGGCCGGTTTGCACCACGCAGCGGATCGCCCAATTGACGTCGCGCTCTTTCACTTCGGTCATCGGCAGTGCGATAATAGCGTCGCTCGCGCCCAGGGCGCCGAAGGCCTTGATGGCGGCCGAGACGCCGCTGGCGAAGCTTTTCTCGCTCACGGCTTCTTCACTACCCAGGCCCACCAGCAGCACGCGCTCGGCGGCCACGCCTTGCACGCCGCGCAGCAGCAGGATGGTGCCGGCCTTGCCGGTGATGTCGCCAGACTTGAGCGCAGCCGAGATTTCACCGGAACCATCGAGGGCCTTGGCCGCTTGCGACAGCTTCTTGTTCTCGAAGACCGCGACGGCCACTACCCCGGCTTTTGCCGAGGCGATGGTGTTCTTTGTGTCGAATGCTTTTATGCTAAAGTCCATTTGATTCTCCGTGACGTGTGCGAATTTCCAGCCTGTCTTGGGTGTTTCGCCAGGCTGTTACTTTTAATTTTTTGGCCCTGTAATAAGCTATTACTCAAGCCATAACCACCAATTATAAACTTCGAATGATTTTTCAACGCGCCCTCCGACGAGAAATGGCCGCTGCGGCCGGCACCACCTTCACGGTGCTCTTCAGCGTCAGCGTGACCTGGACCCTGATCGGCATCCTCGGCAAGGCCGCCGGTGGCAAGGTCGATTCCGGCGACGTGCTGGCGCTGATCATGTTCGCGACCGTCAATTATCTGCCTACCATCCTCATCCTCACCAGTTTTATTTCGGTGCTGATGGTGGTCACGCGCACCTATCGCGATTCCGAAATGGTGGTGTGGTTTGCCTCGGGCCTGAGCCTCACGCGCTGGATCTGGCCCGTGCTCACCTTCGGCATTCCGATGGTGCTGCTCACCGCCGCCCTGAGCCTGGTGGCGGCGCCGTGGGCCAAGGAGAAAAGCTCCGAGTACGTCGAACGCTTCGCCAAGCGCGAAGACCTGCAAAAAGTCTCGCCTGGCCAGTTCCGCGAATCGTCGTCGGCCAACCGCATCTTTTTTGTTGAAGGCGTGGCCGGCGACACCTCGGTCGTGCACAACGTGTTCGTCAACACCGTCGATGAACGCGGCACCGCCGTCATCGTCGCGCGCGAAGGCGTGATCAGTACGGGCGCCAAGGGTGAGCGCTACCTGGTGCTCAAGAACGGCCGCCGCTACCAGGGCGTGCCGGGACAGTCCGACTTCCAGACCATGGAGTTCGAAAGCTACAGCATGCGCGTGGCCAGCCAGGCGCAGGAGCTCGACCCCGACAGCGACACCGACGCCATCCCGACCATGGCGCTGTTTGCCGATACCAGCAACTCCGGCCGCGCCGAACTGCTCTCGCGTATCGCCTCGCCGCTCACCTGCTTGCTGCTGGTGCTGCTGGCCATTCCGCTGGGGTTTGTCAATCCGCGCGCCGGCAGTTCGGCCAACCTGATCATCGCGCTGCTGATCTTCTTCTCGTATAACAACCTGGTCAAGCTGATGGAGGGCGTGGTCCAGGGCGGCAAAATCTCGTTCGCGCTGGGCTGGTGGCCGCTGCACCTGATCACCGCGCTGGTGGTGCTGGCCATGTTCGCCTGGCGCCTGAACCTGAACCATCCTTACCATCCGCTGGCCATGCTGGCGGCGATGAAACGCTCGCGCAATGGCGCCGACAACAAGGCCGTCTCGCCATGAAAATCCTGCAACGCTATTTCGCCGTCTCGATCCTGCAGGCGGTTGCCTTCGTGCTGGTGGCCTTCCTGCTGCTGCAGGCTTTCCTCGACCTCACCGGCGAACTGCGCTCGGTCGGCAAGAACGGCTACACGCTGCAATACGCGCTGCTGTACGTGGCCGCGCGCATTCCCGGCTATGTGTACCGGGTGATGCCGGTAGCCTCGCTGATCGGCACCATCTACATCATGGCGCAGTTCGCGGCCACGTCGGAGTTCACCATCATGCGCGCGGCGTCCATGTCCACCGGCATGGTGGCTTGGATGCTGGCCAAGATCGGCATCGTGCTGGTAATTATCACCTTTATTTTCGGTGAGCTGATCACGCCGCGCACGGCGCCCATTGCCGACAAGATCAAGCTCAATTCGCGCGGCGCGGCGATTTCGTCCGAGTTCCGCTCCGGCTTGTGGACCAAGGATATCGTCAAGTCCGAGGGCATGACCGGCACCGTCACCGGTTCGCGCTTTTTCAATGTGCGCGAGGTGCGGCCCGATGGTTCGCTGGTGGACGTCAAGCTCTACGAATTCGATAACAGCTTCCGCCTGCGTTCGATCACCGCTGCCAAGCGCGGCACCTTCCAGGGCAATAACAACTGGCTGCTGTCGGACGTCACCGAAAACATCTTCACCAATCCGGCGCTGCTCAAGCCGGGCATGATCGCCAACCTGGAAAACAATTTCGGCCAGGAGTCGAGCCTGATCGAGACGCGCCATAGCGCCACCAGGGGGCTGATCTCGGAAATCACGCCGCGCATCCTGGCAGTGTCCGGCGCCGACCCGGATCGCATGTCGGCCAACGAACTGCTGGTCTACACCCGCCACCTGCAGGAAAACCGCCAGGAGACCGAGCGCTTCAAGATCGCGTTCTGGAAAAAGCTGTTCGACCCGCTGGCGATTTTCGTGCTGATGGCGCTGGCCCTGCCGTTCGGCTACCTGCACACGCGCAGCGGCGGCGTGAGTTTGAAAATTTTCGTCGGCATCATGATCGGCGTGAGCTTCCTGCTGGTGAATACCCTGTTCTCGCACCTTGGCGTGCTCAGTACCTGGCCCGCATTCCTGACGGCGCTGGCCCCCAGCTTGATATACCTGTTCCTGGCGCTCGGTGCGCTATGGTGGGTGGAAAGACATTAGATGACCAAGCAAGCCCTGATTTTATTTGCCCACGGCGCCCGCGCCGCATCCTGGGCCGCGCCGTTCGAACGACTGCGCGACCTCACGCGCGCACGCCTGCCCGAGACACAGGTGGAACTGGCCTTCCTCGAACTGATGGAACCGCGCCTGCCCGAGATGGTTGCGCAGATGGCTGCGCAAGGCGTTGCGGAAGTAACGGTGGTGCCGGTGTTTTTAGGGCAGGGCGGCCACGTTCTGCGCGACCTGCCGCTGATGGTCGAGCAGCTGCGCAGCGATCATCCGCAGCTGTCGTTCAAGGTGGTGGGGGCGGCCGGGGAAGATCCGGCCGTGTTGAATGCGCTAACCGACTACTGCGTCAACTCTCTCAAGGTCGTTTAAGGGCTGTCAGAGCGAGGCGTAGCGGCGAAGACAGTGCGAATGCACGGCAAGGGGCTGTAACGAAGCTCTGGCTGCCCTTGGGCGGCCTTACTTCCTTGGAACCAGCTTGATTTCGTAAAGCTTGGGCCACAGCTTGCCGGTCACGAACAGGCGCTTCCTGGCGGAGTCGTAGGCAATGCCGTTGAGGACATTGTCGGCGGCTGGGCCCTTGCCCGCTTCCGTATACAGCTTGCCGAGATCGATCCAGCCGGTGATCTTGCCAGTTTTCTGGTCGATACGGGCGATCGTGTTGGTCTGCCAGATATTGGCGAAGATTTCGTCGCCCACCACTTCCAGTTCATTGAGCTGATCGACCGCGATGCCGTCGGCCGTCACTTTGACGCGCCGCACTTCGAGGAAGGTTTTCGGATCGAGGAAGCGCAGCGTGCTGCTGCCGTCGCTGAGCACCAGTTCCTTGCCGTTTTGCGCCAGGCCCCAGCCCTCGCCGGGGTAGGCGAATTCGTTTTTCGGCTCGAACGTTTTGAGGTCTAACACGAAGCCGGTCTGCGAGCGCCAGGTGATGCTCACCAGCGTATCGTTCCAGTCGGTCATGCCCTCGCCGAAATACTGTGCCGGAATGTCGCGGCTTTGCAGCACCTTGCCGGTTTCCAGCTGCACCTTGCGGATGGTGGACTTGCCGTTCAGGCCCGTGCTCTCGTACAGAAAACCGTCGCGGTACAACAGGCCCTGGGTGAACGCCTGGGCGTCGTGCGGGTAGCTGTGGACGATCTTGAAGTCGTAGGTGGGGATCGCTGCGGCCGCCGTGGCGCAAGCAGCGGTCAACACGGTGGCGAGAAGGGCGGTGGGCAGGTGGTTCTGGTTCACTGGGGTATCGTTAAATGAGTGCGGCGTTCTGCAATTCGACCATGGCGTCGAGCGTGGTGCCGGGATGGGCGAATTCGGCCTCGATGCAGGCGCGCGCTTCGGCCGAGGTGATCAGCGCGGCGGCTTGCTGGCGCAGTCGGTCGGCGGCGGCATGGTCGCCATAGCCTTCGAGCAGCTCCAGGATCAGCCGCACTTCGGTCATGTAGTTGTAGACGGTGGCCAGCAGCTCGGACATGCCGGCGTCGCCGAGCAGATCGAGCGTGGCCACATGCGCGTTCACTTCGGCCGCATAGTCGCCCAGGTGGGCGTCGGGATGCGGCAGATAGGTGTGGGCCAGGGTGAAGTCGCCACAGGCCATCATCGACGGCAGCGCCGAGTTGGCGCATGCGCGGGCCAGGTCTGCTGGCAGGCGCTGGAACAACTGGTACGTGTGCTGGGCATCACCAAGCTTGTCGTTGATGGCGCGGACGTCGTTGAACAGGTTCGCATTGGCATCGATGTCGGCGCCGGGATCGGGACTGGGATTGCCGCCATCGGCGGCCACCAGCAGTGCGGCGTCGCGGTCGCGCAGGGCGACCAGTGCCTGGCGCGCGGGCAGGTGTTCCTCGGCCAGCTTGGCCCAGGCGTTGAGCACATAAGACAGGCGCAGCGGCGCCACGTCCGAATCGCGTTCGGAGGTGGCATCGAATAACCAGATGTAGTCCTGCAGCGCGGCGTCAAACTGGCCGGCCGAGTGCGCGGTCCACGCACGGTCCAGGATGTCGTGAACATTATCCATTGCTGCCTCTGACACTGTTGGTAAGAATGGATATTCTATTACTATTTGGCGGAAGTTACGCGCGGAGTTGCTGCTGTAATGCGTCGCTGATCCGGCTTTCAGGCTGCTGGTGGCTGCGCGTTTGCATGGCATCGCCGATCATCACCAGCACCGGGCCATGTGCTTCGCCCAGGCCGTGGGCCATGGCAGCGATGGTCATGCGGCGGATATGCTGGTCGGCGCGACTGACGTTTTCGATCACCACCACCGGCGTATCGGGGCGGCGGCCGCCATCGAGCAGGCGCCGGGCCGTGGCAATCGCCTCGCGCCCGCCCATGTACTGGACCAGGGTGTCGGAATCGGGGATCGCATCCTGCTCACGTTCGTCCGGTGCGGTGGACGAAGTGAAGAACGCCACGCTGCGCGAGACGCCGCGCTTGGTCAGCGGCTGCTTGGTCGTGGCGGCGGCAGCCAATGCGGTGGTAATGCCGGGGACGACTTCCACCTCGATACCGGCTTCCTCGAGCGCGCGCAGTTCTTCGTCGGCGCGGCCGAACAGCATCGGGTCGCCGCCTTTCAGGCGCACCACCACGGCAGCCTTGCGGGCGTGATCGACCAGTTGCTTGTTGATGAACTGCTGGGCGCTGGAAAGCTGGCCGCAGCGTTTGCCGACCAGGATTTTTTCGGCTTGCGGGCACAGTTCCAGCATCTCGGCGGTGACCAGGGCATCGTGCAGCACCACATCGGCTTGCGCCAGCAGGCGCGCACCGCGCAGTGTCATGAGGTCCTGGGCGCCGGGGCCGGCGCCGATCAGGTAAACTTTTCCGAGAGTTGCCATTACTGTCATCCTTGTGTGGCTGGGGCGCGGTGGATGGGTGCTCCACCGCGTCCTGGCGTTCTTACGCTAACCGAATCATACCTGCTGCAACCGTCTGGTGGGTCACTTCATCGATCAGGATGAAGGCGCCGGTAGCGCGGATGTCGGCGTAGGCGTCGGCTGCCAGCGGCTGCTGCACGGTCAGACCGATGCGCGCGATGTCGTTCAGCTTCAAGCCGTCGGCATCGTGGCGCTGCTGGGTGTTGATGTCCAGCAGCGACTCGATGGCCGTAATCTTGGCCGACGTCTGCTTGGTGCCGTGCTTGATCCAGTACTTGCGGCGCTGGTCCAGCGGCTCGTCCGACATCCAGCACACGTCCGCCTTCAGGGTCTTGAGCAGCGTGGCCGGTTGATCGGCGCCGGCCAGCAGGTCGCCGCGCGAGATGTCCAGGTATTCATCCAGCAGCAGGGTCACCGACTGGCCCACCACGGCCGACTGGTGCGAGCCTTCCAGCGTGACGATGTCCTTGACGGTGGCGCTCTGGCCCGAAGGCTGCACGACCAGCTTGTCGCCGACCGATACTTTACCGGCTTCGATACGGCCCATGTAGCCGCGGAAATCGTTGGCTTCGTGGCCGTTGTGGCGCGCCACCAGCTGCACCGGAAAGCGGAACGGTGCATCGTGCGACTCGTCGTACACCGACAGCGATTCGAGCAGCTCGATCAGGGTAGGGCCCTGGTACCACGCCAGCTTGTCGCTCTTGTCCACCACGTTGTCACCGGTCAGCGCCGACAATGGGATCGGGGTCACATCTTTCAGGCCCAGCGTGGCGGCGAATTCCTGGTAAGCCTTGACGATGCGGTCGTAGATCGCCTGGTCGTAGTTCACCAAGTCCATCTTGTTGACGGCCACGATCACGTGCTCGATCTGCAGCAGGTGGGCGATGGTCGAGTGGCGCTTGGTCTGGATCAGCAGATCGACGCCGCCATCCTCGCGCAGCTTCACTTTCGATACATCGACCAGGATGATCACGGCGTCCGCAGTGGAAGCGCCGGTGACCATGTTGCGCGTGTACTGCTCGTGGCCGGGGGTGTCGGCGATGATGAACTTGCGCTTGGGCGTGGCGAAGTAGCGGTATGCCACGTCGATGGTGATGCCCTGTTCGCGCTCGGCTTCCAGGCCGTCGGTCAGCAGCGACAGGTCGACCGCGTCGCCGACGGTGCGCTTGTGCTTGGAGCGCGACATGGCGTCCAGCTGGTCCGCGAAGATGCCCTTGCTGTCGAACAGCAGGCGGCCGATCAGGGTGCTCTTGCCGTCATCGACGGAACCGGCGGTGATGAAGCGCAGCAGGCCGCGCTCCGACAAATTTTGAACAGTGTTGTCAGTCAGTGCGTTCATCAGAAGTATCCTGCTTTTTTACGTTTTTCCATTGATGCTTCGGAAGTCTGGTCGTCCATGCGGGTGGCGCCGCGCTCGGTCACTTGCGTCACTGCCGTCTCGGCGATGATGGCGTCCACCGTCGAGGCGTCCGACGATACCGGGCAGGTGCACGAGATATCGCCCACGGTGCGGAAGCGCACCACTTGCGTTTCCACGGTTTCGCCTTCGCGCGGCGGGGTCAGGTCGGTCAGTGGCACCAAGAGGCCGTTGCGCGGAATGACCTGGCGCTCGTGGGCGAAGTAGATCGGCGGCAGTTCCAGCTGTTCGCGGGCGATGTATTGCCACACATCGAGCTCGGTCCAGTTGGAGATCGGGAACACGCGCATATTCTCGCCCGGATGCACGCGGGTGTTATACAGGTCCCACAATTCGGGGCGCTGCGATTTCGGATCCCACTGGCCGAATTCGTCGCGGAACGAGAAGATGCGTTCCTTGGCGCGGGCTTTTTCTTCGTCGCGGCGGGCACCGCCGATGCAGGCATCGAAACCGTGTTCGGCGATGGTTTCCAGCAGCGTGACCGCTTGTGCCGCGTTGCGCGAATCGGTGGCCGGATTGCGCAGGCGCACCGTGCCCTTCTTGATCGATTCTTCGACCGAGCCGACGATCAGGCGCTCGCCCAGTTCGGCCACGCGCTTGTCGCGGAAGGTGATCACTTCCGGGAAGTTATGGCCGGTATCGACGTGCACCAGCGGGAACGGAAATTTGCCCGGGCGGAAAGCCTTTTCTGCGATGCGCAGCAAGACCACCGAGTCTTTACCACCCGAGAACAGCAGGGCAGGGTTGGAGCACTCGGCCGCCACTTCGCGCATGATGTGGATCGCTTCCGATTCCAGGGCGTCGAGGTGGCGCGCATTGACGTGCACGGCGTGGTTTTCAGCTAATGCGTTCATATGTTCTTTCTTGTTCGGCGGCCGAAACTCAGGCAGCCACGGATTTAATGCGTATCAGTTTGCCGTCCACCATGTGCAGTCCGCACTCCTTCGAGTCCGGGTTTTCCCACCACCAGCGGCCGGCGCGTACATCCTCGCCTGGCTGCACGGCGCGCGTGCACGGTGCGCAGCCGATCGATGGAAAGCCCTGGTCGTGCAGCGCGTTGTACGGCACGTCGTTGGCGCGGATGTAATTCCACACGTCTTCCTCCGACCAGTCGGCCAGCGGATTGAACTTGACCATGCCGTGCGCTGCATCGTCTTCCTGCACGTGCAGCTCTGCGCGGGTGGTCGATTGCGCGCGGCGTTGTCCCGTTACCCAGGCCTTGTTGCCGGCCAGGGCGCGGCCCAGCGGTTCGACCTTGCGAATACGGCAGCATTCGCGGCGCATCTCTACACTGTCGTAGAAGGCGTTCAGGCCGTTCTGCGCCACGTAGGCATCGACGGCTTCGGGCTGCGGCTTGTACAGCGCGATCTCGTAACCGTCGTAGCGGTCCTTGACCTTGTCCAGCATGTCCAGCGTTTCGGGATGCAGGCGCCCGGTTTCGAGCGAGAAAATGCCGATATCGAGTTTCGATTTCAGTATCAGGTCGGTCAGCACCATGTCTTCGGCGGCCAGGCTCGAAGCGAAAACGGCCGGGGAAAAATCGCTGGCGATGCGCGACAGCGTGGCGCTGCTGTCGGCAATGAGCTTGCTCAGATCACTCATGGCGGTTCCGATCAAGCGCCGGAGGCCAGGCGCGCGTGGCGGCGGAACAGTGGTACTTTCTGGTCCACGGAAGCCTGGTACGTCTCGGAGAAATCGGACAGGCCCTTGAGCGCGTCGTGCACGTCGCGGTCGGCGCGCACCACGTAGGCATCAAAGCCCACGCGGCTCATCTGGAACAGCTGGTCGCGCAGCACGTCGCCAATCGCGCGCAGCTCGCCGGTCCAGCCCAGGCGCAAGCGCAGGTTGTAGGCGATCGAGTAGCCACGGCCATCGGTAAATTTGGGGAAGTCCACGGCCACCAGGGCGAACTGCGACAGGTCGTCCTTGATCGCTTCCGGACGCTCGTCGCTGGCGATCCAGACGCCGATTTCGCCAGCGGCGGCGCGTGCGGCCAGCAGCTCGCGCTGCACCAGCCATACCGCTTGCGGCACGATGATGTGGCCTGCCGGGACACTGACGGTGGCCGGGTCGATGGCTGGCGCACCTTCCACCGGTTCGGCCAGGCGCAAGACCTGCCAGCCATCTTCGACAACTTCGCGGCCCTTGATGATCAGATTTTTAACAGCGTCAGACATATTCATCCTCTCCTACCAGGCGACCACCTTTTTCGGCGATCGGCGTGGCGTACACAAATTGCTTGAACGGTGCCACGCCAAGGCGCTGTGCGCATTGGGCGAACGACTCGTCCTCGAAGCGCTCGCGCAGGTACACCTGCAGCAGGCGGTCGATCACTTCCGGCATCTGCTGCGCGGAGAACGACGGTCCGATGATCTTGCCGATGGCGGCGTTGTTGCCCTGCGCGCCGCCGATCGAGACCTGGTACCACTCGCTGCCGTCCTTGTCCACACCGAGCACGCCGATCGAACCGACGTGGTGGTGGCCGCAGGCGTTGATGCAGCCCGAGATATTGAGTTCGATCTCGCCGATATCGTGCTGGTAATCGATGTTCTCGAAGCGTTCGGTGATCGACGCGGCGATCGGGATCGACTTGGCGTTGGCCAGCGAGCAGAAGTCGCCGCCCGGGCAGCAGATGATATCGGTCAGCAGGCCGATATTCGGCGTGGCCAGCTGGTGCGCCTTGGCTTCCTGCCACAGCGCGTACAATTGCGACTGTTCGACATCGGCCAGCACCACGTTCTGCTCGTGGGTCACGCGCAGTTCGCCGAAGCTGTAGCGGTCGGCCAGGTCGGCCATGAAGTCCATCTGCTCGGCGGTGGCGTCGCCCGGCGGCACGCCAGGTTTTTTCAGCGACAGCACCACGGCCGCGTAACCGGGCTGCTTGTGCGGCTTGACGTTGCGGTTCACCCAGTTGGCAAAAGCCTTGTTACCGGCTTGCGCGGCCACGACATCGCTGTCGTCGAGCTGTTTATAGGCCGGCGGCTGGAAGTAGTCGATAATGCGCTGCATTTCTTCCAGCGTCAGCGTCTCGGGACCGTCCTTGAGATCGGCCCATTCTTCTTCGACCTGACGCGCGAATTCTTCGGCGCCGATGGCCTTGAGCAGGATCTTGATGCGGGCCTTGTACTTGTTGTCGCGGCGGCCGTACTGGTTGTACACGCGCATCACGGCTTCGGTATAGGTGAGCAGGTGCTGCCAAGGCAGGAAGTCGCGGATCACGCTGCCGATGATCGGCGTGCGGCCCATGCCGCCGCCGGCCATGAACTTGAAGCCGATCTCGCCGGCGTCGTTGCGCACCACGGTCAGGCCGATGTCATGGATGGCAATCGCCGCGCGGTCTTCCACGGCGCCGTTGATGGCGACCTTGAACTTGCGCGGCAAGGCGATGAACTCGGGGTGGAACGTGGACCACTGGCGCAGCACCTCGGCGTACGGACGCGGATCGATGATCTCGTCGGCGGCCACGCCGGCATACGGGTCGGACGTGGTGTTGCGGATGCAGTTGCCCGAGGTCTGGATGGCGTGCATTTCCACCGAAGCCAGGTCGGTCAGGATGTCCGGGGTCTGTTCGAGCTCCACCCAGTTGAACTGGATGTTCTGGCGCGTGGTGAAATGGCCATAGCCGCGGTCGTACTTGCGGGCGATATGGGCGAACATGCGCATCTGCTTCGACGCCAGCAGGCCGTAAGGCACGGCGATGCGCAGCATGTAGGCGTGGCGTTGCATGTACAAGCCGTTTTGCAGGCGCAGCGGCACGAACTCGGCTTCGGTCAGCTCATCGGCGAGGCGGCGACGTACCTGGTCGCGGTACTGTGCAATGCGTTCGCGCACGATAAGATGGTCGTATTGGTCGTATTGATACATATTCTTCCTGGTTGGTCGCTTACTAGAATCCCCAAAGTAGCTGCAATAGTAATAAACTTCAGCCTTATTCCAAACGACTTAGTCTTTATTTGCTTATATAAGGATTGAGTATAAGCATGGACGTTAATTAAAGATCGGCAGAGATGAACCTTCACCAACTGCGCTTCGTGCGCGAAGCTGTACGCCAGAACTACAACCTGACCGACGCCGCCAAGGCGCTGTTTACCTCGCAGCCCGGCGTGTCCAAGGCGATTATCGAGCTCGAAGAAGAGTTGGGAGTGGACATTTTTACCCGGCATGGCAAGCGCATCCGTGGTCTGACCGAGCCGGGGCGGCTGGTGCTGTCGTCGGTGGAACTGATCATGCAGGAAATCGACAGCCTCAAGCGCATCGGCAAGGAGTACGCGGCCCAGGACAGCGGCAGCTTCACCATTGCCACCACCCACACCCAGGCCCGCTACACCTTGCCGAAGGTGGTGCAGGCCTTCATGGTCAAGTTCCCCAAGGTGCGGCTGTCTTTACTGCAAGGTAATCCGCAGCAGATCGCCGAGATGGTCCAGCGCGACCAGGCCGACCTGGCGATCGCCACCGAATCGATCGCCGGCATTAACGGCTTGATCACATTGCCATGTTATCAATGGGAGCACGTGCTGGTGGTCGCGCCCGACCATCCGCTGTTGCGTTACAAGGAAGTCACGCTGGAAGAAATTGCAGCGTACCCGATCATCACCTATGATGGCGCCTTTGCCGGCCGCAGCAAGATCGATCACGCTTTTGCGCTGCGCGGCCTGAAGCTCGACGTGTTGCTCGAGGCGATAGACGCCGACGTCATCAAGACCTATGTGGAGTTGGGCATGGGCATCGGCATCATCGCGGGCATGGCCTTCGACGCCGAACGCGACAAGAATCTGCGCGCGATTCCCGTAGGACACCTGTTTGGCATGAACGTTTCGCGCGTGGCCGTCAAGCAGGGCGCCTACCTGCGCAGCTATATATACACCTTTATCGAACTGCTGGCGCCCACGCTCAACCGCAAACTGGTGGAGCAAGCCATGAGTGGCGATAAAGAGCACTACGAACTGTAAAACGAGAAAGCACTCCCATGATTACCAATCAGTTGGCACAATTTTATGCCGTTAACGCCGACAATTACGACCAGGTCTATGCCCAGGAAGAGCGCTTCGACGATCTCGACGACCTGCAGGAAATGGTCGCCGAGATGTTCGAAGGCCACAAGGTGCTGGAACTGGCCTGCGGCACCGCGTACTGGACCGACCTGATCGCGGAAACCGCCGAGTCGGTCCACGCCACCGACCTGTTGCCGGAAATGATAGCCCTGGCCGAAACCCGTGGCCTCGACGAGGACGTGGTCACTTTCGGCATCATGGACGCGTTCAACCTGCCCGACGGCCTGGAAGGCAAGTACACCGCCGTGTTCGCCGCCGGCTTGTGGTCGCACGTGCGCCGCGAAGACCAGGAAAAATACCTGAAAGAGCTGCGCACCAAGCTGGGCAAGGATGTGTTGCTGGTACTGCTGGACGAAACCTATGTCGATGGCAATTCGATGGTGTTTGCCCGCACCGATATGGAAGGCAATACCCACCAGATCCTCACCGCCGACGATGGCCAGCGCTACGAAATCATGAAGAATTACCTGACCGACAGCACGCTGCGCAAGCGCTTTGCCGCGTCCACCAAGCAGATTCGCATCGAGCGGCTTGAGTATTACTACCTGCTGTCCTGTCGCCTGAAGTAAGTCTTATTGCCCCCAAGAACAGCCGCCATGTGCGGCTGTTTTGCATTGTGGTTCGAAAACAACAGCTTGGCGATGTCACATTGTTGAAGTAATTGATAGGCATGATTCCGCCGGTACAAGCAAATCGTGCAGCACTCTTTCAACCTTCAGTAGAGATCTTCAAGTGAAAAAACTTACTCTGGCAGCAATGATCATCGGCGGCTTCGCAGCCCAGGCCCAAGCGCAATCGAACGTCACCATCTACGGCCTGGTTGACGTCGGTATGGTTTCCGAGCGCGGCGGTGCAGCCGGCAATGTGACCAAAGTGACCAGCGGTATCGGCGGCCAGTCGCGTCTGGGTTTCCGTGGTACCGAAGACCTGGGCAACGGCCTGTCGGCCATCTTCCAGCTGGAAGCCGGCCTGAAAGTGGACGACGGTACCCTGGACAACTCCAACAATGCGCTGTTCAACCGCGCCGCCATGGTCGGTCTGAAAAGCAAGGATGCCGGCACCCTGACCATCGGTCGTCAACAAACCATGCTGTACAACGCGTTGAGCCAGGTCGCCGACCCGTTTGGCGCCGGTTATGCCGGTAGCGCCAAGAACTTGTTCCCAACCTCGGGCAACCTGACCCGCGTCAGCAACTCGCTGATCTACACGACCCCGACCTTCTCGGGCTTCACCATCGACGGTCAGTACGCCCTGGGCGAGCAGGCTGGCAGCAGCGAAGCAGCGCGCCAGTTCGGCCTGGGCATGGCTTTCTCGCAAGGTCCGTTGAACGTGCGCGTGGTGTACAACAACCGCAACAACGACACCGTTGCCAACGGCGTCGTGACCGAGCGTGACACCGGCAAGAACACCCTGGTGGCCCTGAACTATGACTTCAAGGTGGTCAAGGCTTACTTCGCCTTCGGCGCCAACAAAGGCCTGAACAGCTCGCCGCTGCCAGTGGCCAATGCCTTCGGCTACCGCGTGGCCCCAACGGCCAGCCTGGAAAGCCGTGACATGCTGGTCGGCGCGCAAATCCCGGTCGGTGCTGGCACCATCATGACGTCGTACACCCGCAAGAACGACCGCACCGCCTTCAACCAGGACGCCGACCAGTTCGCAGTGGGTTACCTGTACGCGCTGTCGAAGCGTACCGGCGCCTACGCCAGCTACGCCAAGATCAAGAACAAGAACGGCGCCGGCTACACCGTTGGTAACAACAACGAGCCAGGCACCGGCGACAAGGCCTTCAACGTCGGTATCCGTCACTCGTTCTAAGCTGGTCTAGGGAGCGGCGCGCGGCGGCAGCGGCAGGCGGACCATAATCCGCGTACCGCCGTCGTTGAGGATGGAAATATCGCCGTGCAGCGCCCAGACCCGCTCGCGCATCCCGATCAGGCCATAGGACGATGCTTTGTCCATGTCCTGGGCGGCGATGCCGTGACCATCATCCTGGATGGAAATATCGAGCAAATCGTCGACGCGTCGCAATGACAGATCGACACGGCTGGCCTGCGCATGGCGCGTAATGTTGGTCAGCGCTTCCTGCACGATGCGGTAAATCGCCGTACTGTAGGCATCATCGAGTATCAATTCTTCTTCGTTCGCATGCAATCGGCAGGCAATGCCGTAGTGGGACACGAATTCCTGGCGCAGGCTTTCCAGCGCAAAATACAAACCACCTTCATCGAGTGCGCGCGGCCGCAGGTTGCTGGCGATGCGCCGCAGCGACGTGATTGCCGCCATGACCAGGTCATCCATGCCATCGAGCAGCTTGCGCGCCCCCGGTTCGCGCACCTGGCGTTGCAGCAGCGCCAGGTCCACCCGCAGCGTGGCCAGCAACTGGCCCAGGTCGTCGTGGAGTTCGCGGGCGATGTGCTTGCGTTCCTCCTCGCGGATGGTTTGCAGCGCGGCCGACAGCTCGCGCAGCTGCGTGGTGGACTGTGCCAGCTGTTCATGTACCTGCTTGCGCTCGGTAATGTCGCGCAAGATGATCGTATAGATCGGCTTGCCGCTCTCGTACAGCGATGAGATGGAACCTTCCAACGGCACGTGTTGACCGTCGCGGCGCACGCCGGTGACCGCGTAATCGCTGGCGCGGCGGCCCTTCATGCGCAGGTGGATGCCGGTGTCGCCGAAATAGTGGGAGGTGGCCATGTTGGCGCCGAGGCGCTGGTCGCGCGGGATGAACGCGTTGAGCGGCGCGCCCTGCATCTCGTCGATGGTCACACCAAACATGGCGGCTGCCGCAGGGTTGGCCTTCAGGATGGACTGGCGCTCGTCGGTGATGATAATGGCGTCGCTGGCGTGCTGGATGATGCCCCGGCTGCGGCGCCATGACTTGCGCCCGACCGGATGCAACAATGGACGCAACAACGCACGCACCACAGGCTGCGCCAGCCACGCGGCGCCGGCAGCGGCGGTGATGGCGAGCAGGGAGCGGAGGTGGCCGGGTAGCTTCATGCAAAATCCCCAGCCGGAGAAGGGCGGCTGCATCTTGTACCTTAGGACAAGTGCGGGGCCACCCCTTGATGCGGCTCAAGCGCGCGCCTGCGCACTTGAGATCTGCCGTTTACATCTGTTTAAACAAATGCAGGAAGCTGCGGCTTACTTCCAGCTTGTCGGAGCGGCCCTTGATCATGACCAGGTGCCGGCCGCGAATGTCGCGCGTCACGCCTTCGATCGCATTGACATTGACCAGGGTGGCGCGGTGGATTTGCCAGAACAGCTTGGGGTCGAGTTCTTCGGCCAGGTCGCGCACCGGCTTGCGGATCAGCGCCTCGTAGCGCTCGGTCTGCACGCACGTGTATTTTTCGTCGGAACGGAAAAACAGGATTTCCTCGACCGGGATCATGCGCAGGTCCTGGCCGATGCTCGCCTGTATCCATTGCAGGTGCGATGGCTTTGGGGCGGAAATTTTCTCGGTCAGCTGCGACAGCAGCGCCGTCACGCTGGCGCTTACGTCCGGCGCGACCGGCTTGTTGAGGCGTTCCTTGAGGCGATCGACCGTGATTTTCAGCCGCTCCGGCTCGGACGGCTTGAGCACGTAATCGATGGCGCCGCGCTCGAACGCTTCGACCGCATAGGCGTCGTAGGCGGTAACGAAGACGATATTGCTCTTGTTGCCAATCACGGTGGCCGCTTCCATGCCGGTCTTGCCGGGCATGCGGATGTCGAGAAACGTAAAGTCGGGCTTGAGCTGGTCCACCAGCTCGATTGCTTCATCGCCGTTCTTGGCTTCGCCCAGGATTTCAAGCTCGGGCCACACTTGTTCCAGGCGCATGCGCAGCTGGTCGCGCATCAGTCTTTCGTCATCGGCAATAATTGCGGTAGGCATCGTGTTTGCTGGCTAAGTTTATCAAAAGGATAGTTGATCAATTATTCAACGAATTGCGCTCATGGTCAATTAATCAATGAGGCTTCTTTTCCAGCGTGGTCTTGGCCAGGGCATATGGCACCTCGATGGTGGCGATCACGCCGCTCGGGCTGTTGGCGGCGATCAGCAACTGACCCTGTTCGCCATGCAGCAGTTTCAACCGTTCGCGGATGTTGGTCAGCCCCAGGCCGGTACCGTTGCTGGGCACGGCGCCGAAGCCCAGGCCCGTATCGGAGACGATCACGCGCAGCTTGTTGTGGGCCACTTCGGCGCGCACTTTCAGCACGCCGCCTTCGGGCTTCGCTTCCAGGCCGTGCTTGATGGCGTTTTCCACCATCGATTGCAGCATCATGGGCGGGAAGGCGGCGGTGCGCAGCCCGTCCGGCACATCGAACTCCACGATCAGGCGCTCTTCCATGCGCATTTTGAGCAGGTTCAGGTAAGCCTCCACCATGTCGGCTTCGCGGCCGAGGTTGGTGATCAGGGCGTTGTCGCGCATTTGAGGCAGCACCGCGCGCAGGTAGCGGATCAGGCTGCGCTGCATGGCCGAGGCGCGTGGCGGATCGGTTTCAATCAGGTGTTCGACCGATGCCAGGGTATTGAACAGGAAGTGCGGCTCTACTTGCGCCTGCATCATCTGCATCCGCGCTTCGGACAGCTGGCGCTGCATGGCTTCGCGTTCGGCGGTGGCGTTAGCGTTCTGGGTTTCCGCTTCCGCGCGCTTTTTGCTGCCCATCAGGGCCTTGATCCCGAATAGTGCCAGCACCAGCAAGGTGACGAAACTCTTGAACCAGGTCGATGCCTGCACGTGGTAGCGGGCTACTTTCTGCTCGGCGGCATCGTCCACTGCTTCTTCGATCGCGTTGGACAACTCCTCGCCGATTTGCGGCGGCAGTTCGATGTGGACTTCGTCGCCAGGCAGCGAGGGCAGGGAGGGGACCGCGGCAGCTTTGCCAGATTTGCCGGTGGTGGCCGCGGTTGCCGGTGTGGCTGGTACTGCCGGCGGCGCTTCCGGCACTGTCGGCTCGGCCGCCTCAGCAGGCTCCACAGGTTCTACAGGCTCCGAAGGGACGGCGGCAGCATCGGGATGTTCCTCGACAGCCTTCTCGGCATCCTTGTTGATGTTCTTGTTGCGGGGGTTGAAACGGATGCCGCTGTCGTCGATGACAATATTACTTTCGCCGCTGCGACGCTTGGACTTGTCGCTGCGAACATTCTCCTGGATGACAGTATTCGAAGAAAACAGCTCGTCCTGCAGAATGGAGCCCGCTATCAGCATCAATATGGCAAACACCAGGAACTTCCACCAGGACAGTTGCGTTACCCAGGTAGCCACCGCATCGAAGGCGCGGTGCAGCCAGGTGGCGACGGTTTTGACCGTTTCTTGGGTTTTTGGCAAAGGAAACATGTGCGGCTTTCACTGTCTATATTTGATGATGCAACTGTAACGACCAGCGCTGCTTTGCGCCATGCCTGTGCGACAGGATGCAAGAAACAGGGGATGGGCCGTGTCGTGGAAATGTTCTTGCCACGGCGCCCAGCGTTGGCTATAATTCGCCCCCTCGCAGAACACCGCATGCAAATGTTGAACGAAGCGAGAAAAAAAGAAGGTTGACGAAACAAGCTAAACGCTTCATACTCTTCCTTCTTCGCGGCAGACAAAACGATCGCAGCGAAACGCAGTGCCGAATAGGTTCTTTAAAAATTAACAGTCGATAAGTGTGGACGTTTGATGACAGTGCACACGCTGCTTGCAGCGTGATACTTAAATTATCAAATGTTCACAAGAAGTAATGAAATAGGCGCTATGAAAATAGTGGCCT
>NZ_LMLM01000004.1:0-116499 GCF_001421905.1 Duganella sp. Leaf61
CTGCTTGAACTCAGGGGAAAATGTACGTCTTTGCTTGCTCATCAAACACCTCTCCATGGCGAGCATTCTCGCCTAAATCAGTGTCCGGGTACATTAGACCACTACAGGTCCAACGAAGAAATTTCCGCTGACGCTAACCTATTTTTCAAATTCGATTTTCTTACCAACGGGGGGGAATCATTCGACGACTCGAAGTCTTTCGTTCTCCGAGAAGGTGGCCGGATACGGATTCTTTTCGTTCAAGGGAATGCTGCGTTAAGCTGCATAAGCGTTCACATCGACTTATTCGAAGAAACCTTGCGGGAATTTGTGGAGTGGATAAGCACTGGAGGGAAATAGCGTTTCAATGGCGAAGGTCCGCTAAGGGGCGAAAGCGGACCGTCCCAATGTAAACATATCCCTAGAGATATTCCGGCAAAAAAAAGCCAGATAGTGCTACGCACACTATCCGGCAAAGGGTCAGTTACTAAGGTGATACAAAGGGGTACTACAACAGGGTCATAAACGACTTACAGGGTACTGCATTGCCATTACGGGGTAATGACGGGCGGGGATATTGCTATCCCCGGATTCGGTGAGCGTGGCGCTTACTTGGTGGCCACGGTCAGCTCGCTCTTGACTTCCTTCACGCCTGGCACGGCCGAGGCGACCTGGATAGCCTTGGTGCCGGCTTCGGTGCTTTGCACCGCGCCGCTCAGCACGACCACACCGTCGGTGGTAGTCACGCCAACTTCTTTTTGATCGGCCAGCGAAGATTTGATCTTGCTGGTGATGGCTTCATCAGTGGCTGCGGTGCCGGACTTGGCGGCGCCAGCCAGTGCACCTTCCTGTTGGCCTGCGGCGAAAGCGGTACCCGTCGCAGCAGCGGCGGTCAGGGTAGCGGCTACCATCAGGCGGGCGAGCAGTTTATTGGTCATCATGATGATCTTCCTTTATCGAGTTTGGGGATAAGACGTCTGTGACGTTATCCAACACTTAGCAAACGCCGTGCCAGCTCTATAAAGACATTTAAAATCAACGAGTTGCTTAGAAAATTCTGTGTGGAAACTGCGGGGCGGCGGCTTTTGCAGCCGGAAGGCGGGGATTTTGTCGGGAAATGGCGACAACTATTGGCCGCCATTTACCAAGTGATTGATTTTTAAGGATTTAATCTTGTCGTTCGGGAGCGACAAGGCTGGCGCCGGACCGGAAAGTGGCGGCGTCGAGGTCGTATTTTTGCAGCAGCCGGTAAAACTCCGTGCGGTTGCGTTCGGCCAGGCGCGCGGCGTCGGCGACGTTGCCGTCGGTTAGTTTCAGCAATTGAACCAAGTAGTTGCGCTCGAAGCGCTGCTTTGCTTCCGTGTAGCTGAGCACTTCCAGCGACGGCACCCGCAACGCGCGCTGCACCAGCGACAAGGGGATCAGCGGCGCGGTAGCCAGTGCGCACACGTGTTCGACCACGTTATAGAGCTGGCGCACGTTGCCGGGCCAGGAGGCCGTGGTCAGCGCTTCGAGCGCGTCCGGGGCGAAGCCGTGCACGGTCTTGCCGTACTTGGCTGCCAGGCTGTGCAGGAACTGGGTGGCCATCGGCGTGACGTCCTCGCGCCGCTGCGCCAGCGGCGGCAGGGTGAGCGTGATCACATTCAGGCGGTAATACAGGTCTTCGCGGAACTGGCCCTCGGCCATGGCCGCATCGAGGTCGCGATGGGTGGCGGACAGGATGCGCACATCGACCGGCCGGCCGACGTCCGAGCCCAGCTGGCGCACCACGCGCTCCTGCAACACCCGCAGCAGTTTTACTTGCAGCAATAGCGGCATGTCACCGATCTCGTCCAAAAACAGGGTACCGCCGTCGGCCGCCTGCACCAGGCCTTCGCGGCTGCCGATGGCGCCCGTGTACGCGCCTTTCACGTGGCCGAACAGCTCCGACTCGAGCAGCGCCTCGGGGATCGCGCCGCAGTTGACCGCGATAAACGGCGCCTTGGCGCGGCGGCTGGCGCGGTGGATGGCGTTGGCCAGCAATTCCTTGCCGGTGCCGCTCTCTCCCCGGATCAGGATGCTGGCGTCGGACGCGGCCACCAGCCGCGCTTCGGCCAGCAGCTCGTCCATGCACTGGCTGCGGCTGATCAGGCCGGCGCGCCAGGCGTTATCGCTGTCGGCAACGTTGGCGGCCGGCGCGGACAGGCTTAGCGCCTGGGCGATGCGCTCCAATAACAGCTTGGCGTCGAACGGCTTGGTCAGGTAGGCGTACGCACCCAGCGTGGTCGCTTCCACCGCGTCCGGAATGGTGCCGTGGGCGGTGAGCAGGATCACCGGCAGCGCCGGGTGGCTGCTGCGGATTTCCTGGAACAGCGACATGCCGTCGCGGTCGGGCAGGCGGATGTCGCTGATGACCAGGCGCGGCAGTTCGATCGACAGCCGCGCCAGCGCCGCCTCGGCGCTGCCCACGCCGGTCACCCGGTAGCCGTTGGCGGTCAGCCGCATCGACAGCAGGCGCAGCAGGTCGGCATCGTCATCGACCACCAGCAGGTGGGCGCCGTGGCCCGGAGCGCTTTTCACTTCACCATTCATTTGACCACTCCCGGCGCGGTGCTGGCGGACGGGCGCAGCGGCAGCGTGCGTTCGATATTCTTGAGGCCCTCGACCATGTCATTGAGCTGGTCGATGCGGCGCTGGCTGTCCTTTTGCTGCGCGGTGAGCTGGGCATTGAGCTTGTCCACGTGCTCGGCCAGGCGCCGCGCTTCGCCGCAATAGCTGGACAACATCAGCGCCAGCGGCTTGTAAGGCGCAGCGGCGGCCTCGGTGGAATTGGCGACGTTGTCCAGCAGGCCCTGGGCGCGGTTCAAGTCGCCGCTGCCGCGCGTGAGCATCAGCACCATGCCGGTTTGCAGCGCCACGCGCGGGGTGCGTTTTTGTTGCATCAGTCCGCTCAGTTCCTTCAACAGCTCGCCCTGGCTCATCCGTCGCAGCGCCTGGTGATAATTGAGCAGCGGACCAATGTCGTCGAGCGGCTGCGGCGCCTCCAGCGCGGGCGCGGGCGTAACGGACAGGGCCGGCACCCGGGGGCGGGTGGTGCAGGCGGCCAGGCCCGCGCACAGCAACAGGCACAAGATGAGCTGCCAGCGCACGGCGCGGTGGTGGACGGAAACATCGGACATGGTCGAGGCTGGCATTTTTTGAGCGAGTCTTCCGGAAGTCATCAGGTTGGATAAGGTAGTTCAATACGGAACAGCGCGCCGCGCCGCGTGGGCAGCAGTTGCAGCTTGCCGCCGTGGGCGGCGATATATTCGTGGACGATGGAAAGGCCGATGCCGTTGCCGTGCCGCGCGCCCGGCGGCTGGCGCTCGCCCTGGTAAAACGGCTCGAAGATGCGGGCGGCGTCATCCGGCGCCACGCCCGGCCCCTGGTCGTTACAGTCGAGCAGCAGCTTGCCGTCGCGCTCGCCAAGACGGAAATACACCAGGCCGCCATGCGGACTGAAGCGTACCGCGTTGGACAGCAGGTTGCTGACCGCAACCGCCATTTTATCAGCGTCCACCGCGATAGGCCGCGCCAGCCCCTGGCAGTTCACCGTCAGGCCCGCCGCCTGCCATTGCAGGCGCTGGCTGTCGATCACGCATGCCACCAGCACCGCCATGTCGGTTGGTGCGCGGTGCAGATGGTCGGCGTCAAAACTGGCTTCGTTGTAGCGCAGCAGCGCTTCGATCTGGTTTTGCAGCGCTGCCGTGTTCTGGTTGAGGATGCCGGCGATCTCGCGCTGGTTGGCGGTGAGCTCGCCTGCCACGCCGTCTTCCAGCAGGGCCACGCCTTCGCGCAGCGCCGCCAGCGGCGTTTTGAGTTCATGCGAGATATGGCGCATGAAGCGCGCCTTGTCTTCTTCCAGCTGGGCCAGGTGCTGGCGCAGCCAGTCCAGTTGCTGGCCCACGCGTTGCAGATCGGCGGGGCCGCGCACGGTGATTGGTTTGTCGAGCCGGTTTTCGCCCAGTAAGTCGATACTGGCCTCGATCTGCGCCAGCGGGCGCGACAGCCACAGGCCGAAGCCGCCAGCCAGCAGCGCGGCCAGCACGATGGACGCGACCACTTGCGCACCGAGCACCGCGCGTCGTTGGTCGAGCTCGTCGAGCAGGGCGGCATTGCGGCGATCCACTTCCTGTTTTACTTCCGCAGCAAGATAATCATCGACTTCCGGCAGCGGCGCCAGCGCCCGCTCCAGGTCCTGCTGGCGGGCGGTGCTGCGCGGCCGGGCCGGGGCTTGCAGCAAGTCCCACGCTTGTTCGCCCGCTTCGCGCCAGCGCTGAAACTGCTGGGTGGATGCGCGCGGCAAGCCTTGCTGCAAGGAATCGAGCGACGCGCGTGCTTCGCGCCAGGCATCGGCATAGCGCTCGCGGAAGGCGGGGTCGTCCAAAACGAGGAACTGGCGCGCGCTGCGCGTCATGGCAACGCTGCGCTCGGCAAGTTGCTGAGTGTGGCGGGTAAGGGCCAGCGCGTGGTGTCCGCTGTCGCGGCTGTGGGCGGTCAGGCGGTCGAGCGTCCACAGCGCATGCAGGGACGCTGCGCTGAGCAACACAGCGATCAACAGGAAAACGCCCAACAGCAGCTGGCGAAACGACAGTTTCGAGAGCATGGTGGTCGGTTATGGAACGGTCAACCCCGCATCATAGGGCGAAACCGGTCCACGTGCCTGTTTGATTGACAATATTGCATGGCGTGATTCAGGGCGCGGGCGCCACGTCCATGCCGTCGTAGGTTTCGATCTGCTGTTCGTCGGCAAATTTGTAGAATTCCTGGTTGCGCACGTCCAGCGACTCGACCGTGTGCTTTTCCACTTTTTCCACGTGCAGCCACCACAGCGCCGGGGTGTCGGATTCGGGCTTGGAGTCGAAAATGCCCACAACCTGGTAGCCCTTCGCTTGCAGCAGCGGCGCTGCGCGTTCGAGCTTGGCCTGGTCCTGGTCGGAGAAGAAGTAGCCCCACAGCAGCGGCTTGGTGATGTCCCACGGCGCGTTTTGCTTCATGTCGGCGAAAAGGTCGACCATATCCTGTTTGGTGATCATGTACAGCTCCTAAGGTTAAGCCGGCATTTTAACCGCAGTGCCGGGGGCGAAGCGTACTGCTACCAGCAAGCCACCGCCGGGCGTGTCGCCCAGGGTGATGGTGGCGCCGTGCACGGTGGCGATATCCTGCACGATGGCCAGTCCCAAACCGGCGCCGCCGGGATTGCGTTCGAGCGTGGCGGCCGCGCGGTAGAACGGCGCGAACACGCGTTCGCGCTCGGCCGCCGCAATGCCGGGGCCGCTGTCGGACACCTCCAGCACCACGCCGCTGTCATCCTCGTGCACCGTCAGCGCCAGGCTGCCGCCCAGCGGCGTGTAGCGCAGGGCATTGTCGGCCAGGTTGGCGATCATCTCGTGCAGCAGCAGGGCCTGGCCATCGACCATGCCCGGACCATTGGCATCGAGCGACATGTCGATCTGCTTGGCCACCGCCGCCATGGCCAGCTCCAGTCCCACCTGGCGCGCGATGTCGCGCAGCGATACCGGCGCGGCCAGCGTTGCCGCGCCTTCGGCGTCGCCACCGTGTTCGATGCGCGCCAGCGTCAGCAGGCGGTTGGCCAGGTTGACCGTGGAGTCGGTGGTGGCGGCCATGCTTTGCACGATCTGGCGCAGGGCCGCGCGGGTCTGTTCCGGATCGCTGCCGGCGCGGTCGCACTCGCGCAAGGCCAGTTCGGCCTGGGTCTTGAGCACAGTGAGCGGGGTGCGCAACTGGTGCGAAGCATCGGCGATAAAGCGGCGCTGGCTCGCGATCAAGTGCTGCAGCCGCGCGCGCGAATGGTTCATCGCCGCCACCAGCGGACGCACTTCCTTGTGCACCAGCGCCGGATCGACGTCGGTGCTGTCGTTGATCGAGCCCGCTTCCACGGCGCTTTTCAGGCGCATCAGCGGTTGCAGCACCAGCCGCACGGCAAACCAGACCAGCAGCGCCAGGGCCAGCAGCAGCAACGCTTGCCAGGTGAGGGTGTCGAACAGGATCTGGTTCGACAGCAGGCGCCGCGCTTCCAGCGTTTCGCCCACCTGGATCAGGGCGATGCCGCGCATCGAATCGTCGTACACCGGTTGCAGCAGCGCGGCGATGCGCACCGGCTGGCCGTTGTAGTTGGCGTGATAGAAGCGCACCAGCGCCGGGTAGGTTTCCGAGCGCGGCACGTTGGCCGGCACCGGCGGCAGGTCGCCGTAGCCGGACACGGTCTCGCCGCGGATGCCCGACACCTTGTAATAGATGCGGCCCATGGTGTCGGTCTCGAAGCTGTCGAGCGCCACGTACGGCACGTCCGCCACCACCTTGCCGCCGACGATGGACACCCGCTCGGCCAGGGCCCGGGTGGATGCCAGCAGCGAGCGGTCGTAGGCCACGTCGGCGGCATCGAGGGCGTTGCGATACACGAAGACGGTGTTGAGCGCCACCAGTGCCAGCAAGGGCCCAAGCAGCCAGCGCAGCAGCTGGCCGCGCAGGCTGCCGGGCGTTTTCGACGGGGCGGGGACGCTCGCTGGCATGGGGGGATCAGGCTGCCGGCTTGGGTTGCAGCAGGTAGCCGATGCCGCGCAGCGTGGTGATGACGGCGGCGTCGGGCACGGCGATGTCGAGCTTCTTGCGGACCCGGTGGATATACAGTTCGATGGCGTCGATATTGGCGTCGTCGGCCAGCGCGAACACTTCGTCGAACAGCTTTTCTTTCGAGACGGCGCGGCCGGTACGGGTGATCAGGGTTTCGAGCACCGCGTGCTCGCGCGGGGTGAGCGCCAGCGGCGCGCCGCCGTAGCTGAACAGGCGGGTGACGGTGTCGAACGCCAGCGCGCCGCACGAATACACCAGCGCCTCGCTGCCGATCCGGCGGCGCAGCAGCGCTTTCACGCGCGCTTCCAGTTCGGCCAGTTCGAACGGCTTGGGCAGGTAGTCGTCGGCGCCCAGGTTCAGGCCCTGCACCTTGTCGTCCAGGCCACCGCGCGCGGTGAGGATCATCACCGGCGTCTGGCCGCGCGGCGCCGGCCGCGCGCGCAGGCGCCGCAGCACGTCGAGACCGTCCATGCGCGGCAGTGTCAGGTCGAGGATAACCAGCGCGTAGTCCTGGGTATGGAGGAGGGCGTCGGCGTCGGCGCCGTTGTCTGCGCATTCCACGGTGAGGTTGGCGTCGCGCAGGGCCTTGGCCAGCCAGTGCGACAGTTCGGTATGGTCTTCCACTAACAGTATGCGCATGATGTGTTGTGACTGAGGTTATGACTGATGTTGTGGCCGACATCATCGTCGGGCGCGTGGCAAAAAGATAGGGCTGTTGCTATTTGTGAACGCGCTACGGCGATGAAAGCTATTTGAAAGGAAGCAAATCTTATAGTGGATACCAGATGTTTATAACAGACATCACTAATAATTATATCCACGGAGACAAACCATGCACCACGCCCCATCGCGCGCCGCGATACGCCTTGCCATTTCCGCCCTGATCGCAGCCGCTGCTGCCACCGGTTCCGCCCATGCCCAGTCGAACGTGCAATTCTACGGCCTGCTCGACGTCGGCGTCGAAAGCCTGAACCATGCCGATGCCAACGGCGGCAGCGTCGCCAAGACCATTTCCGGCGGCATGAACACGTCGCGCTGGGGCTTTCGCGGCAGCGAAGACCTGGGCAACGGCCTGAAGGCCGTGTTCAACCTCGAAGGCGGCATCCTGATGGACAGCGGCGGCCAGGACGGCGCGCTGTTTCGCCGCCAGGCTTACGTGGGCCTGGACGGCGCCTTCGGCCGCGTGATCATCGGCCGCTCGTTTACCAGCGTGTACGACACCGTGATCGCCTACGATCCGATGGGCTTTGCGCCGTTCTACTCGTGGGCCACCTCGGGGCCAGCCACAGGGCCGAGCAAATACGGGTTCACCACCGGCTACGACAACCTGATCAAGTATGCGGGCACTTTCGGCAATTTCCGCTTCGGCGCCAACTACGCTTTCGGCGAGCAGGCCGGCAATACCGAGGACAGCGCCAAGGCCGGCGTGACCGGCGCGTACAAGCTGGCTATCGGTTCCGGTACCGCCAACTTCATGGCCACCTGGGAGCGCAACAACGGCAACACAGTGGTCGCCACCGGCAACCGCGATGAAAACACGGTCTGGCACGTGGGCGCCAACTACGAAACCGGTCCGCTCAAGTTCTGGGCCGTACGCCGCGACTACAACCTGCGCGCCGGCCGCGCGCTCACCGCCGACGTGGAAGCCACCACCACCTGGGGCGGCGTGGCGTACAAGCCGAACGAGGTGACCACCATCACCGGCGCCGTGTACCATATCGACGTCAAGAACGTGGCCGCCGGCCGCGACGCCGACCCCACCATGTACGTGGCGCGGTACCGTTATGCGCTGTCCAAGCGCACCGACCTGCATGTATCGGCCGCCTACGCCAAGGCGAAGAACGGCCAGTTGACCGGACTTTCGCGCGACGACGCCGGCTATGCCAGCACCCAGCGCGGCGTCACCGTCGGCATGCAGCACCGCTTCTAGTATCTGGTGACCGCACCCGGAAAGCACTACCCATGAAAACCTCCAAGTCCATCCATGCCATGCTGGCGCTCTGCACTGCGCTGCTGTTCGGTAGCGCGGTCCACGCCGCCAACCTGGAATGCATCGTGCCGTCCAAGCCGGGTGGCGCCATGGACCTGACCTGCAAGCTGGCCAAAAAAGGTTTGAAGGGACTCGACGAAGCCGGTGACACCACCCCGACGCTGTCCGACATGACCATCCGGTATCTGCCGGGCGGCATCGGCGCGGTGGCGTGGAACTCGCTGGTGGCGCAGCCGCGCGCCAAGCCCAATACGCTGGTGGCTTTTTCGGGCGGCTCGCTGCTCTACCTGGCCGAAGGAAAATTCGGCAAGGCCAAGGTGAGCGATGTGCGCTGGGTGGCGGCGCTGGGTACCGACTACGGCATGATCGCGGTGCGCGCCGATTCGCCGTACAAGAACCTGGGCGACCTGCTGGCGGCAATCAAGCGCAATCCCAGGAGTGTGCTGATCGGACTGTCCGGCACCGCCGGCAGCCAGGACTGGTTCAAGATGGCGTTGCTGGTCAGGAGCGCAGGCATCGATCCCAAGGTGCTGCGGTTCGTGGCGCTGGAAGGCGGCGGCGAAGCGTTTACCGCCATGCATGCCAACCACGTGCAGGTAGTCTCGGGCGACGCCAGCGAGGCGGTGCTGTACGCCGCCGGCGGCAATACCCGGGTGCTGGCGGTGCTTTCGCCGCAGCGCTTGCCCGGCGTGCTGGCGTCCTCGCCCACCGCGCGCGAGCAGGGCGTGGACGTGGTGTGGCCGCTGATACGCGGCGTGTGGATGGGCCCCCAGGTGCCCGACGCAGAGTACCGCAAGTGGGTGGTCGCTTTCGACCGCATGCTGGCCAGCCCGCAGTTTGCGCAATTGCGATCCGACGCGGGACTGTACCCGTTCGCACTGACCGGGGATGCCCTGAAAGAGTACGTCAGCAAGGCCGTGGACGAATACGGCAAACGCGCCACCGAGTTCGGCCTGGTGCGCTAAAAATTACATATATAAATAACGGAGACTAAAACCATGAAACTCAAGACCACCATCGCTGCCTGCGCTACCCTGATGCTGATCGCCACCGGCGCGCTGGCGCAGGTACCGGCCGGCTATCCGGCCGACTACCAGAAGATCATCGACGGCGCCAAAAAAGAGAAAAAGCTGGTGGTGTACGGCGCCACCGACAGCAAGGCCACCCAGCCGCTGGTCAAGGACTTCAGCGCGCTGTATCCGGGCATCTCGGTCGAATACAACGACATGAATTCCACCGAAGTGTATAACCGCTTCATCTCCGAAGTGGCCGCCGGCGGCACCACTGCGGACGCCGTCTGGTCGTCGGCGATGGACCTGCAAATGCGCCTGGCGTCGGAAGGCTATGCGCTCAAGTACAAGTCGGTGGAAAGCGCCAAGCTGCCGGCATGGTCGATCTGGGAAGACCAGGCCTACGGCACCACGTTCGAGCCGGCTGCCATCGTCTACAACAAGCGCCTGCTCGATCCGAAGGAAGTGCCGCAAACGCACGCCGACTTCGTCAAGCTGATCCAGCAGCCGAAGTTCAAGGACAAGGTCACCACCTACGATATCGAAAAATCGGGCGTGGGCTTCATGCTGATGGCGCAGGACGCGCGCGTCAATCCGAAGTTCACCGATCTCCTCGGCGCTTTCGGCGTGGCCAAGGTGCGGGTGCAGTCGTCCACCGGCACCATGATGGAGCGGATCTCGTCCGGTGAAAACCTGATCGGCTACAACGTGGTGGGTTCGTACGCGCTGGTGCGCGCCAAGACCGATCCGTCGATCGGCGTGGTGATGCCGAAGGATTACACGCTGGTGCTCTCGCGCGTGCTGTTCATCAACAAGGGCGCCAAGAACCCCAACGCCGCCAAGCTGTGGCTCGACTACATGCTGTCGCACCGCGCCCAGAACATCATCGCCAACGAATCGAAACTGTTCGCCATTCGCGAAGATGTGACCGGCGAGGCCACGTCCGCCGAATTGATCAAGCAGGTCGGCAAGGACAACGTCAAGCCGGTGCCCGTGCATCCGAGCCTGATGGAATACCTGGCCCCGGCCAAGCGCATGGCCTTCCTCAAGCAGTGGAAGGACACGGCCGGCAAGAAGTAAGCGCCTGGCTGTAGTCTCTTAGTCCCTTAAGCAAGCGCCCGAACCCGCGTCCACCATGGCGCGGGCGAGGGCCCCTTTTCGCCTCGTTTGTCCACAAACGGAAATCCTATGCAAACTCTCACTCTCCCCGGCAGCGGCCGGCGCGGCCCGGGCATCAACTGGCTGCGCGGCCTGGTGGTGGTGCTGGCTGCCACCGCCATCTTCCTGCCGCTGTTCCTGATCTTTTACCAGAGCTTTCTGACCGCGCCGTTCTTCATGCCGGCCAAGCAGTTCGGGCTCGACGCCTACCGCTTCATTTTCGATGATCCCGATTTTTCGTCCGCCGCCAAAAATGCGCTGTACCTGGCGCTGGGCCTGACGGCAATTGCCGTGCCGCTGGGCGGCATGCTGGCCTTCCTCATGATCCGCACCGACCTGCCAGGCAAGGGCTTCATCGCGCCGGCGCTGCTGGTGCCGATTTTCGTGTCGCCGATGGTGATGGGCTTCGGCTACGTGGTGGCAATGGGGCCGGTGGGTTTCTATTCGGTATGGGCCAAGGATTTATTGGGCTTCATCCCGTGGAATATCTATTCGTTTACCAGCATCGTCATCATCGCGGGCCTGACCCACGTGCCGCACGTGTACCTGTACGCCTCGTCCGCGCTCAAGAGCCTGGGCTCGGACGTCGAAGAAGCGGCCCGCGTGGCCGGCGCCTCGCCGTTGCAGGTGATGTTCGGCGTGTCGCTGCCAATGATTACCCCGGCGCTGGCCTATGCCGGCGTGCTGGTGATGTTCCTCGGCTTCGAAGTATTCGGCCTGGTGCTGGTGCTGGGCGACCCGGAAGGCCACATGGTGCTGGCCACCTACCTGTACAAGCTGACCAACAAGCTGGGCATCCCGTCGTACCACCTGATGGCGGCGGTGGCCGTGTGCCTGGTGATGGTGACGTTCCCGCTGGTGATGGTGCAGCGCTACCTGCTCAAGTCGGCCAACAAGTTCGTCTCGATCAAGGGCAAGGGCGCCCGCTCGAAGGTCATGCCGCTGGGCCAGTGGAAATGGCTGGCATTTGCGCTGATCTTCGGCTGGCTGATGTTTACCATCATCATGCCGCTGTCGGGCATCGTGCTGCGCTCGTTCGTCGAGTACTGGGGCGAGGGCGTGCGCCTGGTCGACGTATTGACCTTGCAGCACTTCCGCGAAATCCTCGACCAGCCGTCGCTGGTGCGCGGCATCGTCAACACCATCCTGATCGGCGTGGTCGGCGGCGCGCTGGCCGTGATCTGCTACTGCGCCATCGCGCTGGCCATGCACCGCAAGCCGGACATGATCAGCCGCTTCCTCGACTACAGCGTGCTGGTGCCGCGCGCCGTGCCGGGCCTGCTGGCCGGCCTGTCGTTCCTGTGGGTGTTCCTGTTCGTGCCGAACTGGCTCGACGGCATCCTGCAGGGCATGGACAACGGCATGGCCGTGTGGCTCAGCGAAAATGCAATTCCAGTGCTGCGGTCGCTGCGCTCGACCATTTTCGCCCTGTGGCTGGCGTATTCTGTGGTGTGGCTGGCCTACGGCATGCGCCTGATTTCCACCGCGCTGCTGCAAGTGGGCCCGGAGCTGGAAGAGGCGGCGCGCGCGGTGGGCGCCAGCCGTGGCCAGGTCTCGCGCGACGTCACCCTGCCGCTGATCAAATACGGCCTGCTGGGCGCGTGGCTGATGGTGTTCCTGATCTTCGAGCGCGAATATTCGACCGGCGTGTACCTGCTGTCGCCGGGCACGGAAGTGATCGGCGCGATGCTGGTGTCGTTGTGGGCGTCCGGCTCCACCGACCTGGTGGCGGCGCTATCGTTCATCAATATTTCGCTGGTGGCCATCGGCCTCGGTGTGGCGCTGCGCTTCGGCGTCAAGTTACATAACTGAGCTGCATAACTAACAGTCATCAACATACAATGAAACGAGACCTGACCATGAATGAACTCACTGTCAACGACCTGCACCTCGACTACGGCACCGGCGCCACCGCCAATCCGATCCTGAAGGGCGTATCGATGCACTTGCAAAAAGGCGAAGTGGTGGCGTTGCTCGGCCCTTCGGGCAGCGGCAAGACCACCTTGCTGCGCGCGGTGGCGGGGCTGGAAAGCCCCAAGCAGGGCACCATCGCCATCGGCGACCGCGCCGTGTACGACGGCGCCAGGAACTTCGAGCTGGCGGCCGAGCACCGCAACCTGGGGCTGGTATTCCAGTCGTATGCGCTGTGGCCGCACAAGACCGTGTTCGACAACGTCGCCTATGGCCTCAAGCTGCGCAAGATGGGCGCGGCCGAGATCAAGGACAAGGTGGCCGATGTGCTGAAGAACCTGGGCCTGGGCCACCTGGCCGAACGCTATCCGCACCAGCTGTCGGGCGGCCAGCAGCAGCGCGTGGCGATCGCCCGCGCGCTGGTGTACAACCCGCCGGTGATCCTGCTCGACGAGCCGCTGTCCAACCTCGACGCCAAGCTGCGCGAAGAGGCGCGCGCCTTCCTGCGCGAACTGATCGTGCGCCTGGGCCTCTCGGCGCTGATGGTCACCCACGACCAGGCCGAAGCGATGGCGATCTCGGACCGCATCCTGCTGCTCAATAACGGCAAGATCGAGCAGCAAGGCACGCCGCAAAGCATGTACGAAACGCCGGAAACGCTGTTCACGGCCGAGTTCATGGGCAGTAATAACAAGCTGCCGGCCAAGGTAGTGGCGCGCGACGGCAGCCACGTGCAGCTCGATGTGAACGGCGCCCGGTTGACGGGCACCGCGCGCGGCGCCGGCCAGGCTGGCGCGGAGCCCACCACCATCATCCGCGTGGAAGAGGTGAAAATCAGCGCCACGGCGGTGGACAACGCCATCGAAATGCCACTGCTGACCTGCATGTACCTGGGCGACCGCTTCGAGTGCCTGTTCAAGTCGCCCGACAGCAGCGCGGCGGGGTTGCGCGCCTACTCGAAATACAAGCTCGAGCCGGGGCGTTACTGGCTGCAAATGCCGGCTGACAAGCTGTGGGTATTCTGATGTCGAATTGACACAAGGTTTCTTATTCCTGGCTTAACTGGCGGTGCCGCAATTGCGCGGACCGCCTTTTTTTTCGCCACTTTTCCTTGATTTGTGACATTCGGTGAGAATCTACGCTTGAGGTTGCACAAAAAGGAACAAGAAAACCCCAATTAAGTTGCCTCGTAGATATTTATTGCACTATGGGCAGAGGGCAGTCGTTTATAATTTCACCCGTACCTCGGCGGGCATTTTTGCAGGCATGTGAGCGCGAGTTCGTACCCTCCCCAATCTCAACGCTCTGGATTTATTGTCAACATGCGCAACGACGGCGTCACCTTTTCCATTGCCCGCCACGCTTACTGGGCGCCGGGACTGACCACGCTGGCTGCGTGGACGCAATGGGCACAGGCGCCGGTGGCCGCGCCGATCATCCTCGGCGAAGAGCCGGGAGTAAAAGCGATGCCGCCCATGTTGCGCCGCCGCGCCGGCTTCTTCGGCAAGATGGCGCTGGAAGTGGCATACGAATGCCTGGACGGCCGCACCGATGTTCCCGTCGTGTTTTGTTCGCGCCATGGCGAGGTGGCGCGGGCGGTGGAATTGCTGTCCGACCTGGCGCGCGGCGAACCGCTGTCGCCCACCGCGTTCAGCATGTCGGTCCATAACGCCCATGTCGGTCTGCTGACGATCGCCCGCAAGGACCGCGCCAACCATATTGCGCTGGCGGCCGGCGGCGCCACCATCGAACACGCGGTGATCGAGGCGTGCGGCCTGCTGGCCGACGGCGCCGCCTCGGTGCTGCTGGTCGCGTGCGACGCGCCGCTGCCGGAACTGTTCATGCCGTTTCGCGACGGTGTCGAGCAGGCGCACGCGTGGGCGTGGTTGCTGACCGCGCCGGTGGTGGAGCCTGCGGCAGGCGATCCTGCGGCAGGCGATCCTGCGGCAGGCGATCCTGCGGCCGGCGCATCGGCGGCCGATGCTTCGGTAGCTTGCGCACCGGCGGCCTGCGCTTCCGTCACGCTGCGCTGGGTCGCCAGTGACGACGCGGCGACGGTCGATTTGCCGGGTGGGCTGGCGGTGGCGCGCTTTCTTCTGGGCGGCGCGGCGGCCATGGAACGCTGTGACGGCCGCCTGCGCTGGCACTGGACGCGCGGTAACGGCGATGCCGGTGTCAACGCGGCCGGAGCCTGAGGCGATGCTGGCCGGCTTGTCGCGCTGCTGGCGGGTGCTGGCGACCGGATTGAGTTTCGCGGTGTTCGGCATCGGCGGGGTGCTGATGCGGGTGCTGGTGTTCCCGCTATTGAATGTGCTGGTGCGCCAGCCGGAGCGGCGGGTGCGCGCGGCGCGCGAAATCATCCGGCGCGCTTTCCGCGCTTACGTGGACATGATGCGCGCGTCCGGTGTGCTGCGCTACGAGATCACCGGGCTGGAAAAGCTGGAGCGGGGCGGTTTGCTGATCCTGGCCAATCATCCCACCCTGATCGACACGGTGTTCCTGATGGCGTTCGTGAAAAACGCCGACTGCATCGTCAAGGGCGCGTTGTGGAACAACCCGTTTACGGGCGGGCCGGTGCGGGCGGCTGGTTACATCAGCAATGCCGGCGGCGCCGAACTGGTGGACGACTGCATCGCCTCGCTCAGGCGCGGCAACAACCTGATCGTGTTCCCGGAGGGGACGCGCACCGGCGCCGACGGCGTGATCGCCTTGAAGCGCGGCGCCGCCAATATCGCCGTGCGCGGCGCGCGCGACATCACGCCGGTGCTGATCCGCTGCGATCCGCCCACGCTGGGCAAGGGTGAAAAATGGTGGCAAGTGCCGCCGCGCCGGGTGCTGCTGCGCATCGACGTGCAGGACGATGTGGCGATCGCCGGCTTTATCGGCGAGGGCGCGACCGAAGTGCTGGCAGCGCGCCAGGTAACAGAATTTTTACAAAATTATTTTACGGGGAAGTACCGAAGCCATGCTTGAACTGGAAGTGAAACAACTGATCATCGATGTCCTGCAACTGGAAGACATCACCCCCGACGACATCGACAGCGCTGCGCCGCTGTTCGTCGAAGGCCTCGGCCTCGATTCGATCGACGCGCTGGAACTGGGCGTGGCGCTGCAGAAGCAGTACGGCATTTCCCTGTCCGCCGATTCGGAGGACACCCGCCGCCACTTCGCCTCGGTGCAGGCGCTGGCGGCGATGATCGCGACCCACCGCAAGAAATAAGGGAGCACGACATGATTGATTTGAACGCGATGAGCAAAGAGCAGTTGCAGCATTGGGTCATCGATCTGCTGGCCGAGATGTTCGAGTTGGACAAGGCGCAGCTTACCGCCGATTCCAATCTGTATTCCGATCTCGATATCGACAGCATCGACGCGGTGGACTTGGCCGTCAAGCTCAAGCAGCTGACCGGCAAGCGCCTGCAACCCGAAGTCTTCAAGACCATCCGCACCATCGGCGACGTCGTCGATGCGCTGGCCGGGATGACGGAGCCCGCGTAACCCGATGTTGATGACTGCACTGACAGTGGCGTTGACGCTGCTGTATCCGCTGGCGATCTGGCTCGGACATGGCAAGGTGGAGCCGCGCTGGCTGGCCATGCTGCTGCTGGCCGCCGCCGTCACGCGCCTGCCGTCGCTACGGCTGTCGGGCGCCGCGCGCTGGTCGGTGGCCGGCGCGCTGGCGCTGGTGGCCTGCGCCATCTGGAGCAACCTGCTGCTGCCGCTCAAACTCTACCCGGTGCTGGTGAGCGCCGCCATGCTGGGCGGCTTTGCCTACAGCCTGACCACGCCGATGTCGGCGGTCGAGCGCATGGCGCGCCTGCGCGGCGAAGATTTTCCGCCACCGGCGCAAGCGTATATGCGCACCGTCACCAAGGTATGGTGCGGCTTTTTCATCATTAACGGCGCCATCGCGCTCGGTACCGCGCTGTGGGCCAGCGAGGCTGTGTGGTCGCTGTACACGGGCGTGGTGTCGTACGCGCTGATGGCGGTCCTGTTCGGCGCCGAATACCTGGTGCGCCTGCGGTTCAAGCGCTTGCATCATGTCTGACCTGTTTTCTACGTCGCTCGACAACCTGGCCGCAGCGCTGGCGGCACGCCCTGCCGCCGCTGCGGTGGGCTGGCGCGCCGGCACGCTGGTGACGACCGGCGAATTCCTGGCCCGTGCCGGCGCCTGGCATGCGTTGCTGCGCGCGCAAGCAGGCGCCAACTTTGCCCTGTACCTCGACGACAGCATCGACTTCGGCGCGGCGCTGCTGGGCGCCTGGCATGCCGGTAAAACCATCTGGCTCGGCGCCGATACGCTCGACGCCACGTGCGCGGCGTTGCGGGGTTCCGTCGATGGCTTCCTGGGTCAGTATCCGGCGGCGCTGGCGCCGTTGCAGCCGGATCAGTCTAACCACGCATACGAGGGCGCGCTGCCAGCCGGCGCGCTCGATGTGGATGCGGCGGCGCTGGTGGTGTTCACCTCGGGCAGCACCGGCGAACCGCAGGCCATCCCCAAAAAACTGTCGCAGATTGCCAGCGAAGTAGCCACGCTCGACGTGCTGTTCGGCGCCACCGCCGGCGACGCGGCGGTCGTGGCGACGGTGTCGCACCAGCATATCTACGGCCTGCTGTTCAAGGTCTTGTGGCCGTTGACCACGGGGCGCATGGTGCATGCGCTGAGCCTGGGCTTCCACGAAGAGCTGGCCCCGGCGCTGGCGTTTGGCGCCTGCGTGCTGGTGGCCAGCCCGGCGCACCTGAAGCGGCTGCCCGAACACCTGGACTGGTCGGGCGCCGCGCGCAACCTGCGCGCCGTATTCTCGTCCGGCGGTCCGCTGGCGCCGGACACCGCGCTGGCCACTGGCGCCTTGCTGGGCAAGGTGCCGGTGGAAGTGTATGGCAGCTCGGAAACCGGCGGCGTGGCCTGGCGCCAGCGCGCCCATCTCGATGACGACGCCTGGCGCGCATTCCCTACCGTGGCCTGGCGATTGGGCGAGGACGGCGCGCTGGAAGTACGCTCGCCGCATCTGCCCGACGACAGCTGGCTGGTGCTGGCCGACCGCGCGGCGCCGGCCGGTGATGCCGCTGATGCCGGTTTCGTGCTGCGCGGGCGCAGCGACCGTATCGTCAAGATCGAGGAAAAGCGGGTGTCGCTCACCGCCATGGAGGCGGCCTTGCTGGCGTCGGGCCTGGCGGCCGAGGCGCGTGTCATCGTGTGCGAGCCGGCAGCTGCAACGCCGGCAGTGCATGCTGCGCCAGCGAGAGGCGGGGTGCTCGCTGACGCGCAGGCGGCCGTGGCGCCGACTGGCGACCGCCAGCGGATCGCCGCATTTGTCGTGCCTACCGCTGCTGGCGCCGAACTGCTCGCCCGTGAAGGCAAGGTGGCACTCAACAACCGCCTGCGCGCAGCGCTGGCGGCCGCCGTGGCAGCGGTGGCCCTGCCGCGCCGCTGGCGCTACCTCGACCGCATGCCGGTCAACGCCCAGGGCAAGACCACGCTGGCAGCGCTGGAGGCGTTGCTCGATGCTGCCCCAGCGCCGGTAACTGCCCCTCAGCCTGTCCCTCGACCGGTTTTCCCGCACGTGCGCGAACTCGAACGCGACGAACACCGCGTGCTGCTGGAAGTGACGGCACCGGCCGACCTGCTGTATTTCGACGGCCACTTCGACGTCGCGCCCATCCTGCCGGGCGTGGTGCAGGTGGAGTGGGCGCTGCATTACGGCCGCCAGTACTTCACGCTGCCGCCGAATTTCACCGGTGTGAATCTGCTCAAGTTCCAGCAGGTGGTGCGACCGGACATGGCGGTGCAACTCGAACTGGTGCACGACACGGCCAAGGGCAGCCTGAATTTCCGCTACGTGTCGGAAGGCAGCCAGCATTCGAGCGGGCGCATCATGCTGGCCGAGGAGCAGGACAATGCCTGATGTGTTCAATCCCTGCATCGTGGTCCCGGTGTATAACCACGAACATGCGATCGCCACCGTCGTCGATGGCTTGCTGGCGCATGGGGTGCCGGTGATCCTGGTCGATGACGGCAGCAACAGCGGCTGCGCGGCGGTACTCGATCAACTGGCGCTGGCGCATCCGCAGCGCGTGACGGTGGTACGCCTGGCCGTCAACCAGGGCAAGGGCGCCGCCGTGTTGGCCGGTTTTGCGCGCGCGGCGCAACTGGGCTACACGCATGTGCTGCAAATCGATGCGGACGGCCAGCACCGGACCGGCGACGTGCCCATGTTCCTGGCGCAGGCGAAGGTGCACCCGCAGGCCATCATCGTCGGCCACCCGGTATATGACGAATCGGTGCCGAAGGCGCGCCTGTACGGGCGCTACGCCACCCATATCTGGGTATGGATCAACACGCTGTCGTTCGACATCATCGACTCCATGTGCGGTTTCCGCGTCTACCCGGTGGCCGCAGTCAGTGCGCTGGTGGCGCGCCAGCACATCGGTGCGCGCATGAACTTCGACACCGACATCCTGGTGCGCCTGTTCTGGGACGGCGCGCGGGTGGTCAACGTGCCCACCCACGTCAGCTACCCGGCCGACGGCGTGTCGCACTTTCGCGTGTGGCGCGACAATGTGCAGATCTCGTGGATGCACACCAAACTGTTCTTCGGCATGCTGCCGCGCATTCCGCGCCTGCTGGCGCGCAAGTGGCGGTCGGCATGAGCGCGCGCGGCCTGCACTGGGCGTCGATCAACGAAATCAGTTTCGTCGCCGGCATGCGCTTTCTGTTCTGGGTGTGCCGGGTGTTCGGCCGCTGGCCGTTTCGCATCGTGCTGTACCCGGTACTGGCCTGGTATGTGCTCACCAAGCCGCTGCCACGGCGCGCTTCGCGCGACTACCTGGACAGCATGCAGGCGCATACGGGACGCAAGCTGCCGGGCGTGATGCGCCACTTCGCCGCGTTCGGCGAGAGCATCCTCGACAAGATGCTGTTATGGGGCGGCCTGTACCCGGTGGACGACGTGGAGCTGCACGGCGGCGAACTGATTACCGACGCCGTGGCGGCGGGGCAGGGCGGGTTGATGATCTGCGCCCACCTGGGCAACCTGGAACTGTGCCGCGTGCTGTCGCGCCAGCGCCATGACATCAAGCTCACGGTGCTGGTGCACACCAGGCACGCGCAGGCGTTCAACGACATGCTGGCCAGCCTGAATCCGGACAGCAGCCTCAATCTGATGCAGGTGACCGAGATGTCGCCGGCCACCGCCATGCTGCTGTCCGAGCGCGTGGCGCGCGGCGAATTCGTGGTGATCGCCGGCGACCGCGTGCCGGTCTCGCACAATCCCCGCGTGGCGATTGCCGATTTTCTTGGCGCCCCGGCGCCATTCCCGGTGGGACCGCACATCCTGGCCGGCATCCTGCAATGCCCGGTGTACCTGATTTTTTCCATGCGCCGCGGTCGCCGCGCGCACGTCTATTTCGAAACGTTCCGCGAACGCGTGCGCATTCCGCGCAAGGACCGCGACGCCGCGCTGGCCGAGCTGGCCGGCGACTATGCGCGCCGGCTCGAGCACCATACGATGCAGGCGCCGCTCGAATGGTTTAACTTCTATGATTTTTGGCATTTACCCGAACTGGAATCTCCCGATGCACCTCGCTGACACAGCCCGACTTCAACCATCGCCGCGCACGGTGCACTTCAGCCGCGAGCGGCTCACGCTCGAAGACATCGTCGATATCGCTCATGGCCGTGCGACCGCCGTACTCTCCGACGATCCGGCCTTTCGCAGCGCCATCGCGCGCGGCGCCGAGTTCCTCGAACGCCTGCTGCGCGAAGACGGCACCATCTACGGTGTAACCACCGGCTACGGCGACTCGTGCACCGTGACCGTGCCGCCGGCATTGGTGGCCGAACTGCCGCACCACCTGTACACCTACCACGGCGTGGGCCTGGGCGAGTACTTCACGCCGGCGCAAACGCGGGCGATTCTCGCTTCTCGCCTGGCGTCGCTCTCCAAGGGCTACTCGGGCGTGAGCGTGGAGCTGCTGCTGCAAATCACCCGCCTGCTCGACGCCGGCCTGCTGCCGTTGATCCCGTCCGAAGGATCGGTGGGCGCCAGTGGCGACTTGACGCCCTTGTCATACCTGGCGGCGGTGCTGTGCGGCGAGCGCGAAGTATGGCGCGACGGTGTACAGGTGCCGGCGGCGCAGGCTTTGGCGGAAGCGGGCATCACGCCGCTGCGCCTGCGCCCGAAAGAGGGCCTGGCGATCATGAACGGCACGGCCGTGATGACCGCGCTGGCCTGCCTGGCCTACGACCGCGCCGAGTACCTGGTGCGCCTGTCCACCCGCATCACCGCCATGGCCTCGTTCGCGATGGACGGCAACGCCCACCACTTCGACGAAGTGCTGTTCGCGGCCAAGCCGCACGCCGGCATGCAGCAGGTGGCGGCGTGGCTGCGCAGCGACCTGCCGACGACCGAGTGGGAACGCAACGGCAAGCGTCTGCAGGACCGCTACTCGATCCGCTGCGCGCCGCACGTGATCGGCGTGCTGGCCGATACGCTGCCGCTGTTCCGCACCATGATCGAAAATGAACTCAACAGCGCCAACGACAATCCGCTGATCGACGCCGACAATGAACGCGTGCTGCACGGTGGCCATTTCTACGGCGGGCATATCGCCTTTGCCATGGACGGCATGAAGAACGCGGTGGCCAACCTGGCCGACCTGCTGGACCGGCAAATGGCGCTGCTGGTGGACAGCCGCTACAACCACGGCCTGCCGGCCAACCTGTCCGGCGCCACCGGCGACCGCGCGCCGATCAACCACGGCCTCAAAGCGCTGCAAATCAGCGCTTCGGCCTGGACTGCCGAAGCGTTGAAGCTGACCATGCCGGCGTCAGTGTTCTCGCGCTCGACCGAGTGTCACAACCAGGACAAGGTCAGCATGGGCACCATCGCTGCGCGCGATTGCCTGCGCGTGCTGGAACTGACCGAACAGGTGGTGGCTGCCTTGCTGATCACGGTGCGCCAGGGCGTCTGGCTGCGCTGTCAGGCGACGCCCGACGTGCTGCCGCAGTCGCAACTGGCTGTGATGCAGGAAGCGCTGGGGCTTGACGTGGCGCCAGTGGTGGAAGACCGCCGCCTGGAACCGGACCTGCGCGTCTTGATCGACCGTATCCGCGACCAGGCCTGGAGCCTGTATGCGTAAGGCGAAAGAGAGCCGCTGGTTTGCGGAAGTGGAGATGCAGGTGCAGTTCTTCGACCTCGATCCGATGGAAATCGTCTGGCACGGCCGCTACGTGAAATACCTGGAAGTGGTGCGCTGCGCGCTGCTCGACAAGATCGGCTACAACTACCCGCAGATGAAGGCGTCCGGCTATGCCTGGCCCGTGATCGACATGCAGCTGCGCTACGTGGGCTCCGCCGTATTCGGCCAGAAGCTCAAGCTGCGCGCCGATATCGTCGAGTGGGAAAACCGCCTCAAGATCGATTACCTGATCACCGACGCCGAAACCGGCAAGCGCCTGAACCGCGCCAGCACCACCATGGTGGCGGTCGATATCGCCACCAAAGAGATGTGCTTCGTGTCGCCGTCGGTACTGTTTGAAAAACTGGGATTGGAACCTGTATGAACGCAAGCAAAATGATACGCGCCGCGCTGGCGGTGGCTGCCCTGGTCATGACGACCTTTCCGGCACAAGCAGCGGTACAAGTATCGAAAATCCAGGCCATGCTGGCCAAGCCGGCCATCATGTGCGGCCGCTTCGACCAGACCAAGACCCTGGCCGGCATGAAGAAGCCGCTGGCCTCCAATGGGCGCTTTTGCGTGGTGGCCGGCAAGGGCGTGTTGTGGCGTACCCTGAAACCCTTCCCGAGCACGATGCGCCTGACGCGCGACGAAATCGTCAACTACCAGGGCGACCGCGTGGCCATGCGGCTCGACGCCAAGACCGAGCCGACCGTGCGCATGATTAACAACGTGTTGTTCTCGCTGCTGTCGGGCGACCTGGCGCAGCTCGAATCGCTGTTCGAGGTCGATGGCACGGTGGACGCGTCCAGCTGGAACGTATCGCTCAAGGCCAAACAGGCGGCGCTGGACAAGGCCATCGGCACCATCAAGCTCGAAGGCGGCGCGTACGTGAAAAACATCGTGATGAGCGAGAACAGCGGCGACCGCACCAATATCGTTTTCTCCGACATCAAGACCGGTGAATCGGCGTTGACCGCCGAGGAAGCGGCGCTGTTTTGACGCGTACCCGACAACTCGCGGCGCTGTGGGCGCTGGCCGTGTGCCTGCTGCTCGGGCATAACGCCTACCTGTGGCTGGTGCAGCGCATCGTGCCTGATACCGACATCATGGCGCTGCTGCCGGTGCAGGAGCGCGATCCGGTGTTGCAGGCGTCGTTCGCACACATGGTCGATGCGGCCCAGCAGCGCGTGATCGTGCTGGTCGGCGCCGAGGACTGGACCGATGCGAAACGCGCAGCCGATGCATACCAGGCGGTGCTTGGCACGCGCAGCGATTTATTCGCGGCCGCTGCCATCGACGAGCAAACGCAGAACGACTGGCTGTCGGTTTTCCAGCAGCATCGTTTGACCCTGCTCACGGCCGAGCAGGAAGCGCAACTGCGCACGCAGCCCGCGCAGTACTGGCTCGATGCCGCGCTGGCCAAGCTGTACAGCCCCTTCGGCGGCCCCAAGCTGGGCTCGTGGCAGGAAGATCCTTTCGGTCTGTTCGGCGGCTGGGTGCAGGAGCGCGCCCAGGAAACCCCGGTGCGTCCGCGCGATGGCCATTTGTTCGTGGCCGATGCGCACAAACAGTATGTGCTGCTGCCGTTGACGTTGAAGGTGCCTGCGCTGTCGATGACGGCGCAGGAAACCGTGCTGCCGCTGCTGCAACAGGCCGCAGATGCTGCCCGCAAAACCGCGCCGAAAGTCGAATTGATCCAGGCCGGCGTGATCCTGCACGCGGCCAACGCCAGCGCCCAGGCCAGCGGCGAGGTGTCCACCATCGGCATCGGCTCGCTGCTCGGCATCATCGCGCTGATGTGGTTTGCGTTCCACTCGTTCAAACCGATTTCGCTGATCCTGCTGTCGATCGGCGTGGGTTTCCTCGGCGCGCTGTCGGTGTGCTGGCTGCTGTTCGGCCAGATCCACTTGATGACGCTGGTGTTTGGCGCCAGCCTGATCGGCGTGGCGCAGGACTACGGTATCTACTTCCTGTGCAATCGCCTGGCCGCCGGCGAACAACTCGATTCGCCCGCGCTGCTGCGCCGCCTGATGCCGGGCCTGTGCTTCACGCTGCTGGCGGCGGTGATCGGCTACATGGGACTGGCGCTGACGCCGTTCCCGGGCCTGCGCCAGATGGCGGTGTTCTCGGCGCTGGGACTGGTGTTCGCGTGGCTGACGGTGGTGTGCTGGTTCCCGGCGTTGATTGGCAGCCGCACGTTGAAAAGCGGGGCGCTGGTGCGTGGCTACGGCGCCGCGTTGCGCGCCTGGCCGCTGCTGCGCGTCAATCGCGCCACGCTGGTGGCGGTGCTGGTGTTCGCGGTGGCCGCCGCTTACGGCGTGAGCCGCCTGGGCGCCAACGACGATATCCGCCTGCTGCAAAATCCGCCGAAGCACCTGATCGCCGACCAGATCAAGTTGAGCAAGCTGCTCGACGCACCCACGCCGGTGCAGTACTTCCTGGTGCGCGCACCGTCGGCCGAACAGGTGCTGCAACGCGAAGAACAGCTGAAGGCGCGCCTCGACCCGCTGATCGCGACCAGGCAGATTTCCGGCTACCAGGCCATGTCGAACTGGGTGCCGTCGGCCGCCACGCAAGCCGCGCGCCGCGCGCTGGTCGAACAAAAACTGCTGGGCGACGCCGGCCCCTTGCAGGGACTGGCGCGCGAGACCGGCGAGGACGCAGCATGGATCGCCGCCACCCGCGCCGGCCTGCTGGCGTCCAGCGCGCCGCTGGCGATGGACGACTTCCTCAAAACGCCGGCCAGCGAGCCGTGGCGCCACCTGTGGCTGGGCCAGATCGACGGCGGCTATGCCAGCATCGTGGCGCTGCGCGGCCTTGGCATGGCCGCCGTGCCGCAGGTGATGCGTGCGGCCGATAGCGTGCAGGGCGTGCAGTGGGTGGACAAGGTGGCCGAGATTTCGTCGGTGTTGGGCCGCTATCGCGTCAATATGAGCTGGGTGGTGCTGGGCGCGTACGCAGTGGTGTTCGTGCTGCTGTTCCCGCGCTATCGCGGCCGTACCTGGCGCGTGCTGGCGCCCACGGCAATCGCCAGCATCGCCGCGCTGGCGATCCTGGGCTTTGCCTCGCAAAACCTGCAGCTGTTCCACGTGCTGGCGCTGATGCTGCTGCTGGGCGTAGGCGTCGATTACGGCATCTTCATGCAGGAACACCCGGACCGGCGCGACCACACGCCGTGGCTGGCGGTGGGCATGTCTGCTGCGAATACCATCTTGTCGTTTGGCCTGCTGGGCCTGAGTCATACCCCGGCCTTGCAGGCGTTCGGCCTGACCATGCTGTTGGGGACGGCGCTGGTCTGGCTGATCGTTCCCTGTTTCGGTGCCACCACCTCCACCACCTCCGAGAGCAAACATGTCTGATGCATTGATGAACTGCGCGATGACCGGCGTGCAGCCTGAATCCGTAGAAATCCTGATCGTCGGCGCCGGCCCGGCCGGTTCCGTTGCCGCCGCGCTGTTGCGTCAGCAGGGCCGCCAGGTGCTGGTGATCGAGCGCGAAGAGTTCCCGCGCTTTTCGATCGGCGAAAGCCTGCTCCCGCAAAGCATGGAGTACCTCGAGCAGGCCGGCATGCTGCAAGCGGTGGTGGAGGCGGGCTTCCAGTTCAAGAACGGCGCCGCCTTCATGCGCGACGGCTGCTATACGGACTTCGATTTCCGCGACAAGCATTCAAAAGGGTGGGGCACCACGTACCAGGTGCAGCGCGCCCACTTCGACCATATCCTGGCGAAAGAGGCCGAGCGCTTCGGCGCCGAGGTGCGCTACCGCCACGAGGTGCTCGACATCGTGCCGGGGCGGGATGGCGCACCGGCCCTGGTCACCGTCAAAAAGCCGGACGGCACCGAATACCAGTTGCGCGCCGGCTTCATCCTCGACGCCAGCGGCTTCGGGCGCATTTTGCCGCGCCTGCTCAAGCTCGAAACGCCATCGAACTTCCCGGTGCGCGGCGCCATCTTCACCCACGTGGAAGACGGCATCCGGGGCGCCCACTTTGACCGCAACAAGATCCGCGTGACGGTTCACCCCAAGCATTGCAACGTGTGGTTCTGGACTATCCCCTTTGCCGGCGGGCGCTGCTCGCAGGGCGTGGTGGCCGAAACCAGCTTCCTCGACCAGTACCAGGGCACGCCCACCGAGCGGCTGCAGGCGATCATCGCGGAAGAACCGTCGCTGCATGCGCTGCTGGCCGACGCCGTGTGGGATACGCCGGCGCGCCAGATCACTGGCTATTCGGCCAACGTCGATAAATTGTGGGGCGAGGGCTACGCCTTGCTCGGCAATGCCGGCGAGTTCCTTGATCCGGTCTTCTCCTCGGGCGTGACCATCGCCTTCAAGTCGGCCAGCCTGGCGGCTGCCGCCTTGCAGCGCCAGTTCGCCGGCGAAACCGTGGACTGGCAGGCCGACTACGGCGCACCGCTGCGCAAGGGTGTCGATACCTTCCGCGCCTTTGTCGAATCGTGGTACGCGGGCGGCTTCCAGACCATCATCTTCCACCAGGAGCAGCGCCCGGAAATCAAGCGCATGATCGCGTCGATCCTGGCCGGCTATGCGTGGGACCAGACCAACCCGTACGTGAAAGAGACGCCGCGCCGGCTGGCGGCGCTGGAGGCGGTATGCGCTGGTTGATGCACAAAGCTGCAGCGTTGCTGGCGGCCTTGGTGCTGGCCGGCTGCGCCACTACCGCACCGCCGCCGCAGGCCCGGCTTGGATTGAAGCTGCCGCCCGCCGCGCTGGGCGCGTCGATCAGCGTGCAGCAGCACCTGAAAGTCGAACGGGCCGGCCGCACCGACGACATGGACGTGGCCTTGCAGGTGGAGCCGGACGCGATCGACGTGGTCGGCCTGGCCATGGGCCAGCGCGTGCTCACCCTGCATTACGACGGCAAGGAACTGACGTCGTGGCGCCATATCATGCTGCCGTCGCAGGTCAAGGCCGAGGATGTGCTGGAAGACATGCAACTGACGTTGTGGCCGGCCGAGGCGGTGGCTGCCGCGCTGCCGGCCGGCTGGCGTATTGCCGAGCAAGGCACCACCCGCACGCTGTACCTCGACGACGAAGCTATCATGAAAATAGTCTACAGCGGCCAGCCGCGCTGGAGTGGCACGGTGGTCTTGGAAAACCTGCGATATCACTATAAGCTCACCATTCAGTTTGCCGCCGATTGAAACATATGTCGAATTACTACCTTAACGCCTGCGGCATTGTTTGCGCACTGGGCGCCGGCCACGCGCAGGTGAGGACGCGCCTGTTCGCCGGCGAAGCTGGCGTGGCGCCCACCCGCGCCTGGACGCCCGACCGCGAACTGCCGCTGGGCCGGGTGCTGGACGAACTGCCGTCGATGGACCACCTGCCGCCAGCCCTGCGAAGCCGCAACAACGCGCTGGTGCTGGCCGCGCTGGCGCAAATCCGCCCGGCAGTCGATGCAGCGGTTGCGCGCCACGGCGCCGACCGCGTGGGCGTGGTGATCGGCACCAGCACCTCGGGCATCGGCGAGACCGAGCACGCGATCCGCACCTATGCCACCGAGGGCGCGCTGCCCGCCGACTTCCAGTACGACCGCCAGGAAATGGGTTCGCCGGCCGTCATGCTGGCGCACGAACTGGGCGTGGCCGGACCGGCGTATGCGCATTCGAGCGCCTGTTCGTCGAGCGCCAAGGCCATGGCCAGCGCCGCGCGCCTGATCAAAATGGGCTTGTGCGACGCCGTGGTGACCGGCGGCGCCGATTCGCTGTGCACATTTACGGTGGCCGGCTTTGCGTCGCTCGAATCGGTGAGCGCGGCGCCATGCAACCCGATGAGCGCCAACCGCCACGGCATCAATATCGGCGAGGGGGCGGCGCTGTTCCTGATGACCGCCGAGGCAGACGACGACACCTCGGTTGCCCTGATGGGCTGGGGCGAATCGTCCGACGGCCACCACATGTCCGCGCCCGATCCCACCGGCGCCGGTGCCGCGCTGGCGATGACGCAGGCCTTGCAGCGTGCGGGCGTTGCCGCCAGCGAGATCGATTACATCAATATGCACGGGACGGCCACGCCGCAGAACGACGCCATGGAGTCGCGCGTGATCGCTGCGCTGTTCGGCACGGACGTGCCGGTCAGTTCGACCAAACCGTTCACGGGCCACACGCTGGGCGCGGCGGCCGCCATCGAAGCGGCACTGTGCTGGCTGGCGATGCAGGACGATAACCGGCAAGGCCGCTTGCCGCCGCACTTGTGGGACGGCGTGCCCGATCCCGATCTGCCGCGCCTGAACCTGGTGGCGCCCGGCGCGGCGCTGGGCCGGCCGCTGCGGCGGGTGCTGAGCAGCTCCTTTGCCTTTGGCGGATCCAACGCGGCGCTGCTGCTGGGACGCGTGTCATGATGCTGCCACCGCTGCCACCGGTCCGCGACCTGCTGCCGCACTCGGGGGCCATGGTGCTGCTCGACCGCGTGGTGAGCGCGGACGACGACAACCTGTGCGCCGAGGTGCGCATCCACGCCAGCAGCATGCTGGCCACCGGCGAAGGCGTGGGCGCCTGGGTGGGCATCGAATACATGGCGCAGGCGATTGCCGCGCACGCGGGCTGGAAAGCCCTGCGGCGCGACGAGGCGGTGAAGGTCGGTTTCCTGCTCGGCTCGCGCAAGTACCAGGCCGCCGTGCCGTATTTTGTACCGGGCAGCGTGCTGCACGTGCAAGTGCACCGCGTGCTGCAAGGCGAAAACGGGCTGGGCGCCTTCGACTGCAGGATCGATGCAGCCGCTGCCGGTCAAGGTGCACCGGCCCTGGCTACCGCCACGGTGACAGTGTTCCAGCCCGATAATGTCAATCAATTTCTCGAAGATGGAAAAGCAGGATGAATCAGAATAAGTCCATGAGCGTGCTGGTCACGGGTTCGTCGCGCGGCATCGGCAAGGCGATCGCGCTGCGCCTGGCGCGCGACGGTTACGACGTGGTGCTCCATTGCCGCAGCCAGCGTGCCGAAGCCGACGCCGTGGCCGCCGACATCGCGGCCATGGGCCGCGCCGTGCGCGTGCTGCAGTTCGATATCGGCGACCGCGCCGCCACCGCCGCTGCGCTTGAAGTCGATATCGCGGAACACGGCTGCTACTACGGCGTGGTATGCAATGCCGGCGTGGCGCGCGACAACGCGTTCCCCGCCATGTCGGGCGAGGACTGGGACATCGTCCTGCAAACCAACCTTGATGGCTTCTACAACGTGCTCAATCCCTTGGTGATGCCGCTGGTCCAGCGCCGCAAACCCGGGCGCATCGTCACCCTCGCTTCGGTGTCGGGACTGATCGGCAACCGCGGTCAGGTTAACTACAGCGCCGCCAAGGCCGGCATCATTGGCGCCACCAAGGCGCTGGCGCTGGAGCTGGCCAAGCGCGCCATCACCGTCAACTGCGTGGCGCCGGGGCTGATCGAGACCGACATGATCGGCGACGTGCCGATGGACGAAGCGCTCAAGATGATTCCCGCGCGCCGCGTGGGCAAGCCGGAAGAAGTGGCTGCCGCCGTCAGTTTCCTGATCGGCGAGGAAGCGGGCTATATCACGCGCCAGGTCATCTCCGTCAACGGCGGCCTGGCATGAGCCGTCGCGTCGCTGTCACCGGCATGGCCGGCATCAGCCCGATCGGCAACGACTGGGCCACCATCCGCGCGCGCCTGGGCGAGTACCGCAACGCCGTGGTGCGCATGGCCGACTGGGAAGACTACGAAGGCTTGAACACCCGCCTGGGCGCGCCCGCTGCGCCGTTCGAGCTCACGCCGCGCTACAACCGCAAGGCCATCCGCAGCATGGGCCGCGTGGCCTTGATGGCCACGCGCGCCAGCGAACTGGCGCTGCAAGACGCCGGCCTGCTCGAACACCCGCTGCTGCAAAGTGGCGACATGGGGGTGTCGTTCGGTTCGTCCGCCGGTACGCCAAGCGCCATCGGCGACTTCGGCCGCATGATGGAGGAGCGCACAACCAAGGGCATCAACGCCACCACGTACATCAAGATGATGTCGCACACGGCGCCGGTCAATATCGGCGTCTTCTTCGGCATCACCGGCCGGGTGATCACCACGTCGAGCGCGTGCACTTCGGGCAGCCAGGGCATCGGCTACGCCTACGAGGCGATCCGCGCCGGCAAGCAGCTGGCGATGGTGGCCGGCGGCGCCGAGGAACTGTGCGCGACCGAAGCGGCGGTGTTCGACACGCTGTTCGCCACCAGCACCCGCAACGACGCCGGCCACACCACGCCGCGCCCGTTCGACGCGGGCCGCGACGGCCTGGTGATCGGTGAGGGCGCCGGCTGCCTGATCGTCGAAGACATGGAACACGCGCAGCAGCGTGGCGCCACCATCTACGCCGAACTGGTGGGTTTCGGCACCAACAGCGACGGCTGCCACGTCACGCAACCGAATGCAGCCACCATGCAAACGGCCATGCGTCTGGCGCTGCGCGACGCCGGCCTGCAACCGCACGACATCGGTTACGTCAACGCCCACGGCACCGGCACCCAGCAGGGCGATATCGCCGAATCGCAGGCCACGCTGGCGGTGTTCGGCGCGAACACGCCGATCAGTTCACTGAAAAGCTATATGGGCCACACGCTGGGCGCGTGCGGCGCGCTGGAAGCGTGGATCAGCATCGAGATGATGCGAGAGGGCTGGTTCGCCCCCACCATCAACCTCGACCAGCTGGACGGCGAGTGCGCGCAACTGGACTACATCGCCGGCGCGGGCCGTGCGCTGCAATGCGAGTATGTGATGTCGAATAACTTTGCCTTTGGCGGTATCAACACCTCCCTGATTTTCAAACGCTACGACAAATAGAAAGGGTTAATCATGAAAAAAATGTTTGCCATCGCCGCACTGCTGGTCGCGTCGTCCGCCACGTCGGTCAACGCATTTGCCGCCGACACCATGGTCAAGCTGCCGATCGCCGATGCGCTGGCCGCCAACAACGCCCAGCAGCGCCTGGGCGATACGGTGAAGTTTTATTTCGGCAGCCAGAAAACGCCGAAGATCGCCAGCGTGATCGCTTCCGACAAGACCAGCCAGCGCACCAACGGCTTTAACAAATCGACCGATACGGCCTGCCAATGGGTGTTCCTGTCGGCGATGCTGGCGCTGCAAAAGCGCGCCAACGAACTGGGCGCCGATGCGGTGGTGAATATCGTCTCCAACTACAAGGACCAGGAATTTTCCAGCGTGACCGAATATGAATGCGCCGACGGCGCCATCATGGCCGGCGTGGCGCTCAAGGCCGATTTCGTCAAGCTGGCCAAGTAAGGCGTTGATGACCACCGCCAGCTTGCTCATGGTCGATGCCGACGCCGTGGCTGACGCCGACCTGCCGCGCTGGCGCGAATGGCTGGCGCCGGGCGAGCAGGCCCGTTGTCAGCGCTTTGCGCGCGCGCAGCGCCTGCGCCAGTTCGTCATCGGACGGGTGCTGGCGCGCATGGCGTTGGGACAGGTGCTGAACGTGTCGGCGCGGGCGGTGGTGCTGGAAGAGCAGGTGGCCGGTGCGCCGTTGCTCGCTGCCCCTGCGCCGGCCGCCAAGGGATTCGAGGGCGGGTTTTCGATTTCGCACAGCGGCCGCTGGGTTGCTTGCGCGGTCAGCGCCCATACCCGGCTGGGCCTCGATATCGAACTGCTCGACACCAGCCGCGATCTCGACGCGCTGGCTGCGCAGGCGTTCGATGCGCAGGAGATCGCCCGGTGGCAGGCGCTGCCCACCGCGCAACGCGTCGACGGTTTTTATCGCTCGTGGAGTGAAAAGGAAGCGCGCTTCAAGCTGGGGGCCGACGGCCACTTCGTGGCGATTGCGCATGACCAGTTGTCGGTGGTGGTGTGCAGCGCGCGCAGGCTGGATGAGGCGCCCCGGATCGATCTGGTGACGCTGATGTGAAGCCTTATTGCCAGAGCCAGTTCCAGAAGCCCGGCAGTTGCGGCCGCGATGCGGCGTCGGCCACGGTGCTGGCCAATGCGGCGCGTTCGAGTTCTTCGCGGTTGTCGTAAAACGGCCTGACCGCCAGCGGTACATCGAGTTCGTGCGCCACGTCCACCAGGATCGCGAGGTATTCCTCGAGGTGGCGCGCGGTATAGGTATTGACGTCGTGGAAGGTCACGACCACCGGCGTGGCGCCATCGACTTCCGGCATGTGGCCGGCGGCCCAGCGCACGCGCGTCTCGGCCAGGTGCTTGAGCATATTGGCGCGCTTGTGCCAGCTCCAGTTGATGCCGTAGATCTTGCCGTCGTTGGCATTGAGGTCGGTGAGCAGCATCTGCAGGCCGTAAGCGTGATACGTGAGCAGGGTGTCGGCGTTGTAGGCCCAGAACGGCGGGCGCACCAGGGACGGCGGCACGCCGGTAATGGCCAGCAGGTCTGCCACACCGTCCTGCATCGATTCATCGAGTGCCTGGCCGCTCATGAAGCGGTGGTTGGAATGGAAGGTGGTGGCGCTGTGCAGGGCCACCAGGTGGCCGTCGTCGTGTTCGCGCCGGATCAGGGCGCGGCCCACGTCGGTGCCGCCGCCGTGCCAGGCGCGGGTCTGGGTGAAGAAGACCGCCTTGATGCCGGGTTGCTGGCCGTTCTGCGCCAGCGTCTCGAGGATGCGCACGGTGGAGTTGCCGCTGGACGCGGCGGCCGGGCCATCGTCAAAGGTGAGCAGGAAGCGAATTGGTGCCGGCGTTGTCGTCGTTATCGTTGTCGCTCGTGCCGCAGCGTTCTGCGCAGCCGCACTCAGTCCCAGGCACGACAGTGACAGCAGGAGTGGCAAGGCAAGCAGTGTACGGATGCGGAATACTGGCACGGACGAGGGGGAGCGACCAAAGAAGGACCGCCATTGTACGTGATCGACGCGCAAGCCGTACGCGGCTGGCAGCGTAGCGAATTTCAATATCAAAACAGCCAAACAGGGAAAGTATGAGCGCCAATTTACAAACGATGCAGCCGCCAGGCGACCCGCACGTGCCGGAAACGGCATTCGGCAAATGGTTTCTGCGCACCGAGACCTGGACCGTTCACGTGCTCGAACGCGCCTTGCAGGATCTCGAACGCCTGATGCCTGCCACGGCTGCAACCGGCCGCCGCAGCTTCGAGGTGGTGGCGGACGTGGGCTGCGGCTACGGGCGCTCGCTGCCCAAGCTGCACCAGCGCTTTGCGCCAACGCGCCTGATCGGCATGGATATCGAGCCGGAGATGCTCGAAGCGTCAAGCAAGGAAGTGGCGGCCGCCGGCATCAACGCCGAATTCATATGCTGCTCGAGTTCCAATATCGCGCTGCCCGACAATTCGGTGGACCTGCTGTTTTGCCACCAGACCTTCCACCACCTGATCGACCAGGAAAAGGCCATCGAGGAATTTTTCCGCGTGCTCAAGCCGGGCGGGGTGCTGCTGTTTGCCGAGTCCACCCGCCGTTACATCCACTCGTGGATCATCCGCCTGCTATTCGCCCACCCGATGGACGTGCAAAAAACCGCGCCTGAATACCTGGCGCTGGTGCGCGCGGCCGGTTTCTCGGTGCCCGACAGCGCGGTGTCGTATCCGTACCTGTGGTGGAGCAGGGAAGACCTGGGACTGCTGGAAACTGCCTTGCGCATCAAGCCGAAGGCGGTGCGCGAGGAAACCCTGATCAACCTGGTGGCGGTCAAACCGTAATTATTTTGCCCATAAAAAATGGCCGGATCCCCCACAGGACCCGGCCATTTTTTTATGTGCTCTATATATTAGAGACCAGCGATTTGCGTATCGGCAGCCGGGGCAGCCGGTGCCGCTGGCGTTTCCGCTTTTGGCGCTGGCTTCGATTGCGCCATCACCGGGGTGATGGTCGGCACCTTTTTACCGCTCGATACCTGTTTCAGGCGTTGATACTCGGCCAGCACCTTGGCGCCGTAACCGTCGTCGTGGGCGAATGCGGCCGCGCCGACGTAGCTTTTCAGACCGGCTTCCACCGAACCGCCACGGGTAACGTAATCCTTGAGGATCAGCGAGCCGACACGGATGTTGGCGACCGGGTTGAGCGCCGCTTGCAGGCCGCCCATTTCCTGGAACCGTTCGTGGTGTACCTTGGACATCACCTGCATCAGGCCTTGCGCGCCCATCGGGCTTTCCGCGAACGGGTTCAGGCCCGATTCGATGGCCATCACGGCCAGGATCAGCAGCGGGTCGAGCTTGATTTCACGGGCCGTCAGGTACGCGGTGGACACCAGCATATTGGTGGCGTCGCCCGCTACGCGATAGCGCTTGGACAGCCAGTCTGTCACCCAGCGTTGCTGCTTCTGGGTGCCCAGCAGGGCTTTCTCTTCGCTTGATAACTGCGACGAAGCAACGGCGGCAGTCGTTGCGGCGGGCGCTGGAGCGTCCATCAGGGCCGACAGCGGTGGCGCCACCAGGCTGATTGGTTCGGCTTCAGGAACCGGGTTCAGGCTGTCGCTCAGCGATTTGGCCAGGTCGGGACGGAAAAACAGTACTGCCATAACAACCAGAGCGGTCACACCAAGAATGGTCAAAGTGTGCTGGGCGGTGGTCAATACGCCCTTGGCCGAAATGCGGGTGTTGGACAACCACGCCGCTGGCTGGCGAGCCAGGATGGTGCTGGCAAATGCGGAAGCACCGGTGAAGCGATTAATCATAGAGTTCCCCTCTGAAATGCCGTAAAAGCGGGTCCCTGCCAGCGTATGACATAAAGAAATACGCAGCCCGTTGGGGTGCTCATGCCGTGCATCAGAAATATCACCGTCCATCGCACTGTGGGTGCGGGCATGGACGCCGTAATTGCTTGCTTGAGCTGATCCCTCGCAGTGGGAGTGGATCAGTTGCAATACAACCTCTTTCGGGGGTAAGGCAGACGCCTTTTGAAAACACTCCTTAAAATGTCATGTGGAGCCCCGACTCCGTGAATGAATGAGCAACAACTTCGTTGGGACACATTGTGGTCGCTACGAGCCCGGAGGCGGTGTTCTCTTCAAGTAGGGCAGATTGTAGGGGCGCTATTATATCAAGTCAATACTAACGCAATTGAAAGCTATAACTTTTAAATCTAGCTTTTTGCCATGTGTGCGCTAGAAAACCAATAAAATCAACCACTTGAACTGTATTTTTAAACAGTGCACCCGATTGTAAGAAAATATTAAAAAACGATGAAATATACCGATCTACGCGATTTTCTTTCCCAGCTGCAACGAATGGACGAAATTAAGTCCATTTTGACGCCCGTTTCCCCGCATTTAGAGATGACCGAGGTCTCGGACCGGGTTTTGCGTGCCGGCGGACCGGCCTTGCTCTTCAAAAATCCCACCGGCCACAGCATGCCGGTCTTGACAAATCTGTTTGGTACCCCGCGCCGGGTGGCGCTGGGCATGGGCGCCGACGATGTCAGCGAATTGCGCAAGATCGGCCACGTGCTGGCGCGCCTGAAGGAGCCGGAACCGCCGAAAGGTTTCAAGGATCTGATGGGCATGGGCTCGCTGGTCAAGGCGGTGTGGGACATGGCGCCGAAAGAGTTGCGCGGCGCGCCGTGCCACGACATCGTGTGGGAAGGGGCCGACGTTGATCTGGCCAGGTTGCCGATCCAGCATTGCTGGCCCGGCGACATCGCGCCGCTGATCACCTGGGGCCTGGTGATCACCAAGGGACCGAACAAAAAGCGCCAGAACCTCGGCATTTATCGCCAGCAAGTTCTGGGACCGAACAAGGTGATCATGCGCTGGCTGGCGCACCGCGGCGGCGCCCTCGACTTCCGCGAACACGCCTTGCAGAACAAGGGCAAACCGTATCCCGTGTGCGTGGCGCTCGGCGCCGATCCCGCTACTATATTAGGGGCGGTCACGCCGGTACCCGACAGCCTGTCGGAATACCAGTTCGCGGGCTTGCTGCGCGGCAGTCGTACCGAACTGGTCAAGGCGATCGGCAGCGAGTTGCGGGTGCCGGCCTCGGCGGAGATCGTGCTCGAAGGGCATATCTACCCGGACGAAAACCATCCGTCCGGTTACGAACATGCGCTCGAAGGTCCGTACGGCGACCATACTGGCTATTACAACGAGCAGGACAGCTTCCCGGTGTTTACCATCGACCGCATCACCATGCGCCGCGATCCGATCTACCACTCCACCTACACCGGCAAGCCGCCCGACGAGCCGGCCGTGCTGGGCCTGGCACTGAACGAAGTGTTCATTCCGCTGCTGCAAAAGCAGTTCAGCGAAATCACCGATTTCTACCTGCCGCCCGAGGGGTGCAGCTATCGCATGGCGGTGGTGCAGATCAAGAAACAGTACGCAGGCCACGCCAAGCGCGTGATGTTCGGGGTGTGGAGTTTCCTGCGCCAGTTCATGTACACCAAGTTCATCGTGGTGGTGGACGAGGATGTGAACGTGCGCGACTGGAAAGAGGTGATCTGGGCGATCACCACCCGCGTCGATCCCACCCGCGACACCACCCTGGTGGACCACACGCCGATCGACTACCTCGATTTCGCCTCGCCGGTGAGCGGCCTGGGCAGCAAGATGGGTATCGACGCCACCAATAAATGGCCCGGCGAAACCAATCGCGAATGGGGCACCACCATCGCCATGACGCCGGCGGTGAAAGCGCACGTGGATGGTATTTGGCAGGAGCTGGGGCTGTAGGTTATAATGATTGCTGGCGGGCCCCTGCGCATTGTGGCATGGCTAACCTGGTCAGGTCGGGAACGAAGCAGCCACGGCCGTTAACCATAAGTGCCGCAGATCAGGCTCGCCTCCTAATTCAGCAAAAAAGCTGCCCTCGGGCAGCTTTTTTTGTATGGACTTAAGCTGCCTTCGATCAGCTTTTTTGTAGGTGCTTAAGCTGCCGCAGGGCAGCTTTTTTTACGCCTGCAGCCGACTACTCGTCGCGCAGCTCCGCCTCCAGCGGCCGTTCGGACGCCACCATCAACGGATTTGCCTTCATCAAGGCCGCTTCCGGCTTCAGGATGATCATGTGCTTTGCATTGGTCTTGTACTCGGTGGCGCCGACCTTCAGCGTTGCGGGCTTGGCGAACTTGAATACCACCACTTCCACGCTCGGTGCGAACCAGCGCATGGCGCCGGCCATGGTATTGATCGCATTGTTCATCTGGCCCACGCTGCCCATGATGGTGGCGTAGTTCCATTGCAGGCCGGCGGGCAGCACGACCAGGCCTTCGTAGCCGATCGCCGATTTCTCGCCGGCGGGCAGGGTGGTGACGATGCGCGTGGTGCCGTCCATCCAGCGCGGATTGGGCGCGCCGAAGTCGAGCCGGTACTCGGGCGTGAGCGGCGGCAGGGTCTGGCGTTCGGCGCCGTTGACCACGATGAGCACCACGTCCTGCGGCTTGATCTCCTTGTTGACCGGCTTCACACTAATATAGAGCTTGATCTTGTCGCGCTCGGCGGCCGGCACCGAATAGAACCGGTCGATGCGCAAGCCTTCGACCATGGATTTGTAGTTGGCCCACTCGCGCTCGGCGGCGTGCGAGGGCAGGACGATGGCGGACAAGGCCATCAGGGACAGCAGGGCAAGTTTCTTCATGGGTGATTGTGTTGGGCGAAAGGACAATTGTAAGCGAGAATTGGACCGCGACGGGGCGGTGGCTGGCCGGCCGGGCGCCATATCTAATCTGGCCCAAGCGGGCCCCAAGTTGCTACAATTGCCGCTTCGCGCTTAGTAATCGCTATCTACGGTAAAATCTTAGTATGTCCTATCAAGTCCTCGCCCGTAAATACCGTCCCAAGAACTTCGAAACGCTCGTCGGCCAGGAGCACGTCGTGCGCGCGCTCACGCATGCGCTGCACAGCGGCCGCCTGCACCACGCCTACCTGTTCACCGGTACCCGCGGCGTTGGCAAGACCACGCTCTCGCGCATCCTGGCCAAGTCGCTCAACTGCATCGGCCCGGACGGTAATGGCGGCATCACTGCCACCCCGTGCGGCGTGTGCGAGGCGTGCACGGCAATCGACGCCGGCCGCTTCGTTGACTATATCGAGATGGATGCGGCATCGAATCGCGGCGTGGACGAGATGGCGCAGTTGCTGGAACAGGCTGTGTATGCGCCGAGCAATGCCCGCTTCAAGGTCTATATGATCGATGAGGTGCACATGCTCACCAACCACGCGTTCAATGCCATGCTCAAGACACTGGAAGAGCCGCCCGAGCATGTCAAGTTCATCCTGGCCACCACCGATCCGCAAAAGATCCCGGTGACGGTGCTGTCGCGCTGCCTGCAGTTCAACCTCAAGCAGATGCCGCCCGGCCACATCATCAGCCACCTGGAAAACATCCTTGGCCAGGAACAGATCACGTTCGAGCAGCCGGCCCTGCGCCTGCTGGCGGCCGGCGCCCACGGTTCGATGCGCGATGCGCTGTCGCTGACCGACCAGGCCATCGCCTACGCGGCCGGCGAAGTGACGCTCGAAGCGGTGCAGGGCATGCTTGGCGCGCTTGACCAGTCCTATTTGATCCGCCTGCTCGACGCGCTGGCCAGGCAAGACGGCGCCGACCTGCTGGCCGTGGCCGACGAAATGGCCACGCGCAGCCTGTCGTACAACGGCGCGCTGCAAGACCTCGGTACCTTGTTGCACCGCATTGCCCTGGCGCAAACGGTGCCGGCCGCCTTGCCCGACGACTTGCCCGAGTACGCCGACATCGTGCGCCTGGCCGGCCAGTTCGAGGCCGAAGAGGTGCAGCTGTATTACCAGATCGCCGTGCACGGCCGCAACGAACTGGGCCTGGCGCCCGACGAATACGCGGGCTTCTCGATGACCTTGCTGCGCATGCTGGCCTTTCGGCCCGGCGTAGGCGGCGCCGAGGGACAACCTGCCGCTGCGCCGGCAATGTCGCGCCCGGCCGGCGTGGCGGCTGCGCGCGCTGCTGCCGGCGCTGGTTCTGCCGGCACGCCGCCGGCGCGGGCGGCTGCCAATATCCAGGCCAGCCACGCCAGCGTGACGCCGCAGGCGGTGATGGCCGGCGCGGCTGCCATGGCGCGTAACGAGGCGCCGCCGTCGGTGCCGGTCCCGGTCCCGGTCCCGGTCCCGGTTCCGGTTCCAGCCCCGGCGATGCCGGTACGGGCGCCGGCGCCAGCGCTGGCTCCAACCCCGACGCCTGGCCATGCGCCTGCCGCCAGCGCAGCACCGGCACCGTCCGCGGTACCGTCCGGCCCGGTCAGTCCGGCGCGGGCGGCGATCAACGCCGCGCTGGAAGCAGCGCGTGCCGCGTCGCGTCCCGGTGGCAATCGTGCGCAGCCGCCTGCGCCAGCACCGTCGGCAGCTGCGCCAGCACAGGCTCCGGCTCCTGTCCCGGCCGCCACCCCGGCTGCCGCGCTAGCGCCAGCGCCGCATATGCGTGCCATGGCGCCGGCAGCGGTCCCGCCGCAGGCGCCGGCCGCCAGCCATGGCAGCCCGGTCACTGCGGCGCGCCCGGCGCCGTGGGAAGACATGCCGCCCGCCGACGCCGGTGGCGGCGCCGCCGTACTCGAAGCGCCGGCACGCCAGGCGGCAGTGGCGCCCGCTGCGCCAGTTGCTCCCGTGGTGTCGCCACCGCCGCAATACCACGAGGAACAGTCGAGCGACGACGACATGCCGTCGTGGGTCACCGAGTTTTCCGACGACAGCGCCATCGCAGCGCCGATGTCTGCCGCACTGTCGTCGCCGATGGCGCCGCCATCGACTGCTTACGCCTCATCGCTGCCATCGTCGGCGCCATCGGCATCGTCCACTTACGGCGACGAGCAGCAAATCGTCATGCCGGCCCGCGCGGCGGCGGGACCGCTCAAGGCGCCGTACGCCTACGTGGTAACACCGGTGCCTGCGCTCGACTGGGACGGTAACTGGCCGGCGGTGGCGGCCGCCTTGCCGCTGCGCGGCGTGGCGCAGCAACTGGCCATGCAGGCCGAACTGATCAATTGCAGCAGCGATGGCAACGCCGTGGTGTTCAATCTGCGCGTGCCGATCGAAACCTGGCGCACGCCGGGCAATGTCGAAAAACTGACCACGGCGCTGTCGGAGCGGTTCCGGCGCGCGGTGCGTGTCGATACCGAGCTGGGCCCGGTCTGGTACACGGCCAGCGCCGAGGCACAAGCGTTCCGCGCCGCGTGCCAGCGGGCCGCCGAAGAAATCATTGCCAACGACCCGCTGGTCAACCGCATGCTGACCGAGTTCGATGCCTGGGTCGTGCCCGGGTCCATCGTGCCGCCGCAGCCGCAAGCGGCTTCGGCTGCCTGATTCCCCTTACTATTTCAACACGGAGAGACCTATCATGATGAAGAACCAAATCGCAGGCTTGATGAAGCAAGCCCAGGCCATGCAGGACAATATGAAAAAGGCGCAGGACGAGCTGGCCAATATCGAAGTCGAAGGCCAGTCGGGCGCCGGCCTGGTCAAGATCGTGATGACCTGCAAGAACGACGTCAAGCGCGTATCGATCGACCCGTCGCTGCTGGCCGACGACAAGGACATGCTGGAAGACCTGGTCGCTGCCGCCTTCAACGACGCCGTGCGCAAGGCAGAAGCTACCTCGGCCGAAAAAATGAGCGGCATGACCGCCGGCATGAACATCCCCGGCCTGCCAGCCGGCTTCAAGATGCCTTTCTAAGTTAGCACCTGCATGTCCAGATCGCTGGAATTCCTGACCGAGGCGCTGCGCCGTTTACCCGGCGTCGGCCCGAAGTCGGCGCAGCGGATGGCGTTCCACCTGCTGCAGCACGACCGCGAAGGCGCGGACATGCTCTCGCGCGCATTGCACCAGGCCGTCAACGCCGTGCATCACTGCGCGCTCTGTAACACCTTTACCGAAGAAGACGTCTGCGACCTGTGCATGGACGACACGCGCGACCGCCGCCTGCTGTGCGTGGTGGAAACGCCGGCCGACCAGCTGATGATCGAGCAGACGCTGACCTATAAAGGCTTGTACTTCGTGCTGATGGGCAGGCTCTCGCCGCTCGACGGCATCGGCCCCAAGGACATCCACCTGGAAAAGCTGATCGCCCGCGCAGCGGACGGCCTGGTCACCGAAGTGGTGCTGGCCACCAATTTCACCAACGAAGGCGAAGCTACCGCCCACTACATCAGCGAAATGCTCAAGGCGCGCGGACTGCAGGTAAGCCGGCTGGCGCGCGGCGTGCCGATGGGCGGCGAACTCGAATACGTGGACGCCGGCACCATCGCCCGCGCCATGCTGGACCGAAGGACGACATGAGTGACAAGCAAACGGCCGCCACGGCATTACCGCTGGCGGGCATCAAGGTACTGGAACTGGGCACGCTGATTGCGGGCCCTTTTTGTGGGCGCATGCTGGCCGAGTTCGGCGCCGAGGTGATCAAGATCGAGGCGCCCGGCGACGGCGACCCGATCCGCAAGTGGCGCGTGCTCAAGGATGGCACGTCGCTGTGGTGGTCGGTGCAGGCGCGTAACAAGAAATCGCTGACGCTGAACATGAAGGACGCGCGTGGCCGCGCCATCGCGCGCGCGCTGGCGCTCGAGGCCGACATCATCGTCGAAAACTACCGCCCCGGCGTGCTGGAAAAATGGGAGCTCGGCTACGAGCAACTGAAGGCGCTCAATCCCGCCACCATCATGGTGCGGCTGTCGGGCTTTGGCCAGACCGGTCCCATGAAAGATTTGCCGGGCTTTGGCGCCATCGGCGAATCGATGGGCGGGCTGCGCTACGTGAGCGGCCATGCCGACCGCCCGCCGGTGCGCGTGGGTGTATCGATCGGCGACTCGGTGGCGGCCCTGCACGGCGTGATCGGCGCCATGATGGCGCTGCGCCACCGCGATGTGACCGGCGGCAAGCTCAAAGGCGAAGGCCAGATGGTCGATGTGGCGCTGTACGAATCGGTGTTCAACCTGATGGAGTCGCTGGTGCCCGAGTTCGACCACGCGGGCGTGGTACGCGAACGCACCGGCGGCGCCTTGCCCGGCATCGTGCCATCGAATACCTACACCACCCGCGACGGCGAGAACATCGTCATTGCGGGCAACGGCGACGCGATTTTCAAGCGCCTGATGCTGGCCATGGGCCGCATCGACCTTGCCGGCGACGCCCAGCTGGCGCGCAACGACGGCCGCGTGCAGCGCACCGAAGAAATCGACGCCGCCATCCAGGCCTGGTGCGACACCCACGACATCGACAGCGCGCTGGCCGTGCTGCAGGCGGCGGACGTACCGGCCGGGAAAATCTACTCGGTGCGCGACATGATGACCGACCCGCAATTTCTTGCGCGCGAGATGTTCGAGCAGCACCAGTTTGCCGACGGCACGCCGATCAAATTGCCCGCCATTTCGCCCAAGCTGTCGGCCACCCCGGGCCGCACCCAGTGGATCGGCCCGACCCTGGGCCAGCACAACGACGAAGTGCTGCGCACGCTCGGCTATGGCGATGACGAGATCGCCGCCATGCGGAAGGAAGGCGTGCTGTAATAGCCGGTCCAGGCATACAGCATGGCCACCTCGATGCGGGCGCTGGCATGGTCATCGCGGAAGTGGCAACTGGCCGCACCGTGCGCCAGGCGCGCATCGAACAGCACTGCGCGGTTTTGCCGGTAAGGGATGTGGCGCGCGCAGCCGTCGTGGTCGCGGATCACCAGGCCGCCCTTGGCCTGGTCGAGATTGGCCGTATCGGGCGTGAGCCATAGCTGCACCTTCAATCCATCCACCGCGCCATGCAGCGATTCGCCCGGCAGGCGCGGCGGGTGCTTGCCCGCCCGCAGTCCCAGCAATTGCCGGTCATCGCCAAACACGCCGTGCGCCACCTGCACCAGCAGCGGACAATTGAAGCCGTGGTCGTAGGTGGCGGCCAGCCGGCCATGGCCCTGTTCGCCGAACCAGATCGTCGATTGCACGCAGAAGCGCCATAGCTCGTCCAATGCATGTGGTGACAAAAAATCGTCGATGACAACGATGCCGTGGGCTGGTGGGGGCCGGCGCGCGGCCGCCAGCGCATGGCTGGAAAAAGCTTGCGCCACGCTCGGGGTGGGGCGCAGGTGGATGATGCGGTCGTAGGCTTCGTCGATGGCGTCCTGTTCATCGGTGCTGAGCAGGTCGTGGCGGTCCAGGTGCGATTCGAGCCGGGCCGCCAGGCGCCGGTAGCGGGCAATGATCGGTGGGAAGGCGTCGCCCAGCACGCCCAGCTGGTGCAGATAGGCCAGTTGCGCGGCATCATGGCGCAGGCGGTGGCTGCTGACGGCAACGTCGGCAAGCGGCAGCAGGCGATTGGCCAGCATGCCCGGGTACCAGCGGCTGCCGCGGCGCAGCGCCGTGTGCATGGCGTGGTAGCCGGCCGCCAGCTGATGCTGGCGCTCGCGCGTGGCCTGGCGCGATAGCGAAGCGAGCGCAGCCAGTGCTCCCTGCGCATCGTCCGCATGGCGCGCGTGCCAGAATACAAAAGCTTCCTCGAAGCGGTGGCGTTCGATCAGCGCGGTGGCGAAGTTGGCGGCAGGGTTGGCGGACATGGTGGCGAGAAGATGGCGAGAAGATAGCGAAAAGACGGGCTGGCGTGGCGATCAGCTCATCTTATGCGGTGGCGCAGGCCGCCCTCTGCGCTGCCTCAATGCGCGGCGCGGAACCAAACGCGCCGCTGATGGTCGTCGGGCAGGGGGCAGAGGGCAGGGGGGCAGCAGGTCACTGGATCTCGGTTGTCGCGTCAACCGGACCGCAGGACACCTGGCGCAGTTCACGAAGCCGCGCTGTCCGGCGCGGCACCGCCGCCCAGCATCTGGACGATGGTTTCCGGCGGCGACGGTCGGCCCAGGTGGTAGCCTTGCGCCAGGTCGCAGCCGTATTCTTCCAGCAGCACCAATTGCTCAACGGTTTCCACGCCCTCGGCCACCACGGCCAGCTTGAGACCATGCGCCATGGCGATGATGGCGCGCGTGATGGCGGCGTTTTCCGAGTCCTGCGGCAGGCCGCTGATGAAACTCTTGTCGATCTTCAGGGCGCGCACATTGAAGCGTTTCAGATAATTCATCGACGAGTAGCCGGTGCCGAAGTCGTCGATCGACAGGTACACGCCGATGCCGCGCAACTGCTCCAGCGTGACCATGGTGGCGCGGGCGTCGTCCATCAGCGTGCCTTCGGTCAGTTCCAGTTCCAGCAGGTGGGCCGGCAATCCCGTGTCGTGCAGGGCCGAGAGCACGATCTGGGTCAGGTTCTCGTCCTTGAACTGCTTGGCCGACAGGTTGACTGCCACCCGCAGTGTGCGCTGCCCCGGCGCCTGCCACGCCATGGCCTGGCGGCAGGCGGTGCGCAGCACCCATTCGCCGATCGGCACGATCAGGCCGGTTTCCTCGGCCAGCGGGATGAACTCGGTGGGCGAGATGATGCCGCGCTCGGGATGGCGCCAGCGCACCAGCGCTTCCACGCCCACGATGCTGGTGCTGGCCACGGCGATCTGCGGCTGGTACAGCAGGTACAGCTCGTCGTTCTGCAAGGCCTTGCGCAGGCCCACTTCGAGCTGCACGTGGCTCATGATCTGCATCGTCAGCGACGAGCTGTAGAGCTTGGCGTTGTTTTTGCCGCAGCTCTTGGCGTGGTACATCGCGGTGTCGGCGAACTTGAGCAGCGAGCTGCAATCCTCGCCATCTTCCGGGTACAGCGAAATCCCGATGCTGGCAGTGACAAAAATCTCGTGGTCGTCGATCTGGAACGGCCGCCGCATGGCTTCCTTCACGCGATGCGCGACGTTGAGGGCGTTTTCCACGCGCTCGAGATCCGGGATCAGGATAGTGAATTCGTCGCCACCCAGGCGCGCCAGGTTGTTGATGCCGACCTCGGTGCGTGAGACCAAATCGCTGGGCCGGGTAGTTTCGCGCAGCCGCTCCGAGACCGCCATCAACAGGTGGTCACCGACGTCGTGGCCCAGCGTGTCATTGATGCGCTTGAAGGCGTCGAGGTCCATGAACAGCACCGCGAACTTCTTGTTGCCCTTGCGCGAGCGTACCAGTTCGGCCTCCAGCGTTTCCAGGAAAGCCTGGCGGTTGGGAATGCCGGTGAGGCTGTCGCAATAGGCCAGGCGGCGGATCTGCTCTTCGGTGCGCTTGCGCTCGCTGATATCGCGCACCAGGCCCAGCACTTCGCTGGGGCCGGTGGCCACCAGCCGCGCCTCGAAGTGGCGCACTGGCGGCGGCACCGCGTGTTCGCCGTGGCGCGCGCGTAGCGGTGCGGCGCTGCCGGTGACGGGCAGCTCGTAGTCGAGCGAGCTGATGCGCTGGGTGTCGAGCACGACGCGTACCTTGTCCAGCATGCGGCGGGCGATGTCGGGCGGCAGCACGTCGTTCAGGTGGCGGCCCACGCACAGGTCGCTGGAGAAGACGTCGCTGGCCTCGTGGCCCTGTTCGTAGTCGAGGTAGTAGCCGTCCTTGTTCATGCGGAAAAAGGTGTCGGGGATGGCGGCCAGTACGGCCCGGTGCTGGGCGTCGGCAATGCGCAGCCGGGTGATCGCGTCGGACGCGCGCAGCACGTACAGCACGCGGTGGCCGAGGATGGGCCAGTTGATCGGCTTGGAGACGAAATCGGTGGCCCCCGCTTCATAGGCCCTGGTGACCGATTCGAGCTCGTCGCCGCCGGTCACCATGATGATGGGTGCGACCGGGTGGGTATCCAGGCGGCGGATTTCGCGGCAGACCGTAAAGCCGTCCATGCCGGGCATTTCCACGTCGAGCAGCACCAGGTCGGGCGCCAGTTCCTGGTAGCGCGCCAGCGCCTGCAAGCCGTCCACGGCTTCCACCGCGTCCAGGTCCACCTGGGCCAGCATTTCCAGCATCAGCAGGCGCATCACGGGATCGTCGTCAGCCACCAGGACCAGGCCGCGCGCACGGGGTGGGGGAGTAGCCATATCAGGTTTCCTTTTCCAGCAAAGCGCCCAATGCCTGCCGCACGGCCTGGAAAGATCGTTCCATGTCCGCCAGCAGCTCGGCGGCGCCGGCGGTGGTGTTGTTGCGGCCCAGTTGCTCCAGGTCCTTGCAGCGTTGCGACAGGGCCAGCGCGCCGACATTGGCGCTGCTGCTTTTAAGCGTGTGCGCGGTCTTGCGCAACTGGTCGGTGTTGCCGGCGGCAATCGCGGTGTGCAGCGCTTGCAGGTGGGGTGGGGTGTCGGCCAGGTAGGCGTGCAGCACGCGTTCGAGCAGGGCTTCGCCGTTGCTGGCGCTCAGCGCGCGGATATTGGCCAGCGCCTGGGTATTGATCGCGTTGTCTTTGGCAGGGCTGGCCGGCATGGGCACCGTCAAAGAAACCTCGTGCGGGGCCAGGGCCGGCATTGGCAGTGGCGCAGGAACGGCAAGCGGCAGCGAGGCCGGCTGGAATGATCGGACGTCAGCCTCCTGCGCCGCCAGCAGACCTGGCGCCAGGCGTGGCAGGTTGATCCAGCGGGCGATGGTCTGGCCCAGCGCCTGCTGGGTGAACGGCTTGCTCAGGTAGTCGTCCATGCCGGCAGCCAGGCAGGCCTCGCGGTCGCCTTGCAGGGCGTTGGCGGTAATCGCAATAATGGGCAAGGTGCGGGCGTAGCCGTGCTGCTGTTCGAGGCGGCGAATTTCGGTGGTGGCGGCAAAGCCGTCCATGACCGGCATCTGGCAATCCATCAGCACCAGGTCGAAGTCGTCCGACTGCAAGCTGTGCAATGCCTCCTGGCCGTTGCAGGCGCGGCTTACTTCCAGGCCCAGGCTCTCGAGCATGGCGCTAGCTACCTCGACGTTGACCGGATTGTCTTCGGCCAGCAAGACCTTGCGGCCCCGGCGCGCGCGCGGCGGCGAGCCGGAAGTGCTCAATGCCGTCACCGGCGGCGCTGCAGGCGCCACGGCCGCAGCCAGCGGCGGCAGCATGGCGTGCAAGTTCGCGGGCGAATTGGCTGGCGAATAGGTGGGCAAATCGGCGGGCGCATTTACGAGCAAATTCACGGACGCATGCGCGGGGCCATGCGCAGGTGTATGCGCAGGTGTCTGTACGGGCGCAGGCGCCGGCCTGGGTGTGGGCATACCGGCAGGCATACGCGCCGGCACGGGCAAGCAGGCAGTAATGCAAATCGCATTCGCGCGGTGGCTTGATCAGCTGGAAGGCGACCCCGGCAGCGCGTTGCTGGACGCGGTCGGCGGCATCGCGCTCTGTACTCAGCAGCATGATCCGCAGGCCGGCCAGGTCCGGTTCGGCGTGGATTGCCGCCGCCAGCGCCAGGCCGCTGGTGCGCGGCAGCGCCATGTCGAGCAGCACGACGTTGTAGGGCTGGCCGTCGGCTGCCGCCTGGCGCAGGCGGGGCAGGGAGTCGGTGGCGGTGCTGGCGGCGGCAGGGACGCGCCAGGTCGCCAGCAGGCGTTCCAGCTCGCCTCTGCTGGTGGGGTTGTCATCGACGATCAAGGTGCGGATTCCGTGGGAGGTATGGATGGGATCGTCGGTATCGACGCGCGGCTTGTCGAAATGTACGGCGAACCAGAAGATCGAACCTTGCGTCAACGCATGATCGACGCCTATCGTGCCCCCCATTAATTCCACCAGCTGCTTCGAGATTGCCAGGCCCAGGCCGGTACCGCCGTGCTTGCGCGTGGTCGAGCCATCGGCCTGCGAGAACGAATCGAAGATGCGTCCGCGCGCCTCGTTGGAGACGCCGATGCCGGTGTCGTGCACCTCGAAGCGCAAGGTCACGCGCTGGGCGTCCTCGGCCGCTACCGCCACCTTGACCACGATCTCGCCGCTGTCGGTAAATTTGACAGCATTGCCCAGCAAATTGAACAGCACCTGGCGCAGCCGGTTGGGGTCGCCGCTGATGGCAACCGGAATGTCGCAGGCCACGTTCAGTTCCAGCCGCAAGCCCTTGGCCTGAGCCTGGGGCGAGAACACGTGCTCGATATCGTCGAGCAGGTCGCGGAAATTGAACTGGATGTATTCGACCGTCAGCTTGCCGGCCTCGATCTTGGAAAAGTCGAGAATGTCGTTGATGATCACCAGCAGGTGCTCGCCCGAGCGCTTGACCATGCTGGTGTAGTGGCGCTGTTGCTCGGACAGGCGCGTGGCCAGCAGCAGTTCCGTCATGCCCAGCACACCGTTCATCGGCGTGCGGATCTCGTGGCTCATGGTGGCCAGGAAGGCGCTCTTCGCCTGGCTGGCGGCCTCGGCCGCATTCTTGGCTTTTTCCAGTTGCTCGGTGCGCACGCCCACCTGGCGTTCGAGCTGGTCGCGGTACTGGGCCAGGGCGCCGTCGCGCGCCTCCACCTGGGCCAGCATGTCGTTGAAACTGTCGATCAGCGCGCCGAGGTCGTCGCCGCGCTGGTGCACGATGCGCAATGTGGGCTGGCCGCGGCTGACCTGCTGGGCGGCCGCGATCAGGCGCGCCACCGGCTCGGTCACGCTGCCACGCGAACGGGCCGCGACCAGCAGCGCTGTCATAAAAGCGAGCACGGCAGCAACGCAGGCGGCGCCCAGGCTTTTCAGGATCTCGAACCACATCGGCAAGGCGCTGCGTTCGAGCAGGATCACGCCGGCCGGCTCGCCCCGGATGACAAACGGCCACATCACGCGGTTGACCGGTTGCCAGAGCGGGCTGCTGCCGCGGCTGTCGTCCGGCGTGACGGTAGCGGTTGCCGGCAACGTGGCAGCCGATGCCGCGCCGGCGCGCGCAGGCTCATCAGGCGTCGCTGTAGCAGCCTCGACGGCAACGGCGAGATGAGCGGACAGTACGTCGGCCGGCATCACGTCCGGCGCGGCCTGGTCCGGCCGCAAACGTGGCGAGCTGTAGCGCGCCAGCAGCGACCCGTTGCGGTCGTACACGGCTGCTTGCAACATATCGTGATCGTGGCCCAGCGCCTGCAATTGGTGCGCGAGCTGCTTGCTGTTGACGTGCCTGACTGCGCCATCGCCGCTGGAGCCAATCACCGCCGCCAGCGTGGCCAGTCGGTCGCGCTCGACTTCCTGGCCGTGCAGCACCGAGGTGGCGGCAAACGTGAAGAACACCAGCAGCAGCGCGCTGCCGGTCGAGAGCATGGAAAGGATGGTCAGCCGCTGGCTCAGGCCGGAACGTTCGTAGTTGGACATCGCGGTGGAACCCTCCAACGGTGGACGCCGAAATCGTCGGCACGGGCGGGCTCATCACTAGTGCCAGTAGGAAAAATATAGGCTTGAGGTCAGAACGATATTGATCTATATCTAAACAGGGCACGTTTGCGCTATCTCAAACAACACAGGCAAAGGCAACGCAAGCTGATGACGATGGAACGACAAAAAATCCTGTTCATGGCCGAGGCCGTAACCCTGGCGCACGTGGGCCGCCCGCTGGCGCTGGCGCAAGCACTGGACTCCGCCCGCTACGCGGTTGACGTGGCGTGCGCGTCCGGCTATGACATGTTTTTCAAGGGCAGCAATATCGATCCCCTGCGTCTGCACAGCATTTCCAGCGAGCGCTTTCTGGCCGCGCTGGCGGCGGGAAAACCTGTGTACGATGCGGCCACTTTGCAACAGTACGTGGCCGATGATCTGCGCGTGCTGGGGGAGGTGCAGCCGCAGGTGGTAGTCGGCGATTTCAGGTTGTCGCTGTCGGTGAGCGCAAGACTGGCCGGCATCCCGTACATCAGCCTGATCAACGCCTACTGGAGCCCCTACGTGCGCCAGCATTACCAGGTGCCGGCGCTGCCGTTCGCGCGCGTGCTGCCCATCGCACTCGCTGATCGCCTGTTCCGGCTGGTACAGCCGCTGGCGTTCGCCTTGCACAGCCGGCCGCTCAACCGGGTGCGGCGCACACACGGGCTGCCGTCGCTGGGGACGGATTTGCGGCGCGTGTACACCGACGCCGACCACGTGCTGTATGCCGATATTCCGCAGATGTTTCACTCGAGTGATTTGCCGTCCTCTCACGCTTACATGGGGGCGGTCACCTGGTCGCCACCCACGCCGCTGCCGGCGTGGTGGAACGAACTCGATGCCGGGCCTCCGGTCGTGTACGTGACGCTGGGCAGTTCGGGCGCGGGCCAGGTGTTGCCGCTTGTGATGCAGGCGCTGGCGTCGTTGCCGGTGACGGTGATTGCCGCTACAGCCGGCGGCGCCAGCCCGCAGTCGGTGCCGGCCAATGCGCGGGTGGCGCCGTACCTGCCAGGCGCGGCAGCGGCGCGGCGCGCGCAACTGGTGGTGTGCAACGGCGGCAGTCCCACGTGTCAGCAGGCGCTGGTGGCAGGCGTGCCGGTGCTGGGGATCGCCGGCAATCTCGACCAGTACCTGAACATGGCGGGCGTGCTGGCCTGCGGCGCCGGGCGCTTGCTGCGTTCCGACCGCCTGAGCGAAGCGGCCGTGCGCGAGGCTGCGCTGGCGCTGCTGAGCCAGGTCGAGCCGCGTGCGGCAGCGTTGCGGCTGGCGGGACACTTCGCCGGCTACGACGCAGGCAGGCAACTGGCGTCGTTGCTGGACCGGTTGCGAGTCCCATAAAAAAAGGGCGGATCAGGCTGGCGCCCGATCCGCCCAACGCAGCCGCTGGCACGGCTTGAAACTATGCTGGGCACAGGCCGGCGCCACCGGCCATCGTCGCGTCTTTGGCGCCGGACTTACGGCGCGTCAGCGCCAGTCCGGCAAAGCCGAGGCCCATGATGGCCAGCGTGGCCGGTTCGGGCACGGCCAGCGCGGCAAAGGTTTGCGACGAATCGACCTTCAGGAACGGTACCGTGGTGGGCGTGCTGCCGTCCCACATCATGGTGGGGGTGAAGAACGATGGCACGTTGGTGGTGCCGGTGGTCTTGTCCTGGAAGATCGAGCCGGTGACGATGTCGAGGTAGTTGGCATCGACGTAGTCGATCACGAAGCGGGCATCGAACGACCCGGTGCCGACGGCGCCGGTGGCCGTGAAGCTGGCGTCGTTGAACACCAGGTGGCCGGACAGGATGATGATGCCGTCGCCGTCCGGGTCGCCAGGCGCCGTGCCGCAGCCGGCCGAGGTGGAGCCGGTGCCATAGCAGGCTACGGAGCCCACGCCATTGCCGGGCACGGATTTACTGCTGCCGGCGCCGGGCGTGATCTGGTCGAAATAGATGGCCAGATTTTGTACGCCGGCACGCAGCGGATCGACGTCCATGGCGGCCGATTGCGATGGCGGCAGGGTGAAGTGCGCGCTGGTGGGCGTCTGCAAATCGACCAGCTCCTGGAAACGCACGACCTTGCTGATTTCAAACGACTGGTTGAGGCCGGGCGGTGTGACGATGGCCGGGATATTACTGTTGGACATGGTGCCAACCACCATCTGCGAACGCAGCTCGGTCAGGTACGGCGCAGCGCCGCCGGGACCGACCGTGAGGCCGGGAATGAAGCCGGTAGCCAGGCCGGTATCGGTGACGTTGGTCCACAGGTCGGCATAGACGCTGTAGTTGCCGGTGCCGGTCGGATCGAACCCGACTACCGGGCCGGCGCTGGCGGTGAGCGGGGCGGCCAGTGCGGCCGCGATCGTTGCGGCGGCCAGCGCGGTTTTGCATGTTTTCATGGTTGCTCCCAGAGGTAGGTGGCACCCGGAAATCGGGACCATGCCAGCTCTTGAGCAAAAGCCTTGCCAGTGCTTGGGATCGCCGTGGAATCAAGTACTTGCGCGCGCGCGGCGCGTTTTAATACGATGAAGTGTAAAAAATTCCGTCACGCTTCAACCTGCGCGGCAGGTGCAGCCTTGAGGCGCCGCGCCGGCATGCCGCCCCACACCTCGCCGGCGCCGATCCGGGTATCCTTGGTGACCACCGCACCGGCCGAGACGATGGCATGGTCGCCGATATGCACCCCGGCCATGATGACTGCGGTGGCGCCGATGGTGACGGTATTGCCGATGACCACGGCCTTGAGTTCGAGCCGTTCGCCTTCGATCACGTGGGCGAAGATCACGGCGTCATGGCCGATGATGGTGTTGCTGCCGATGCGCGTGAGCGGCGGGTCGAGCAGCGCGCCGGCGCTATAGGTGTTCGTGCCCAGCCGCGCGCCCAGCGCCAGGTACACCAGCCGCATCAGCGGCACCGGCACCACGTGCGACCGTACCAGCGAGTTGAACAGCAGCAGGTAGAACAGCATGTTGACGTTGGCGATGAGCTCGTGTTGCGATCCCGGCGCCACGTCGCCTTCGCGCAGCGGCAGCAATCGCAAGAACAGGCGGTACACCACGAAGGCATACAGGTACAGCAGTAGCACGCCCGCCAACACGACCAGCACGCCGCGAAAGTCGCCCAGCGGCAGCAGCGCCAACCCCGCCGCACTGGTGACCGCCAGCGCCAGGCTTGCACACAACAGGCACAGGAACACAACGACATGATGAGAAGGAATCGCTCGCATGGTGGTCTGCTCGATGACAACTTGATGATGGTGGCGCGCTAGCGATTGCTCGTTGCTTGCCGGGTGAAGAACCGGTGTCGCTGGTTACGGCGCGATGATCAGCTCGGCCAGCGGCCGGCGCAGCGAGCGCGCCTGGGCCGGCGGCCCTGCGCCGATGCGCCCCATGAAGACGGCGCGTTCCCACACGGGCTTGCCCACCAGCTGCTCGGCCTCGCGCGACAGCGTGGCGGCCCGCTGCTGCATGCCGCGCGTGCCGGAAAATACCCGGCCGTCGCGCACGTATCGCGAGAAAATCAGGGGCGTCAGTTCCGGTTGCAACTGCAGGCCCAGCGACGTGGCCGTAAGCCAGAAACGCTGCATGGCGCGCCCGGCAGCAAGGTAGTCGGCAGTCCGGTGCGGGTGATGGAGCCCCGCCAGCACGAAGTGGGCGGCGCAGGCCTGGCCGGGGATCAGATCCATCTGCAACCGCGGCGCCACCGTGCCCGCCAGCCAAGTGTTAAAAAACTCGACACGGCGCCAGTCGTGCATCACCCAGCGCATCATTTTTGCCGTGAAGGGATCGACGCCAAGCGCGCGGTCGGGCATGCGATCGGCGCTGTGGCGCGCATTCCACTCGATCACGGCCAGGTGTACCTGGTGCGCCTCGGGCATGGTCAGCCGCAGCTTGGCATTGCGAAACATCAAGCCGGCCGCGGCCGTGCGCTGCTTTCCCTCCAGCCAGATGACCTCGTAGCCGCCCGGCAGCGTGGCGGTCAGTGCTGCCTTCTCGCTGGCCGTGAGCGCGCGCCGGCTCAGCGGCAGCCGCTGTACGCTGCGCGCCAGGATGTGCGCGGCCAGCGGATCGGGCGCCAGTGCCGCATGGTCGTTGAATTCGACGGTGAGCGTGGGGCGGTGGGCCGGCGCGTCCAGGTGGGGAACGATGCGGGTGGCCAAGCCGAATGTGCTGGCGGCAATCGCCATGGTCTCGAGCAGGGCGCCGATCGAGATCTGGCTCGGGTGGCCGTCGAGGTCATACACGCAATGGTCGCGCGTGTCGTGGCCGTGCACGACCAGCCGGCGCGCATCGAGTATCTCAAAACGCCACGGCTGGGTGTTGTCGCCGCTGGGCGCCCAGCGCGCCAGGTCGAGGATTTTTTCCAGCGTCGGATCAAGCTGGTGCGGCGGCTTCATGAGGTCGCCTCAGCCATGCGCCGGCGCGCCAGCATCATGGCAATACGCTGCAACGGATGGCGGTTGCCGCCGGGGCGGTAGGTGCGGGTGAGCTTGTTGCGGTAGGCGTCGAACTGGTAACCGTACGGCGCGGCCAGCACTTCGCCCCGGTTGAGCAGGATTTTCAACGCCTCGGTGGCGGCCGCACCGGCGCACAGCTCGCATCCCATGATGGTCGATGGGCCGCGCTGTTCCGCCAGGTTGATGGTGGACGGATCGACCAGGTAGTCGCCATGCAAGCCGGCCGGCGCCAGGCCGATCAGGAAGCGCAGCGCCTTTTCGCGCTCGGACAGGTCACCCCAGCAAAAATATTCCTCGAACGTCATCTGGCCCGGCAAAAAGTTGAGCACAGCGGTACCCATGCCCAGCGGGGCGGCGGTAATGGCGGGAATGTGGCGCGCCGCGCAGGCAGCAAAGGTGGCCTGGCGCGCCGCAAAGGCAAAGAAATCGAGGCCATCGACATACAGGTCCACGCCCAGCAAAAACTTGAGCAGGTTGTCTTCGTTGACGCCGTCGGTAAAGCTGACGATGTTGAGCTCGGGATTGATATCGCGCGCCATGCGCACCAGCACCTCGGCCTTTGGCTGGCCCAGCGTGGAGACGGTAGCGCCCACCTGGCGATTGAAATTGGCGACATCGAAGGTATCGAAATCGGCCACGTGAAAATTGCCGATGCCCAGGCGCGCCAGCGTGAGCAAATGCACGCCGCCAACACCGCCGAGCCCGGCTATCGCCACGCGCTTGTCGCGCAACACCGATTGCTCGGCATGGGTCACCCAGCCGATGTTACGGGCAAAGGCATTGTCATAGGAAAATGAGGATGTCATGTGTCTCCCGGAAGTAGCCATCTGTGTGGCTGAGCTTATTTGACGACGCACGCGCCAAAAAGTTCCCGGGGAAACGAAAAAAAAACGGCATTGCGAACAATGCCGTTTTGATTGATGCCGCAGCGCCTAGCAACAACCGCCGCGCTTGCCGGCCCCGCCGTAGCGGGCTTCCTGCCGCTCCTTGAAAAACTCCTCGTACGTCATCACCGGCTCGCCCGGATGGGTCACCTCCCGGTGGCTGACATACGTGTCGTAATCAGGCAGGCCCATCATCAGGCGCATGCTCTGCCCGAGGTAACGGCCGGCCTTGGCGATGTCGCCCAGCATGGTTACACCTTGGCCAGGACGAGTGGACTTTCGTTCACCGTCGGCAAGTTGTTGGCGCGCGCCTTCATCACGGTGCGGATGCCGAACACCAGCACGCTCAGCACGACGATCACGAAGAAGCCAGCCAGGCCCGCATCGAGGTAATCGTTGAAGACCACTTGCTGCATCTGCGCCAGCGACTTGGCCGGGGCCAGGATCTTGCCTTCGTCAATCGCTGCCTGGTACTTGGCCGCATGCGCCAGGAAACCGATTTTCGGATCGGCATGGAACATTTTCTGCCAGCCTGCGGTCAGCGTGCACAGCAGCAGCCAGATGGTCGGCACGATGGTCACCCATGCGTATTTGCCGCGCTTCATCTTGAACAGCACGCAGGTACCGAGCATCAGCGCGATGGCCGCCAGCATCTGGTTGGCGATACCGAACAGCGGCCACAAGGTGTTGATGCCGCCCAGCGGATCGACCACGCCCTGGTACAGGAAGTAGCCCCACGCTGCTACGCAGAGGCCGGTGGCGACCAGGTTGGCAAACGTGTTTTCGGTTTGTTTCATGGCCGGCACGAATGCACCCATCAAGTCTTGCAGCATGAAGCGGCCGGCGCGGGTGCCGGCATCGACGGCGGTGAGGATGAACAACGCCTCGAACAGGATCGCGAAGTGGTACCAGAACGCCATCATGGCCTGGCCGCCGATCACGCTCGACAGGATGTGGGCCATGCCCACCGCCAGGGTCGGCGCGCCACCGGCACGCGAAATGATGCTGTGCTCGCCAACGTCCTTGGCGGTTTGCACCAGCATTTCCGGCGTCACGTAGAAGCCCCATTGCGAAATGGCGGCAGCGGCGGACTCGGGCGTAGTGCCGATCAGCGCGGCCGGGCTGTTCATGGCGAAGTAGATGCCGGGCTCGATAGTTGAGGCGGCGACCAGCGCCATGATGGCCACGAACGATTCCATCAGCATGGCGCCGTAGCCGATGTAGCGGGCGTGGGTTTCGTTTTCGATCATCTTGGGCGTGGTGCCCGAAGCGATCAGCGCGTGGAAGCCGGACACGGCGCCGCAAGCGATGGTGATGAACAGGAACGGGAATAAAGTACCCGACCAGACCGGTCCGGTGCCGTCGATGAACTTGGTCATGGCCGGCATTTTCAGGTAAGGAGCCACCACGATAATGCCTACTGCAAGGCCGACAATGGTGCCGATCTTGAGGAAGGTGGACAGGTAGTCACGTGGCGCGAGCAGCAGCCACACCGGCAGCACCGACGCCACGAAGCCGTAGCCGATCAGCATCCAGGTCAGCTCGGTGCCGGTGAAGTCGAACATCGGCGCCAGGGCAGGATGTTCCTGCACGTACTGGCCGCCGAAGATGGCTGCCATCAGCAGCACAAAACCGATGATCGACACTTCGCCGATGCGGCCCACGCGGATAAAGCGCGAGTACACGCCCATGAACAGCGCGATCGGGATGGTGGCAATTACCGTGAAGCTGCCCCACGGCGAATGGGTGAGCGCTTTTACGACGATCAGCGCCAGCACGGCCAGAATGATCACCATGATCATGAAGGTGCCGAGCAGGGCGATCATGCCGGGAATTTGTCCCAGTTCGGATTTGATCAGGTCGCCCAGCGAGCGGCCGTCGCGGCGCATGGAAATGAACAGGACAATAAAATCCTGCACCGCGCCGGCAAACACCACACCCGCCAGGATCCACAGCATGCCGGGCAGGTAGCCCATCTGCGCGGCCAGTACCGGACCAACCAGCGGACCGGCGCCGGCAATGGCGGCAAAGTGGTGACCGAACAGCACGTTCTTGTTGGTGGGGACGTAGTCGAGGCCGTCATTGAGGCGTTGCGCCGGCGTCAGTCGCCTGGCATCGAGCCCGAGCACGTTCTTGGCGATGTACAGGCTGTAATAACGATAGGCGATCAGATAGACGCACACGGCGGCAATCACGATCCAGATGGCGCTGATCGACTCGCCGCGCTTCAAGGCAATAAAGCCCAGTGCGGAAGCGCCAAGCAAGGCGACGACGGCCCAGCCCAGCTTGGCGCTGAGTGTCTGGGGTGCGGTTGGAACAGGTGTCATGCTTCCTCCAAGGATGGGGGCTGCTCTTGCCAATTCGGCATCGCGGCAGCTTATGGCGAGTATTCACGAATTACATAATTGAAGCAAGCGCAGGATTACGCAGCTGTGTTGCGTATTTCTACGTAGGGGTGAGGGCGCGGGGAGGCGTAAAATCTCGGCTATACAAAATTCGATGGGACTACCCTCATGAAGTTGCGGCAAAAAGTCATCTTCCTGGCCATTACGCCGTTGATCTTCGCCCTGTGCGCCATCGCACTGGCGGTGCAGCACCAGTCCGCCTTGCTGGCGCAGCAGCAGCGCGACACCATCCAGCAAGCCTACCTGAGCAGCAAGGAGGCCGAACTCAAGCACTACGTGGCGCTGGCCACCCATTCGATCTCGCACCTGTACAACTCGGGCCGCAACGACGAGGCCACCCGCAACGAAGCCAAGCGCATCCTCGAATCGCTCAGCTATGGCGACGATGGCTATTTCTTCCTCTACGATATGCAGGGCAACACCCTGATGCATCCGCGCCAGCCCGACCTGGTGGGTAAAAACCTGTTCGAGATGCGCGATGCGCTGGGCCGCCCGACGATCCAGAACCTGCTGCAGCGCGCGCGCAAAGGTGGCGGTCTGGAGCGCTACATGTGGGTCAAGCCCTCGACCCAGAAAGCGGTGGCCAAGCTCGGCTACGTGATCGCCATGCCAAACTGGGGCTGGATGATGGGCACCGGCATTTATCTCGACGACGTCGATCGCGCGCTGGCGCAGATCGACACCCAGCAGTCCGGCAATATCCACAACACCATGCTGTGGATCGCCCTGATCGCAATTGCCGCCGCGCTGGTGGTGGCCGGCGCCGGCCTGGCCCTGAACGTCAGCGAACACCGGGTGGCCGACGCCAAACTCAAGGTGCTGGCGCAGCGCGTGGTGGAGTCGCAGGAAGAAGAGCGGGCCCGGCTGTCACGCGACCTGCACGATGGCATCAGCCAGTGGCTGGTGTCGATCAAGCTGCAGATCGAGGCCGGCATGATCCGCCTGGCGTCGCCGAAACCCGAGCAGCGCCAGGCCGCCACCGCCGTGTTCGAGCACGCGGCCGACCAATTGAGCAACGTGATGGGCGAGGTGCGCCGCATTTCGCACAACCTGCGCCCGGCCATTCTGGACGACCTGGGCCTGGCCGCCGCGCTGCACCACCTGGGCCAGGAGTACACGCTCAGTTCGGGAACCCCGGTACACTTCGATACCACGGGCGCGGTCGATGCCCTGTCGGACGTGGCCAATACCGTGCTGTTCCGGGTGGCGCAGGAAGCGCTCACCAACATCGAACGCCACGCCGGCGCCAGGCACATCGGCATCCGCCTGACCGGCACCGCCGCCGGGGTGACCTTGCGCATCAGCGACGACGGCAACGGTTTTGATGCGGAAAGCATCGCACTGCATCCCAAGCACGGCATCGGCCTGCGCAATATGATGGAACGGATGGACGCCATCGGCGGCCGTTTCGAGATCGTGTCGTCCACCGACGGCACCGTCCTCACGGCTTACGCCGCCTATAACAGCTGAATGACTATGACAACACCTATCAAAATCCTGCTGGTCGACGACCACCCCCTGGTACGCGACGGCCTGCGCGCCCGCCTGGAAGCGATGCCGCAATTCGAGGTGGTGGCCGAAGCCGGCGGCGCTGCCGAAGCGCTGGAGCAGGCGGGCCGCCACGCCATCGACCTGGTCCTCATGGACATCAATATGCGCGGCGCCAACGGCATCGAAGCGACCGCGCAGTTCAAGCAGGCGTTTCCCCGCATTGCCGTGCTGATCCTGTCCATGCACGACAAGCTCGAGTACGTGTCGCAGGCGATCCAGGCCGGCGCGCGCGGCTATGTACTGAAAGATGCGCCGGGCAAGGACATCGTGGTGGCGATCGAAACCGTGATGTCGGGCGGGATTTATTACAGTGCCGCGCTGGCGCGCCAGCTGGCCCAGCCGCAGAACCAGGACAATCAGCTGACCTCGCGTGAGCACGAAGTGCTGCGCCACATCGCCAATGGCGAATCGAACAAGCAGATCGCCCGCGCACTCGACTTGTCGGTGCGCACGGTGGAAACCCACCGCCTCAACATCAAGCGCAAGCTGGGCATCGAAGGGCAGGCCGAACTGATACGCTTTGCGGTGCAGCACGCGCAATAGTGTCTTGGATTTGTATGTATGCAACACTTTAGAGTCACTTTCCTAATAGTATTAAGCTCTTTCTAATATTCCGTGTTTCTGGGGCAATATCTGCTATATTCGGACTGCTTGGAAAAGAGCAATTGTGTAAAAATATAAAATGTTTCCCATCCTGTAAGTTGGCTCACTACTCGTCATATGGCACATCGCACAGGGTCCGAACAACGCGCGCCGAACCTTCAAAGAGAACTTGATGTCTGCGCCTGAAAATAAACCATTCCCGCTCGCGGAACTCCAGGCAGTCTCCGACGCCCGCTATGCCTGGGTGGCGCTGGTGCTCACCCCTGCCGGGCACGACGGTGCCGAAGTTACCGACCCGTTCCAGGACGCACTGACCCTGCTCAAAACCCCGGCGGTGTTCGACCTGCTGGCGCCGCTCGACGTGATCGTGCCGGTGGCCGCACCAGCCCGGCTGGAACTGTCGCAACTGTCCACCTTGCCGCCTAACCGCGTGATCCTGCGGGTGCCGGCCGCTGCCTGCGTCGATCCGGCGATACAGAAAAAACTGGCCACCCTGGCCGACGCCGGCTACCGCACCATGACCGACGGCGTGGCGCCGGGCTCGGCCGCCACCCTGTGCAGCGCCCGTTCGCTGATGGTCGATGCTTCCGTGGACTTGCCGCCGGTGGTGGCCCTGATCGGCCAGCCCGGCCCGCACCTGGCCACCAATATGCCCAGCGAAGCGCGCATTGTGGCTTGCGCCGAGGCCGGTTTCAGCTGGTTCATGGGCGACTTTGCCAGCAACCCGGACCACGACAACGCTGGCGACGGCACCTCGCGCAAGCGCCTGCTGGCGCTGCTGGGCTTGCTGGCGCGCGATGCCGATACGCGCGAGCTCGAAGTGCTGCTCAAGCAGGACCCGTCGCTGTCGTACCACCTGTTAAAACTGGTCAACTCGGCCGCGTTTGCGCTCAGTTCGCCCGTGCACAGCTTCAGCCAGGCCATCAACGTGCTGGGCCGGCGCCAGTTGCAGCGCTGGCTGCAACTGCTGCTGTACGCGCGCCAGCAGGACGACGGCCTGCCCAACCCGCTGCTGCCGCTGGCCGCCGTGCGCGCCGCGCAAATGGAAGCGCTGGTGCGCGCCCAGGGCGGCGACCGCGACCGGCAGGACATGGCGTTCGTGGCCGGCGTGTTTTCGCTGCTGGACCGCTTGCTCGGCATGGAGATGACCGAAATCGTCGCCGCCCTTAGCCTGGACCTGGACGTGGTGATGGCCTTGCTCGACCGCGCCGGCCCGCTGGGCGAACTGCTCAAGCTGGTGGAAGGCCACGACCGCGCCGCGCTGGCCCAGGCCGGCATCGATGCCGAAACATACTGGCAGACCCAGCTGGAAGCCCACCAGTGGGCGCTGCAGGTCAGCCGGAGCCTGTAACGACCATGCGCAGCCACCCCGTCACGGATTTCATCGCCAACAGCGCCGCCCTCTGCGACGCCGTGCTGCGACTGCGTGGCCACGCGCTGGTGGAGGAACTGGGCCGCATCGTGCGCAGCGTGACCGGCAGTCCGCTCGGCGAATATTTACCGGCCGACGCTGCGTCGCTGCTGGCCAAGCTGCCGGCGCCGGAAATCCACGCCGCCAACGACGCGCCGGTACCCACGCTCACCCAGGATATCTGGTTCGACAGCAAATACTTCGGCCGCTTCACCGTCTCGGGCCGCCTCGACTACAGCGACCTCGACCGCCAGCACCTGGCCAGCCTGGCCACGCTGACCGGCAGCGTGCTGCAAGTGCACTCGCTTGCCCAGCGCAGCACCCACGCGTACAGCCAGGTGGAAGCGAAGTTGCAGCACCAGGCGCAAATCCTCGACCACATCCACGAATCGGTGGTGACGATGGACATGAGCGGGTTCATCCTCAGCTGGAACAAGGGCGCCGAACGGCTGTTCGGCTACACCGCCGTGGAAGCGGTGGGCCGCAACATCCTGTTCCTGTACGAAGACGAAGACATGGGCTTCGACGACCCGTTCGTGGAGCAGGGCGGGCGCCTGATGGAAGTGCGCCGCAAAAAGAAATCGGGGGAAATTTTCTGGGCCAGCCTGTCGCTGTCGCCGCTGTGCGATGCCAACAGCCGCTCGGTGGGCCTGATCGCGTACCTGACCGACATCACCGAACGCAAGATGGCGGAAGAACGCATCCACCACCTTGCCTATTACGACGCGCTGACCAATCTGCCCAACCGCACCTTGCTGACCAAGCTGGTGGACCAGGCGCTGATGGTGGCCCAGCGCGGCCGCTTGCACGGCTGCGTGCTGTTCATCGACCTCAACCGTTTTAAGCTGATCAACGACACGCTCGGCCGCAGGATCGGCGACGCGCTGCTGTGCGAAGTGGCGCGCCGCTTCCGCACCGTGCTGCGCGACCAGGACCTGGTGGCCCGCCTGGGCGGCGACGAATTTGCCGTGGGCCTGTTCGACATCGGCCAGCATTTCGAAGCGAGCATGGTGGCGCAAAAGCTGCTGGCCACGCTCAACAGCCCGATCATCATCGACGGCCACGACCTGCGCGTGGGCGGCAGCGTGGGCATTAGCGTTTATCCGCAGGACGGCGACGACGCCGAAACCCTGCTGCGCCTGGCCGACATCGCCATGTACCGCGCCAAGCAGGAGGGCGGCAGCGACGGCGACCACGTGGCCTTCTACAGCCAGGACATGAACCAGGGCATGCAGGAACGCATGCGCATCGAATCCGGCTTGCGCGCCGCGCTCGGCAACGGCGAGCTGCTGCTGCACTACCAGCCCAAGTTCTGCATCGAGAACGGCAGGATCATCGGCGCCGAAGCACTGGTGCGCTGGCGCCACCCGGTGCGCGGCCTGGTACCGCCGTCCGAATTCATTCCGCTGGCCGAATCGACCGGCCTGGTGGTGCAAGTGGGGGAGTGGGTACTGGAAGCGGCCTGTGCCCAGGCCAAGCAATGGAAAGACGCCGGCCTGCCGCCGATCCGGCTGGCAGTCAATGTCTCCGCCCGCGAATTCACGTCATCGTTGCCGGGCCGGGTGCAGGACACGCTGGACCGCTACGGCCTCGAGCCTACCTGGCTGGAACTGGAGATCACCGAAAGCACGCTGATGCACAACATCGACCGCGTGATCGGCATCATGGACCGCATCACCGCCATTGGCGTCACGCTCTCGCTCGACGACTTCGGCACCGGCTACTCGAGCCTGTCGTACCTGAAGCGCTTCCCGATCGACACCCTGAAAATCGACCGGTCGTTCACCATCGGCCTGCCGAGCGACGCCAACGACTGCGCCATCGCCAACACCATCATCAGCATCGCCCAGCAGCTCAAGCACAAGGTGATTGCCGAAGGCGTGGAAACGGTGGAGCAACTGGCCTTCCTGAAAAACAGCGGCTGCGACGAAGTGCAGGGCTATCTGTTCGCCAAGCCGCTGGAGGCGGACGCCTTTGAGCAGGCGCTGCGCGAGAACTGGGCGCCGGGGCACGCCACGCGCGCCGCCTGAACCGGCGTCGCGCTGACAGCGCTGCGCCACCGGGTCGGCAGCGCTGGCGACAGATAACCTTGTTGCGCGCCTTCGTTACAGGTCCACCTTCATGCTCAGCTTGATCAGGCGCGGCGCGCCGGCGGCCAGCCGGGTACCGGCGCCGGCCCAGTACTGTTTGTCGCCCAGGTTTTCCACGTTGACCTGCCACGTGGTCTGCCGGCCCATCACCTGGTTGACATAACGCGCACCCGCGCTGAACAGCGTGACGCCGCCCAGGAATGCCTGGTTCAAATCGTTGACCGGGCGCGCACTGTAGTAATACGCGCCGCCATTGACCGACAGGCCGGGCACGGCATCGAACGCATACGACAGGAAGGTGCTGGCCGTGCGCTTGGACGCATTTTCCGGCGCCTTGCCGTTGTAGTCGGCGGTCGTGTGTTCGAACTGCGGGTTGAGCAGCTGGCCCGACGTCTGCCACGACAGCTGGCGCGTGAGCTTGCCCTGGGTGGAAATTTCCAGGCCCTGGTAATGCTGCTCGCCGTCGGCCACAAAATAGTTGGCGGCGTTGGTGTAATAGCCGGGGCGGCTGATATCGAACAGCGCGGCCGACACCAGCGTGCCGTTGGCGGTCAGCCAGCGCGTACCGAGCTCCTTCTGCTTGCTCACACCGGGCGCCATCTTGACGCTCTGGTTGACGGTGCCGGTAGGCCCCGTTTCGCCTTCCTCCAGGCCGCGCGCGGCGGACGCATAGAACGACAGCTGCGGCGACAGTTTGTAGATCAGCGACACCATCGGCGTGGTCTTGCTCACGTCGTAGTGGGTGGCGCCCTGGTCGCTCCGGTACGACGAGTGACGCACGCCCAGCACGCTTTGCCATTGCGGCGAGAACTCGATACGGTCGAGCGCATAGATACCCTGGTCGCGCGTTTTCAGCGCAGCCGTGGTGGGCGTGGCGGGCCTGGCGCCGAACACCACGCTCGAGAGCGGAATCGCCACCGGGTTGTACAGGTTTTGCGACGCGATCGTGTAGTTGCTCTGGTAGATGGGGTCCTGGGTTTTTTCGGTGCGGGCAACGCCCACCGTCAGCTCGTGCTTGAGCGGACCGGTCCGGAGATTGCCCACCACCTCGGCGCGCAGCAGGTCGGACCCGGTGACGCTGTGCTGCATATTGCCGGTAATGCGGCCGGCGCCGGTGGCCAGTGCAGCAGCGTTATTCAAACGGAAGATCGGCAGCGTGCGGTCGCGCGCGGTTTGCGAGTAGCCGGCCTCCACGGTCATGGCCCAGCCGTCGGCCAGCGCATAGTCGGCGCGCAACTGGGCATTGTTGGTCGTGGCTTCGAAGCGCGCCCAGTCCGGACCGATGAGCGCCTTCGGATCGACCGCGCGCGGCAACGTGATCACGCCATTGACAGCGGCAGGCAGCGCCACGCCCGCCTGCTCGGTCACGCGGCGCTGGTCATGTTCGAGATCGGCCTTGAGCAGCAGGCGGTTGGTCACGCGCCAGTCCAGCGCGGCCGAGACGAACTTGCGATTGCCATTGCCCACATCGCGCAGGTATGAGCCCAGCGTGCCACCGGCAGCATTGATGCGCACGCCAAACTGCTGCTGATCGCCAAAGCGGCGGCCCATATCGGCATTGGCTACCGCCGTACCGTTCTGGTCCACCGTCACGCCCACGCTGGTCACCGGCGTACCGCCCGCGCGCTTGGTGACAAAGTTGACCACGCCGGCCGGCGACGTAAAGCCGTAGTACAGGGCGGACGCGCCCTTGAGTACTTCCACTCGCTCCTTGTTTTCCATCGGCACCTGAGAGAAGTTCATGACGGGCATGGAGCCGTTCAGGCGGTAATTGGTACGGTTTTCCACCGCGATGCCGCGAATGACCAGTTGGTCCCAGGTGTCGCCACCGTTTTGCTGGCGCGTGACGCCAGCCGTGTTGCGCACCGCATCGTACAAGCCGCCCATCGCCTGCAATTCGATCAGCTCGCGCGTGACCACGTTGACGGTGGAAGGCACGTCCATGATGTTCGAACCGCGAAAGCTGCCGGCCTCGGTAGTGGTCGGCAGCAAGCCGTCGGCGCGGGCGCCGGTAATCTGCACCGCCTGCAACACCTGCATGTCGTCCGGTTGCGCTTGCGCCATCGCGAGGCCGGGCAGGCAGGCCAGGGGCAGGGCGTAGGTGAGCATGAAGTAGCGGGGGCGGAGGATCGGCGTCATGGTGGTTTTGTGGGTGGCAAGATAAAACGCACATGGTATAGAAAATGAGAACCATTCGCAATTGCGGTCGGTACGTAGGGCGTGGGGCGGTTTCGTCGCCAAAGCGGGACGAAATCTGTATAATGCCCCGCACTAGGAAGCGTGGCCGAGTGGTTGAAGGCAGCAGTCTTGAAAACTGCCGACGGTTTGCGCCGTTCGTGAGTTCGAATCTCACCGTTTCCGCCAGATGAAATGAATAAGCCCTTGATCTTCAAGGGCTTTTTCGTTTTTACGGGTATGCGTCAAGCATATTATTGCAGGTCAATTTCACAAATATTTTACAACTTGCGGAAACGGTTTCCGCAACTGCTTAATCAGAGAGGCAAAAAAGCTGAACGAGTTGTGCTCGGACTTTGGATCGTGATTTAGAGGGGCCGTGCCCGATAGATTCCTTTATTCACTATCGTCGTTACGAGAGATCAACTTGCGGACAAGCGCTTTCAAGCTAATAATTTCTTCCTTCAATTCTTCGATATCTTCGCTCTTCTCAGCACTATGAATTCTACGTTGAAGTACCAATATGTCGTCCTGCGGAATCGGCGGTACTGGTAAATCTTTGATTGCAGGCGTTAAATTTTGAATACGCGCTAACTCTTCTCTCATTGACGACAATGCGGTGGGCGAGTTAAGCATAAGTTGACTGCGAAATTTTTCTGCTTCGATGGCTTCATGCACCGCCTTCAAGCCCCCGTATGGCCGCAACAATGCTTCCATTCGTTCAACTTCTTTCTGAGCGTTGAGAAAAGCACTCGGCTTCGGGTGCATTAGTTCATATACTGATTTCAGTTGGGGGCCATATTTCCTGAGGAAGTCGTCGTCAAATGTACTCATTTTATAATCCTATTTAAATTCGATTTTGTAGTGAGAAATTCAAGATAGCATTAAAAAACTACAAAGTATATTCCCGACCTTGTGACCGTATCTTTTTCGCCGATCATCTGGTGGGCTTTACTCGTTCGCCAACTCTGCGATATACCCGCTTCGTGATATTCGTATTTGTGTGCCCCAGCAGCTTGCTGGCGTCATCCAAGCTTTCGATTTCGCTGGCTGCTTTCGGCCTGATGTCGCGGAACTGGAAGGCCTTAATGCGCTTGGCCAGGTCCGGTGCGCCCGCCGCTTCGGCCTCAGCGGATGCCGTAGCTCGCGCTTTCTCGAACCTATCGCGCAGCATCTTTGCAGTGACGTGCGTGCCGTTCGGCGTGCACACCAGGTGGCCGCTCATGCATTGCACCGGCCGATCCTTCAACTTTTCGATGAACAGGCCGAGATCCGTAAGGCCGGCAGCATTGCGTAGTTGGATGCGCAGCTTCTGGCCGCGCTTGCCTTGTGTCACCATCAACTCGTCGCCGCGTACGTGCTCCTTGCCCATCTTGATAACGTCAGCCGGCCGCTGGCCAGTCAGGTAGTTCAGGTCCATCGCATCCTGCAGCTCAATGACGCCGGCATCGTAGACGGCATCCCAAACGTCGGTCTCGGCGTAATAGTCGCGCGGGACCTCTTTGTTTTTGCGAATGCCAGTGCAGGGATTTTCGTTGGTCGTATAACCCCATTCTCGCGCCAGGTTGTAAATCGCCGACAGCACGGCAATCTCGCGGTTGGCGCGGATCTTAGCGGTACGCGCATCGCGGTACCGGGCGATGTCGGACGGCTTGATGGCGCTGATAGGGGCGTTAGCGAAGGCGCCGCGCAGCTGCTTGATGCACTTCATGTATTCAGCCTGCGTGCGGACTCCTAGTCCGGGCAGCACCTGCTTGACGTACTGATCGATGGCATAGCCCACGAGCGTAGCATCGGCCGGCGGCGGCGTGCCCTCGAGCTCTGCCCATTTGCGCTTCGCTGCCTGAAGGTCGGTGCCGAGCGGGATCTCCTGGCGCTCGCCCGTGGCGTTGCGGCCGTTGTAGTAGTAGCCGACCCACACCTTGCCCGACGCCAGTTTGCGGCGCCGTGCCAGCATGCGCGGGGGCAGCTTCATTCCGGTAGTTTTCGGTCGCATCGTTTATCGGACCTTCGAAACATCGAGCTGCCATCCGTCAGCCGCGCCGGCCAGCGTCGAGGGGTTGATGCCTGCCAGTCGCATGCGGGCGTACAACCGGCCAACCACTGGTGTGCCGGCGCGGTTCTTGAAAAACACCCAGCGATTACTCGTAAGCCAGTCTACCTGGTCGCTCTTGCGTGCGCAGCCTGAGATCTCACCGAGTTCGTCCGGAGACAGGGTCTCCGATTGAATTGGCACTTCGAATATTGCGGTCATGGTGAGCTCTCTATTCTTCGATCTGAGTGGCGTTGGCCGGAAGATGATCGGCGAGATAGACGGGCACAATCCGGTAGCCGGTGTCAGGGGAATCGTTGAGGCCGTTGACCTCAACAGCCAGCGCGGCCGGGTCGCCGGCAACGCAGTTCTCATCGATGTGCGCCTCGCCGTCAGGGCCTTGAATGGCGTACATGAAGGGGCGTAGCTTCCCCGCTTTCAGCTGCTCAACTGCAGCAATCAGGTTTTCCAATTTGACCAGTGGGATTGCTACCATTTGGGTGGGGGGCGTGGTGCTATTTTGTGCTTTGTTCATCGTGCTCTCCAGCGCCGCGCGGCGCATCTTTTCAAGTAATTTCCGGCGCCAGCGATACCGCGGCAGGCGCCAATGGGTCAGGGCTTCCGGCCAAGTACACGACGGCATCGACGCTGCCGCCCGACAGGCTAAACGTGATCGTGTGAATGAAACCCTTACGATCGTTGTGCATCACCGGGTGGCAGGTCTGCAGCGCGTGCAGCAGCACCCGGTTGTGGCGCGCTGCTGCCTCCAGCTTGCTGAGCGCCACGCTGGGCGCTTCGTCGCAACTGCCCATGGCCTAGTTCCAGCTGTGGATGATCAGGACCACCAGGGCGGCGTAGTAGGCCAGCTCGGCGGCGATCTTGGCGCGCCGGCTCATGGCGTCGCCGTGTCCGGTTGGTTGAATGCGGCAACCGCTTCCGCCGGCGCGTGCGCGCGCAGCGTGATGTGAACTGCTCCGGCGCGCCGACCTTCCATAATGCCGTGCGCGGCCAGCCGCTCCTTGGCGCTCAAGTTCCGCCACTTCGATACGGAGTGGTCACCGAACCAGATCGCTTGCGGCCCGTCAGCCTGGGATGGGCCAAACGAGAAGCCGCGATCGCGCAGCCATTTGTCGGCGGCAAGCTGCGCGCCGAAGTCATCACCGGCGATCGCCTCGAAAATTTTCCTGTTGGTGCTCATGCCTTTGCCTCCCCGCCCAGGGCCTCGACCACGTCGGCCAGCATCTTCGCCAGCTCGGCGGTCATCAGCATCATGTCGCCGTCGAAGCGCTCGTCGCCGTTGCGGATGCTCGACTCCTTTTCCTGCAGCACGTCGAGCGGCTTCACCGACTTGATCGCCAGCTTCTCGTCCAGCACGAACGAAATCTTGCTGTCCCAAGTCAGCGCCAGGCGCGTGCACTGCTTGCCGGCCTCGATGTGGCGGCCCACGTCGGCAGGTTCGAGCGTATGGCGTTTGTAGGCCACCTGCGCCTTGCTCTCGCCGGCCGCGCGCAGCGTCGCGTCCATGTCCACGGTGAAGCCGGCCGGCGCCTCGTCGGCTTCGAGCCACGAGGTCATCACGCCCACCGGGGAACGCTGCACGCGCAGGCTCTCCACCGGCAGCTTATCGACGGCCTTGAGCAGCAGCTTGAGCACTTCGTCGGCGCGGCTCGGCGAGGACGTATCCACCACCAGCCAGCCATTCACCGGATCGATCCACACCCAGGTGCTTGTCTTCGTCGAGAACGCGCGCGGCAGCAGCTCGTTTGCCACGCGCTCCTTCAAGTCCTTCATGGCCTTCTTGCCCGGCGCGAATCCCTGGGCCTCTTCCATTTCGGCGGCGCGCGCCTTCGCCACTTGGTTGATCACGCTGGCCGGCAGCAGCTTCTTCTCGGTCGTGAGCATCAGCAGGAACTGGCGGTTGACGACGTGGACCAGGTCGCTGCCCGGGCGCGGCTGATCCCATCCCTGGCGCAACAGCTCATTGCTGGCGGCCGGCACGAAGGAGTGGGGCGCCAGCGCAGCGTTGAGCTCGTCGGCAGTCTTTGCCCATGGGGCGGGCAGGCGGTACACCTGCAGGTTTTTGAACCAGGACATTGCGTCTCCTACGTGGTGGTGTTGAGAAGCCGCTCCATGCGTGCGGCAGCTGCGGCCTCGGCGTGCAGGGCCGCCGCCAGCTCGCGATCGAGCCGAGCGGTGCGTTGTGTGCTGCGGCGGTAGGCGCGCGCGGCAGCGCGGATGTTCCGCGTAGTGGTGAAGCCGGTGATGAGGCTCTTCATGGCTGCACCATCGCGGTCACGCCCAGGACCTCGCCGGTGTAGGCGGCATCAAGGATTTGGCCGAGGTCACCGGTCTCGGTGTAAGTGCGCGCGCCGGTGGCGGTGCGCTCAGTGATGAGGTAGGTCATGCGGCACCTGCTGCGGCAGGTTGGGGCGGCTGGACGATGGCGTAGATCGCGGCGCCCAGTGCTTCATCACCAGCGCCGCGAAGGGCGCCGGCCAAGCAGGCGACGAAACAGGAAGCGCGCACCATGCTGCGGTCTTCCGTGGCCGGATCTCCGAACATTGCGAGCGCAGTTTTGAGGGCACCGACGTAATCGGGCTGAGGTAAAACGTGCGGGTGGGGTGGTGCTGAGACTGTTGCTGTTGCGGTGTTCATCCATTCCTCCATCGGTAGGTGTCGATGGAGGAATATTAAGTTAGCTTCACATAAAAATCAAGATAACTTAATTTATTTATGTTGTGAAATTCAGGCTATACGCCTGTTGTTGCAAATTCGTAACTTCATTTGGACTTTTTCATCAGTGTGTCGCCGTAAACGGTGTCGCATCCTCGGCCTCGCTCGCCTGGGAATACGCGCTCGCAGTCCGCACGAGCCGAAATGGCCGCCCGCTCTGCCGGGGATGACGCTATATAGGGCAGGGCAAAAAACGCAGCTACGAGAACGAGGGGTATCACAATCCACCACCTTGTTCTAGGAACTTTTGCACCGCATTTCATGCAGGCTTTTGCAGAAGCCGCCACCTCGTTACCGCATTCTTTGCACGATATCAACGCCACGTAAACTCCTTAAAAGTGGTCGCCTTCGCGACGAACGACTCGGCCAATTATGATGCACTCTGTTCCCCTGCATTGGCGGCGATAAAAGCGCCGCTGATCGGCGTTGTCCGACATAAGCCACCACTGACCTGCGTCTCGAGAAAGACGCTTAACAACCGATTCGCCATCGTAGTTCACAGCGAACACTCCATTATCTGTAGGCTTTTTGTCCGCAAGGTTAATGACGATGGTGTCGCCCTCGTAAAAGGTCGGCTCCATACTTTCACCTTTGACCTCCATAGAAATGAGCTGGGATGGCGTAAAACCCCGGCGGTCTACCCATGTTTTAGCGAGTCCAATCGTGCCTCCGTCAGCCATTTCTGGCTCCGCCTGAAATCCTGTCATGCCAGCTCTAAGCTTCAACTTTACAAATGGGATTCGATATGTGTCCGAGCTGTCATCGTCAACTGCTACCACCCGCCTCGAGCCAGGGAACATTTCAAGTACTGATTCGATCGGCAATGCTGAGCCTTCCCCTTTTTCCAGCCATATGGGATCGACACCAAGGAAGTCCCCAACCTTTCGGGCCTGCTCAGCGTTTATGCCGTTGGTGTCGGCAAACCAATAACCAGCCGCAGAAGGGGACACCCCAGCGGCTTTAGCGATTTGCGACTGAGGGATTTTTTTGAGGTCTGGACTACCAGCCAATTTGCGCTCGATCGCCCAGCGCAGTCGTTCAGATAACAGGTTTGAATTCATTTAGCTAGCTTAACAAGCAAATCATAAAGATGGCTTTACAATGAAGTGAAGTTGTCTTAATATTTGCCCATGGATACACGGACAACGATTAAACGACTGGGCGGAGGAGCGAAGGTAGCTGCCCTTTGTCAAGTAACGCCAGCAGCGGTCTCCCAGTGGATCGTAAATGGCATCCCTCCGGCGCGCTTGATGTACCTCAAGTTGGCACGGCCGGAAGCGTTCGACCAACCAGAACGCCCGGCAGCACCTCCCACCAAATAATTTACAGCAAGAAACCTAATGTGCTTCGTCACGTCCATATTGTTTCCCCTAGGGATTTGTTGTTCTGTTGGTGCGAAATAATTATTTAATTATTACATTGTTTTTTAGAAACTTACTCATTTGTTTTTAGGTCAACACATGAACATCCGCGACGCCATTTATCAAACCGTTCACCGCGCCGCCGGCGGTGTCGAGGCTTTGGCCGTCCGCATGGGACTGCGCGTGCAGATCCTCCGCAACAAAGCCAACCCGAACAGCGCGACGAACTACCTCAGCCCGCTCGAGCTTGATGCACTCATGGAGCTTACTGGCGACTACGCCGTGCTCCATGCGCTGGCGCAAAACCACGGCCACGTGTGCCTGCGCATGGACATTGAATCCGCGCCTTCCGACATGGCCGTGCTCGAGCTGGTTGCCAAAGCGTGGTCGGCGAGCAGCGACGTCGGCGCCGAGGTGTATGCCGCGCTGGCCGACGGCATCGTGGAGGCGCATGAGCTCGAGCGAGTTAAGGCAAAGGTCTACCACACCAACAAGGCAATGAACGAGTTGCTGCGCCGTCTCGAAGGCATGGCTGAAAAATGATTTACCCACCACCAGGAGAACCCATGAGCACCGAATCCCTGCCGCTTGATCCGAGCCGGCTGCTGAACCACGTAAAGGAACGCCTTGGCGCCAAAAGCGACGCCGCCTTGTCGCGCGCGCTCAATGTGGCGCCGCCGGTCATCAGCAAGATCCGCCACAGCCGGCTGGCCATCGGCGACTCGCTGAAAATCCGCATCCTCGAAAAGATGGAAATCAGCATCCACGAGATCAATTACCTGATCGGGAAGGCTCCGGCGTGAGCGCGGCCGATCAGTTGAAAGTTGCTCCTCCAATGGGGGAAATGGCGATCATTGAGGAGATGCGCAAGCAAACCAGCATCCTGGCTCAGATACTTGATTGTGTTGTTGCTGCGGACAGCCGCGAAAGGGATCGCCTTGATGCTATGCGCCTAGAGGCGTCTCGGGTGCGCGCGCGGGAGGTGGTGATTCGAGATCTCGTATCAGCCTCGCGACCTCAACGTACTCCAGATAAACCGCCCTGACAAAGCTGCTGAACGGGTTCTCCAGATCCCATTTTTCTAAGCGTTCCGACCAGTCATCAGGGAATTGCTCTTCGAACTGGTTTGCCACGTCGTTGAGCTCTTTTAGATGCCGTTTGTTCGCCTCCTTTGCGACCCGTTCGGCGATCAAAAATTCGTTAATTTCCATGAGGGTTCCTTTTGCGTTGGTGTTGAAGTTGGGGAACGGAAATATTAGCGCATCTGGAAACCCTCACCCTCTCAAGTTGCTTTATTGATAAAGGAAGGCAGTCATGAATACCTACGCATACCTCATCCTCGCCATGATCGACAAGGCCGCTGCATGAGCGCTGTCGAGCAAAAGAAAGATCAGGCACCCCAGTCCGCACAGGACGAGACGCCGATTGAGCCGGGCCACGTGATGCCCCGGAAGCAGTACGAAGACCTGGTCCGCAAAGCGGCTGGCCAGAAATAGGAAAGGCCCGCGTGGAGGCGGGCCTTAGATACAACAACTTCAAGAGGTTTCAATGTTAGCACAATCGACTTCCGTACTTCCCGCAGCCATGCCGCACGCCGCGCGCATGCAACACACTGCGGCCATCTGGGATGCCATCGAGCAGACGCTGCGCGCGCGTTCGATCGCCACCACTCGCGAGATTGCCGACGCCGTCGGCCTGTCGCCATCCCAGGCACAAGCGCGTCTGATGGACCTGCGCGAAATGGGTGAGGTTCGCCACGCCGCGCTGCCGGGCCGCGCGGTGCGCGCCTGGTCGCTGGGCGCGGAAGAGTTCGCTGCGCGCGCCGAACGCATGGCACCGCTGGTCACGAAGGCACGCCAGCTGGGCACGTTCCAGCGCGACCCGCTGGTCGCTGCATTGTTTGGCGGCGCCACCGTCACATCGTCGCGGGTGGTGGCGTGACGCCCGTCACCGCGCCGGCGCTGCGCTACCACGGCGCGAAGTTCCGCCTGGCTGCTTGGGTGATGCAGTTCTTTCCCGAGCATACCTGCTACGTCGAATCGTTCGGCGGCGCCGCCGGCGTGCTGCTGCAGAAAGAGCGCGTCTATGCCGAGGTCTACAACGACCTCGATGGCAACGTCGTGAACTTCTTCCGCGTGCTGCGTGATCCGGTCGATCGCGAAAAGCTGCTGGCGGCCCTGGTGGCCACGCCGTATGCTCGCGAAGAATTCGAGGGAGCCTGGGGCGAAACCGACGACCCGATCGAGCTGGCGCGCCGGCTGTGCATTCGTGCGCAGATGGGCTTCGGCTCCGCCGGCGCCACAAAGGGGCATACCGGCTTCCGCATCGATACGAAGCGCGAGTACGGTACCGCGCAGCACTTGTGGGCCACGTACCCGGCCGCCGTTGCAGCCGCCGGCGAGCGCATGTGCGGCGTGCTGATCGAGAACCGCCCGGCGATCGACGTCATGAAACAGCACGACAGCGCCTCGACCTTGCATTTCGTCGATCCACCGTACGTCCATTCTACCCGCGTCATGACCGGCAACCGCCGCACCTACAAGCACGAGCTGGGCGACGACGATCACCAGCTGCTGCTCGACACGCTGCTCGAGCTAGACGGTTACGTGGTGCTGAGCGGCTACGGATCGCAGCTTTACAGCGACTCGTTGCCAGGCTGGGAATGCCACACCACCAAATCCCGCATTTCCGCCGGCCGAGGCAGCGCCATCCGCGACGAGATGGTATGGATCAACCCGGCTTGCGCTACAGCGCTTCAGCAGCAGGCCGCGCAGCAAAGGATGTTTGCATGAGCATTGCATTAATGACACTCGCTTGGAAGATGGAAATTTCCACAGCCCCGAAGATGGTGCTGCTGGCACTGTGCGATAACGCCAACGACCAGGGTGAGTGCTATCCATCGGTTTCCATGTTGGCGGAAAAGTGCAGCATGGCAGAACGCAGCGTGCAGAAGCACATTTCGGACATGGAAGCCGCCGGAATCATCAAGCGCGCATACCGCACCGGTCGCAGCACCGTTTACCAGATCAACCCCCGCAAACTGTGCACCCCCGCAAACTGTGCACCCCCGCAAACTGTGCACCCCACCCCCGCAACTGGTGCACCCCCACCCCCGCAAACTGTGCACCCCACCCCCGCAACTGGTGCACCCATAACCATCAAGGAACCATCAGTAGAACCATCAAGGAAACAAAAGCAGCGCGCCGAAGCCGCGCCGGCGTTCCAACCGATGCAGGCGTTGCTCGACCAGGGTGTCGCTGAGCAAACCGCGCTGGACTGGTTGGCCCTGCGCAAGGCGAAGCGGGCGACCGTCACGCAGACCGTGGTGGAAACGTTCTGCCGCGAGGCGAACAAGGCAGGCATGGCGCTCGGGGCCGTGCTGTCGCTGTGCTGCTCGCGTGGCTGGACCGGGTTCGAAGCCGAGTGGGTGCTGCGCGCAGCTGCACCTGCTCAAAGCGCCGCCCAACGCTTCGATCCCACCGCGCACGTCAACCGTAACCGCCCGAGGCAGCAATGACCGCTCCGCTTACCACCATCCACGGCGCCGCTGGCGCGCAGGCTGCTCCCAGCACCAGGCCGTACTCGCACTGGTTCGACGTCCACGAGGAACTCGGCATTTCGTTGATGGACCACCTGTGGAACCGCCTCGACGGCGCGTACCCGCAGAAGTGGCGCCAGAACTTCGCAAGCCAGCAGTCCATTGACAACTGGTGCGAGAGCTGGGTTGAGGCGTTTGAGGAGGAGGGCATCACCCCCGGCGACGTGCGCGTCGGCCTCAAGGAGTGCCGCCGCCGTTTCACCTGGCCGCCATCGTGCGCCGAGTTCATTCAGGCTTGCAAGCCGTTCAGTGACCCGGCAGCGGCGTACCACGAGGCCGTGGCGGGCCTCCTGGCGCGCGGAAAAGGTGAGCTGGGGGTGTGGTCGCACCCGGCTGTGTTTTGGGCTGCCAGCAGCCTCGCGCGCGATTTGACGGAACAGACCTTCGGCCAAGTGAAAGACCGCTGGGCAGCGGCGCTGCGCTTGCAACTGGCGCGAGCCACCTGGGAGGAGATCCCACCGCCGCGCGCGCAACTGCCAGCGCCGGGTAAGACCGCGATGTCGAAAGAGCGTGCCGAGCAGTTCGTGCGCGAGGCCGGCGCTGCTGGCGTGGGCGCAGGCAATGCTGTAGATGGAAAGAGGTGGGCGCGCCGCATCCTTGAGCGAGCGGAGAAGGGCGACAAGACGCTGCTCCAGTACCAGATCAACGTCGCGAAGGAGGCCTTGGGCCTGCGCGAACCCAGCACGAACGGCTTTTGACAAGGGGCAGGATTGAGCATCGACGTTTTCAGGGTGGGCCGCGTGTACCACTACCGGTTCCAGGTCCGTCCGTTTGGCCGCGTCCAGCGCAGCACCAGGCTCACCGACAAAAGCAAGGCCATCGCGGTCGCCGAGCGCGCCTACACCGAAGCCATCACGCGCGCGAACGGCGGCAACCCGATCCCCACGCTGGCCGCGCTCCTGGCTGATTGGCAGGCCGTGCGCGCCGCCCACTCCAGTGCTCACCACGTGCGCAGCGTTGAAACGTTCGGCCGGCTGCACATGCACGGCATGGCCCAGCTGCTGATCAGCGATATCGACACGTACACCGTCGAGCGCGCCCGTAGCATCCACCTGCAAACCCACAACCATGCGTCGGCCAACCACTGGCTGCGCATCCTCAAGCTGCTGGTGAACTGGGCCGTGCGCCGTGGCATCCTGGCGCGCCTGCCGTGGTCGGTGGCCATGCTGTCCGTGCAGAAGCGCCCGCGCACCATCCTTCCCCTGTCCGCCGCCCTGAGCTGGTTCGCTGCGGTGGATGCAGCATCCACGCGCGCGCCCAGCATCGGCGTGGCGGTGCGGCTGATGCTGTGGCTGGGCCTGCGCGAGTCCGAAGCCATCAGCGCGCGCTGGGAATGGATCGATTGGGAGCGTCACACCTACACTCCTGGCAAGACCAAGGGCAAGGAAGCCGACGCCCTGCGCATGTTCGACTACCTGACCGACCATCTCGCACCGCTGCGCCGCGCCGAGGGCCTGATCATCAGCCAGCCGGACGGCCAGCCATTCGGCCCAGGCTTTGCCCGCAGCGCCATCCGGGCAGCCAATGCCCAATGCGCCACCAAGGGGATCACGCCCCACCGCCTTCGCGGGACCATCGCCACGATGATGAGCGAAGCCGGCGCGCCGATGCAAACGATCCAGGCCTACCTGCGTCACAAGGACGTCAGAACCACCATGGCGTACCTCGAAAAGAACATGGATTTAATCATAACGGCTCAAGGAAAAATAGCCGAAAAAGTGGGTTTAACATGGCGAGAAAATGGCGAAGCAATCGAAAGTAAGCCTTATAGAGACTCAACCTCATGATTATTGAGGATCATCAGAAACACCCCAGCCGCGCACCGAGAAAGCGCTGGCAAAGACACAAGAACCAACCGCAAAACGAGGGATCAAAATGTTACAACGAGTGAAAAAACAACAAGCTCAAGCCGCCAAATGGGACCGCCCGGATCCGCTGGAGTACTGCCTCGCGCTGTGGAAGGACTGGATGAAGCAGGGCGGCTGCCGCAGCGCCGGCTCGCTGGTGATGGGCGGCTTAGTCGGCGACGCCGACGGGCACGGCCACGATCTGCACGAGGCGCAGCACAGCCACGATATGCAGGTGGGCGCGGCCACGGATGCGATGATCGACAGCCTAGAGCGCATCCATGTATGGGCCATCTACGCCAGTTGCAGCATTGCGACAGCTTGGCGTTTCCCCAATGCCGACTTGGCCGATACCGCTATGGCAGCTCGCGCGGAACTGCTGGTGAAGCTCAAAAAAAACGAGTGCACCCGGAATTTTTTCTGATATAGTGCGTGCACCGGGGGATACGCGCGCCCGGAAACAAGCCTGCCACCATTTCGGTCGCGGGCTTTTTTCATTTCTGGCACGGGTGCGACTCGGTATTTATGGCTTATTCATTCGCGGTAGCGCTTCCGTTAAATACTTTGGGGTAATTGTAATGTTACCAACTCTGAACACTCCGTCGGGGGTCATTTTAGTTCCCGGAAATTCGAAATTCACCAACCCTAAATCTCTGAGTTTGATGAGCGCTGGAGCGACTGTGACGAACAAGTAATCAGCTACTTCCACCCGCATGCTTTGGATCGAGCCGGAAAGAAAAAGTTCTTTCAGTGCAGGCTCAGCGTTGCAAGCGGTGTACACCGCCTCCCGTATCTTCCCGTAGTAAGAGTAGTTCTGAATAAACGCACTAACCTTTTGAATCAGTCCCGTGTAGTCAACATTGGGAGAAATTTTCGCGCCCAAGACTTTAGATAATTCGCTGAACATTATCCTTAAGTCGGTTTCGTTTGTGGCGTCGGCTGCCTGAAGCATCGACAGAGGAACTGGCAAACCAGATTTAGATAAACCCGAGTGACAGATAGGAACTACCGGGATACGCCGTATCCAAGACGCGCCCGCCTCGAAGTTGATCCATGGGCGTTTAACGGACTCTGGGCTGCACAATGAAATCTGAATTGCAGAGTCAGACAATGCCTGATCAATTTTGTCAAGCCACCTCCCACCGGCCGGAAGACTCTCTCCATCGGAAGAGACGAATGTGTCAAGCAGGCCTAAATAAGCGGATTTTATCTCCTCTGAAAAAATTCGTGCTAGTTCAGCTTCTTCAGTTATGTGGCTGATGAATACAAGCTTGTTACCACTCATGATGGTGACCTTATAGGTTGACAGGATTATATTAAGTTCATACAGGAAATGATAATAGCATAAACGTAATTTAAGACTGAATTTGCTGTCGGCGTCTGATCGGCAACGTAATCGAAACTCTAAGCTCAAGCTTGTGGTCCCTCAAAATTGGTTCGAATTTGTCAGGAGCTACGGCACCAGCGGCATGAGCGCCAGCACTACCGCTGCGCAGGTGCCTGACGCCGCAACCGCTTCATTTATTCACCGCCTGCTTGCGCAAGCCTGAGCGCCTGATTCTCAAGTTGTACCTTCGCCGCCTGCCGCATCACTGCGCTGGCCGCTTTTTTATTCAAACACCATCCTGAGGTTGTTATGGTAACCGGCTCCAATCAAGACGAAGAGCAGTTCACTCGCGAGGTTCCCGAGAGTGAAACGTTGATCGGGCTGGCCATGCTCCGGCCGGTCAAGGTTTTCCAGATCGAGCACATCGAACACGGCTCGATAATGTGTATTGCACATTTCGATTACAACGGCTGGCGCCATCTTTATCAGGACGGCGATGGCGCTCTTTCCAAGCACCTGTTTTTCTGGATCACGGCGTGCAAGACCGACGCTACTGCCGAAGAGCTGGCACTGAGCTACTTCCAAGGCCAATTTATTTTGTCGGACTGATCATGCGACACATAACAACGTTGACTGTCGGCACGGCCATCTGCTTGCTGAGCATTTTTGCTGCTCAGTGCTCGCCCGGCCACGAGTGGCATTGCGGTTGGTTGGGGGCCTGCATCTACGGGCTTGTCATGGAGATGTGGAGAGGACCTCGCTGATGGTCCGCCTGCAGACAATGAAGTCATGCCTGGCAACTATGCCAAACAAGCTGGCGACTATCACAGCGGGTAGCTGGCGCAGTGAGAAGAAGAGCAGCACCGCGCGCGGCTACAGCTACAAGTGGCAGCAGGCCCGCGCCGGCTACCTGCTGACCCATCCGTACTGCGCCTACTGCCTACGCGAGGCTGGCATCAGCTACGACCAGGATGCGGTCAAGATCGGCAGCCAATGTATGAAGGCTGGCCTTGGTTCGCCGTTCGCTACCGTGGTCGATCACCGCGTGCCGCATCGGGGCGACATGAAGCTGTTCTGGGATAAGTCGAATTGGCAGTCGTTGTGCGCAACGCACCACAGCCGCGACAAGCAGCGCGAAGAATCGAATGGTACGTGAGGTCGGCGCTGGCGCGTTCGTTGCGCCACGGGGCTGTGGATGGGAGGGGGAGGGGTCAAAGTCTGGCCGCCCCTCGGTCTAGACCGCATGGTACCTCACGCACAGAAAATTTCCCCCCTGGAGGTGGGGTGTTAATGGAATTAACAGGCAAGCACAGGGCTTTCGCCGACGCTGTCCTTGCCGGGAAGTCCAACAAGGATGCCGCAATCGCAGCGGGGTACAGCGAGAAGACAGCCGGGCCGGCCGGATCGAGGCTGGCGAAGCATCCTGCCGTGGCCGCGTTCATCGAGAAGTATTCAAAAAAGGATGCAGTACCACCGCCCCCGCCACCGGCTGAACCGGAGCGGCCGAAATTCGATATCGCTGCGGCGCTCACGTTTTCCGATCCGATGCTGTTTCTCAAGGCTGCCATGAACGACCCGGCAGCCGCGCCAAAACTGCGGGTCGAGGCAGCTAAGGCGCTGTTGCCTTTCGTGCACACGCGGAAAGGCGAGGGCGGTAAAAAAGAGCAACAACAAGCTGATGCGGAAAAAGCCGCGTCCCGATTCGCCCGGCCTGCGCCCCCAAAGCTGGCAGCAGCCGGCGGTAAGAAAGTGAACTGATGAAGTGGACGACAGCGTGCCCTGACTGGGGAAAGCGGCTGGTAGAGGGTAGAAGCATCATCCCGCCCCCGATTTTCCCCGACCAGGCCGAGGCGGCGCTGGCGATCTTCAAGCAACTGCGCGTAGTCGATCTGCCAGGAAAGCCGACCTTTGGCGAATGCAGTGAGCAGTGGGTCTTTGATTTCGTTGCCGCCATCTTCGGCGCGTATGACGCGGAGAGCGGCAACCAGCTGATCCGCGAGTTTTACCTGCTGATCAGCAAAAAGAACACGAAGTCGACGATTGCGGCGGCGATCATGCTGACCGCGTTGCTGATGTGTTGGCGGGAGGAAGAGGAGCACCTGATCCTGGCGCCCACGAAGGAGGTTGCCGACAACAGTTTCAAGCCGGCTGCCGCCATGGTGCGCGCCGACGATGAGCTGCTTGCGCTGCTTCACGTGCAGGACCATGTTCGCATCATCACTGATCGCACCACCCGTTCATCGCTCAAGGTGGTGGCGGCAGATACCGATACCGTCTCGGGCAAGAAGGCCGGACGTGTGCTGGTAGACGAGCACTGGCTGTTCGGCAAACGCGCCAATGCCAGCACGATGTTCCAGGAGGCCACTGGCGGCCAAGTGTCCCGGGACGAAGGCTGGGTAATCTACCTCACCACCCAAAGCGACGAACCGCCGGCGGGCGTATTTAAAGAAAAGTTGCAGCAGTACCGCAACATCCGCGACGGCCGCGTCGATGACCGCAAAAAGTTAGGTGTGTTGTATGAATTCCCCGATCACATGATCGAGTCGAAGGCATACCTCGACCCCGCGAACTTCTATGTGACGAATCCGAACATCGGGCGCTCGGTGAATGCGGAGTGGTTGGCCGACACCCTGCGGGACAACCAGGGGAAAACGGACGGCTCCTACCAGACGTTCCTGGCAAAACACCTGAATGTCGAGATCGGCCTGAACCTGCGGTCCGACCGTTGGGCCGGCGCGGACTTCTGGCTCGATGCCGGTGATGCCGCGCTGACACTGGACGCGCTGATGGTGCGCAGCGAGGTAGCCGTCATCGGTATCGACGGTGGCGGCCTGGACGACTTGCTGGGCTTGGCGGTCGTCGGGCGCGAACGCGAGACGGGCCGGTGGCTGCATTGGGGCCACGCCTGGGCGCACGAGATCGTGCTGAAACGCCGAGCCGAAATCGCCCCTCGGCTCCAGGATTTTAAGGCCGATGGTGATTTGACGCTGGTCGAGCGGCCAGGCCGCGACGTAACCGAAGTGGCCGCCATCGCAGTCAGGCTGCGGGATGCCGGCCTGCTGCCAGAAAAGCATGGCATCGGGGTCGATGGCGCCGGCATCGGTGCCGTGATCAAGGAATTGAGTGAGCACGAGTTCTCGACAGAAGCTGGCGGCGACATCATCGCGATCGGGCAGGGCTGGCGGCTGAACGGTGCAATCAAGGACACCGAGCGCCTGGTCGCTGGCGAACAGTTCGTTCATGGCGCCAGCGCGATGATGGCCTGGTGCGTCGGCAATGCTCGGGTCGAGCAAGGGCGCTCGGCGATCAGCATCAACAAACAGATATCGGGCACGGCCAAGATCGACCCGCTCATGGCGCTGTTTGATGCAGTGGTGCTGATGGGGCAAAACCCTGAAGCGCGGTCGGCCCCTGAAATTTTCGTATTGGACTTTTAATGACCGGAATCTTGATGAACCTGGAAGCCGGCCGGCACGAGTCCCGTGTACTGGGCTCGTGGATTGCTGGTCGGGAAGGTGCCGCTGAGCGTATCGGAGTGGCTGCCCTTGGTGAAAATTCCAGTTCATCGCTCACCATGGGTGAGCTTACCAACCTGCTCGGCGCAGCCCACCGCTCATCGTCGGGTTCCGCCGTGACAGCGGAAACCGGAATGAGGGTGTCGGCCGCCTACGGTTGCATGTCGCTGATCGCCGGCGCCATCGCCACTCTGCCGTTGGGCATCTTCGAGCGCAAGGGTAACGACCGCGACTCGGCCGATCATGAGTACTGGTGGATGCTCAATGAGCTGGCCAGCGATGGCTGGACGTCGGCCGCTGCCTGGGAGGCGATCATCTTGTCGAAGCTGTCGCATGGCGATGGTTTTGGCGAGTGGATTCGCCCGAGTTTTTACAGCAATCGAGTGATCGGTTGGAAGCCGCTGCCGCGTCACACCGTGTCCCCGTTCAAAGACGGCGACGTGGTGCGGTACCGGATCAGTCCGGGCGATAGGCCGGCCTACGTGCTTGACCGAGCGGACATCATTCATCTGCCGAGCCTCGGATTCGATGGGCTGACCAGCCCGAGTCCGCTGACATACGCGGCGCTTGAAGCGATCGGTACCGCGCTGGCTGCCCAGGAATATACGGGCCGCTTTCTCGCTGGCGGCGGCAATTTTGACTACGCGCTCAGGACCGCGTCGAAGCTGGATAAGCCGCAACTGGAGCAGCTCAAGGCTTCGCTGATCGCCCGCGCGCAGAACGGCGGGCGCGGCCCGCTGATCCTGTCGGGCGGCCTGGAGCCAGCCCAGTTGAGCGTGAATTCTAAGGATGCTGAAATCTTGGCCACGCGCCTGTTCACTGTGGAAGAAATTTGCCGCATCTTCGGCGTGCCGCCGACGATGGTCGGCCACGGCGGTGCGGTCTCGAACTGGGGCACTGGTGTGGCGCAGCAGGGTATGGGTTTCGTGCGCTATACCCTGCAGCGGCACCTGACCCCCATTCAGCAAGAGCTGAACAGCAAGCTCTGGCCGGTGCGTCAGCGCTTCTTTGTGGAATACGTTACGGCAGCACTTGAGCGAGGCGACCTGAAGGCGCGCTACGACGCCTACCGAACGGCGCTGGGCCGCGCAGGTGAGATGCCGTTTATGGACACGGATGAAGTCCGGCGGCTGGAAAACATGCCCCCGAATGCAAAACTTAAAATGAATGGAGGCAAGAGTGCCGAACAGCCTGACCCAGCTCCTGGTGAGCAACAAGACGCGTCCTGACCGCTTGCCGCAATCGCGGATTGTCGCCGAGGGCGGCGAGACCACGATCTACATTTACGACTCCATCGTGGCCGACGAGGAAACGGCTTACTGGTGGGGTGGTGTTTCCGCTGAGGCGCTGGTACCGCAAATCCGCGAGATCAAGGCAGGCACGGTGCATCTGCGCATCAACAGCCCCGGCGGCGACGTGTTCGCCGCGCAGACCATCTGTCAGGCTATCCGCGACACCGGCGCCCGCGTGATCGCTCACATCGACGGTTACGCCGCCAGCGCGGCCACGGTCATCGCGACGGCTGCCGACGAGGTCGAGATCTCCGAGGGCGGCTTCTACATGATCCACAACGCCTGGACCTGGGCGATGGGCAACGCTGCCGACCTGACGGCGACCGTGACGCTGTTGTCGAAGATCGACAGCACCCTGGCCAAGCAGTACGCCGCCAAGAGCGGCATGTCGGTAGACGACATCAAGTCTGCGATGGATGCGGAGACCTGGTACACCGCTGATGAAGCGGTCGATGCCGGCCTGGTCGATCGCATCGCCGTGGGCAAGAAGGCCGAGGCGAGCTGGAACATGAGCGCCTATGCCAAGGCGCCAAAGATTTCGGCCAAGGCTCCTCGCATCGAGGATGTCGCGACCGACGAACACCGTGCACGCCAGAAGCAGCGCATCGGCATGCTGGCCCGCATTACCAATAGCTGACGCTCTCGCGCCACTACCCAAACCGCCTCCGGGCGGTTTTTTTTCGCCCATCCCGGCCGCGAGAGCGGACCACCACGAAAGGAAATTCATGTCGAAGCTCGCCCAACTGCGCGCCCAGCGCGACGCCGTCGCCAAAAAAGCGCACGACCTCAATAACAAGTATCCCGCTGACCAGCGCATGCCGGCCGCCGAGGCGCAGCAGCTCGACGCCATCCTCGCCGAGGTTGAGGGCATCGATGCCGAAATCGCGCGTGAGCAGCGCCTGGCTCAGCTGGCCGGCGACAACCCCGAAACCCAGCACCAGATCGCGCTGGCCGCTGCCACTCGCCCGGGTGGTGCGCAGACCGACGAAGGTGCGGCCCTGCGCGCCATGCTGACCGGCGGCCTGATGGCCCTGACGCAAGAGCAGCGCTCGGCCATGGCTGCGCGCGTCAATCCGGACATTCGTGCCGCCATGTCCACCACGACCGGCGCCGAGGGCGGCTACACCGTGGCTACCGAATTCAACAAGACGCTGTTCCAGGCGATGAAGGCGGCCTATGCGGTGCGCAGCGTTGCCAGCAACATTCAGACCGCGACCGGTGCGCAGATGCAGTTTACGACCACCGACTCGACGAGCGAAGAAGGCGAGATCGTGGGCCAGAATCAGCCGGTTACCACCGGTGAAACCGTCTTCGGTCAAGCATCGATGGATGTCTACAAGTACTCCTCGAAGGCGATCGCGCTGCCGTTCGAGTTGATCCAGGACTCGATGTTCGGCATCGAGACTTACATCTCGAACCTGCTGCAGCTGCGCATCGGCCGCATCCACAACCGCCACCATACCGTGGGTACCAGCATCAACCAGCCGCGCGGCATCGTGAGCGCAGCGACCGCCGGCAAGGTTGGCGCCACCGGCCAGACCGTCACCGTCACCTACGACGACCTGGTTGATCTGGAGCACTCGGTGGATCCGTACTACCGCGCTGCTGGTAAGTGGATGATGCACGACGACACGCTCAAGGTGCTTCGCAAGCTGAAAGACGGCAATGGCCGTCCGATCTTCGTGCCCGGTTACGAGCAGGGCAACCCCGGCGGTGCACCGGACCGCCTGATGGGTCGCGAGATCGTCATCAACCAGCACATGCCGGTGATGGGCGCCAACGCCAAGTCGATTTTGTTCGGTGACTTCTCGAAATACCTGATCCGCGACGTGATGGACACGACGCTGTTCCGCATGACCGACAGCGCCTTCACCTTGAAGGGGCAGGTTGGCTTCGTTGCGTTCGCACGCTCCGGCGCCAACATGATCGATATCGGTGGCGCCATCAAGTACTACCAGAACTCGGCGACCTAAACCCAGGCGGCGGCTGCGGCCGCCGTCGTGACCACTCATAGTGAGAACGATATGGCAAAAATTATCAAAAACGATGATCAGGGCGGCGATCAAGCCGAAAGGGCAGGTCAGGTCGTTGCTGGCCGCGTGCTGGTGCATTGTTACCTGGGCGAGCCGGACGATGTAGTGGAGCTCGACGCCGAGCTGGCGCCGTCGTTGGCCGATCTGGTCGATACCACCCCCGCTGCAGTCGAATACGCCCTGTCCCTGAAAGCCTGACCATGACCATCCGCCTGCTGTGTGCTTATTCGATCTATCCTGTAAATGCCATCGTCACGCTTGATACTGGGACCGAGGCTGGCCTGGTGGCTGCCAAGAGGGCATCGACGAACACCGCCGGCGGGACCGTCTACGTCCCACCCGTTCAGCCGAACCAGATCCGTGCCGCGAACTTAGTCATCGACCCGGCCGGTAACGTGCTGGGATTGGCTGGCCCCAACAACTCGATCATCGCAATTGGCGGCTCGACGGCTACCAAGCCGGGGCAGCCTGCCAGGCCCGTATTGACGGCGATGGCCGGCGCCGTGAGCCTGGCCTGGACGCCAGGCGCTGCCGGCAGCACCGCGACCACCAGCAACATCTGGACCGACGTCAACGGTAAAGTGACGCAACTGACCACGAATCCGCAGATCATCACTGCTCCCGCCGGCACGCCGTACACCGGCACCGTGACTACGCTGAACGCACAGGGCGCAGGGCCAGCTTCGGTGCAGGCGGATACAGTGACGCCAACGGCCGCCCCGGCCACGCTGCGCACGTTTGAAACATTCGATGTCAACGGCAACAACACCAACACGTTCAACCGCGTAGCGGTAGCCGAACTGGGGCGCACCAGCCTGATCATCCGCAGTCCCGCCGGCAACACGGCACAGATCGCGCTGGGTTACCGTGATGCGGACAACCTGAACAATCCCAATCCCGATTTCAGCGCGCCCATTCTCATCAACCCTGGCGAGGAGATGTTTAGCGACAATGACCAGCTGCAATACTTCGCACGCCAGAACGCTGCTACCGCAGTGTCCGGCCAATATGTGGAAATCGAGAAAGTGATTACGTTATGACCCGCTCCGTCCGCGCAGCTACCGCTCGCGCCAATCTTCCGTACACGATGACCGGTGTCGAATACATCGCACCGGGCGCAGCCGTGATTGGCATCTCCAAAAACGGTGCACGATTCTACGGCTCGACGGGCAACATTCTCAAAATGTGCCTCGACTTGGCCACGGCTGCTACGCCTACGTGGACCAACGTTCACGACTTCACTGCGGAGGGCGGAGCCAACCACACGGTAGGCGGCATTCACGAGATGTTCAACGGCGAAGTGTTGGTTCCATGCACCAACGGCAGCGGCTTCTCGGCACTCTACGTTTCGTCGGGCTGGGCCGCAAACCCTGCCACGGCCACGTGGACGAAGGTGCTGACTGCCACCAACGGCGTGTTCAGCCCTCAATATTCGCTCAGCGACTTCTGCTCCGGCACCAACGGCGTCGTGTACCTGATCGACTCCAACTCAGCGCAAACGCTGGGCGGCGAGGCAAATGCGGCCACCGACGCAACGCGCGGCGGTTTCGGTATGCTCTCCACCGATTTCGGCAAGACCTGGACCAAGGTCTTCGACCTGGTGGCGTATGCTACCTCTCGGGGCTTTCCATATGCGGCCGGTCTGCACACCCACGGTAGCTGCTACGACGAGGTAGATGACCGCATCTACCAGATCTACGGCGACAATACGGGGCAGGGAAAAGACGTGGCGGGTCTTGGCTATGCACAGGTCGTGTACAGCGATGACCGTGGCGCTACTTGGAACCGCCTACCCAACCCGTCAAAATTCGACACGAGCGCGCCCGGTTCGGCAACGACCATCCAGTACATCGGCGTGGCGCCTCTGGAGACCTGCGTGCTGTTCAGTCCTGACGTCAACCAGCCCGCCGCTGCTGTGATGTACCCGCGCGCCGGGTACCGGCAACTGGGCGTAGCGCACATCAGCACAACGATCTATTACGGCGGTGTGAATGGCTACATGCAACGTACTGGCGTCGGCATCGACAAGCCGGTGTTCGTAGGCGGCACCGTTGTGCAGACTCAAACCGGCAGCCGCAAGGTCCAGATCCCAATGCTCCACCCAGGGCAATCTGCGTGGTCGCGCCTGGACTACGATATCCCGGTGCAGTCCCCCAACATTACCGGCTACGGATTTGGCCGCGTGTTCGGCCCGTTCGCCAACGGCCGGATCGTGGCGACCTGCCGGCATAGCGTCGGCGGCTCCGGCAACACGCTGATGCGGGCAACGCTGGTCAACCCGACGTAAGGAGATCGGATGCCTCTCATCATCGAAACCGGCGCCGGCCTGCCGGAAGTTGACATCCATGCCATCGTGGCGGTGTGGCCATGACTATGGTCCGCACCATCGCCCCCACCGTGCTGGCCGTGGACCTGGCGCTGATCAAGAAAAACATGGTCATCGACGGCGACTACATGGACGATATTGTCAAAGGGTGGGCGCGTGGCGTGATCGCGCAGCTGGAGCACGATATCGGGCAATGCTTGATGGAGCAAACATGGCGTGTGGCGCTGCCTGCATTCACCAAGACGGTCCAATTGCCCCACCCAGTTATCGGCGTCAACTCGGTAAAATACATCGATGCCGACGGCATAGAGAAGACCATGGATAACAATGAGTATCGGTTGGAGGTTGAAGCCTACAGGTCCATCCTGCGGCCAGCGCGCGGCGCTAGCTGGCCGGCCACCTACGTTGATCCATCCGCCGATCCAGAGGATCTGCCATCGGCAGTGTTTGTTGAGGTGAAGTGCGGCTACGGCACGACCCCGGATGCGACGCCGGAAACCGCCCAGCTATTTATTCTCGCAAAGCTCGTCGAGCAGTTCGATCCAATAACCCGGCTCGAACGCAACACCGTTCAATCCGACTACCTTAATGGGCTGGTCGATGATCTCAGGACCTACGCATGAGCCTCGCTGCCCGATTAAGCCGTAATCGAATCACGCTGCAGGTGCTCGCGGCTGGGCAGGATGGGGCTGGCCAGCCAATCGAGACGTGGGCAAACTTCGTCACTGATACGCCTGACGGCACGGTCGGCGCCGAACTCCGCGACGTCTCCGGCCGCGAATTCGTGGCCGCTGGCGCCACGCAGAATGAGGTGCTTACCACGATCACTATCCGTTACCGCGCCGGCGTGCTGCCGAAGATGCGCGTGTTGCATGGCGCGGATGTATATGGCATTGAGGCGGTGCTCGGGCAGGACCGTCGGACTTTGGCGCTGATGTGCTCGAGAGGCATGGCGTGAGCTTCAGCATCGATCTGTCCCAGTTCACCGGTCTACGGGAGGCTGTGAGCAAATTTGGCGACGCCATCAAGGACGAGGTGGCTATTGAGGGCGCCGCCAGTATGGCGCTGGTAATTTATGAAGACGCGCGCTCCAACGTGCCGGTATCCATCAAGCCCCATTATTTTTACGGCCGGAATTCGAAAAGAACGGGCGTCCGATACCTCATCCAGCCTGGCACGTTGAAGGCAGCGATTTACCGGGTGTTCTCGCCTGAGCGATCGACCCCCACGTACAAGCTGTATCGCATCAGTTGGAACCACACCAAGGCGCCGCACGGTGCAATGGTGGAATTCGGCACCTCCCGCGCACCAGCCCATCCGTTCATGCAGCCAGCACTCGCGCGGATGGATGACGCGATTACTGCTGGCAACGCCCGGATGGCGGCGAAGCTGGCGCAAATTAAAGGAAGGTCATGAAGGTTGATGTGCAAATTAAATCCGTCCTTGCATCCTTGGTGGGCGACCGGGTTTATCCGGATGTAGCTCCGGAGGGCACCCTGCGTCCATACCTCACTTATCAGCAGACAGGCGGGGATGCGCTGAACTATTTGGAAGGCGGGATTCCCGGAAAGCGTAATGCGCGTATCCAGGTCAATGCATGGGCCGATACCCGGCTCGCGGCGTCCGAATTGAGTGAGCAGGCGGAGGATGCCCTTCGGCTGGCTGCGAGCTTGCAGGCTAAAGTACTTGGCGCCCGGGTGTCGATCTACGAAGAGGACACTAAGCTGCGTGGAGCACGCCAGGCCTTCTCGGTCTGGTACTGATTTAGGGATCCACCCGAATACCTGGCCAGCCTAATCCGCTGGCCTTTTTTACGCCCGCATGGGCTCACAACATCGGTCCAGAGCGACCGGAAAGGAATCACCATGGCAGTCTCCCTCCCCAACGGCGCCAAACTGGCGCTCGCAGTTACCTACGGCGCAGCGATCGCCGTCACCGCTGCTTCGAATGCTGCGCCGGCTGTGCTGTCCGCTGCAGCGCATGGCCTCGTCAATGGCGACTACGTGGAAGTCAGTTCCAACTGGGGCAAGCTGAATAACCGCGTATTCCGCGTGACCACGTCGGCTGCAGGCACTTTCGAACTGGAAAGCACGGACACCACCGATCTGAAATTGTTCCCCGCCGGGCGCGCCAATATCAGTGTGCGCAAGATCGCAACGAAAGAGCAGATCACCCAGGTGATCTCCAGCACCAGTTCGGGCGGCGAAATGGCCTTTGCCGAGGTCAGCTTCCTGGAAGAAAGCGATAGCTTCCAGCTGCCAACCCAGGCTAGCGCGCAGTCGATCGCCTTGTCGCTCGCCGACGATCCCTCGCTGCCCGGCTACAAGGCCGTCAAGGCTGCTGCGGATGCCCGCGCAATCCGTGCGCTGATCTGCACGCTTCCGACCGGCTCGGAGATCATCTACAACGCCTACGTGTCGCTGAACGAAACCCCGACGCTGACCAAAAACGAAGTCATGGCCGTGACCGCCACCTTCAGCCTGCGTGCGCCGCCGGTCCGCTACTCCGCCTGATCAAGGCATAGCCCGCGTTATCCAGCCCGCACCTCGCGGGCTTTTTTATGCCCGCTCGGTCGCACCTTGTCGGGTTTTTTTCTCTACCCTGAAAGTACAAAATGGCAAAGCCAAAATTCAACCTGAACCCGAGCCCAACCTTCAAAGCAAAAGTGGCGATTCCTGTCGCTGGCGGTAAGTCGGCCGACATCGAGTTCACCTTCAAGCATCGAAGCAAGGATGCTCTGAAAGATTTCATCGACGAAATGAAGGAAAAGGAAGATTTGGAGCTGCTCCAGGATCTGGTCACTGGCTGGGACATCGATGACCCATTCGATGCCGAATCCCTGGAAAAGCTGGTTCAAAACTACCCCGGCTCGGCGCTGGCCATCTACCAGGCCTATATGGTCGAAATGTCGGGCGCCCGCGCAAAAAACTGATCGCCGTCGCCACGCGAATGTACGAGCGCGCTCCAGACGAAAAGGAGCTGGCGGCGTTTGGCATGACCATCGAGGACGTGGCGGCGGAGCCGGTCGATATCTGGCCCGAGCATGTACAAGCTTTCGAGCTGTTCAATTTCATGGGCACCCAGTGGCGCACCGGAATGTCCGGGCCCACTGGCCTCGATTACGGCGTCATGTACCAGAAGATGGGGCGCATGAATCTGTCAGCCGAGGAATACGACCAGCTTGAGGCGGATGTGATGGTGATGGAGCGGACCGCTCTGGCCTGCATCCACGAAAAAAAATAGACAACACCTGTCCGTTGATAGTCCGCCACCCATGAGGTGGCATTTTTATTTGGGTAACCCATGTCCGAAACTCTTGGCAGCGCAACTATCGAGGTAGGCGTTAATTCGGCCGGCGTCGAAGCGGGCATGAACCGCATCGACAGCTCGATTGCGCGCACTGGGCGGAACCTGGATAACCTGGGCGGGCGGGGTGCCGAAAACCTGAACCGCGTCGGCAGCGGTGCAGACGCGGCAGCGAGCCGCGTCGACGCAGCGACGCGCAACATCGCCGGTGCCGTCGAGCGCGCCAACGCTGCGCTGGTGGCCGGCAAGAAATCGAGCAGCGACTATTTCGAGGAACTGGCCCGCAGCCGCGGTGCCGACTTGCTGAAGCTAGCACCCCTCATCGCGCAACTGCGCGAAACCGAAGCGGCTCAGGCGCGCGCCAAGGCTGCAACCGACGCTACCACTGCTGCGCAAGTTGCAGCAGCTGAGGCGGCCCGCACCCAGGCTACGGCTCTTCGCGAAGCCGCGCAAGCGCAAAACGTACGGGAGAATTTTCTCGCCGGCTTGCGTGAACAAATCCAACTCTTTGGCAAGAGTGCCGACGAGGTCGCACGGTACAGGGCGGCGCAAGCCGGCTTGGCCGGAGCCGCCGAGCCGCTCATCCTTGAACTGCGCCAGCTTCGTGATGCCCAGGAGGCCGCCAACGCCTCGCAGCAGCAGGCGGCCCAGCGCCGTGCCTCTGGTGACGCCATGCTGGCGAACCTGCGCGAGCAGATTGCCCTGCAGGGCAAGACCGTTGAAGAGGTGCTGCGCTATCGTGCGGCGCTCGCCGGCACCAGTGCCGATGCCGAGCCGCTAATTCAGCAACTCCAGCGCGTCAAGGCTGGGCAGGAAGCTGCCACCGAGGCCGCCCGGGCGCTTGCTGCTGCTCGCCAGCAGGCCGCCCAGACACAGGCCACCGGCGAGGCATTTCTCGCTAATCTCCGGGAGCAAGCGGCCCTGTACGGGAAATCGGCGGAAGAGGTGCTGCGGTACCGTGCCGCCCAGCTTGGCCTGGCTGGTGTCGCCGCTCCGCTGCTGGCGCAGCTGCAAAGTGTCAAGTTGGCGCAGGACGCTGTCACCGCTGCTGCCCGCTCTTCGGCCGAGGCGCAGCGCCAAGCCGCGCAGGCCCAGGCCGGTAAGGACAACTTCGTCGCCAGTTTGCAGCAGCAGGCCGCTGCCATCGGCAAGACCCGTGTCGAACTGCTCGAACTCCAGGCTGCCCAAATGGGCGTGACCGCGCAATCTGCACCGTTTATCCAGCGGCTCCGTGAGGCCGAGCAGGGGCTCAACAACGCTGGCATGTCGGCGCGCGCCAACGCAGCTGCGCTGCGCGGCGTGCCAGCGCAATTCACCGACATCATCGTCAGCTTGCAAGGCGGCCAGGCGCCGCTGACCGTGCTGCTGCAACAGGGCGGGCAGTTGAAGGATATGTTCGGTGGCGCCGGCAATGCGGTGAAGGCCCTGGGCGGCTATGTCATCGGCCTGATCAACCCGTACACCCTCGCGGCGGCAGCTGCTGTTGCTCTCGGCGTTGCGTATTACCAAGGGCAGGCTGAGGCCAAGGCGTTTGCCATGTCGATCGCCATGACGGGCAATGTGGCCGGCGTGACCGCTGGCCAGATGGGCGGCATGGCCAAGGCAGCATCCGAGGCCGCCGGCACGCAGGGCAAGAACGCCGAGGTACTCGCACAGTTGGTTGGTACCGGCAAGGTGGGCGCTGACCAACTGGTGGCGGCGTCGGTCGCGGCCGTTCGGTCCCAGAAGTTCCTCGGAATCGAGGTCGAGAATACCGTCAAGGCATACGCCGACCTGGGCGCCGATCCGCTCAAGGCCACGCTCAAGTTGAGCGAGCAGTACGGTTATCTCACGCTGTCCACGTACCAGCAGATCAAGGCGCTTGAGAATCAAGGCCGCACGCTCGACGCCGCCAAGGTCGCGCAAGCAGCCTACGGTGACGCCATGCTCAAAAAGAGCAAGGATGTTGAGGCATCGCTCGGCACGCTGTCGCGCGCCTGGAATAGTGTCGTCAGCGGCGCCAAGTCAGCGTGGGATGCCATGCTGGACGTGGGCCGGCAGGATAGCCTGGACGAAAAGCTGGAAAAGGCCGAAGAGCGCGTGAAGAAGGCAAAGCTGGCATTTTTCTCATTTGCTGGTAGCAATGCCCAAAAGCAAGCTGAACTAGATTCTGCTGAGCGGGATCGCGACAGCTTGCTGAATCAGCGCAAGGTAGCCGCCCTCAAGGCTGAGCAAGAAGGTGCTGACCAGCGCCGCAACAGGGCAGCAATTGAGTTCTCGGAGCAGGCAGAAAAGTATCTGACCCGTAGAGAAAAGATGCTGCTGGAAATTGATAAGATTACTGCCCTGGCAAATAAGGGGCGGCCAATTGCTGGGTACGATGAAGAGTCGATAAAGGCGGCGCAGGATTACGAGAAGAAGTTCCAGGCTTCTATTGCGGGCATTCGGGGTCAATATGCCGACGTAAATAATGCCGGCATTGCCTCGCAGATTGGCGCCGTGCAGCGGCTTGGCGAAGTGCAAGAGGAGGTGGCCAAGCGCGCCCGAATCAACCTTGACATGCAGCAACAGAGCGGTGGCTTGCAGACGCTGGACAAGCGTATTGCCTATGCCGAAGCAGTAGCGAAGATGGATGAACAAGCCATCCAGCGCGAGAAGACGCGCGCGCAACAGCGCTTGGCGATCACCGCCACGGAGACCGTATCAGCAGACCAGCAGGGCGCCCAGCAGGAGAAGCTTGCCGCCTTGCGTGGACAGGTCGCAAAGGCCGATCAGGAGATCCTCACGCGCCGCGCCGAGTTATCGAAAGAAGTGTTTGGTCTGGAAATCGCCGACAGCCGCGCTGCGCTGGACGCGTTAGATAAATTGAGCGAGGCTCGATTTGCAGAGGTCCAGTCTCTGGAATCCCAGATCCAAGCACAACGTGACGCCAATGCAGTTATCGGTATGACCGCCGAGCAGGCCGTGGCATACAACCGCAAACTGGTTGAGGAGGCTGCTTTGCGCAAGGAGGTCGATGCTGCATTGCTGGCTAATATTCCAAGTCGCGCTGCCGAGGCTGAGGCATTGAAGCGCAGCGCCGCCGCCATGCGGGAGTTGTTCGAGGCCCAGCAGCTGGGGGCTATGAAAAAAGACTTGGCCGACTTCCTTGACCCGAACAAGGCCCAAACTTTCGGGGATGCCCTGCGCGATGCATTCGGCGGCGCTGGTAGCGCGCTGGTGAAGTTGAGCACTACCTTCCAGTCCTTCGCCAAAGGTCAGAAGGACTTCGCTAAACAGCGTGCTAATGCGGCCGAACTCTACCTCAACGGTCAAAAAGATGAAGCGGAATATACCCGTGACATTACCAAGCTGAACAAAATGCAGGCGCATGAGCAGTTGAAGGGCTATGGCGACATGGCCGGCGCTGCTGCAGGCTTCTTCGGCGAACAGAGCAAGGGCTACAAGGTTCTGACCACCGTGTCCCAGGTGTTCCATGCAGCCGAGCTGGCGATGACGCTGGCCGAGCTGGTGCCGAAGGGGATCAGCGCGGTGCTGAGCCAAGGTCAGGGCGACCCGTACTCGGCTTTCGCGCGCATGGCTGCCATGGCGGCGATCGTTGCCGGCCTGGGAGTGGCTATCGGTGGTGGCGGTGGTGGCGGAAAACCCATCTCGCAGCAGCGCCAGGAGACCCAGGGCACCGGCACGGTGTTCGGCGACAGCACCGCGAAATCGGATTCGATCAAACGCGCGCTTGAGCTGATGTCCGACAACAGCAGCATCGAGTTGACGTACACGCGCGGCATGCTGTTGTCGTTGCGCGGCATCGAGTCGTCGCTGTCCGGCCTGGGCAATCTGCTCATTCGCAATTCAGGACTGACCGGCGAAATGGCCAGCGGCAGCCAGGGTAGCGCTGCAAATTTCCTCACCTCGACGGCTGGGACTGTGTTGCTCACCGGGATGTTTGCACCACTGGTGATGGCGGCGGATAAGTTGCTCGGCGGAACCATTAGCAAGTGGACCGCGTCAATTAGCAATGCCGTGTTCGGTGGGAAAAAGACTGTCCAAGACACTGGCTTCACTATCGATCGTACAACGCTGGCTGCTGCCTTGGCGGGAAATGTCTCATCGTTCCAGTACGCGGACATCAAGAAAGATGGAGGGATGTTCCACAGCGACAAGACGAGCACCGATAAATCTAGCTTGGGCGGCGAGGCTAACGCGCAGTTTGCGAAAGTGATTTCCGGGCTTGGAACGAGCGTATCTGAGGCGGCAAAGCTGTTGGGCGTCGGCGGCGACGCCTTCACTCAGCGTCTGAACACCTTTGTGATCGACATCGGCAAGATCAGCCTCAAGAACTTGTCGGGTGATGAGATCCAGAAGCAGCTGGAAGCCGTGTTCTCGAAACTTGGCGACGACATGGCCAAGTTCGGCGTGGCCGGGCTGGATCAATTCCAGCAGGTCGGCGAGGGGTACTTCGAGACCCTGACCCGCATCGCGTCGAACTACGCAAATCTCGATTCCATCCTGGCGTCGAGCAGCACGTCGTTCGGCCAGGTTGGCATGTCCAGCATCGCGGCGCGGGAGCGCCTGATTGCGCTGGCTGGCGGCATCGATGAGCTGGCCAGCGCACAGGCGAGTTTCAACGACAACTTCCTGACCGAAGCCGAGCGGCTGGCGCCGGTACAGAAATATGTCACCGACCAGCTGGCGGCCATGGGGCTGCAAGGCATCGATACCCGCGACAAGTTCAAAGACGTGGTGCTGGGCCTGGCCAACTCGGGCGCGCTGGCAACCGAGGCCGGCGCCGCCCAATACACCGCGCTGCTGGCCCTAGCCGACGCGTTCGCAAAAACGCACGCGGCCACGGAGGACCTGACGAAGAGCGAGCAGGAAATCGCAGACGAGCGCAAGGACCTGCTGCAGCAACTCGACGAGATCACGAAAAGCGAAGCGGAGCTGCTGGCCATCCAGCGCGCCGGCATCGCCGACGTGAACAAGGCGCTGTTCGATCAGGTACAGGCAGCCAAAGCTGTGGTATCGGCCAAGGATGCACTGTCTGCGGCTTACGACCGCGAATCGTCGGCGGCCAAGACCGCGCTCGATCGCTCGAAAGCGTGGGTCACCACGCTCAACGGCCTCAACGCCAATCTGGCGCTGGGCAACCAGTCCACTCTCACGCCGGAGCAGAAATACGCCGAGGCGCGGGCGCAGTTCGAGAAAACGCTCGCCGCCGCCAATGCCGGCGACACGACGGCGCAATCCGGGCTGTCGGCGGCGGAGCAGGCATTCCTCACGGCCTCGCAGGTGGTCAACGCGTCGGATGCCAAATATGCGGCGGACTACGCACGCGTGATCGCAGCCAACCAGGAGGCGGCGAAGTGGGCGAGCCAGCAGGTGGACCTGCAGCAGGCCAGCTACGACGCGCTCGAAGCGCAGGTCAAGAGCCTCATCACCATCAACGACAGCGTGTTGACGGTAGCCCAGGCCATCGCCAACCTGCAAACCGCGATGGGCGTCACCGACAGCATGGGCGTGAAATTCACGAACGCCCCGGCCGTCACGGCGATGGCAGTAGCTGCCGCGCCGGCGATCGATTTCAGCCGATACCAGGCTGGGTCGAATGCCGGCTCGGATGCGATGGCGGCCGAGATCAAGGCGTTGCGCGAAGAGGTGAAGGGGCTGCGTGCCGACCAGGCAAAACAAACCGGCGCGATGATCCAGTCGAACGAGCAGGCCAACGCCAAGGCCGCCGACAAGGTGGTCAGCGGTGTCGAGAAATCAGCCCAGGCTTCGGCCTGGTCGTCTACTGTGAAAGGAGAGTACGCATGACCGATGAGCAATTCATGGTCTGGCTGAAAAACCCAGCCGCAGTGCGCATGGTGCTGATCGAGGCGGAGGTGAATTTGGACGGCGCCGAGACGACGCGCTATATCGCCTCTCGGGAGTACGTCACCGGCCCGGCCGACGTGCCAGCCAACACGGTGTATCTGCCGCTCGCCAAGGGAGGCCTGGCTTTCACCGAGCAGGTCAGCCTGACCGGTGAGGCCTCACTTTCGAGCGGCGATATGGAGTTGGATAATGGTGATGGCGCCCTCGACAGCTGGCTGGGCGACGTGTGGCGCAATCGCCGCATTCGCGCTTGGTCCGGTGATCCAGCCTGGCCACGCGCTGAGTTCCGCCTCGTGTTCGACGGCATCGTCGATGATGTGGGCAGCTCGAGCCGGGACACCGTCAACCTGGTGCTGCGCGACAAGCTGCAGCGCCTGAATACGCCGATCAGCGAGGCCAAGTTGGGCGGCACATCGCCCAACAAGGACGCGGTGCTGCCGATCCCGTTCGGCGAATGCCACAACGTGGCGCCACTGCTGACCGACCCGGTGACGTTGGAGTATGGATTCCTCGGCGCGGTGGAATCGGTGATCGAGGTGCGGACGAACGGCAAGCCGCTGGCCGTGACGCCCGGCAGCCAGCCCGGCCGGTTCAAGTTGACCAGTGATCCGTTCTCGACGGTGATTACGGCCAGCGTGCAGGGCGACAGCGGCGGCGGCTACGCCCCGCGCATCGCGCCTCTGGTGCGCCGCATCGCCACCGCGTACGGCAAGGCCTCCGACCGCTTCACCGATGCCGATATCGACGTCGCCAATCTGGCCGCGTTCGATGCCGCGCACCAGCAGCCGGTGGGACTGTTCGTGGCCGACCGGACAAACCAGGCGCTGGCCATCCAGCAACTGGCCGCCAGCGTTGGCGCGCAGGCGATCATGTCGGCCACCGGCCAGCTGCGCCTGGTGCAGATCGCGCTGCCGGCTGCCGGCACGCCAGTGGAGATCGGCCCCGACCAAATGCTGGCGAACTCGCTGCGCCCGGCCGAGCGTCTGCCGGTGGTAGCCGCAGTAAAAATCGCGTTCGACCGCAACTACACCGTGCAGGCCAACCTGACCACCAGCATCCCGCCCGAGCACGCCGATCTGTACGCCACGGAGTGGCTGACCGAGACGGTGGTGGACGAGGCCGTGCAGGCGCGGTACCGGTTGACGGATGACCCGGTACAAATCGAAACGTGCCTGAAAACACGGGCCGATGCGCGGGCCGAGGCCGAGCGTCGCTTGGCACTGCGCAGGGTGCCCCGCACGATCTACGAACTTGACGGCGAGCCTGAGCTGGCGGTGCTCGAGCTGGGCGCTCCGGTGGTGCTGCGCGACGATCGCTGGGGCCTGGCCGCCGGCGCGCCGGGTGTGGTGGTGATGATGCAACGAAACTGGCTGACCGGCCGTGTAACTGTAGGAGTAATGGTATGACGGCAATCGTAGGCGAACGCGACACCCTGATCATGAGCACCGTGCCGCGCTACGCCGTGCCCATCGACCGCGCGCTGCTACTCACGCCCAGCGCCACGATGTTCGAAGTGTCGATCACTGGCGCGCCGACGCCGGCGGTGATCACGTTCTCGGCGCTGATGCTGGGCGCCGTGGGCGAGATCGCATTCTCGGCTGATCCGACGACACCGCTGACCGTGGCCAACGGCAACGCAGTGCTGAAATTCGAGGATATGACCTCCAGCATCGTGACAGTGACGGCCAGCACGGTCATTGATGGCCTGACTTACATCGCCCGCCAGACGGTCGCCAAGCAGCAGGCGCTCGATCTGCGTCCGCCGCCGGCACCGACCGTCCTGGCCACTACCGGCCAGCCGGCCGCGATTCGCCTGAACTGGAGTGCACCCCCGGCCAATTACGTCAATCTCGACTACACCGAGGTCTGGCGTGCGGCGGTCAACAACATCGCCCAAGCGGTGCCGGTAGGGCGCGCGGATGGGCGCGAATTCACCGATCCGGTCGGCCCGGGCAAAACCCTCTACTACTGGATCCGGTACGTCTCGCGCGCCGCGATCCCGGGGCCGTTCAATAACAGCACCGGCACGGTCGGCGCGTCAGCCGCCGAGGTTGAGCATCTGCTGCAGGTGCTGACCGGACAAATCCGGGAGGGTCAGCTTTACGCTGATCTGGGCGCGAAGATCGACTTGATCACAGACCTGTCAGATATGTACGGCGACACAGCGTCAGCTGCTGCATCGGCGGCCGCTGCTGAACTGGCGCGTGCCGCTGCTGCGGCCGCTGCCGGTGAGGCTGGTGAATATAAGACTGGTGCCGCCCAGTCGGCGACAAGCGCGCAGACGTCCGCATCAAGCGCGGCGACTCGGGCTACCGAGTCCGCCCAGTCAGCCACCAATGCCAGCGGATCGGCATCGGCAGCGAATACCGCTGCAGGCGTCGCTACCCAGGCTCGCAACGCTGCAGGGCAGAGCGCCGAAGCTGCGGTGGTGAGCAGCCAGTCGGCATCGAGCGCAGCCAGCAACGCCGCCGGCAGTGCGCAGGCGGCTGCCAGCTTTGTCCAGCAGGCGCAAGCGATCCTCAACGACCCGATCACAGGGCTGGTCGATAAATACGCGGCCGTGAAGATTCTCGCCGACGCCACGGCCAGCGCGCTCGATGGTGCGCGGGCGCGGTATGCCGTGCAGCTCGACACTGATGGCGTGGCCGGGGGATTTGAGCTGATAGGCGGCGGCGGTCGTATTGATGCTGGCTGGCGCGCCACGTCGTTTTTCATCGCTGGTCCTGCTGGTGGCCCGGTGGCGCCGTCGGTGCCGTTCATTGTGCGTACCACGGAAACGGTGATCGGTGGCGTCACCATCCCGATCGGCACCTACATCGCCGACGCCTTCATCCAGAACGCTTCGATCACCAACGCGAAAATTGGCGGCGACATCTGGTCGAGCAACTGGGCGCCAGGCGCCAATGGCAGCGGCTGGTATCTGCAGCGTAGCGGGGATTTCTATGCCAACAGCGTGCGCCTGCGCGGCAATATCGCCGGTGGCGCGTACACCGGCTATGACTGGCCGGACAACGGCGGCACAGGGTATTACCTCGGTCCTGAGGGCCTTCTGTTGGGAAATTACGCTAGTGGAAAATACGCGCAATTCGAGTCGAATGGAGATATCCGTACACCGCAGCTCTCCAGCATTGGTGGCAAGGCCAAGTTCGCTGGCGAGCTGGAGGCGGCAAGCGGTAGCTTTGCCGGGGAACTTCGGGCGGCGACTGGCACGATTGCGCTGCTTCGTAGCTCGGCTACGGGGCCTCGCGTTGAACTGACCGGCACCACTGAGCATACGGGTACCGCCGGTCTACAGGTATTTGGGCCAAACACTGGAAATCCAGTGCAGGGGCGTGTCGTGCGATTGGGGCTCTGGTAATGCCGGCCGGGCTGCAGGTATGGGACGAGGCCGGCAATCTCATCATCGACACGTCAACGTTTATGGGGCGGTTGATCGCCAGTATTGACGCGAGTGCTATGTCAGGTACCGCTACGGTGCCTGGACTGGACCAAGGCATTCCGTTTGCCATTCCCATTTTAGATGTGGGCACCGGTGTACAGACGTACGCGACGGTATCGATGCCGCAGGTGAACTTCTCCGGCAATTCTGTGAGTTGGACGCGGCAGACTCCGGCCAGCGGCGGCGCGCCGGCGTGCCAATTGATACTGGGGGTGCGGTAATGGCGGCAGGGATGCAGGTCACCAATGATGCTGGAACATTCCAAATCGACGGGGTGTTCAAGTGCTTCGTCCTCGTGCGCACGGTGGTGGTTGTCACGACTACTGGAAACAACGTGGGCGTCCAAACAAGTCGCGGCTCCACGCCCATGAACCCTGGCGAGATAGTCGCGATCAGAAGCTATGCGCCATGCGCCATGATAAGCGTTGGTCCGGGAGCTTTAGTCGTAAGCGCCATAGGTGGCGTCGGTACCGAGATAACCTGCTACTTCTTCGCGCCGATTACAACTTCGAGCGCGACATATGGGCTACAGATTTTCAACGAGACAACAGGCGATCTAGTTTTCTGCGCGGCGAAAAAGCCTTTGCGGTTCGTGGGCTTCCCGGCGGGGAGCGGCTCTTTCACTTACGACGGCAGTAGGACGTATGCCGCCATCGCGATGAATCAGTTTTACGAAGTTGATAGCGACACTGCGGCGGTCGGTGGTGGCCGATATTTCCAGAGACTCAGCATGGCCCGCTCGCGAATCACCAGCATCAGCGGTGGCATCAAAATCTCGCAAGAATTCGAATACGCCTATTCGGGAACAGTCTCATCGCCCGTCGGGCCACCGCCACCTCTTCCGCCACCGCAGGCCAGCGCGAGTATCGGGCTGCACGCGATTATCGACGTCACCAATTACTAGAGCCAATGAACAATTTACGAATTTTGCACGATAACGCCATCGACCGGGCGGTGCTGACGGCATCAAGCCAGGCCGGTGCTCTGGGCCCGGCCAACCTGCAGCGCGATGAGCGGTCGGCGGTGCTCCGTGCGGTCGGCATCAACGTGACGATCACGGCTACTTGGCTAATGCCGGAATTGATCGCCTGCGTGGCGCCGATCCGCACCAACATGAATAGCTCGGCGCGCATGCGCGTGCGCGGCTACGAGCGCCTCGGTGACGCCGCCCCAGTATTCGACACCGGTGTGATCGTGCCGTGCCCTGAAGCGCCATTGGGCGCGTCGCCGTTCGGCTACCTGCCGCTGGGCTGGAACGGCTACAAGTGGGGCGGGGTCAACACATGGGCGCGCGGAGGCGGTTCGGACGGCGTAGCCTGGTTCGAGCCGGTCAGCGTGCGCCAGCTGGTGATCGAAATTTCGTCGATCGACAACCCGGACGGCTATATCGAGGTCTCGCGGCTGGTCGCCGGCATGTACTGGGCGCCGGAATACAACCCCAGCTACGGTGCCAGCCTGACGGCTGTGGACACCAGCGAGGGATACCGAACTGCCGCCGGCGCCGCTAAAACGAACGTCGGTACCCGGCACCGGCTGCTCAACATCAACCTGGAATTCCTGACGCGCCCCGACCGGGCGCGCCTGGCTCGCATCGTAGACGAATGCGGAACAGTGCGCCCACTGCTTTGCAGCCTGTTCCCCGAACACGCTGATCCGGTGCTGGAGCAGCAGCACATGCTCTACGGCCGCATTGCCAACATCGACGCCATCAGCGCGTCGAGTTTCGACATCTATTCCGCTCCACTCCAAATCGAAGGGTATTAAAAAATGGCAAACAAATTCAAGGCGGGCATGACCAATTTTGTTGAGGTGCTCAATCAAATGTGGGATGCGTTCGTGGTTGGCCCGTATAACGCACTTTCTCTTGCTGGCGGTCGAGTGATTGGAACCTTGTTTGTTGGTAGCGGGATTTCGTCGAGCTTCCTGAACCCGGCGCCTGAGATGTCAAATGCCGTTGCTGGAGCCATGTTTGAGCCCTTTCGCTTGGGCGTGTCGCAGACTCCGTCGAACTGGCCAGGGTTCTGGAGCTTCCAGACGAGCCAGGGGTACGGATCGTCATACAAGGACGGTTACCGCCTCGCCATCAGAGCCTACGATAGCGAGACTGCGCAATTTACAGGCTCACTACTCAGTATCGATGGGGGCGGACAGGTTGGGGTAGCTGGAAACCTTCATGTAGGTGGTCTGGTTCAGGCGGGGAACGCAGGTGCGCCGCGCCACGGCATGTACAAGGTAGGGGGCATGAGCACCGAAATCCTATGGGTGGGCCGCCAGGGGCAACCCTCTCCATGTATTGCCATGAACGGTTCCGATGGTCAGGGCGGATGGGGTATAGCCGGCTCAGTGCTCTACGTAGGTAAAAATAGCTCTACGTCCCGATCCGCCAATTTCTCAGGCACGCTCAACGCGAGCGGCGCCGATTACGCCGAGTACATGGTCAAGCGGTCCGATTGTAGCGAAGTGAAAGCAGGCCAGATTGTTGGCATCGATGCCGATGGCCGCCTCACCGATAGGTGGGGCATGGCCGTCGCGTTCGCCGTTAAATCGACCAATCCTTGCATGGTTGGCGGCGACGTCTGGTCGAGCCACCTGGGACCGCGTCCGGAGGCGCCCGTGCTGGTTGAACCGCTGTCCGCACCGCCTGTTCGGACAGCGGTCACAGCTGTCCTGGAGGGCGATTCGGATGAGGCGTGGGCGCAGCGCCTCGAAACTTACGCTGCGGCCGTGCAGTCACATCAGGCGGCTACGGCCGACTACACGATTGCCGAGGCCGTGTATCAGGCTGACGTTACAAGATACGACGCGGACCTGGAGGCTGTCCGCCAGACGGTGGACCGCATCGCGTTCGCTGGCCAAGTGCCGGTCAACCTGCAGGGCGCCACGCCCGGCCAGTTCATCGTGCCGGTGCAGGATGGCGACGGCATTGCTGGTCTGGCCATCGACGAGGCCGATATCACCCTGCGCCAATACATGCGCGCCCTCGGCCGCGTGATCGCTATCGAGGACGACGGCCGCGCGCGGATCATCGTCAAGGTCGCATAAGCATCACCCGCATCACCACGACCCGCTACGGCGGGTTTTTTTACGCCCACAGAAAGGCAAACATGCCAGCAGATGAAACAGTAGATGCCGCGCGCCATAGCGCCAACCAGGATCGGATGGCGGAGATGGAGCAGCGCATCGGACGCGTGGAGGAGGTCGTCGGCAAGCTGGCCGCCGACGTGCACACCATGAAGGGCAACCTGGCTGCGAACACGTCCTTTAGCCGCGAGGCGGCCGAGGGTATCGAGGCCATCAAGCAGCAGCTGGGCCAGTTGGCCCAGCTGGACATTCCGTCTCTGAAAGACATCGCGGAATACATGAACAGCATGCGCGGGGGCGTGCGCGTGCTGGGCTGGCTCGAGCGGCCGGCGCGGTGGGTTATTGCGATCGCGGGCGCCGTCGGCGCGCTGTATGGGATTTTCAAACTGAAAGGCTGATATGAAACTTGAACTGATCGAAGACTGGCGGGCTGTGCTCACGCGGGCATGGTCGATGAAATTCAGCACCCTGGCTGCCATCCTCGGCGGCCTGGAGGTGGGCGTCCAATTCGTGCAGCCGGCCGGCATCCCGGGTGGCGTGTTCGCCGGCATCGCTTCGGTGGTGTCGATGTCCGCCGCGATCGCGCGCCTGGTCGCTCAACGTGAACTGTCGGGAGGCGCCAATGGCAACGCCTAAACAACGGGCGGCCGCCGCTGCCGCGCTGGCCACCGTCATCGCGATCCCCGCCGAGGGCATTCGCCAGTTCGCCTACTACGACCCGCCCGGGATTCTGACCGTGTGCTACGGCCACACCGGCGCCGACGTGGTGGCCAAGCGCCAGTACTCGATGGACGAGTGCCGCGCGCTGCTGACCGCCGACATGCAGCAGGCCGTCGCCCACGTCGAGCGCTGCGTGCCTGGCCTGCCGGTACCGGTGCTGGCCGCGTTCGCAGACGCGGTGTTCAACCTGGGCCCGATCATCGCGTGCGCGCGCGCCAGCTCGACAGCGGCACGCATGCTGTACACCGGCGACCTGGTCGGCGCCTGCAACCAGTTGCCGCGCTGGGACAAGGCGCGCGTGCTGGGTACCATGGTGGCGCTGCCGGGCCTGACCAAGCGCCGCGCCGCTGAGCGCAGCCTTTGCCTGACGGGCGTGCCGTGAGCGCGATCGAGCTGGCCGGCGGCGCTGTCGTCGCCGGCATCTGGAAAGTCGCGGCGGTGGTACTGGCCGTCCTGCTGCTGGTGGTGACCACTGGCGCCGGCACGGGCTGGTGGCTGGCGGCAGCAGCGCGCGACCAGGCGCTGGCCAGGCTGGTGGCGGAGCAGGGCGCTAGTGCCGAGCTTCGCGCCTCGATCGGTGTCCAGAACAGTGCCGTCAAGTCGATGCACGACGCGACCATTGCGGCCGACAAGCGCCGGCGTGCCGCTGAGGTGCTGGCTGTTGCCGCCGGCCGGCGCTACGATGGCGCCCAGGCCAAACTGGCCGGAGCGCGCGCCACCACCTGCGACGAGGCCATGCCGTTCGTGAACCAGCTGCTGGAGGATGTTCGATGACGCGAATGAACCAGAAACTTGCGATATATCGAAATTTCGCAAGTTTGAGCTTTACCGCGCTGCTGGCCGGCTGCGGCACCGCGCCACCGGCGACGCAGACCGTCTACGTGCCGGTGCACACGCCGTGTTTGAAGGACGTGCCAGTGGCGCCGGTGTACGAGTTCGACAAGTTGCCGAAGGATGCGCCGTCTGGCGCCAAGGTTCTGGCGCTGGCTCGCGACTGGACAGTCGGACGGAAATATGAGGGGTTGGTGGAGGCGGCAATGGCTGGCTGCCGGTGAAATAGAAATGCCGAATTAGCCCGACAAGCCACTTATCTTGCAGGGTAGGCTGGCCGGAGACAGCATCGCTGCGCGCACGCCACGGGCGCCATCCTCGAAGACATATTGAACATTGCCGTTCGAGTAAGTGTCCATGAACACTTTGTTATAGGCGCGATCGAGTTGGTACCATGCACCGGAGGGGCTAGCGCAATTGACGACGCAGCCACTTGCCCCGCAGTTATAAACTATTCGGGTGCTAGCAAGTTGGGATTCAGCTTGGGCTTGGACCGAGGAGGAAGCCGCGATGCTGAAAAGGGCCAGAATTGTCGAGATAAGTTTCATAAAATATCCATGTTGTGTTCGTACGGAAACATTGTACTTCTTTTTGCTCTAATGTTGCCTCGCGGATATAATATTTTATTGATCTTATGATAGGAGTCGTCTTCGCCACGCCCTGGATTGCTGTCACATTACTGCATCTCGAAGTCTTTGCCGGTCTAAACGCAGCACCCTGAATTCGCTATACTGTACGCATATACAGTATTATTGGAGGGTGAAATGCGTGTGCGGATCTTGCGCAGGCGAGAGGGCGGTGCCTATCTGCCGGAACCGCTCCGGGTGGGCTGCACGCCTGCGCCGTTCGAGCTGCTGGTGGTCGAGGTCACGGATCAGGGCAAGCGCAGGCCGTCGAAGGTCGCGCGCCTCTATGCGCCCGGCACGAAGAGCATCGTGGCAGAGCTGGCCAGCGTGCAGCTGCTGTGGCTGAAAGGATTTGAGTTCGTGCTGCATGGCGTGGACATCATCGCCAACGAGCGCGGCCCGGTCCACGCGGCCCAGTCCTGGATGTGCAAGCTCGACGAGCCGCTCCACGTGGTCGGGTACCGCATGCGCGGCATCTACGATCGTGGCCTGGAGCTACCGCGCCGCCAGCTTATGGATCGACCATCCTATGTCAGCGAAGGAAAGCTGAGGATTGGTGGCGCCATGGACGAGCGCCTTGGCCGCAACGCCACGCGGGCGGAATTCACCAATGCCAGCCGGCACGTCGGCACGCTGCTCGACTGTGAGCTCGAATGGATGAGCGAGGAGCGATTCCAGTTGTCCGGGTTCCAGCACTACGACGCCTACGGCGATGATCCGGCCCGGCTACTGCGCCAGGGTTGGCTAATCGATTTCGACATCAAAACGCCTGAGCAGGTGGCCTATGTGCGCTCTGTGCAGAAGGGGCTTCAAGGGGGCGGTGACCGTCGCTGATCGAGTGGTTCCGACAGCACGCGGACGATGACGCGGAACGGCACGCCCGCGCGATCCATGAAGGCGGCAGCGGCGGGGCGGCCATCCTGTTCTGCTAAGATCAGGCCCACCATTACGGTATGGGCGGTGGCACGATCGGGGCGTGAGCGTCGTTCGGAAAATACCATCATTAGGAAATTTTAGACTCGCCTCGTTTGCGATACTTGATTTTGGTCAACGCACGGTGCAGAGGCGCGCGGGTGGTCAGCTCCTTGTTATACTGTATGCTCATACAGTATTTAGGATAACTCATGGCAATGCCAATAATTCCATGGATCGGCGGCAAGCGTCGTCTGGCTGATCGAATCGTCCCGCAATTTCCTAAGCACAGTTGCTACGTCGAAGTCTTCGCCGGCGGCGCCGCCTTATACTTCATGCGGCCGCCGGCAGATGTGGAAGTAATCAACGACGTCAACGGCGACTTGGTTAATCTATATCGAGTAGTGAAGAACCACCTGGAAGAGTTCGTTCGGCAGTTTAAATACGCTTTGTCGAGCAGGGATGTGTTCAAGTGGTTGCAGGCCACGCCGCCGCATACTCTCACCGACATCCAGCGCGCGGCGCGCTTCTTCTACCTGCAGCAGCAGGCGTTCGGCGGGAAGGTTGAGGGGCAGAGCTGGGGCACAGCGACGACCGCGCCACCGGTGAACCTGCTGCGCATCGAAGAGAACTTATCCGCTGCGCACCTTCGCCTGGCAAGCGCGTATATCGAGAATCTGGACTGGTATGAGTGCATGGAGCGCTACGATCGGCCCCATACGCTTTTCTATCTCGATCCGCCTTATTGGCAGACAGCAGGCTACGGTGTGGACTTCGAATTCGACCAGTACGAAAAAATGGCTGATTTAATGTCACGTCTGAAGGGCAAGGCCATTCTTAGCCTGAATGATCATCCTGACATCCGCCGTGTGTTCGCGGCCTTTCAGATGGACGCCACCGGCATCAATTACACGGTCGGGGGTGGGAAGGGCGCAGAGCGCAGCGAGCTTATCATCTACAGTTGGGATAGGGACGCTGAGCCCGCCGGTCTTTTCTGACCCGCTGACGTGGGTTATTGAGGTAAGCCAAGCATAGCAAAATCAACGACTTACAGAGCAGGCATTCTATAATGAATAACCCAGTGTTTGCTCCGCAAGTCTATGATTTTCAAGTCCAAAGTCTAAAGCGACTATCTGACTTCTAAGCTGCTGCTCGCCTTAAAGCCCCCCTAGTCGATCCTCCGGGCCCAAAAGTTCAAGCGCTGCTGTTACGCGTTCTCTGCCGATAGACTGAGCTACTTTTAAAATCGTCTCATTCAAATTTAGGCCGTCAGCGAGCAAATTTTTTATTCGCTGGGCATCCCGCTCTGCTCCTGGTCCGGGTAACTCACCGGGTTTGCGTGAAGCTCTCCTCGCTGCTGCGAGTGCGATTGCAATCGCAGGTACAACGCTATTGGATGGGGATACCTCTTTTAGTTCTTCGATCATTCTTACACGCTGACTCAATCCTCTGGTGATCGCTAAAACTTCTTCGAGCATGCTGCTCTCGGTGCGGGCCTCGATCACTGCTTCTTGAGGATAATCCTCCAGAATCTTCGCGAAATCTTTCTCAAACTTGGGCCAAAACGCTTCGAAAACTGCATTTAATATAGCGGAGTCTAGTGGTACCTCGAGAGAGGAATTGAGCGTTTCCGCTAAACTCATAAGCCCATCTCTTGTCGGCATTGTATGGTTAAACTGGGCAAGTGGATCCTTTATATCGTGAGGAGCAAGATCGACTAAAAAGGTGCATACCTTATTTGTAGGTAATCCCTTCGCTAACGCCCCAGCCTCGAATAATATCCACGGGCTAATTTTATTTTCATGGGTCAAACAGATAATTCCCACACTGGTATCCCGCAACTCATTATTGATTTCGGTAAACCATACTGACCCACGCCCAATTCCTCTCGTAGATATCCAAGGACGGGCCGCTTGGATGACGCATTTTGTCCATTCAAATAACAGCTCTGAGGCCGCCTTGCTTCTAGCACCAGACCAACTCATGAATACCTTCATTCTCTCCCTTTCTGCGTAGCGGCGGCTCCATCAAGGCCGTTTTGCCTTGTCCTAAGGAGGAGAGAGCTACATGAAACAAACCACAGATTTTTAACGAATTGTTATTTTGATACGGCGCAAACGATAAGTTGCCATTGGATTGGTCCAGATCCGGCGGCATGCTGGTGATGATTCTGAGGCGGAAGAACGTGCCCCTTCGCAATCCCTATTTCGTCACCGCAGGAGGTGCAGCGATAAATACCAGGATCCGGAGTAGAGGAACCAACAGGGTAAATTTTATCAAAATTGGCGTGTTGATTTTGTTGTAGAGCCTGAGGGTATTTGTAAAGTGCCATATCTTTTCCCGGTTAATTTTTGACCATAAAAATTTCTTCTTTTAAAAGTCGCTTAGAGCAACGTAGAGCATCGTCTATTTCCCAATGGATATCAATATGTATATCCTTAAACATAAGTAAATAAGTCTATTTGTTGCTTTTATGATACATAGATGCTTTGTGGAAACAATCTACACAGGAAAAGATTGTGCGCGTGCTAACTGGCGGACGCTATGAAATGATTTCCGCAACCATTGAAAATTTGCAGTCGAAACAAGTGCTTAAGAGAAGATTTTTTCGAGTGTTGCGGAAGGAATTTTGAAGTATGTGCTTGATTTATTTTGATAAATCGAAAGACTTGAAAACTGCCGACGGTTTGCGCCGTTCGTGAGTTCGAATCTCACCGCTTCCGCCAATAAATGATGTAAGCCCTTGATTTCAAGGGTTTTTTTCGTCCATTCAAAATCTACCCACGCTCGTACCCACGCTGCAAGTTCCGCAGCTGATCCCTCGGTGGGGGCAGCCAGATGGACGACTCCCAGGCAGCAGCTCCAGCAAGGCCGCCCTAGCAACGAAGCACCGGCGCTCCCAGATGGTGTTGCCACTGTAAAACCGGGAAAAATGCCTAGCAACGACTTTGTCCTCGGCCTCAAGTGGGGCGGGGGAGGGCACCAAAAAATTTTCCAGTGATAATGCGTGAGCTTTCAAGGTGAAAAAATTGATATCGTTGAGTCTGTAGGCTAGTTCACCTCGTTATACACAAGTCTGACAGCAAGCTGATGGCCCCGAAAATTCCCGTTTACATTCAATGAGTTAGGCAAGCCCTTGTAAACTGAGACGAAATCGCGTTTACTCTCATCTTTTGCATGGCGCAATTGGCAAACAGATCGGCAGGCTGGGCGGAGACGGAATTCGAGCAACTTGATCTGGGCGATGCGCGCCTGAACAAGCGAGCGAGGATATTGATGGAACGATTGGCGGCCGATCCGACGGCAAGCGTGCCCAAGGCGTGTAACGGCTGGGGCGAGACGGTGGCGGCCTACTGCTTTTTCGACAACGCGGGCGTGGACTGGCGTGACATCCTGGAGCCGCACTGGCAGCAAACGCAACAGCGCATGGGCGTAGAGCAAATTGTGCTGTGCCTGCAGGACACGACCGAATTGGATTTCAACGGCCAGCAGGCGCGCGGCTTGGGGCCGCTGACCTTCGAGGTCCGGCGTGGCATGTATCTGCATCCGACCTATGCCGTTACGCCTGAGCGCGAGCCGCTGGGCATCCTCGATTGCTGGATGTGGGCGCGCGAGAAAAAGGATGTCTCGGGCAAACGCGATGGGCCGAAGGAAAGCCTGCGTTGGATTGAAGGCTATGATCGGGTGGCCGAGTTGGCGCCGCAACTGCCCGCCACGCGACTGGTGTACGTGGCCGACCGCGAGGCCGACATGCTGCCGCTGATGGCAGACGCTCAGGCGCTGGGCAGTCCGGCCGATTGGCTGGTGCGCGCCGCTCATAATCGCTGCCTGCCGGACGGCAACCAGTTGTGGGCGCATACCTGCGCCGCAGACCCCGTGGGCCAGATCGAGTTCGCGTTGTCGGCCAGGCCAGGCGTACAGGCGCGCACGGTGCGCCAGCAGTTGTGGGCGCGCCGCGTCGAACTGCCGGCGGGGAGAGGCAAGAGCGTGAGCGCGACCTGCATCGTGGCACGCGAATACGACGCCCCGGCTGGTGTGAAACCCATCGAATGGCGACTGCTGACCAATCGCCGCGCCGACACGGCCGCGGACGTCGCCGAGCTGATCGACTGGTACCGCGCACGGTGGGAAATCGAGATTTTGTTTGACGTACTCAAAAATGCGTGCCGGGTCGAGGCGCTGCAACTGGGCGCCATCGAACGCATTGAACGCGCCTTGGCACTGTACCTCGTGGTGGCGTGGCGCATCGCCCATTTGATGCGGCTTGGCCGGACCTGTCCCGACCTCGATGCCGTGCTGTTCTTCGATCCGGACGAGATCGAGGCTGCCTATATGCTGCGAGAAAAGACGCCGCCTGCTCAGCCGCGCCTCAACGATGTCCTGCGACAGATCGCCTGCGTCGGCGGTTTCCTGGCCCGCAAGAGCGATGGTGAACCAGGCGTCAAAACAATCTGGCTTGGGCTGAAGGATGTCCATGTCGCGGTAAAAACTATGCGGCTGCTACGTCAACGTGGCCAACCGGGGACTTGTGTATAACGAGGTGAGGCTAGTTAGGGATTGCGACAATTACTTCCGACGTACCCAAAGCTTAGAAGAGTGCCTAAAAATAAATTTTGCATCGAAAGTCGGTTTTACGGCGGATGTGCTACTCGTCGAAAAATTAGTATGTAAATAGATTATTTAACTACGTCGATTTATATTGAAATTATCAGGTCATGAAATTTAAAAAAAGTAAAATTGGGGTTAATGATTTATGTCCTTGTGGGTCAGGGAAGAAATATAAGCGCTGTCACGGTGGGACTGATCCAGTTCCCGTTGAAAATCCGGGTGCGCTCGATTCGAGAATGAGAAAATTGGCTCCTAATCCGGTTTGCTTGGTGCCGAATTCTCTTAAATTAGAATGTCGAGGAAAAATAATATCCTCCCATACAGTTTCTCGGAGCGGTAGTTTAGGTTTAATTGAAAAAAATGGACACGTTTATTCTTTCAAGGTAAGCGTGCAAAACCTGCAAGCGCAGGGCGGTCGGATCGAGCCCCATTTAACTGGTTGGAAAACGGCGTCAACGTTTCCAGGATTTTGCGCTCATCATGATAAATCAGTGTTTTCTCCTTTGGAGGATAAGGAATTTACCGGAAGCCCTCAGCAATGCTTTTTATTATCCTACAGGGCAGTGATTTGGGAGTATTACTCAAAACTAAAGGCTGCCAATAGCTCCCCCTTCAGGCAAGCGCTGGCGCAGCCCAAAGATAAGTTCAGTAAGGAACTAATCTCCGACTTCAACGCTGTAAATGATTTGGCACTAAACGATATGAGCTCTCGCAAAGTAGATTTTGAGAATAAGCTCGTCGAAAATGATTGGTCTGATTTTCATGGGATACTTATCGAATTCGATCGAGTTTTTCCAATTCAATGTTCCGCATTTTGGTCTCCTGCAGAGGATATTTTTGGTAACCAGATTCAAAATATTGGGGTCACTGCAAAAGTCCCCGCTGGTGGCGCCATAGCTTCATTTGCTGCAGATAAAAAAAGCTATTTTCTTTTGAGTTGGCTTAAGAATAGCGATCACGTTTTAGCTAAATTTGCTGATTCTCTGCAGTCAGTTTCAAAAAATGATGTTGCAAATGTAATTGCCGCCTTTCTTTTGTTGACATCGGATAATTGCCATATTTCACCCGCTTGGTATAACGCCCTGACCGAGCATGAAAAGAATTGGGTCAATCAGGCGATGCACCCGATAACGTCTGCCATCTTAAGGACCTTTAAACATTCGCAATTCGGCCCTATAAAAAATATTTCGGCTATAAAGCTCACAAGGTTTTAATGGGTAATTAATATTTACCATTTAAATATCGAGTAGATAATGTTTTTATGGGTGGATATCGTCCCTTTCCGCGACATTTCCCCGCTCTCTCATCCAATGATGTCGCCGCGATCCATTCTGCGCAGTACCGCCGTGAGGCTCATATCGGACAAGGCTGAGCTTCGGCTTCGGCCAGGGAGCACTGCAGCATCGATTCGCGGCAACGCCTTGAGCAGTGTGAGTGCCGCAGTGGAAAGCGGGACGCGGTGTTCGCGCCCAGCCTTCATGCGCGCGGCCGGTATCGTCCAGATACCCTCATCCAGATCAATCTCCGCCCAAACGGCGCCGCGCACCTCACAAGTGGGTATTTCGGTCCATCGTGCCCACTGATTCCGGCCCATCGTGCCCACCGATTCCGATCCATCGCGCCCACTCATTCCGGTCCATCGTGCCCAGTTTGACGGGGTGACCGGAATCACTGGTCACGATACCGGAATCGGTGGGCACGATACCGGAATCGGTGGGCACGATACCGGAATGGCCGGTCACGATACCGGAACGGTGTCGTATCACGCCGAGATGATGTTACGCATATAGCAACCGAGAGGGTACGCTTCCAGCTTTTTTTGGAGATAGCGTGCCCGCACCGAGGATCAATATGCGTAAGATAAAAGATTTACTGCGTCTGAAGCTCAACGCCCAGCTGTCGCACCGGCAGATCGCCGCTGCATTGGGGATGTCGAAGGCTGCCGTGACCAAGTACCTTGGCCTGGCCGCAGCGGCGGGCCTCGATTGGATGACGGTCCAGGCGCTTGATGAAGCAGCACTGGAGAGGCGCCTGCTCGTTGCGCCAGAACGCCCCCGAGACCACGTGCAGCCCGACTACGGTTACCTGCACCAGGAACTGCGCCGCAAGGGGATGACCTTGATGCTGCTGTGGGAAGAGCACCGCGCCGACTATGCCGATCGCCAGACCTACGGCTACACGCAGTTCTGCGAAAATTACTGTCGTTTCGCCAGGCAGCTCAAGCGCTCGATGAACAGCTCCACCGCGCCGGCGAGAAGCTGTTCATCGATTACGCTGGCCCGACCATCGCGCTCACCGACGGCAGCCGCGCCCACGTCTTCGTGGCCGCCTTGGGCGCCTCCAGCTATACCTACGCCTGCGCGACGCCACGTGAGACAATGGCCGACTGGCTCGAATCGACGGCGCTTGCGTTGAGCTTCTACGGCGGCGTCACGCAGCTCATCGTACCGGACAACCCGAAGGCAATGATCGCCGACGCCAACCGCTACGAGCCACGCGGCAACGACACGGTGCTCGACTTCGCGCGCCACTATGGCACCTCGATCTTGCCTGCCCGGCCCTACCATCCGCAGGACAAGGCCAAAGCCGAATCGGCGGTGCAAATCGTCGAGCGCTGGATCATGGCACGCCTGCGCCATCAACAGTTCGCCAGCGTGCACGAGGTCAATCAGGCGATGGCGCCGTTGCTCACGCGGCTGAACGACAAGGCGTTCCAGAAGCTGCCAGGCAGCCGCGCCAGTACCTTCGCGGAAATCGACGCGCCGGCCCTGTTGCCGCTGCCGCTGCAACGCTACGAGATGGCCCGCTTCAAAACCGTCAAGGTCCACATCGACTATCACGTCGAGGTTGAACGCCACCGCTACAGCGTGCCGCAAGCATTGGTCGGCCAGGAGCTCGAGGCGCGCATCACCACGGCCGTGGTCGAGTTGCTCCATCGTGGCCAACGCGTCGCCAGCCACGTGCGCAACAGCCGCGTCGGCGGCTTCACCACGACCCCGGCGCACATGCCCGCCGCCCACCGCGCCCAGATGGAATGGACACCGCAACGACTGATCCACTGGGGGACCAGTATCGGCCCGGCGACGGCCGAAGCGGTGACCCGATTAATGGCCGAAAACCGCCATCCCGAGCACGGCTATCGCGCCTGTCTTGGGCTGCTGTTGCTGGCCAAACGCTATGGCAAAGAGCGGCTCGAATCGGCGTGCACGCTGGCCCTGCAGATCGGCGCCTGCCAGTACCGCCATGTAAACGACATCCTGAAGAACAACCGCGACCAGAGCAACCTAGTGGCCGCCGAAGAATGGGGCAGCCCCGAGCACGTCCACCTGCGCGGTCCTGGCTACTATCAATAACGATATAAACAATATAAATTATACGGAGCATGGCGATGATGATGCACAACACCCTGGCGCAACTGCGCACACTGAAACTCGACGGCCTGGCCGCCGGCCTGGAAGAGCAACTGGCCCAACCTGGACTGGGCGCGTTGAGTTTCGAAGAGCGCCTGGCGCTGCTGATCGACCGCGAAGTCCACGCCCGCAATGACCGCAAGCTGGCGCGACTGCTCAAGAACGCGCACCTCAAATATGGCCAGGCCGCCATCGAGGACATCGACGCGCGCGCCGGGCGCGGCATCGACCGGCGAGATGTCATGAGCCTGGCCCTGGGCAACTGGGTCAGCGCCGGCCACAGCGTGCTGGTGACCGGCCCCACCGGCGCCGGCAAATCATGGCTGGCCTGAGCGCTGGCGCAGTACGCCTGTCGGCGTGGATACTCGGCGATCTACCAGCGTGTACCGCGCTTGCAAGAAGAACTGCGCATTCGGCACGGCATTGGCGCCTTCGGCAAATGGCTGCTGCAACTGGCCAAGACCGACGTTTTGGTGCTCGATGACTGGGGCATGGGGGCCATCGACAGCATGACGCGTTCGGATCTGCTGGAGATCATCGACGACCGCGCCGGCAACAAGGCCACCATCATCACCAGCCAACTGCCAGTCGAACACTGGCATGCCTGGATCGCCGACGCCACCATCGCCGACGCTATCCTGGACCCCGTCATGCAGCGCAACCACCGCTTCACGCTGACCGCCGACTCGCTGCGTGCCCAGCGACCTAAAACAGCTAAAAAGGAGAAAAATATCGACCCATCGTGACCGCACCGACTACAATTTAACCGCGTAACACCATCTCATGCGCAAGTGGGCACGATAGACCGGAATGGGTGGGCACGTTCACCGAAATACGCAATCGCTATACGCTTCCCCTGCACTGTCTGATCTGCGGTCGTACCGGAACCGCATTGTGGTCCGAGAACGACTGGCCGTCAATTTACCCAGGCATCGGCTGCATGCTGGACCAAGTGTCGGATGGGTTTAAGATCGTTGTACCTCGCGATACAAAAGGCGACAGCAAGGCTTGCTGTGCTGAGTGTGGGGTTGAAGCATAAAAAGCGGAACAAATCGTTTTGACAAGAGCGTGATGAATAGCCGAAAAAAATTATAAAAAAATTTAACAAAAAATGAAAACTTTGCTCATTTTGGCGATGTTGCTATCCATAGTTGGATGCGCTAACAAGGATACTGGCATCGCAGGCGCCAATGATCAGACTCGGGTTCGATATATCATCTGTGGCATTGGGGAATCAAACTGCTTTGTAAGTGCAAGGTTCAAAGATATGAGCGGATGTGAGAGCCACAAAGCATGGTCGGAAATGCTCTGTGATAGCCAGTCCACCCCAGGGACGATGGTTTGTAAAAAAGAAACTGGATCGCAGATCACAACATCCCACTGCACACTCTAGGAAAATAAATGCCCCTATTTCAATTGCAAACACCGGGTGACATGCTTTCAAAGGCAAAGCGCGAACGTAAGAGGATGGCAGACCAGATCGACGTCGATCATGTATACAATTTTTTCACTACGGTAACTCACATATCCGATTACGTTGGGCACACTGGCTTAGTTAGGCAGGCCGATTTGGATGGATTTCGAAATAATAAAATTTTCAAGCTTAGCCGAGATTTGTGTGACGCGGGGAAGCATTCCAAGTTGACTAAAATCGGCCGGATTACCCCTTCAACTGAGGCGTACGAAAACAATATGTTTCTTGCTCCTTTTGGAGCGTGGAACTTTGGGCCGCAAGCGGAGAACTGGATGGTGCACTCAGACGACAAGTGGATCCACATATCTGTGATTGCTGACGAAATACTTCTGTTGTGGTCACAGTTCTTCAAGCAACATGAAATCGACGACAAACCAAGCAACTCAAGCCTGTAGGAAAATCATGCGAAAGATCAAACTGACTGTTGAGCAGCAACCCAATGGGACCTTATCCCTCTGGATTCAAGACGAGGCATTGGGCAAAGAAGGGCTTCATCGGGGCGGTTATGCCTTAGCAGAAAACAGAGACCATGCGAGTTTCTATCGAGCAGCGGCGCGTGGCATTGCGGATTATGCTTCCGTGGGCGACCAGGTTACCTACATCGACCACAACAACTAGGAAAGTGAAGTGAATACGCAATTTGACCGTTTAGTCTCCGCACTTAAAAGTGATGAATTTGGAACATCGCGAAAACAAGCGGATGTTTGCATTCTTGAAGTTCAAAGTCGACAGGGGAGTAAGGCTTTTAGACGAGTTGATCGGTTGCTGGTCGAAAAGCGGGAGTCATTTGAGCGAGACTCTGCCGGCAATGTTCACCGAGGCCAGCTGCGCATCTTTTACTGGGATCTCGGAAACGACCCTCTAGCTGGTGACGTGCCAGATGGTGAATTTGCAGCCTGCTACGATCGTGGCTTCAATTCCGTATCGATTACCTCAGGCTGCCTGTCAAGCGGTGGCTACGTTCTGATCGAGCCCAGCCGTCTTCGTGGCGCAGGTCTGGGAAGTTACTTCATGAACCGCGCTGTACAGTGGGCAAAGCAATGGCCCGAGGCACAGGTACGGCCGATCGAACTACCACGAGGCGAGGCGAAGGGGACAGCACAACAGGCATTGCGCATTCATTTTTACGGAAAGTTTGGAATCGAGTTCGATTTCACAGGTGACGTCGCGCCCACCGGCACATCCCGCCCAATGCAAGCTCGCGACCTAGTGGTAATGACATCGCGGAAAGAGACGATTACAGAACGTAGTGCAGTGGTTTTTCTTCGTGAGCGTATTCAAGACGCAGAGCATAGCACGGCAGAAATCGTCTTTCTGAGACGTAGTCTAAAAGAGGAGGGCATTATACTCAGCCAAGCTTACCAACACCCGATCAAATGGATGTTTCAAAGACTGGTAACTGATAATTTGACCAGAACGGGCTTCGTTGTTGCTTTTATGGTCGTCATTGGGCTGGGAATATACCGTACGTTTTGAACCGGAAGATGACGATTTCAAAACTGACAGACGATGAGGAGGATGCACTTGTGTAAGCGTGTTCCCAGCGCCTTCAGCTTGGTTCGGACAGGGTGCTGCGCAAGCACTTTTAATGATTGATTAGAAGGACCATTGGACGATGCTGTCCGACTTGTCAGCAGCGGTTGTAAACTGATACAAGGGGGATGCGGACAAAATCTTGGACTATTTGGGAGTAGTCCATGTATTCATACGAAGAGCGCCTTCGGGCAGTAAAGCTTTATCTGAAGTACGGGAGGCGCCTTCAA
>NZ_LMLM01000005.1:0-111813 GCF_001421905.1 Duganella sp. Leaf61
CACCCCTTCCCATCCCGAACAGGACCGTGAAACGACTTTGCGCCGATGATAGTGCTGCAACCAGTGTGAAAGTAGGTTATCGTCAGGCTAGTTATTCCTGAAAGCCCCAACCAGTGATCTGGTTGGGGCTTTTTTCGTTTGCAATCCAATACGCCGAGCCCAGCAATAAAACTCAGGCGCAAAAAAAGCGCTTCCTAAGAAGCGCTCCTGTCCAGCTAGTTAATTCAGACCTCTTTTTCCGGCAGCGCGATCTGGTTGTCCACGCTGAACTGGTAGTCCTTGAACACGTGTTCCGCGCTCAGCAGCTGGTAGTCGCCATCGGCCTTTTTGTGCGTGGTGTCCTTCAGGCGGTACGTGTAGTGGCCGCAGGTCCAGCAGTTGAAGTTGCGCATGTGGGTGCACAGGCAAGTCTTGTCCATGACCGATACCACTTTCAGCTCGGGATGGGCCGCCACTTCGCGGTTGTACGAATTGATGTAAGCGCAGTTGCCGGTGGCGTCGAGCAGGTAGCCGTACGATTCGCAGCCTGGACGGATGCCGGCGCCAATGGCTGGCGTGTTCTTCAGCATGCGCATCGGGTAACCGGTCGGCGAGACGCCGTTGACGATGATGTCGTCCTCGGTAGCGCGGATGTACTCCTGCTTGACCTTGGCTGGCAGACCGCATTCGTTGGTGATGGTGAAGCGCGTGGCCACCTGTACGCCTGCTGCGCCGGCTTCCAGGAAGCTGACGGCGTCGCTGCCGGTAAAGATGCCGCCGGCCGCGATCAGCGGAATGTCGAGGTTCTCGTTCTTCAGATAAGCCAGCAGTTCCTTGGTGATGGTCATCAGGTCGTATTCGGCCCAGTCCATGCCAAAGCCCAGGTGGCCGCCGGCCAGCGGGCCTTCGACGATGATGAAGTCGGGCAGACGGTCGAGCTTTGCGTTTTTGCGCAGGAAGATCTGCAACGCGCGTACCGACGATACGATGATGCCCAGCTTGGCTTCGCGGAAGCGCGGGTGGTCGGCCATCAGTGCGAACGAGCCGAAGTGCAGGCCGGCCGACAGCGTGATGCCGTCGATGCCGGCGTCCAGTGCCGCATTCAGGCGGGTGCGCAGGGTTTCACGCGGACCGTTCATGGTCAGCTTTTCCATGCAGTTCACGAAGATCAGGCCGGGGCCTTTCTTGGCTTCCATGGTCTTGCCGATATGCAAGCGCTGGGCTTCGGCCAGGCGCTCGAGATCGAATTGCACGACCGACTTGTCCGAGTTATTGATGTTGAACTTGTAGAGCTTGGTTTTATCCTTGACGAAGCTGGTATCGAAACGACGATCCGATACGTCTTCGACCATGGCGTCCGAAATATGGCCAATGCCACCGAGTCGCGCGGTTTCCAGCGCCAGTTCCGACGTCGAGATATCGACACCCATTCCGCCGACCATGATGGGCACGTATTCGTTATTGCCAAATCGCAGGCGGAAATCATCAACACGTTTCATTGCTATCCTTAGACTACCGAGGTTGTTGCCGGTGCTTGAAGCTGCCGGCGGTATGCAGAGAGTTTGATTGCGCGGTAGCACGTGGCGCGGAGGCTTCATTCTACTCCAGCCGTGCTACAGCCTTGTGACGGCGCGGCGTCAACCGCGCGGCGGGATCAGTCGCGGAAGTTGTTGAATTCCAGCGGCATGTCCGGCACGTCCTTGCGCAGCATGGCCATGGCCGCTTGCAGGTCGTCGCGCTTGGCGCCGGTGACGCGCACCGATTCGCCCTGGATGCTCGTTTGCACCTTCATCTTGCTGTCCTTGATCACGCGCACGATCTTCTTGGCATCATCGGTCTCGATACCGTTCTTGACCTTGATGACCTGCTTGACCTTGTCGCCGCCAATTTTCTTGATATCGCCGTCTTCCAGGAAACGGACGTCAACCTTGCGCTTGGCCAACTTGTTGGTCAGCACGTCGCGCACTTGGCTCAGCTGGAACTCGGAATCGGCAAAGGCGGTCAGTTCGTTGTCCTTTTGCTCGACCCGCGCGTCGCTGCCCTTGAAATCGAACCGGGTGGTGATTTCCTTGTTGGACTGGTCGACCGCGTTTTTCACTTCGATCATATCGGCTTCAGAAACTACATCAAACGACGGCATGGCTATTTCCTTTTCGTGTGGCATGCAGGCGTGTGAAACACCCCTGCATCAAAGTCTGACATTTTAACGGACAACAGCACGCAAGCCGCCATATGCCAAGTGGTTTTTTGTGCGTTTCCCTCTATAATCGACTAAATTTATCGGTTTTTTAGTCCATGCAGCTACTCTCATCCATCCAATATCAGTTCCCCCTGCAGCACCTCAATACTTTCAGCATCGCGGCCAGCGCCCATGCCTATTTGCGGATCACGAATACCGAGCAGCTGATCGGCGTTTATGCAGACGCCAATTGGCGCGCTTTCCCGCGGCTGGTCTTGGGCGGCGGCAGCAATGTGCTGCTGACCGGCGATTTTCCCGGGCTGGTTTTGCACCTTGCGCTCGCGGGAAAAGAGGTGGTCGGCGGCAATGAAACCCACCATTTTGTCCGCGCGGCTGCTGGCGAGAACTGGCACGCCTTCGTGCAATGGACACTGGCCCAGGGCATCGGCGGACTGGAAAACCTGTCGCTGATTCCCGGCACCGTGGGCGCGTCGCCTATCCAGAATATTGGCGCCTACGGGCTCGAAATCAAGGACGTATTTCACAGCGTGACCGTGTTCGATCCGCGCGACGGCAGCACGCGCACCATGGATGCGGCGGCGTGCCGCTTCGGGTACCGCGACAGCATATTCAAACGCGAGGCGGGGCGCGAACTCGTGATCCTGGACGTGACGCTCGCCTTGCCGCGTTCATGGCAGCCGAACCTGCGCTACGCGGAACTGGCGCAGGCGGTGGCCGAGCAAGGTTGGACCGTACCCACCGCGCAGCAAGTGGCCGATACCGTGATCGCGATCCGCCGCCGCAAACTGCCCGATCCGGCGGTGATCGGCAACGCCGGCAGCTTCTTCAAGAACCCGGTGGTATCGTCAGAACAGTGCGCCGCGCTGCTCGAACGCTTCCCGGCGCTGGTACACCACGCGCAGCCTGACGGCAGCGAGAAGCTGGCAGCCGGCTGGCTGATCGATCAATGTGGCTGGAAAGGGCGCAACCTGGGCGCAGCGGGCGTGTACCCGAAACAGGCACTGGTGCTGGTCAATAACGGCGGGGCGACGGGGGCGGAGGTGGTGGCGCTGGCGGCGGCGATTCAGGCCGATGTGATGGCGAAGTATGGCGTGGCGCTGGAGGCGGAGCCGGTGTTCGTGTAGGGAAGTTGGACCGCCGTAGCGGTCCAACATCTATCAGCCGAAGCTGCAAACGTAATCGAGCGTTTCCACTGTCTCGATATCGAACGACGAATCGCCGACGATGCTGAACTGGTCGCCCGCCGCGTAAGTTTTCCACTCTTCCTCACCAGCCAGGCGCACCTTGCACACGCCACTGACCACTTCCATGATTTCCGGCGCGCCGGTGTTGAACTTCAGGGTGGACGGGAAGATCACGCCCACGCTTTTCTTGCTGCCATCGGCAAAGATGATGTTGTGCGAGACGCACTTGCCGTCGAAGTAAACATTGGACTTCTTGACGACGCTGACTTGATCGAATTGAGCACTCATGCTGCTTGTTTCCTTAATGTGATGCGGGGAGGGGACCGGGCAACTGGCCCGCGCTTTCGACGCGGTTACGGCCGCCGGTTTTGGCGACATACAGCGCCTGGTCGGCGTGCTGGATCAGGTCATCGATGCTCGACTGCGGCGAGGGCACCACGCTGGCCACACCGATCGACATGGTCACGCAGGACAGGTCGGTGGTCGCTTGCGGGTTTTCGATGGCTAACTGCTCCAGGTGTCGGCGGCATGACTCGGCCACGATCAGTGCCCCCGTCAATGGTGTCTCCGGCAGGATAATGACGAATTCCTCGCCGCCATAGCGCGCGGCCAGATCGGCCGGGCGCTTCAGATGTTCGGTTAATACGGCAGCCACTTTCTTGAGGGCGAGGTCGCCCGCCAGGTGGCCGAAGCTGTCGTTATACAGTTTGAAGAAATCGACGTCGCACATCAGCAGCGTGAGCGGCTTCTTGTCGCGCTGTCCGCGCTGCCATTCGACCCGCATGGTGTCGTCGAAACGGCGGCGGTTGGCGATGCCGGTGAGGGCGTCGAGCGCGGCCAGCTTTTGCAGTTCGATGTTGGCGTCGGCCAGGCTTTTCTGGCTCTCGCGCAGGAAGCGGAACGCCTGGTCGCGCTGCAGGCGGCTGATGTGCGCGCCCGAGTGGTAGCGCACGCGCGCCAGCAGTTCGAGCTTGTCGGGCAGCTTGACCATGTAGTCGTTGGCGCCGGTGGCAAAGCTGTGCGCCTTGAGCTTGGGGTCTTCCTTGGCCGACAACACGATCACCGGCACATGGCGCAGCGACTCGTCGCCGCGATAACTCTGGATCAGGCCGAAGCCGTCGATCGATGGCATCACCAGGTCTTGCAGGATTACGGTCGGTTGCAGCTGCACGGCCGTTTGCAGCGCCAGCGTGGCGTCGGTCACGTAGTGGAATTCGATATCGGACTGGTCGCTCAACATGCGGCGCACGGCTTCGACGATGATCAACTGGTCGTCCACCAGCAGCACCCGGACCTTGAAGGCGGTAAGCGCCTGTTCGGCGTCAACGGTGGCTGCAGCGATTGCGGGTGCTTCGGACATCGATACTCTCTTTCTTCGGTTGCGCGCATTATCTCTATGATGCGCGGCTGCCCAACGTGCTGCGCAGGACCGGTCCGATCCGCGTCAGCGGTAAAATCATCTGCGCCGCATCCAGCTCGGCGGCGGCGCGCGGCATGCCGTAGACGGCGCTGCTGGCCTGGTCCTGGGCGATGGTCATGTGGCCCGCGCGGCGCAGCGCCAGCAAGCCTTCGGCGCCATCGCGGCCCATGCCGGTCAACAGCACACCCACCGCCACGCCTTTCCATTGCTGCGCCACGCAGCGGAAGAACACATCGACCGACGGCCGGTAAGCATAGTCCTTGGGATTTGCATCGTAACGCAAGCGCAGATTTTGATCCAGCGTGAGGTGGTCGTTGCTCTTGGCGATCAGCACCACGCCGGCGGCCAATTCGTCGCCCTCGTCGGCGGTACGCACCGGCATGTCGAGCTGCTCGCCGAGCCAGCGCGCGAAGTTGTTGGCGAAGTGCTCGTCAATGTGCTGCACCACCACTACCGCGCAACCGCGCGGCGGCACCCAGCCGGCCAGCATCTTGGAGACCGCCACCGGGCCGCCGGTGGAGGCACCGATCGCCAGCAGCGACGTTACCGGCACCGGCGTATCGGCGTTGTCGGCGACAGGCGCCGGGGCGCTGCCGGCCAGCGACGTGCGCGGCGCCATGGCCTGGCTGCCGCCGCTGTGGCGTATCAGCTTGTCCATGGTGCGGATCTTGGCCAGCAGCTCGGAGTCGCCGCCCGGCTGGCCTTGCAGCACCGGCGTGGCGGTGACGTCGAGCGCGCCGGCGCCCAGCGCGCGGAACACCTGGTTGACGTTGTCCTGCGGCCGGCCGGTAACGACCAGGATCGCGCACGGGCTTTGTTCCATGATCTTGCGGGTAGCCTCCACGCCATCGAGTTCCGGCATGTTGAGGTCCATGAGGATCAGGTCCGGCCGGTTTTCCGCGCACATGCGCACCGCCTCCGCGCCCGTGCGGGCGATCCACAGCACCTGGTGCTCGGCGGTGCTGGCAACCACGCGCCGCAGCGCTTCGGCTGCCATGGCGACATCGTTGGCGATGGCAATCTTCATCTGTGGGCGTCTCCAATCAGGTCGCTGACCGCATCGAGCAGCGTCTCGTCGTGGAAGCTGCCCTTGGTCAGATAATAGTCTGCGCCAGCCGACAGTCCGCGTGCGCGGTCCTCCGGCCGATCTTTATAAGAGACTATCATGACTGGCAGTTTGTGGAGGTGGATATCCTTCTTGATCAGTGCGACGAGCTCGATACCGTCCATGCGCGGCATGTCCACGTCGGTGATCACCAAGTCGTATTCGCCGCTGCGCACCACGTTCCAGCCGTCGATACCGTCGATCGCGATATCGACCAGGAAGCCCCGGCTTTGCAGCAGCTTGCGTTCCATCTCGCGCACCGTGAGCGAATCGTCCACCACCAGCACGCGCTTGGTCTTGCGACGCTCGGTGTGGTCGGCGCGGGTGAGCTGGTGCAGGCCGCCATCGTGCAGCAGTTTGTCGATCGACAGCAGCAGATCGGGCACGTCGAGGATCAGCACCGGGTCGCCGTTGTCGAGCAGGGCGGCAGCTGAGATGTCGCGCATCTTGCCGAAGATCGGATCGATGGCTTGCACCGCCAGGCTTTGCTCGCCGTTGATGGCGTCCACCACCAGCGCATAGCGCCGCGCGCCGCTGCCGATCACCACCACCGACAGCTCCGCCGACGAGGCATCGGTCTCGCCCAGCTCCAGCACCTGCGCCGCCGACACCAGTCCCAGGTGCTCGCCTCCGAAGTCGAAGAACTGTTTATTTTCCAGCGTATGGATGGCCGTTTGCGGCACCTTGATCACGCGCTCGACCTGCACGATCGGCACCGCGTAAGCCTCGCCTTTTACATCAACCACCAGCGCGCGCACGATCGACTGCGTCAGCGGCAAGGTGATGAAGGTGCGGAAGCCCACGCCCAGTTCCGACTCGATACGCACCGTGCCGTTCTGCGAGCGGATGGTTTCGTGGACGATATCGAGCCCCACGCCGCGCCCCGAAATCTCGGTGGTGTTTTCCTTCAGGCTGAACGCCGGCAGGAACAGGAACTCCAGCAGTTCGGCGCCCGACATGGCGGCCGCCATCGGCGCGCTGGCCATCTTGCGGTCGATTACGCGGGTGCGGATTTTTTCCAGGTCCACGCCCTTGCCGTCGTCGCTGATCTCGATGCTGAGCATGCCCGCGCGGTGCTTCGCCTCCAGCACGATGGTGCCGGCGCCCGGCTTGCCGGCGGCGATGCGTTCCACCGCGCTGTCCATGCCGTGATCGATGGCATTGCGCAGCATGTGGTTGAGCGGGCTTTCGATACGGGCCAGGATGTCGCGGTCCACCAGCGTGTCTTCGCCGATGATCTGCAACTGCACGTCCTTGCCCAGGCTGCGCGCGAGGTCGCGCACCATGCGTGGAAACGGCTGCACGCCGTCGCGGAACGGCCGCATGCGCATGGTCAGCACTTCGTCCACCATGCCTTGCGAGACGGCCAGCAAGCGCCGTTCGTAGGCTTCGGTGTCGGCAATGTGTTCGAGCACGAACTGCTTTAACGGTTGGGTCTTTTGCAGCGCCAGCAGCGACAGTTCTTTCAGCTTCGGGTCGGTGCTATTCGATATCGCTTCGTGCAGCTGCTCGATCACCGCCGCCAGGCTGGCCTGGTTGCGCTTGAAGCGTTGCAGGTTCTGGATGAACGGATGCATCTGGTGGGCGTTGATGCGCGATTCGCTGGCAAGCGACAGCAGCTTGTCGAAGTTCTGCGCCTTGGCCCCGGCAGCCGACGCGCGCCGATCGACCGGCATGTCCTCGGCCGGGGCCGGTGTCGGGGCAATCGGCAGTTCGCCGACCGGAAACGCCGGCGCTGGCGCAGCCTGGGGCGCAGGCGCGGGCATCTGCTGCATCCACCCCATCTCCGCCTGCAAATTGACCGGTTCCGGCAAAAAGGCGATGGTGGCGATCGAATCGAGGGTCTGCTTGATCAGCGTTTCGTTGGCGGCCAGCCAGGCATCGACGCCGCTGTCCTGCAGGCGTGACAGTTGCAGGATCAGGTCCACGCCGGCCAGCAGCACGTCCACCCGGTTGGGCGTCAGGGCCAGCTTGCCGTGTTGCGCGGCGATGAAGGCGTCTTCCATGCTGTGCGCTACCTGCACCACCACTTCCAGGCCGACGATGGACGCCGCTCCCTTGATCGAGTGCGCCGCGCGCATCATCGACTCGACCGCGCTGGCGTCGTTCTTCAGCCTTTCCATGGCCAAGAGGCCGTCGGTAAGGACTTGCGTCTGGCTGTCCGCCTCCATGCGGAACAGGTCCAGCATGGAAAATTGGCTCAGGTCTCCGCCCATGCCGCCGTTATCCTGGCTCATCGCAGGGTCCTCGCAAGTTGGTAGCCGATCAGTGCCGCGTCCAGCACGCCCACGTGCATGTCGGCGATCGAGATCACGCCCGACAGAAAACGGGAGAGACCCTTGTTGATGGTGGCGGCCGGCGCCTGCACGGCGGCCGTGGCATAGCGTTCGATGCCGTGCAGGTCGGCTACCGGCAGCGCATATGCCTGGTCTTCCCAGCGGATCAGCAGCAGCCGCGCAAACGTATGGCGCTGAATGGTCCCCCTGGCTGCTTCGCCTTCGCTGTCATCGATACCGAGGAGGGCGGCGAGCGACATGCACGGATACAGCGTGCCGCCGACATTGACGATGCCGGTCAAGCCGCGATCGGTGCGATGCGGCAGCCGGTGCGGCCTGGCCTCGGGCGCCACGGCCACGAACAATTTGGTCGGCAGCGACAGCCATTCGCGGCCGATGCGAAACACCAGGCACGAGGCGTCGAGCGCCTGGGTGTCGATGGCGGGCTGGCGGAAGCGCGCGGCCCATTCCTGTTTGTAGCCGGCGCCGACCGCGCGCTGCAGATTGCGCTGGGCGGCGCTGGCGTACACCGGGCAGTTGCGGCAGTGGATGTACTCGGCGAGCTTCTCGCAGGTCTGGTCGCCGGCCACGCCGATGCGGTTCCAGCAGTCGTCGATTTCGATAGCATCGGCAGCGGCTGCGGCGTTGACTAAGGTGGTCGTCATGTCGGCGCGCCCTTGTTCTTAAGATGCCTGCTGGCGTTTATAGATGCGCGCGGCGCGCGCCTTGAGCGCGGCGGACGTGGTGGCGTCGCCGTTGGTCTCGGCCAGCAGCGCGAGGTGGCATAGCGCTTCGTAATGGTCGGGCTGCAGGTAGATGCAGCGCTTCCAGTAGTCCTGCGCCTGCACATGCTTGTTGGTCAGTTCGTTGATCAGGCCGAGGATGAAATACGCCTCCGCCGATTCCGGCTGCTGCGCCAGGTGGTCGCGGCAATCGCGCTCGGCTTCCTTCAGTTGCCCCAGGTCAGCCAGGCGGCGGGCATCGGCCAGCAGGTCGCGGCCAGGGGCCGGCTTGGCCGCCGAAGGCTTGTTGCCAGTTGCACCGGCAATCGCCGCAGCAGTGCCACCGGTAGCCGGACGCCTTGGTGCTGCTGGCATCGATCCCGATGGCGTGGCCGGGGACGGCGTCAACCTGGCCGCGAGCGGCGGCGGCGTCGGCGTTGCTGCTGTCGAAGTCACACCCGGACGCGCACGGCGCGCCGTCCGCGCGGAGGCCGGCGCAGTGGTCGCAGCCACCGCCAGCGCTCCGGCCTTCTTGCGCGCCGCCGCCTCCGCATCCTTGATCAGCCCGAACGCCTGCGCATACGGCAGCGGCGCGAAGCCGTTGGCGCACAGCGACGGTACCTCGGCGTAGCCGACGAACAGCAGGCCGTCGCGCTTGAGCATGGTGTCGAGGTTGCGGATGGCGGCGCTGGTGGTGGGCTTGTCGAAGTAGATCAGCAGGTTGCGGCAAAAGATCACGTCATACAAGCCGGCGCGCCTGGTCATGGTCATTTCCAGTACATTCCCCTGGTGGAAGCGGACCTGCTTGCGCACCGCGTCGTTGATGCGCCACGCGTCGTTGCCAACCGCGGTGAAGTGGCGGTCGCGGAACGCCAGGTCCTGGCTGCGAAAGGCGTTGCGGCCATACACGCCGGTCTTGGCGCGTGCCACGCACACCGGGCTGATATCAAAAGCGTCGATCATGAAGCGGTCGGCGGGAATACCGGCGTCGAGCAGCACCATCGCCATCGTGTACGGCTCCTCGCCGCCGGCGCACGGCAGCGACAGCACGTGGAACAGCCGGTTGGGCTCGACCTGGATCTGCTCTTTGAGGTAGTCGGCAGTGGCGTGGAAGGCCTGCTGGTCGCGGTAGAACCACGATTCCGGCACCACCACCAGTTCCACCAGCGCGGTCAGCTCCTCCGGGGTCATGCGGTCGAGGTAATCGTCGGCATCGATCGCACCGACGCAGACCACGCGCGCGCGGATGGCGCGATCGACGATCTGCTTCGACAGGTTCAACCCCGTCGCCGCGCGCAGCATGATCTGGGCCGGAGTGGTCATGGCAGGTTGCCGCTATCGTCAGCGTCGCCGGCATTACCGGCATTGGGGAACAGCGCGATGCGCAGCGCGGGTGTGAGCAGCTGCTCGAGCTCCACCAGCTGCAGCATGCCGCGCGCGTCGCCGGCCACCTGGCCCAGGAACGGTGCGGCCTTCACGCCGCTCTCGGTCAACTGGTCGTCGCGCACTTCCTGCACGCCCTGCACCCGCTCGGCGCGCAGGCCCAGCAAGTGCACCGTGCCTTCGGGCGCGCGATAATCGACGACGATGATGCGGGTATCGAAATGGTCGGCGCCGGGCGGCAGACCGCTGGCCAGGCACAGGTCCACCACCGGCACCGAGGCGCCGTGATAGTCCATCAGTCCTACCACCGGTTCTGGCGCCAGCGGCAGGTGCTTCAGGTCGAGCAGCGGCACCACGCGCACCACGTCACGCAGGCGCAGGCCGTAGCGGTCGGCGCCGATGTGGAAGACGAGCAGTTTCATCGCGCGCTTACACCGCGACTGCGAAGTTGGCCACGCTGGTCTGCAGGTCGCCGGCCGCGTATTGCAACTGGTGCACCGCTTCGCTGGTGGCCTTGAGCGACTCCACCGTCTGCTGGGTAGCGTCGTTCAGCTGCATCATGGTGGCGCTGATCTGCTCCGCGCCCACTGCCTGCGACTGCATCCCTTGCAGTACGGCGTCGAACTGCGGCGCCAGTTTCTGTACCTGGTCCATCACGCCCGACAGCTGGTCGGTGACCTGGCGCACCTCGCCCACGCTGCGGCGGATCTCTTCCGAGAATTTGTCCATGCCCATCACGCTGGCCGATACCGCCGACTGCATTTCCTTGAGCATCTGCTCGATGTCCCAGGTGGAAACCGAGGTCTGGTCGGCCAGGCGGCGAATTTCGGTGGCCACGACCGAGAAGCCGCGTCCCGCTTCGCCGGCCTTTTCGGCCTCGATGGCGGCGTTGAGCGACAGGATGTTGGTCTGGTCGGCCACCTTGGTGATCGTAATCAGCACGCTGTTGATGTTCGACGCTTTTTCCGACAGCGCGGCCAGCTTGGCGTTGATCGAATCGGTGGCGCTCACCATGTGCTGCATGGTGCTGTCCATGCGGCGCAGGTTGCCCTGGGCGTCGGCGGTGGCAGTGGTGGTGTAGTCCGCCACGGCAGTCGCTTCTTCCATGGTCTTGAGCAGTTGCGAGGCATTGGCCGAGATTTCCTTGGTGGTGGAAAGAATCTCCACGCTGGTCTGGGCCTGCTCGATGCCGGTCGCTTCCTGCTGCTTGGCCGAGGCGGCGATTTCGGTGGCCGACGTGGTGACCTGGATGCCGGCCTTTTGCACGTTGTTGAGCAGCGAACGCAGGTTTTCGAACATGCGGTCGAGGCCTTGCGCCAGCTGGCCGATGGCGTCGCTGCCCGTCACTTCGATATTGCCGGTCAGGTCGCCCGAAGCGGCTTTCGATACCACGCCGAGCAGCGAATCGACCTTGGCGCGCAATTCGTCGCCCACCGCTTTTTCCTTGGCCTGGCTGTCCTGGATCGATTGCGCCATGCGGTTGAATTCCGTGGTGACCTTGCCCAGTTCATCGTTCGCCAGCACCTCGGCGCGCGCGCCCTGGTCGCCCCCGGCGATGCGGCCCACGGCGGCGGTAAGGTTCGTCAGCGGCGTGGTGAGCGAGCCGACCAGCATCCATGCCACCAGGGCACCCAGCAGCACGCAGGCCATGCCGCCCACCGTGATCACCAGCCGCATGCTCTCCTGCAGGCTGGTGGAAGCGGCCGAGCGTTCGACCAGCAGGCGGTGTTCCTCGGCGGCTGCATCGTCCATGAATTTGTAGATTTCACCGATGGCCGAGTTGGTGGTATTGGCAAGCTGCGGCGTTTTGCCCATGGCGTCGGCCGCGCCGGGCGCGTTGCCCAACTGCTCGCGCATCACCAGTTGTGATTCGATGACTTCCTTGCTCCAGACGGTGATCATGCTTTCCAGCTTGCTGAAACGCGCGACCTGGGCCGGATTGTCGCGGGTGAGCTTTTGCAGCGTCTGGATCGATTCCGGAATGTCGCGCTGTTCCTTGCGGGTGCGGTCCAGGCGGGCGGCGGTGCCGGTGAGGTAATAGCCGCGCGCTTCCACCTGCACTTGCAGCAGGTCGTTGCGCAAGCCGTCGATGGCCTGGATCACGTCCATCGTGTGGCGGTCCCACTGGTTGGCTTCCGACAGGCTATTAAAACGATTGTAGGCGATGATCAGGAGCGCGAGGATGATGGCAAGGATGGCGCCGAAGCCCAGGTATAGTTTACGTTTGATGCTCAAGTCTTTAAACATGGTTTCTCCGAGGCGCCGATAGATGGTGTGGCATTGTCCCATGGTAATGGCTGAACAACAAAAAAAAAGCCGCTCAGCGAGCGGCTTTTGATGATACTGCGCGTTGTTTATTGGCCGCGCTTCAGTCGTGCGTTGGCGGCGATGCGCAGGCGCAGCGCGTTCAGTTTGATGAAGCCGCCGGCGTCGGCCTGGTTGTAGGCGCCGCCGTCTTCGTCGAAGGTGGCGATGTTCATATCGAACAGCGAGTCGGTCTTCGAATCGCGCGACACCACGATCACATTGCCCTTGTACAGTTTTACGCGCACCCAGCCGTTGACGGTCGCTTGCGTGTGGTCGATCAGCGTTTGCAGCGCCACGCGCTCCGGCGCCCACCAGTAGCCGTTGTAGATCAGCGACGCGTAGCGTGGCATCAGGTCGTCCTTCAGGTGGGCCACTTCGCGGTCCAGCGTGATCGACTCGATGGCGCGGTGGCCCTTGAGCATGATGGTGCCGCCCGGGGTTTCGTAGCAGCCGCGCGACTTCATGCCGACGTAGCGGTTTTCCACCAGGTCGAGACGGCCGATGCCGTGCTTGCCGCCCACGCGGTTCAGCTCCGTCAGCACGGTGGCCGGCGACATGCGTACGCCGTTGATCGCCACGATGTCGCCTTTTTCGTATTCCAGGTCCAGGTACTCGGCCTGGTCGGGCGCTGCCTCAGGGCTCACGCTCCAGCGCCACATCGATTCCTCGGCTTCGGCGCTCGGGTTTTCCAGGTGGCGGCCTTCGAACGAGATGTGCAGCAGGTTGGCGTCCATCGAGTACGGCGCGCCGCCGTTCTTGTGTTTCATGTCGATGGCGATGCCCGCGTCTTCCGCGTACTTCAGCAGTTTTTCACGCGACAGCAGGTCCCACTCGCGCCATGGCGCGATCACTTTGACGCCAGGTTTGAGCGCATAGGCGCCCAGTTCGAAACGCACCTGGTCGTTGCCCTTGCCGGTGGCGCCGTGCGAGATGGCGTCGGCGCCGGTCTCGTTGGCGATTTCGATCAGGCGCTTGGCGATCAGCGGGCGGGCAATCGAGGTGCCCAGCAGGTATTCGCCTTCGTACACGGTGTTTGCACGGAACATCGGGAACACGAAGTCGCGCACGAATTCTTCACGCACGTCGTCGATGTAGATGTTCTCCGGCTTGATGCCGAACTTGATCGCCTTGGCGCGCGCCGGCTCCAGCTCTTCGCCCTGGCCCAGGTCGGCCGTGAAGGTGACGATTTCGCACTGGTAGTTATCCTGCAGCCATTTGAGGATGACGGAGGTATCGAGGCCGCCCGAGTAGGCGAGGACTACTTTTTTAATGTCGCTCATGCTGATTCCAAGTGTGTGAAGTGTTATTGATTATTCGGCAGGGTTATCCAGGCGGCCGAGCAGCAGGTACTCGATCAGCGCCTTCTGGATGTGCAGGCGGTTCTCGGCTTCGTCCCAGACCACCGATTGCGGTCCGTCGATGACTTCGGCCGCCACTTCCTCGCCACGGTGGGCGGGCAGGCAGTGCATGAACAGCGCGTCGGGCGCGGCGCGCGCCATCTTGGCGCCATCGACGATCCAGCCGTCGAATGCTTTCAGGCGTGCGGCGTTTTCCTCTTCGTAGCCCATGCTGGTCCACACGTCGGTGTTGACGAGGTGCGCGCCGGCGCAGGCGTCGGACGGGTTGGCGAAGAAGGTGTAGCGGTCGGTCGAGACCAGCGACATGTCCATGTCGTAGCCCTTGGGCGTGGACACGTTGACGTGGAAGCCGAATACTTCGGCCGCCTGCAGCCACGAGTACAGCATGTTGTTGGCGTCGCCGATCCACGCCACCGTCTTGCCGGTGATCGGGCCGCGATGCTCATAGAACGTGAAGATGTCGGCAAACACCTGGCACGGGTGGTGCTCGTTGGTCAGGCCGTTAATCACCGGCACGCGCGAGTTGGCCGCAAAGCGCTCGATGATGTCCTGGCCGAACGTGCGCACCATGATGATGTCGCACATGCGGCTCATGACCTGGCCCGCGTCTTCCACCGGCTCGCCGCGACCGAGCTGGCTGTCGCGCGTGTTCAGGTAGATGGCGGCGCCGCCCAGCTGGTGCATGCCGGCTTCGAACGAGAGGCGGGTGCGGGTGGAGTTCTTCTCGAAGACCATTACCAGGGTACGGTCGATCAGCGGATGGTAAATCTCGTAGTTCTTGAACTTGCGCTTGATGAGGTGCGCGCGTTCAATCACGTACTCGTATTCTTCCAGCGTGAAGTCGGAAAACTGCAGGTAATGCTTGATCTGTTTTTGGATAGGCATAGTGGCAACTGACAGGTGAGCTGGCCTGGGACTCGGTACCCGGCCGGCTGAACCGGTCAATTATAAAGGCAATTCAGTCAATATGGCCCGTTTATAGCCGATCCACCGCAGATTGTGCTGGTCAGCCAGCCCCTTTTAATGATAGATCTGCGCGGCGGCCGGTCCCCGGGCTTCGGGGGCGACCAGCGGCAGGTCCAGCGTGAACACGGTGCCGGAGGGCGAACTGCGCACCGTGATCTGCCCGCCCAGCAGCGAGGTGACGATGTTGTAACTGATCGACAGTCCGAGCCCGCTGCCACCTTGTCCCAGCTTGGTGGTGAAGAACGGGTCGAAGATGCGCGGGATGTTTGCCGGGGCAATGCCGACGCCGTTGTCGCCGAACACCAGCTGCACCCGGCCCGGGTGGTCCGGCGCGGTGGCGGCGCGCAGCCACAAGTGTCCCACCACGTCTTTTTCAAATGCGTGCAGCAGGGCGTTGTTGATGAAATTGGCGATCACCTGGCCCAGCGGGCCGGGGTAGCTGTCCATGGCGATGTGCGGCGGTATGTCTGCCTCGATACGGTGGCCGGATGCGCGGATGCGGTTCATCATGGTGGCAATCACTTCGCCGGCCACCTGCTGCAGGTCGAACTGGCGTCGCTGCTCGGTGGTGCGGTCCACCGCCACCTGCTTGAAGCTGTTGACCAGGTCTGCTGCGCTGTTCAGGCCACGCATCACCAGTTCGTGCGCACGCGCGGCGTCGTCCAGGTAGGCTGTCAGATCGGAGCGGCGCAGGCCGGGACCCGCGACCTGGCGCGCCAGTTCCGTGGTCTTCTGGTGCAGGGTGCTGGCGATCAGGAGGCTGTTGCCGATCGGCGTATTGAGTTCGTGCGCCACGCCGGCCATCAGGGACCCCAGCGCCGCCAGCTTTTCCTGCGACACCAGCTGGGTTTGCGCATCCTTGAGCTGGGCGTAGGCCTGGGCGTTGTCGAGCGCGATGGCGCCGTAAGCGCACAGGGTGCGGAAGATCAGCCGCTCGCGCGCGCGGTAGGCCCGCGCGTTCGAGGCCTGCACCGTCATCACGCCCAGCGCCCGTTCGCCGACCAGCAGCGGCACGTACAGCGCGCACGCCATCAGCAGGGTGTTCGGGGCGAGGAAGATGTCGTCCGGGCCGGCGTCCTCCACGTAGATCTCGCGCCGTTCGCGCAGGCAGCGCGCGGCATTGGCGCGCGGGTTGTCCACGGCAATGGTGTTGTCGGCCAGCGGTTTGCCGTTTTCCATGCCGAAGGCGCGGTTCAGGGTGTCGCAACCGGGATCGCACAGGTAAATCGCGAAGCTGTTGGCCGCCAGCAGCGCCTGCACGTGGCGGTTGATGGCCTGGAACACGGCATTGGCGTCGAGGTGGGTGGTGATTTCCTGGCCGATGGCGGACAGGCGTTCGAGCGTGGCCGTGGTTTGCTGCAGCACGCGGGCGCGGCGCGCCTCGGATGCCGCCAGCTCGCGGTGGTGCTGACCCTCGGCGCGGGCGCGCTCGGTCTGCTGGTGCACCTGCATGGCGATGGCGCGGTTGGTGGCTTCGCGGCTGTGGGTAGTCCGGCGCGCGGCGGCCGCCGCCTGCGCCGATTCATAAGCGCGCTGGTACTGGCCCACCTGGGCGTATTCGTGGGCCAGGGTTTCCAGCAGGTCGCCCGGCAGCGTGTAGCCTTCGATGCCCGAGGCCAGTGCCAGCGCCTGGTGCAGATAATGCAGGGTGGCGTTTTGCTCGGTCATGCCGTCCGGCGGCGGCAGCGCATGGCGCGTGTGGATCACCGAGAGCACGCGCAGCGTGCGCACGTGGTGTGTCAGGCTGGACTGGGCTTGCGCCAGGGCGATGGCGTCTTGCGCCACCGTCAGCGCTTCCTGTGGCCGGTCGAGGAAGCACAGCGCGTGCGCCTGGCCGCGCCGCGCGGCGCACATCAGGTCCGCGTGGCGCAGGCGTGCGGCGTTCACCTGCAACTGGCGGAACGACTCGAGTGCGCCGGCGTAGTTGCCAGTATCGAGTTGCAGGTCGCCGCGGAATTGCAGCGCCGTGGCGTAGCTGCGGCCGTCGGCCAGCGGCGCCAGCACATCGAACGCTTCGTCGAGCAGGGCGGCACTCGCCTCCAGCTGGCCCAGGCGGCGCATGGTGTCGGCCGTATGGGTGAGGCACACGCCGATGCTGCGCGGCCAACTGGTGGGACGCGCCATGTCGAGCGCGCGCTGCATCCATTCCAGCGCGGCGCGGTGATCATTGAGGTTCGTAAAATCGATGCCGATATTGATGGCGGCCGTGATTGCCGAGCGTAGCTGGCCGCTCACGCGCGCCGCCTCGTACACGCGGGCGAAGTGGCCCGCCGCCGCGCCGAAGTTGCTGCCCTGGGTGGCGTCGGTGCCGAAGAAGTCCAGCACCCATACCGCCACCGCCGGGTGCAGGTCGTGGTGGGCATGGTCGCTGGAGGCAAAGCGGGTGGACCAGCGCTGTTCGGCCGCCGTGCGGTTTTCCATCACGGCCCAACGGGCAATTGCCGCCTCGCCGCAGGTGGCGCGCATGGTGTCATCGACGCCGGGCTGGCGCGCAATGGCGATCATGTGTTCGAGGTGTTCGGTGCCGCGCTGGTGGTCACCGCGGTCGATGGCGATCCAGGCGCGCAGCCAGTGGGTGTCGGCCACACCGCGCCAGTCTGCGCAAGCCTGCATCTGGGCGCCGATCTCGATCGCCATGCGTTCGGCGGCATCGAGCTCGCCAGCCAGCCACGCGGCTTCAGCCGCGACCAGTTCCAGCCGCGCGGCGGTGGCGGCCAGGTCGCCGGGCGCCAGGCCGGCGGCGAACAGCAGCACCAGCCCCTCGCGCGCCAGCGCCACGGCGCGCACGCAGTCGCGCTGGCGCAGGTGCCAGGCCAGCGGCACCAGTACCGGCAACCGCTCGGCGCCGGTCAGGCGCAGCAAGACGGTCTCCCACTGGGCTACTTCGTCGTCGAGTACAAACAAGTCCATCGCGGTCCTTTAGAACCTATCCCAGCAGTGAATGAGGCGCTGCCGGCGTTGCTCTTCATCGCATGGCCTGCCATGCTTCTTCCTCGCGCCTTGCCCCCGCTACCGATACATCGCAATCTGCCGCCTCATCCCTACTGGGATAGGTTCTTGCCTGCCGCGCAGCGAGGGTGGGGCTGCCTGCGTTGGTATTGCCATCGAGAATTATAGACTGCAAACACGGCCCGTGCGCAAGTCGCGATTGTTGTTGGATCAGTACAGGGTTTGCGACGATTCGTGCAACAGTTGGCCGTACAACGTATGGCGCATGCGGGCGATCTTGCCTTCCGCGACTGCCGCCAGCACCGCGCACTGCGGTTCGATCAGGTGGCGGCAGTTGTAGAATTTGCAGTGGCCCAGGTAGGGCGCGAATTCGACGAAGGCGCGTTCGAGCATGCCCTCGGTCAAATGGTAGAGGCCGAATTCCTGGAAACCGGGCGAATCGATGATGGCCGTGCCTGCGCCCAGTTCGGGCAACTGGTAAAGGCGGGTGAAGGTCGTGGTGTGCTTGCCGGTATCGAGCGCGGCCGAGATTTCGCGCACGGCGATGTCGGCGTCGGGCACCAGCAGGTTGATCAGCGACGACTTGCCCATGCCGGACTGGCCGATCAGGATCGACGACTGGCCCGCCATCAGCGGTTGCAGGATCGCCACCGCTTCCTCGGGCCGGGCCGTGGCCGAGACCTCGTGCACCGGGTAGCCGAGCGAGCCGTAGGCAGCCACCCGTTCGCGCGTGCGCGGCAGCGCTGCTGCCACGTCGGTCTTGTTGAGGATCAGGTGGGCCTTGATGCCGGCCGCCTCGGCCGCCACCAGCGAGCGCGAGACCAGGTCGTCGGCAAAGCCCGGCTCGGTCGCTACCACGACGAACAACTGCGTCAGGTTGGCGGCCAGCAGTTTCGACTTGTACTGGTCGGAGCGGTAGAGCAGGGTGCTGCGTTCCTCGATCTTGTCGATCACGCCCTGGTCGTTGGACGTGGTGGTGATCTGCACGATGTCGCCGACGGCAACGTTGGTTTTCTTGCCGCGCGTAACGCATTGCAGCTTGCGGCCATCGGCTTCGGCCAGGTAGTGGCGGCCGTGGGCGGCGATGATGGTTGCCGTCAGTTTTTGTTGGAGTTTTGGGTTGTTCATGAAGCCGCAGCCAAATTGAGTTGTCGAATCCGCACGCTCGCCGGCGGGTGGGTATCGTAGAAGGCCGAGTGCAGCGGATCGGGAGTAAGGGTGGACGCGTTGTCTTCGTACATTTTGACCAGCGCCGACACCAGGTCGCGCGCGGCAGTATGTTGGGCGGCAAAGGCGTCCGCTTCGAATTCGTGCTTGCGCGAGCTGATCGAGGTCAGCGGTCCGAACAGGAATGTAAACACCGGCAGCACCAGCATGAACAGCAGCAGCACCATGGCATCGTTGGTCTGGCCGGGCAGCGCCAGCGGATCGACCCCGAGGCCGGTGTAGAACCACACCTGGTTTTTCAGGTAACCGAGCAGCGCCAGGAAGCCGAGCGAAATGGCAAACATCATCGTGATGCGCTTGACGATGTGCTTGAGCTTGAAGTGGCCGAGTTCGTGCGCCAGCACCGCCTCGATCTCGTGCGGTTGCAGGCGCGCGAGCAGGGTGTCGAAGAAGACGATGCGTTTATGGGCGCCGAAGCCGGAAAAATAGGCGTTGCCGTGGGCGCTGCGTTTCGAGCCGTCCATCACGAACAGGCCCTTGGAAGCGAAGCCCACGCGCGTCATCAGTCCCTCGATGCGGTCCTTGAGCGACTGGTCGGCCAGCGGCGTGAACTTGTTGAAGAGCGGCGCGATCACGGTGGGGAACAGCACCATCATCAACAGCTGGAAGCCGCTCCACACCAGCCAGGCGTAGAACCACCACAGCGCGCCCGATTTATCCATCAGCGTCAGCACCACCCACACCAGCGGCAGGCCGATGGCCGTGCCCAGCGCTGCGCCCTTGAGCAGGTCGGCAAAGAACAGGCCGCGCGTCATCTTGTTGAAGCCGAAGCGCTGCTCGAGCTTGAACTGTTTATAGTAATCGAACGGCACGTCGATCACGCCCGAGATCAGCGCAAACGCCGCCAGCAGCGCCAGCTGGTACACCATGCCGGGGCCGGTGATCTGAAAAATCTGTTCCGACAGCCACTGCAGGCCGCCAAACAGGGTAAAGCCGATCAGCACCACGGTGTTGACCAGCAGCGCCAGCAGGCCGAACTTGGTACGGGCTACCGTGTAGTCGGCGGCCTTCTGGTGGGCGGCGAGCGGGATGCGCTCGGCAAATTCGGCCGGCACGGCGTTGCGGTGCGCCAGCACATGGCGGATCTGGCGCGAGGCCAGCCAGAAGCGCACGATCAGCGTCAAAACGATGAAAGACACAAACAAAATCGAAAACGCGAGGGTATACATTCTATGCCTGTGAGAAAATGGCGGATTCGGATTACTATCGGCTGTAATGAGGCCAAGAGAGAATTATGTCACAAGCTAATGATTTGCCAGAAGGTTCCGCCCCGGCGGTGATCACCCCGCGCCAGAACGAGATGAACCTGGTCTGGGTCGATATGGAAATGACCGGCCTGGAGCCGGACACCGACCGCATCATCGAAGTGGCCGTGATCGTCACCGACATGCACCTGAACGTGCTGGCCGAAGGCCCGGTGCTGGTGATCCACCAAAGCGACGAAGTGCTCAACGGCATGGATGCCTGGAACAAGGGCACCCACGGCCGCTCGGGCCTGATCGACAAGGTCAAGGCGTCCACCGTGACCGAAGCGCAAGCCGAAGAGCAGATCATCGCCTTCATGAAGCAATGGGTGCCAAAAGGCAAAGCGCCTATGTGCGGCAACACCATTGGCCAGGACCGCCGTTTCATGGTGCGCTACATGCCCAAGCTTGAAGCGTATTTCCATTATCGCAACATCGACGTCTCGACCCTGAAAGAACTGGGCAAGCGCTGGGCGCCGGCCATGGTCTCCGGTTTCAAGAAGCACCAGATGCACACGGCGCTGGCCGACATCGTCGAGTCGATCGAAGAACTCAAGTACTACCGCGAGCACTTCATCAAGCTGTGATGATCAACCCCCGCTACGCACCGGCCCTGGCGCTGGCGCTCGTTTGCGGCGCCGCCCATGCCAGCGCCAGCGCGGGCCACTTCACGTTCAAGGACTGGGAAGTGGCGTGCGATAACACGCGCCGCTGCGAGGCGGCCGGTTACCAGAAGGAAGACGCGGCCGAACCGGTAGTGCTGGCGCTGGCGCGCGATGCCGGCGCCACGGCGCCCGTGTCGCTCAAGCTCTCGCCCTATACCGACGATGACGCCAAGCTCGGGCCCTTGACCGTGCAGGTCGGCCAGACCACGGTGCGCGGCCTGCGCGCCGACGCGGAGCTCACGCCCGAACAGGTGGCCAGGCTGCTGCCGCTGCTGCTCAATGCCGACTCGGCCAAGGTCAGCGCTGGCAAGCGCACCTGGACCCTGTCGCTGGCCGGCCTCAAGGCCGCGCTGCTCAAGCTCGACGACGTGCAGGGCAGGGTGGGTACGCCCACCGCGCTGGCCATGCCCGGCGCCAAGCCAGCCAGTGCCGCGCTGCCGCCGCTCCCGGCGCCGCAAGTAAAACAACTGCCCGCTGTCGCCACCCGCAAGGAAGACGGCAAGCTTCTGCCGCTGATCGTCAAGACCCTCAGGCACGGCGGCTGCGAAAGCCCGGTCGACATTGCGGACGGCGAGCGCCAGAACGAACTCCACCGGCTGTCGGCCAGCCAGGTGCTGCTGGTGCTCGAATGCGGACGCGGCGCTTACCAGTCCAGTTTCGAGCTGTGGACCGCCAGCGACAAGGCGCCGTATGCGCCAAAACCGGTCAATCTGCCAGACGCCAATGGCCGCCATGACGCGTACCTGATGAATCCCGGCTTCGACAACAACCAGCTGTCGAGCTTTGGCAAGGGACGCGGCATCGGCGACTGCAACGTCGCGGCCACGTGGGCGTGGACCGCCGCCGGCTTCCAGCTGATCGAGGCCTCGTCCGGGCAATTGTGCCGTGGCATCCCCGGCGGCTATCCGCTGCGCGATTACACGGCCACCGTCATTCATCCGGCCGGCAAGTAACTCCGTGTATCGGCGCACTGTGCCGGGTACGGGCGCGCGGTAGAGTAGGGATATTGCAACCAATACCGCCAGATCATGCCACGCCTCTCCCGTACTGTCCTCATCACCCTGGTGCCCGTAGTGCTGGCGCTGAGCGTGGTTGCCTGTTCGCCGCTGGGCACCCTCAACGCGCTCACGCCTGCCAGTGAGTCAGAGCGCACCGAGAGCCTGTCCTACGGCGACCACCCGCGCCAGAAACTCGATGTGTACCGGCCCCTGATTGCGCACGGCGCGGCGCCGGTCGTGGTGTTCTTCTATGGCGGCAACTGGGTGTCCGGGGAGCGCGCCGACTATGCATTCATCGGCCGCTCACTGGCCGCGCACGGCATCGTTACCGTGGTGGCCGATTACCGCCTGTACCCGCAAGTGCGTTACCCCGATTTTTTGAATGACGCGGCGCAGGCAGTGGCCTGGGCCAGGCGCCACGCGGCGCAGTACGGCGGCGATCCACAGCGGCTGTTCGTGATGGGCCACAGCGCCGGCGCCTACAACGCCGCCATGGTGGCGCTCGATCCGCGCTGGCTGGCGGCGCAAGACATGACTCCGGCCGACCTGCGCGGCTGGATCGGCCTGGCCGGCCCCTACGATTTCCTGCCGGTTGAAAACACGACGACCAGGCCGGTGTTCCACTTCCCGGACACGCCGTCCGATTCGCAACCGGTACGCCACGTGTCCAGACAGTCGCCACCGGCGCTGCTGATCGCCGCCCGCAGCGACAGCCTGGTCAACCCGCAACGCAACACCGGCCACCTGGCCGAGGCCCTGCGCGCGCAGCAGGTGCCGGTCAGGGAGCTGTACTACGACCGCGTCAGCCACACCACCCTGATCGCCTCGGTCGCCGCCCCGCTGCGCTGGCTGGCGCCGACGCTGGAGGATGTGGCGGGGTATGTGCTGGCGGCTCAAGCACGAGACTAGATAGTCTACAAGCCATCACCCCGCCACCGCCTGCCACACCAGCCACACATTCGCCGCCGAAATCACCACGAACAGCAGCCACGCCAGCGTGGTGGTCCACCAGGCGTTGACGAAGTCGCCCATGATGCGGCGTTGCGAGGTCAGGCTGATCAGCGGGTACATGGCGAACGGCAGTTGCAGGCTCAGGACCACCTGGCTCAGCACCAGCAGCTTGCCCACCGAGTGTTCGCCCAGCGTCAGCACGCCGATCATGGCCGGGATCAGCGCCAGGCCGCGCGTGAGCAGGCGCCGCTGCCAGCACGGGATCTTCATTTTCAAAAAGCCTTCCATGATCACCTGGCCGGCGATCGTGCCGGTAAAGGTGGAACTTTGACCGGAAGCGAGCAGCGCCAGGCCGAACAGGATGGCGGCCAGCGCGGTGCCGGCCACGGGCGCGAGCAACTGGTAGGCGTCGTCGATGTCGAGCACGCGCGTGTTGCCGGGTTCGTAGAAGGCTGCAGCGGCCACCACCAGGATGGCGCCATTGATCAGCAACGCCAGCAGCAGCGAAATGATGGTGTCGATGCGCGACAGGCCGATGGCTTCCTGTTTCGCGGCGGGCGTGGGCAACACCACCCGGGTTTGCACCACCGACGAATGCAGGTACAGGTTGTGCGGCATTACCGTCGCGCCAAGGATGCCGATGGCGAGATACAGCGGCTCGCGCTGCGACAGGGTTTGCATCGACGGCACCAGGCCGGCGGCTACGGCCTGCCAGTCGGGCTTGACGAAAATGAGCTCGGCCACCAGGCACACGGCCACCGTCAGGATCAACCCCAGCACAATCGCTTCGATCTGGCGGAAGCCCTTGCCTTTCAAACCCAAAATAATCAGGGTGTCGAGCGCGGTCAGCGCCACACCCACCGGCAGCGATACGCCCAACAGCAGCTTGAACGCCAGCGCACACCCTAAGACTTCGGCCAGGTCGCAGGCGATGATCGAGATCTCGGCAAAGCCCCACAGGGTTTTGGCGACCGGCGGCTTGTACTGCTCGCGGCAATGCACGGCCAGATCCTTGCCGGTGACGATGCCCAGGCGCATGCTCAGGCATTGCAGCACGATGGCGGCCAGGCTCGACAGCACCACCACGTACAGCAACTGGTAGCCGAACTGCGAACCGCCCTGGATCGCCGTGGCCCAGTTGCCCGGATCCATGTAGCCGACCGAGACCAGCAAGCCGGGACCGGCAAAGCGCAGGACTTTTTTCCAATAGGGATCGTCCGCCGTGACCGCAACGGTACCGGCAACTTCGGACGGACAGAACGGCGCAGTGGCCGTGGAGGGGAGTTTGAACGGCAGGGAGAACATGGGCATCCTGATTAAGATGCCCATTTTACTGGAACGGATGAGGCAGCGCCCCAACCGAACGCAGTGGCTTATTCAGCCGCGCCGTCGTTACCGTGGCATTTCTTGTACTTCTTGCCACTGCCGCAAGGGCATTCGTCGTTACGGCCCACTTTCGGTTCGTCGCGCTTGACGGTTTCCACGGCGGCCTTGCGACGTGGTACCCAGAACTTGTGGATGGCCGGCAGGTTCGCTTCCAGTTCCAACGCCAGTTTATGGGCCTTGACCGGGTCTTCCACCAGCGCCAGTTCGTCCTCTTCGATCTCGTCGGCGCCCAGCAGGTAGATCGGTTTCATCAGTTCCGGCAGTTCGGTGAAGATGGCGTCCCACGAACCGGGGCGCAAGTCCATGCCTTCCCAGAAGCCCCAGCACCAGGCTTCGGCGTCGATCAGGGTCTGGCCTTCGTGCTCGTGCTCGACGAACAGTGCTTCGAATTCTTTCGGCGCCACTTCGAACGTCACCAGCACTTCGTTCATGAAGCGCATGATCAGCTCGAGGATGCGTTCCTCTTCCTTGGCGTGCTTGAAGGTTGGAACGTCGGTCGCTTCCTTGCCCCAGACTTTTTTCAGCCATTCGGCGGGCATCACGGTTTCCGGGCCGATGGCGATGGCCGTCAGGTAGCCGTGCAGGATGTCCATTGTCATCGCATCTTCAGGGCTGCGGTCGGACAACAGGAAACTGTCCAGTTCGTCGAATTCTTTGTCGCTCAGTGGCTGGTCGAGTTGCATTTTTATCTTTCTGGTGCTTTTGCTTGGAAGGCGACAGTATACACGCCGCGCCACGTACAATGACGCCATGAGCCAACAAACCCCAGATTACAACGACGCTGACGAAGCGGCAGCCGACGCTGCCGCCGATGCGCGCGCCGCAGCCCTGCTGGCCGCCATGGCCGATCCGATCGACGCCGACAGCCCTGCAACCGCCGCCGCAGCGCCGCACCCCTACGCCGCCCTCGACCCCTCGTGCGTGCTTGATGCACTGGAAAGCATCGGCCTGCGCGGTGACGGCCGCCTGCTGGCGCTTAACAGCTACGAAAACCGCGTGTACCAGGTGGGCATCGAGGACGGCAAACCGCTGGTGGCCAAGTTTTACCGCCCGGGGCGCTGGAGCGACGCCGCCATCCTCGAAGAACACGGTTTTACCGAAGAACTGGCCGCACGCGAAATTCCGGTGGTGCCGGCGCTCGCCGTCCAGGGCGCCACGCTGCACCACTTTAACGGTTTCCGCTTTGCCGTATTCGCCCGCCATGGCGGCCGCGCGCCCGAGCTCGACGCCCCGGACGTACTCGAATGGACCGGCCGCTTCATCGCCCGCATCCACGCGGTCGGCGCCATCAAGCCTTATGCACACCGCCCGGCGCTCGACATCGCCACCTTCGGCACCGAGCCGTGCGAGTTCCTGCAAACCAACCGTTTCATTCCGGCCGACCTGGCCGACGCCTACGCCAGCATTTCGCAGCAGGCACTCGATGGCGTGCGCCGCAGCTACGACCGGGCAGGCGATTTGCCGCAACTGCGCCTGCACGGCGATTGCCATGGCGGCAATGTTTTATGGACCGATGCCGGCCCCCACTTTGTCGATTTCGACGACAGCCGCATGGGCCCGGCCATCCAGGACCTGTGGATGATGTTGTCCGGCAGCCGCGCCGAGCAGGTGCGCCAGATGAGCGACATCCTGGCCGGCTACGAGGACTTTTGCGAATTCAATCCGCGCCAGCTGCACCTGGTCGAAGCGCTGCGCACCCTGCGCCTGATCCACTACTCGGCCTGGCTGGCCCGCCGCTGGGACGACCCCGCCTTCCCGGTGGCCTTCCCGTGGTTTAACACCCAGCAGTACTGGCAGGACCGCATCCTCGAGCTGCGCGAGCAGGTGGCATTGATGGACGAGCCGCCGCTGCCAATCTAAATAGGGAAATAGCGGGCTTTTCCCGCTCTGCTTGCCATTCGGCCGGCCATCGCGCTGCTCGATAATGACTGTTCAGAAGTCCCGGTGTGGATCGGGACATACCGTCAGCGAGAACTCTCATGCAAGCACAATTGGCCCCCAGCGATACCGTTGAACACGACAGCGCCACCTTCACGTCCCTGTCCTACACGCTGCCCAAGATTTCGCTGCACGACGATGTGATCGACGCCCGCGAACCGGCGCCCGCCGTCAACGCCCCGCGCGCCGCCATGGAAATGAAGGCCATCCAGGAAGCCATCGCCCGCGTGGAAGCGGAAGCGAAAGCCGCCTGCGCCGCCGAAAACCGCGCCCACGCCGAGTCGCGCGCCCGCGCGCTGGCCGAGGACCGCGCCGCCATGGATGCCGCTGCTGCCGCCGCCGCCCAGCAAAATGCGCAGGCATCCGAAGACGCGATTGCCGCCAACCGCGACCGCCTTGAATCGCTGCGCGCTGCCGCCCAGGCCAGCGTGGCCCGGCTGGACGCCGTGAAACAGGAAACCGCCGAACTGCGCGCGCGCGTGGAAGCGGACAACCTGATCCGCCAGGCCGCCGAACAGCGCGCCCGCGCCGAAAACGAAAGCCGCAAGCGCGCCTCCGAGCAGATCGCCGTCGAATCGGAGCTGGCCGCACAGGCCGCGCGCGCCGCCGACGAACTGGAAGTGGAAACCGAACAAGCGCGCCTGCAAGCGGTCGAACGCGTGGCTGCCGTGCAAGCGGCCAAGGACCAGGTGGTGGGCATCGCCAGTGCCGATGCCCGCATGGCCACCCTGGCGCGCGAACGCGAACGCCACGCCCACTCGGCGCGCCAGACCGCGCAGATGCTGGCCGAAGCGGAATCCGAAGCGCTGGACCTGACCGTGCAGCGCGAACGCGCCGACAAGATCGCGCTGGAATCGGCCTTCAACCGCGCCGCCGCCGAAGTGCGGGCGCTGGAAGAAGCACGCGCGCTGGCCCACCTGGAGCAGGAGCGCGAACAGATCGCCCTGGCCAAGGCCGAATCCGATCGCAGCGCCGCCCAGTCGCTGCACCTGCGCCTGCAAACCGAAAAGGAAATCCGCGACGCCGCCCTCAACCGCGAACGCCTGGAGATGGTGGCCGCCGCCAGCGCCCAGGCCCGCCGCGAAGCGGACGCCCGCATCATGGCTGCCACCGAAGCCCGCATCGAAGCCGACAACCAGCTGCGTGCCGTGGCGCTGGCCCGGGTGCAGGCCGAACAGGAAGCGGAACTCGATACCCACGCCCGCGTCGAAGCCGAAGCGCGTGCGCTCGATGAAGCCAAGCTGCGCCAGGCCAGCGATCTCGCTGCCGCCGAAGCGGCCCGCGTGCAAGCCGAGGAACACCAGCGCGCTGCCGCCCTGGCCGACGAACGCGCCGCCCTGGCGCGCACCGCCGCCGAACTGGCCGCCAGCCAGAACCAGGCCGAAGAACAGGAAGCGGCCACGCTGGCGCTGCATGCCGACGCCCTGGCCGAAGCCAGCGAGCTGGCCCGGCAGCGCGCCGCCCAGGCGCAAGCCGCGCTGCAAGCCGAACAACAACGCGCGGCCGACGAACAGCAGGCCTTGACCGCGCTGCGCGCCAAGCTGGCGGCCGAGCAGGGCGCCCAGGAAGCCGCGCGCCAGCGCACCGCCGCCGAACAGCAGCAAACCGAGGCATTGCGCGCGCAGCAGGCTGCCGAACAGCGTCTGGCCGCCGTTGCCGACGCCGAAGCGGAAGCGGCGCGCCAGCTGGCCGCGCAAGTATCGCTGGAAGCCGATCAGAAGGCAGTTGCCGCCCGCGCGCTGGAAGCGCAGGCGCGCCTGGCCGTGGAACTGGGCGTGGTGCACGCCGAGCGCGCCAAAGTGGAGCAGGAAAAGGCCGCCGCCGCCGAGGCCCTCTTGGCAGCGGAGCAGGCGTTCGTGACTGCCGAGCGCGAGTCGCTGGCGTTGATCAACCAGAAACTCACGCAGCAGCGCATCACCAATGCGGCGGAAGTGAAGGCGTCGCAGGCGATTGCCGGCCGCCTGGAAGCGGAGCAGGCCGTGGCCGACGCAGCGCGCCAGCGCGCCGAAGCGGAAGAGGCGCAACTGGCAGCAGCGCGCCAGCGCGCCGAGGCCGAGGAAGCGCAGCTGGCCGCCGTGCGCGAGCGCGAGCAGCAGGAACTGGCCGCGCTGGCGGCCGTGTCGGACAAGCTGGTGGCGCAGCAAGCCCTGCTGCAGGCAGCCAAGGCCCACGCCGAGATGCAGCGCAAGGTGGCCGACACCACGGCAGCGATGACGGCAGCCAAACAGCAGATGGTGGAACTGGAAACGCGCCGTTACGGCGCCGCACAAAAGGTGCTGGCCAAGCTGACCATGACCGAAGGCGGGGTGGTGGAGACGCTCGATGCTGCCCGTGCCCGCAAGGAAGCGCGGATGGTGCAGCCAGTGTGGCGGGCGCGGTAAGCAAACCGGATTCCCGCGTGCGCGGGAATCCAGGTGGGTAACGTTACGGTTGTTACGGTTGGACCGTCACTTTCGTCACAAAATATTCACTCTCGCCGAAACACTGCGTCGGCACGCCCCGGTGCTGGGCATAGCCGAGCACCACGCGCTTGCCGATGGCAGCCGACAACTCCTTGGCTACCGCTTCTTCGCGCGTGCTGAAGAAGAATTTCTCCGGAATCGCGCCTGGCATCGACGTCAGCAGGATTTCTCCCTCCCAGGTCTTGCAGAACCAGCCCACGCGCGAGAACTTTTGCAGGTAACCAGCCCTTTCGCCATCCGAGTAGGACACATTGAGCATGGTCCAGGTATAGGCGGCAAAAGCAAGCATGGCGACGATCACCAAGCCGATAAAGTACAGCAACACGCGTTTCGATTTCATGGATGGGCAGTCAAGTTAAGCAAGATTGGGAATCTTATCACGCAGCGTGCTGCCGTTTATAACGGATTGATGACCACAGCGAGATCAGGATGAACGCCACGCCCGACAAGCCGGTAAACCACTCGGGAATATGGTATTTCACGCTGGTGAGCATGATCAGCGCCAGGATGCCGATGGCATAGTGGGCGCCGTGTTCCAGGTAAACATACTCGTCCAGCGTGCCCTTGTGCACCAAAAATACCGTCAGCGACCGCACGAACATGGCGCCGATGGCCAGGCCCAGCATGATGATCACCACGTCCTTGGTGATGGCAAAGGCGCCGATCACGCCGTCAAAGCTGAACGACGCGTCCAGCACTTCCAGGTACAGGAAGCCGCCGATGCTGCCGCGCGCCACCGTGCCGACCACGGCGCCGACGCCGTTCTTGCTGCCGACACCGGATTCGGTGGTATCGCCATCTTCGGCATCGGTCGGCCCGTCCTGTTCCAGCAGGTCGGACAGCCACGATACCGCCAGGTACACCACCACGCCGACCACGCCGGCGGTCAGCACGCTCAGCTTGTCTTTCTCCGGCACCATCGTCATGCAGCCGAACACGGCAGCGAGGGTGAGCAGCACGGCCAGGCCGCCGGTGCCGATCGCACCGAGTTTTTCCTCGATCCAGCCCAGCCAGTGGTGTTCCTTTTCCTCGTCGAACAGGAAGTTGAGGAAGACCAGCAGCAGGAAGGCGCCACCGAAGGCGGCGACCTGGGCATGCGCCTCGGTCAGGTGGCGCGAATACTCGTCGGGAGTGGTGGTGGCCATGGTCCAGACGTCAAACAGGCCCAGGCCGGTGGCGACCGAGACGATCAGCAGCGGAAACACCAGCCGCATGCCAAACACGGCCACCAGGATGCCGACCGTGAGGAACAGCTTGCGCCAGAATTCGTTCCAGTGGCGCAGCACGGACGCGTTGACCACCGCGTTGTCGAACGACAGCGAGACTTCCATCACGCCCAGCACGGCGCAAATCCACAGCGCCGAGAGCATGCCGGCGCTGCCGCCATGATTGAAACCCCACCAGCCGGCCAGGCCCATGAGAATGAAGGTGACTGCAAAGGAAACACCAAAGTGCCGCATATTGTTCTTCTTGGAAGTTTAGGGATGAAGCAATTCTAGCCGAGATGTAGAAGGACAGGCATCATTGCTGGGCCGCTGTGTGTGGTTCTGCGATAATTGCGCCACAAAAATTTACGCCACAACAATTCAAAGGATTATCGGATGGATATCGCGTATCTCGTCACTCCCCTCATTACCTGGATCACCGTGGGCCCGATCAAGTTCCTGATCAACAGCGCCAAGGCGCGCCAGTGGGCGTTCAACCTGGTCGGTAACGGCGGCTTTCCCAGCAACCACAGCGCAGTCGTCTCCAGCATGGCCACCCTGATCGCGCTGCGCGAGGGCATTGGCCACCCGGCCTTCGGCGTGGCGGTCACGCTGTGCTTCATCGTCATCATCGACGCCAACAGCCTGCGCCAGCACGTGGGCAAGCAGGCGGCCGCCATTAACCGCCTGGCCGGCAAGGATGGCGGCCACAAGTGGCTGCGCGAGCGCATGGGCCACACCCTGGTCGAAATTGCCGGTGGCCTGTGCACCGGCATCGCCATCGCCCACGTGATCAACCACTTCTTCGGCCGCTGATTCCCCTGCAGTGCCACTCGGGTTCGGCCTTCGTCCAGGGGCTGAACCCGGCATACGCGGTTGCCGGCTGCTGCCGGCTATCCGCCAAAATTCCCGCTCATCCCCCAATTTCGCAATTCAGCCACAGATTCTGCCGTCTGTCGCAGGCGCATTGACCGCTCAGGGGCAGTCAGGGATACTCTGCGCGCTGTAGTCTGTCCAAAATTCTAATTACTATTCATTACTACTTGTCCATCATCCGGAGATTTATTTATGTTGCGCAAAACCCTGCTCGCTATCGCTGTCGCTACAGCCTTGGCGGGGTGTAACAAGTCAGCCGAGGAGGCCAAGAAAAAAGAAGCGGCCGCCAAGGCTGCGAATATTACCTTGCAGGTTGCAAGCGAAGACACGCTGGTGGTGCAGTCCAGCGGCCTGGCATCGGGCCCGGTCATCACCGGTTCGATCCAGCCCGAGCGCCGCGCCGACCTGCGCGCCGAAGTGAGCGCGATCGTGCTGCAAGTGCTCAAGGAAAATGGCGAACCGGTCAAAAAGGGCGACGTACTGCTGCGCCTGGACGAGACCTCGATCCGCGATAACGTCAATTCAGCCGAGGAAGCCGCGCGCGCCGCGCAACAATCGCTGGACCAGACCCAGCGCATGCTCGAGCGCCAGACCACCTTGCGCTCGTCGGGCATGGTGTCGTCGCAGGCGCTGGAAGACGTGGAACTGCGCCGCAATACCGCCCAGAGCGAGCTGGCCGCCGCCAAGTCGCGCCTGGTCACCGCGCGCCAGCAACTGGGCCGCACCGTGGTGCGCGCGCCGTTCGACGGCATCGTCAGCGAACGCAAGGTGTCCAACGGCGACACCGCCCAGGTGGGCAAGGAACTGGTGAAAGTGATCGATCCGGCCAGCATGCGCTTCGAGGGCACGGTATCGGCCGACAAGATCGGCGTGGTCAAGGTGGGGCAGCCGGTGCTGTTCCGCGTCAACGGCTACCCGGGCCAGAACTTCGCCGGCACCGTCAAGCGCGTCGATCCGGCCGCCAATGCGGTCACCCGCCAGGTGGAAGTGCTGGTCTCGTTTGCCGGACCGGCGCAGCCGCGCGTGGCCGGCCTGTACGCGGAAGGTCGGGTCGAGGCGCAAGTCAACGCCGCGCTGACGGTGCCGCAGGCAGCGCTGGTGCAGGCCGGCGACGTCAACTACGTGTGGCGCGTGAAAAATGGCGTGATGAACAAGGCGATGCTGGGCATCGGCACCCGCGACGAGCGTACCGGTAACTGGCAGGTGCTGTCCGGCCTGGCCGCCGGCGACACCATCATGCGCGTGCCCGGCTCGAACTTCAAGGATGGCCTGAAAGTGGCGTTCATTGCGCCGAAAGTTGCCAAGCCGGCCCAGGCCGTCGCGTCGGCGCCAGCCGCCACCGTGGCAGACAAGAAGGAATAAACAGCCATGTTCTTATCGAATTTCAGTGTCAAGAAGCCGGTCGCCACGATCGTGCTGATCGTGGCCATGATGTGCCTGGGCCTGATGGCCCTGAGCAAGTTGCGGGTCAACCAGAACCCGGACGTGGAAATCCCGTTCATCATCGTCAGCATTCCATACCCGGGCGCCTCACCCGAGACGGTCGAGCGCGAGATCATCAACCGTCTGGAAAAATCGTTCCAGTCGATTACCGGCGTGACCGAGACCAACTCCACCGCGTCCGAAGGCACGGCGCGCATCCAGGTCAAGTTCGGGTTCAGCAAAAACCTGATCGAAGCGTCCGACGAGATCCGCAACGCCATCGCGGCGGTGCGCTACAAGCTGCCGATCGAGATGCGTGAGCCGATCCTGCAACGGATCGATACCTCGGCCCAGCCGGTCATGCAGCTGGCGCTGTCGTCCACTGCGCAAACCCACTCGGCCATTTCGCGCCTGGCCGAAGACAAGCTGGCCGACCGCTTCCGCGGCATCGACGGCGTGTCCTCGGTCAATATCGACGGTTCGCTCAAGCGCGAGCTCTCTGTGCTGCTCAAGGCGGAAAAGCTGCGTGAATACAATGTGTCGGTAGGCGACGTGGTCAACGCGCTGCGCAACCAGAACACCAATGCGCCGGTGGGCAAGGTGCGCGGCGAGCTGGACGAAAAAAGCATCCGCCTGGTGGGTCGCATCGAGCGTCCCGAAGACTTCCAGCAAGTGGTGATCAAGCGTAACGGCGACGACCTGGTGCGCCTGTCGCAGGTGGCCACCATCGAAGACGGCTTTGCCGAAATGAGCTCGCTCAGCGTGCGCTCGGGCAAGCCCAACGTCGGCATCTCGATTTCCCGTTCGCGCGACGCGTCCACCGTCTCGGTGGCGCACGCGGTGCGCAAGCTCACGGCCGAGATCAACAAGGAACTGCCGAAGGGTACTGCTCTGGAAATCACCCAGGACGGCGGCGAAGATGCCGAGTCCAGCCTCAACAACGTGATCGAGGCGCTGGTGTTCGGCGCCGGCCTGACCATTTTCGTGGTGTACGCGTTCCTGAACTCGTGGCGCTCGACCCTGATTACGGCGCTGTCGCTGCCCACCTCGGTGCTGGCCGCGTTCATCGGCGTGTGGCTGTGCGGCTTCACGCTCAACTTCATGACCTTGCTCGGCCTGTCGCTGGCAATCGGCGTGCTGATCGATGATGCCATCGTGGTGCGGGAAAACATCGTGCGCCACATGCAGATGGGCGCCGACCGCCGCACGGCCGCACTCAAGGGCACGGCGGAAATCGGCATGGCGGTGGCCGCCACCACGTTCTCGATCATGGCCGTGTTCATCCCGGTCGCCTTCATGCCCGGCATTACCGGCGAGTGGTTCCGGCCGTTCGCGCTGACCGTGACCTGCTCGGTGGCCGTGTCGCTCCTGATCTCGTTTACGCTCGACCCGATGTTGTCCGCGTTCTGGGGCGACCCGCCGGACCACCACACCAAGCCGCGCACCGGCATCAGCCGCGTGCTGGAACGCTTCAATATCTGGTTCGACCACCAGGCCGACCGCTACGGCCGCGTGATCGCCTGGGCATTGCGCCACCGCCGCACCATGGGCATCATCGCGGTGCTCACGTTCGTGGCCGCGATCGGCTTGCAGATGTGGAAGGGCGGCAGCAGCTTCCTGCCGGCGTCCGACTTCGGCACCATTGCTGTCGATGTGCGCACGCCGTCGTCGTCCAGCCTCGAGTATTCGCGCCTGAAACTGCAGAACGCTGCCGACATCGCCTTTACCATCAAGGAAGTCAAGCAGACCAATGCCTATGTGAATGTGGCTGGCGGCAAGATCTATGTGGACCTGGGCAAGAAAAATGAGCGTAACCGTTCCTCGGCCGAGGTGGCCAAGGAGCTGCGTGAAAAACTGGCCGGCCTGGTCGGCGCCGAATACACGGTGCAGGACGACCTGGCCAACGGCGGCGGCAAACCAGTGCAGATCCAGTTCACCGGCGCCGATTCGCGCAAGCTGATGGAAATTACCACCGATTACATGGAACGCCTGCGCAAGGTGCCCGGTGCGGTCGATGTCACGCTGTCCGAGCAGGATCCGAAGGACGAGCTGCAAATCGTGCTCAACCGTGGCTTGGCCAACTCGATGGGCATCGCTGCCGGCGACGCGGCGCAAGCGCTGCGGGTGGCGTTTGCCGGCATCGAAGTGGGCGACTGGGTGGACCCGACCGGTGAATCGCGCGACGTGGCGGTGCGCCTGGCGCCGGAAGACCGCGCCAGCGCGGAAAACATCGAACGTCTGCCGATTGCCGTGGTGGGCACCAACCAGATGGTGCCGCTCGACCAGATCGCTGCCGTCACCATGGGTAAAGGACCATCGACCATCAAGCACAAGGATGGCAAGCGCGTGATCACCGTGACCGCCAACGCCCAGGGCCGCTCGGACGGCGAAGTGACCAACGCCGCCAAGGCGCTGGCCGAGTCGATCGACTTCCCGCCCGGCTACGGCCTGTCGCTGGGCGGCGCCGGCAAGGACATGCAGGAAGTGTTCGGTGCCATGGGCATTGCGCTGCTGGCCGGCGTGGGCTTGATGTATCTGATCCTGGTGATGCAGTTCGGTTCCTTCATGGCGCCGATCGGCGTGATGCTGTCGCTGCCACTGTCGCTGATCGGCGTGGTGGTGGGCCTGCTGGTGACCGGCAGCACCCTCAACCTGATGAGCCTGATCGGGGTGATCATGCTGATGGGGTTGGTCGCCAAGAACGCCATCCTGCTGCTGGAAGCGGCCCGTACCCGCGAGGAAGAGGGCCACAGCCGCGAAGACGCGCTGATGTACGCGGGCCGCATGCGCCTGCGGCCGATCCTGATGACCACGTTCGCGCTGATCGCGGGCATGTTGCCGGTGGCGCTGGCGCTCGGTGAAGGCGGCGAGTTCTACCGTCCGATGGCGGTGGCCATCATCGGCGGCACCATCACGTCCACGTTGCTGACCTTGCTGATGGTGCCGACGTTCTACGACAGCATCGAGATCATGCGTGAAAACCTGGCCATCAAGTTCCAGCGCCGCATGGCGTACTGGGGCGCGCGCGCCGGCGGCTTCGGCCTGCCGCTGGCGGTACTGATCACGTTTGTCGAGATCGTGCTGTTCCTGGTGCTGGTGCGCTTCGTCTATCGCATGATCATGATGGCGGTGCGGATGCTGATCAACGGCACCCGTAAGGCGCCGCCTGACGATCGCGGCGATTACACCAAGAAAGTGGCCTAGGACCGGGCGCCGCATCATAAGTTGTTGTTTTCAAAAGGGGCTTCGGCCCCTTTTTGACGTTTTCAGTGCAGAGCAGGCGCTCGGTTTCAAGTGAAATATTAGGGGTTTTCCTCTAGTAACTTGACTTTCGTGCGCGGACTTCCGTCAGGTAAGCTGCTGGCCTTCCAGCACCGTAACGCCCAGCCCGGTCGGCGCGGCGCGGGAACATGACAACCCTACAATATAAAGAGACGACACCATGCAACGTAAGATTCTTCCCCTGGTCATTGCCGCCGCCGTCGGCGCGCTCTCATTCAACGCCCACGCCTCCGGCTACCGCTTCGGTTCGCAAAGCGTGTCGGCACAGGGCACGGCCGACGCCAGCGGCGCCGAAGCCAACGATCCATCGACCATTTTCTATAACCCGGCGGGCCTGTCGCGCCTGGAAGGCACGCAGATCAGTGCCGGCGCCACGTTCGTGGTGCCGCATTCGACCTATAACGATACCGGCTCGACCCGTTTCGTCGGCAGCCAGACCGGCGGCGGCAACCCGTCCGATTACGTGCCATCGGTGAAAACCGCGCCATCGATTTACGCCAGCAAGAAAATCAACGACCAGTGGACCGCCGGTATCGGCCTGTTCGTGCCGTACGGCTCCAAGCTCGACTACGGCGACACCTGGGCCGGCCGTTACGCGCTGACCGACGTGATGCTCAAGTCGGTCACCATCAATCCTTCGCTGTCGTTCAAGGTCAACGAGCGCCATGCGTTCGGCTTCGGCGTGTCGGCCGAGTTCATGAAGGCCGAGCTGGGCCAGGGCGTCGATGTGCGCGGCACCATTGCCCAGCTGCAGTCGCCAGCCAACGCGGCGCAGCGCCAGGCGCTGCTGGCCGGCATCGTTGCCGCCGGCGGCAACCCGGCGCTGCTGGCGACAGCTGGCGACGGCCATGGCTCGAACAGCGTCAAGGACTGGGGTTACGGCTTCAATCTCGGCTACATGTTCACGGTCGATGAAAGCACCCGCTTCGGCCTGTCGTACCGTTCGTCGATTGCCCACAAGCTCAAGGGCAGCACGGTGTGGGAATTCTCGAATTCGACCACCGACCCGGTCGTCAATGCCGCGCTGAAGACCGCGTCGCATCGTGTCAACTCGGCCGCGCTGGTCAAGCTGCGCACGCCGGAAACCGTATCCGGCAATATCTTCCACCAGTTCGATTCCAAGTGGGCCGGCATGGCCGACATCACCTGGTCGCGCCACAACCGCATGGGCGACCTGCTGATCGAATTCCCGGGCACGCCCGAAGGCGCCGAAGTGATCCGCCAGCAATGGAAGAACACGGTGCGCCTGTCGCTGGGCACCAGCTACGCCTACAGCGACAGCCTGACCCTGCGCGCCGGTATCGCCCACGACGAATCGCCGGTGGTCAGCGCCGAGCTGCGCCATCCAGCGCTGCCGGACAGCGACCGCGTGCAATATTCGCTGGGCGCCAAGTGGAAGCTGAACGACCGCTCGTCGATCGACATGGCGTACAGCTACCTCGACTTCAAGGATGCGCCGCTCAACTACACCAACCTGTGCAACACCTTGTCGCGCACCTGCACCGGCAACGGCGAAACCACGCGCGGCCTGTCGCAGACCCATATCTCGCTGCTGGGCCTGTCGTACAACTACAAGTTCTAAAACCAGCACTGCAATGACAAGGGGCTCCGTCTGGAGCCCCTTTTTTTTTACGGCGTCAGTTGCGGATCAAGCCGCTTTGCTGTCGCTGTCGATCGAGAGGTCGGCATCGCCGTTGAACACGGCCATGTCGGTTTCGCCCATCACCCGGCTGGTCAGGGTGCCGGCCGTGATCGAGCCGCTGACGTTGAGCGCGGTGCGGCCCATGTCGATCAGCGGTTCGATCGAGATCAGCAAACCGGCCAGCGCCACCGGCAGATTCATCGATGAGAGCACGATCAGCGCGGCAAACGTGGCGCCGCCGCCGACGCCGGCCACGCCCACCGAACCGATGGTGATGATGGCCAGCAGCGGCGCGATGAAGTTGAACGTGAACGGATCGATGCCGACGGTCGGCGCGATCATGATCGCCAGCATGGCCGGGTAGATGCCGGCGCAGCCGTTCTGGCCGATGGTGGCGCCGATCGAGGCGGCAAAGTTGGCGATGCCTTCGGACGTGCCCAGGCGCTGGGTCTGGGTTGCCACGCTCATCGGAATCGAGCCGGCGCTGCTGCGCGAGGTGAACGCAAAGGTCAGCACCGGCAGGATTTTTTTCACGAAGCGCAGCGGATTGAGACCGGCGCCGGTGACAATCAAGAGGTGCACCACGAACATCAGCAGCAGCGCGCTATACGACGCCAGCACGAAGTCGATCAGGTGCAGGATGTCGGTGGGGCTCGACGTGGACACCATGCCGGCCATCAGCGCAAACACGCCGTAAGGCGTCAGGCGCAGCACCAGCGTGACGATGCGCATCACGATCGCGTGGGCTACCTTGACGAAGTGATCGAACGAGCTGAACAGATCAGGCTTCTTGTCGTGGATACCGCTCGCTGCCACGCCGATGAACACGGCAAAGATCACGATCGCAATGGTGGACGTCTTGCGCGCACCGGTCAGATCGAGGAACGGGTTGGCCGGAATGAACGAGAGCAGCATGTTCGGCAGCGAAATCGCCTGCGCCGTGCCGACCTTGCCTTCGAGGTACACGCCGCGCGCGACGTCGGCGGCTGACGCGGTCAGGCCCACGGCGGTAAGACTGAACGCCTTGGCCATCAGGATGCCGATGCCGGCCGCCACCAGCGTGGTGAGCATCAGCGTGCCGATGGTCAGCACGCTGATCTTGCCCAGCGAATCGAGACCCTTGAGCTTGAGGATGGCCGACACGATCGACACCATTATCAGCGGCATGATGATCATCTGTAGCAGCTTGATGTAGCCGGAGCCGACGATGTCGAGGTATTCGTTGGTGGTGGCCAGTGCCGGTGCGCTGACCCCGTAGATGGCCTGCAGCGCGGCGCCCAGCGCCACGCCCAGCCCCATGCCGGTGAACACCCGCACCGAAAAGGACGCGTTGCGGCGCTGGAGAATGTAGAGCACGCCCAGCAGCAGCGCGGCCGCCACCAGGTTCAGTATCACGTTGATCGCCATATTGTTCTTCTTTCACTGCAAATAAATAAAGCCCGCAAACAGCTGGCGGGGTCAGCCATTTTATAGGGGTTGATTACGCTGCGGGATAACGAAGTGTTTCAAGAAACGAATATTTAGCTATATCTCCATAAGATTTTCATATAAGGGCTGAAAGTTGGGACCACGTTGCGGACTGCGTTAGAATCGATATTCATTTCCGTATCACAACTATCGTTTTGATACCATATCCACCAGGAGGGAGAGCATGGCAAGCAAACATATGAAGGTCGGGACCAAGCTGGGACTGGGATTCGGCCTGGTGCTGGTATTGTTGCTGTCGATCGCGGCACTTGGCGTGGTCAACATGAGCACGATCCATGCCAAGCTCGACCGCGTGGTCAACGAGAATGCCGTGAAAACCGAGCTGGTGGGACGGATGTCGGAATCAGTCCATATCGTTGCGCGGGTATCGCGCTCGGTGGTGCTGCTCGACAATGACGCAGCCATCGCCAACGAAATGAACAAGGTTGCCAGCGCACGCAAGGCCTACGACGAGGCGCGCGACCAGTTGGCCGCGCTGCCGGCCACCGCTGCCGGCGTGGCCATCCGCGACCGCATTGCCGGGATGCAGAATGCGTCACGCGAGTTCAACAACAAGGTGTTCGAGCTGGCCCGCGCGCACGAAGACGTGGCTGCTACCGAAGTACTGATGAAGCAGGCGGGCCCGGTTACCCAGCAGTGGCAGGACGCCATGGCCGAATACGCCGCGCTGCAACATGCTGCCAATCAGGCCGATGCCGACGCCGCATCCACCGCCTATGCGCGGGCCCGCACCGTGATGCTGGCGCTGAGCGCGCTGGCGATCGCCATCGGCGTGGTGGCCTCGGTGCTGATCGCCCGCAGCCTGCTGCGCCAGCTCGGCGGCGAACCCGACTACGCGGCCGACATCGCCGGCCGCATCGCTGCCGGCGACCTGACGGTGGCGGTCGATACCCGCCACGACGACAACCACAGCATGCTGCACGCAATGAAGATGATGCGCGATGCGCTGTCGGCCATCGTTACCGAGGTGCGCACCGGCACCCAAACCATCGCCGCCGCTTCGACCGAGATCGCGGCCGGCAACCAGGACTTGTCGTCGCGCACCGAGCAGCAGGCCAGCGCGCTCGAAGAAACCGCCTCGTCGATGGAAGAGCTGACCAGCGCCGTGCGCCAGAACAGCGACAATGCGCGCCAGGCCAATGTGCTGGCCGACGCCGCCTCGACCGTGGCGCGCCAGGGCGGCTCGGTGGTGGCGCAGGTGGTCGATACGATGGGCGCCATCAACGATTCGTCGCGCAAGATCGTCGACATCATTGCCGTGATCGACGGCATTGCGTTCCAGACCAATATCCTGGCCCTGAATGCCGCCGTGGAAGCGGCGCGCGCCGGCGAGCAGGGCAGGGGCTTTGCGGTGGTGGCCACCGAGGTGCGCAACCTGGCGCAACGCTCGGCCTCGGCCGCGCGCGAGATCAAGGAACTGATCGGCAACTCGGTCGAAAAGGTGGAAATCGGCAGCAAGCTGGTAGAGCAGGCCGGGCAGACCATGAACGACGTGGTGGACAGCGTGCAGCGCGTCAACGACATCATGGTGGAAATTTCCAGCGCCGGCCACGAGCAGAGCGCCGGCATCGAGCAGATCAACCAGGCCGTCACCGAGATGGATACCGTCACACAGCAAAATGCCGCGCTGGTGGAAGAAGCCGCTGCCGCAGCGGAAGCGTTGCAAGAGCAGGCGGCCAATCTGGAGCGCATCGTCAGCGTGTTCCGCGTCGATGGCTTGCCGGCGGCGCCGGTGGCGGCGAAGCCAGCTTTATCGCGCAAGGCGGTAGCCCGGTTGGCGGCGCATTAAAAAAACCGGTCCGCCTGCGCGGGAATGACATGTTATCGGCGCCAGAACGTCAATCCGTCATTGCCGCGCAGGCGGGAATCCAGTCTGCACCACCGGCACTATTACCTCGAACACCGTGCGCCCATCCCCGGTGGCCGCCAGCCGATACTGGAAGCCGTGGCGGCCCATCACCTCGCGCACGAACAGCAGGCCGATGCCCTGGCCGCCTTTCTTGGTGGTGAAGAACGGCGTGAACAGCTGCTCGGCCGGTACGCCGCCGAGCAGGTTGCCGGTATCGAACACCGCCAGGCGCACCGCGCCATCCTCGCAGGCCAGCACGAATTCGATGGCTTGCCGCTCACCGCCTGCCTGTTCCACCGCCTCCATCGCGTTCTTGACCACGTTGAGCAGCGCCTGCTCCATCAACTGCCGGTCCAGCGCCAGCGGCGGCGCCGTGTCGCAGCGCCCCCAGCCGATCTGGATGCCCCGGCTGCGGCACGGTTCGCGGTACAGGTACAGGATGTCGTCCATGATGTCGCGCAGGGCGCACGGCCGCAGCTCGGGCGCCGGCATCTTGACCACGCGCGTAAAACGCTCGATGAATTCGCCCAGGCGCACGTTGCGCTGCTTGACAGCGGCAATCGCGGTGCCGAAATCTTCGCCGTCGCGCTCGGCCAGCTGGCTGCGATAATAGAGCAGCGAATCGAGCACCGAACCGGTGGCCGCGACCGTATTGTTGACCTCGTGCGCGAGCACGCGGATCAGCTTGTCGTACGTGGATTTTTCCGAGCTTTCCAGTTCTTCCGTCAGTTCCTCGACCAGCAGGAAGTGGCGTGGAAAGCCGCGATCGTGGAACTGACCGCGCTGTCCCCGGTAACGGCGGCCGCTGGCGCCGGTCAGCATCCGGCTCTCGCCCAGCGGCAAGGCATCCAATTGCGCCAGCAGGCCTTGATCGCCATCGGCCCTGGCCAGCGCGCGCAGGGTCTGGCCGCACGGCGCCGGCGCACCGGCTGGGGTACCGACCAGCGCCTGGGCGCTGGCATTGAGCAGGCTGACATTGCCATCGAAATCGAACACGATGACCGCGCTGGGCGTCGCTTCCAGCAGCCGGTCAAGAAAACCCTGCTGTTCTCCCAGTTGCAGGCGCTCGCGGTACAGGCGTTCGAGCATGGTATTGAACAGCGCCACCAGTTCGCCCAGTTCGCCATCGCCGCTGCCTTGCAGGCGCGCGGCATAGTGCTGGTCTTGCAGCAGGTCGTGGAAGTGGCGCGTGTAGCCGAGCGGCTCGAGCGCGCGGCCGATCAGGCGCAGGCCAAGGAACAGGCTCACCAGCAGTGCCGCTTCCAGCGCCAGCATGGTTTGCGGCGTATCGCGCAGCAGCACCACCATCAGCACGATCGCGAGCACATGCACGACCACCAGGTAGGCATACAGCTTATGGCGCAAGCTCATGCGAACCTCGCAAGACCTGCTGCGCGCCCTGTGATCGCCGCTGCATTGCGCAGCGCGTGCCCGCCTACCGGCGCTACTGCCGACGATATCGAACCGCTCGCGACGGTCTTTCGCGGTTCGTTCATGGCTGGGGTTCGGATTCGGCAGCGCTACCCAGGCCATGCCGCTCCAGGCGCCGGTACAGCGCGGTGCGACTTACGCCGAGCGCCTTGGCCACGCGCGAGATATTGCCCTGGTGCTGGTCGAGCGCGTGGGCGATCATGTGGCGCTCCACCTGCTCGAGGGTCATGCCGTCCACGCCGAGACGCCGGTTGCCGGCGATATTGCCGCCATGCTCGTGCTGTTCGGCGGCGATGAAATCGGCCTGTTTCAGTTCGGTCTTGCCGACCAGCAGCAGGGTGCGCTCCAGCGTCTGCTTGAGCTGGCGAATATTGCCGGGCCACGGCTGGGCGGACAGCCATTCCAGCGCCTGCGGCGCCAGCGTGGCCGGTCCCAGGCCGTAGCTGCGGGCGACGTCGGTGAGGATGTGGCGCGCCAGCAAGGGGATGTCGCTGCGCCGCTCGCGCAGCGCCGGCAGGCGGATGGTAATCAGGTTGAGACGATAGAATAAATCTTCGCGGAAGTCGCCGGCCGCCACCAGTTCGGCCAGCTCGCGGTTGGTGGCGGACACCACGCGGATATCGGCGCGCTCGGTGCGGCTGGCGCCGACCGGCTGGTAGCTCTGGTCTTGCAGCACGCGCAGCAGTTTCACCTGGTCGGAGCGATTCAGTTCGCCGATCTCGTCGAGGAACAGCGTGCCCTGGTGGGCGCTGGCCACGTGGCCCTTGCGGTCGGTGCGCGCATCGGTAAAGGCGCCGCGCACGTGGCCGAACATTTCGCTCTCGAACAGCGTGGGCGTGATCGCGCCCATGTTGATCTTGACGATGGCCTGGTCCGCGCGCGGGCTGTTGCGGTGGATGGCGTCCGCCACCAGTTCCTTGCCGCTGCCGCTTTCGCCCAGGATCAGCACCGGCGCGCGGGTGGCAGCCACCTGGCCGATGGTAGCGAGCACCTTGAGCAGGCGCGGGTGCTCGCCGACGATGGCCGAAAAATCGAAGCGGGCGTCGAGCGCGCGCCGTTCGGCGTGCGCGGCGTAATGCGATGGCGATGGCGCTTGCGCCGGGCTGGCGGCGGCTGGATCGTCCGGGGCGCCGGTCAAGGTGCCGGCCAGCGCGCCTGCTGCAGCGCCGTCCGCTGCTGCTCCCGCTGTTCCCGCTGTTGCCGAGGCCAGCCGATCCACGGTATCGAGCGTGGCCCGCACCAGCTCCGCCAGCTGCGTGTTATCCCACGGCTTGGTAAAAAAATTGGCGGCGCCTGCCTGCATGCCGCGCACGGCCAGGCCGATCGAACCCCACGCCGTCATCAGCAGCACCGGCAGGGCCGGGTGGGCCTGCCGGATGGCGGCCAGCAGTTGCAAGCCTTCGTCGCCACTCGTGTGCAGCGAAAAATTCATGTCTTGCAGCACCAGGTCCACTGGCTGGCGCGCCAGCGCGGCCAGCGCCTGAGCGGGGTCGTCGCTGCACACGGTGTGGTAGCCGGCCTGCTTGAGCAGCAGCGCCAGCGACACCTGGACCGCGCTGTCGTCATCGACAATCAGGATGCATTGCTTGCGGGGAGATTCCATCGATACGACAGCCTTATTCGTAGTGCAGCGCCTGCACGGGACTCAACTGCGCGGCGCGCCAGCCCGGATACAGCGAAGACAGCAAGGATAGCAGATAGATCACACCGGCCGATAGCGCCGCCGCTGCCCAGAACACCGGCCAGTTCAGCGTCTCGCCCATTACACCGGTGAGCGGCAACTGCACCAGCAGCACCAGGCCCACCAGCATGGCGCTGGAACTGAGCAGGAATTGTTCGGCAACGATCTGGCGGTAGATGCTGGCGGAGGTGGCGCCCAGCGCGCGGCGCAGGCCCAGTTCCGGGATGCGCTGCGTGGTGTTTTGCCACAGCACGCCGAACAGGCCAAACGCCACCATCACCAGCAGGAACGCCGCGATCACGGCGCCGATCTTGAGCGGCACCAGTTGCAGACTCAGCATGGAAGCACGCGCTTCGGTCAGCGGCGTGATCACCAGCGACCATTGCGGTTGCAACTGCTTGATGCGGTTGCTGAGGGCGCTCTCGAATGCGCGTGGCGTGCCGGGCTGCAGCTTGAGCATGATGATCGTCATCGCCTCCTTCTCCACGCCGGGGCGAAAGCGCGGCAGCATGAATGGTTGCGGGGCCATGAACTCGCCCTGCGAGCGGTACGCCTCCACCACGCCTACCACGCGATAGCGGGTGGGGTTGGCGTCACCGCTGGCATCCGAAAACAGCTTGCCCACTGGCGCTGCCGCAGCCCCCGGAAACAGGCGCTCGGCCGCCAGTTGGTTGATGACGACCGGCGTGGCGTCGCTACCGTCGTCGGCGCTGGAGAACCAGCGGCCGCTGGTCACGCGCATGTCCATGGTGGCGCCGTACTGGTCACTCGCATCCTGGACATCTATGCGGATGGGACCGGTGCCGTCGGCACGCTGGTAGTCGCCGATGCGGCGCGACATCTCGTACACCGGCAGGGCCGCAAACGCCACGCTTTTCACCTCGGGCAGGGTGATCAGGTTACGCTGCAACTGGTCGTAGATGGCAGCGTCGTTGACCAGCGGTTTGCCGGTGCGGATCTGCACCATCCACTGGTCGCGGTACGCAAAGCCGGTGGGCAGTTGTTGCAGCTGGACATAGCGCGCGGCAAACGCCGCCAGCGCGAACACCAGCACGAAGGCCAGCAGGATTTCCAGGCTCAGCATCAGGTTGCGCGACTTGCGCTGCCAGATCAGTTTCAACAGGTGGCGCAACATCATGCGGTTCCTTTCAGTGCTTGCACGGGCGCCAGGCGCGACATTTTCCAGGCCGGGATCACGCCCGACAGTACACCGAACACCAGCGTGATCAGCAGGCCATAGCCGAACACGGCCAGATTGAGATCGACCTGCAAATACGGAATCAGGCCCGATCCTTCGAGCCACCACAACACGCCGGCCGCCGCCAGCAGTCCAACCGCGCCGCCGGCCAGGCACAGCAGCACGTTCTCCAGTACCAGTTGCGTCACCAGCTGGGCGCTGGTGGCGCCAAACGCCTTGCGTACGCCGATCTCGCTGCTGCGCTCCATGATGCGGCCGACGTTGAGGTTGACCAGGTTGAGCGCGGGCAGGGCCATGAACAGCAGCATCAGCACCACGATGGTGGTGAGCAGCTTGCCCACGCCCGCGTCATCGGCACGGCTCGACGTGAGCTGGCGGGCAAAGACTTCGAGCTTGGAGTCGCCCCAGAAGCGGTGGACATTGAGTTTATTCGGGTCTTCCGGCTGGACGCTGCGGGCCGCGTCCAGCAGTTGCTGCTTGATGGCGGGCAGGTCGGCAGCGGTACGGCCCAGCACCATCACGGTAAACATGCCGTACATCTGGCCCCTGTATTCGGTGGAGGGCAGGGTGGTGATCGGAGTCCAGATATCGGCGTATGCGTTCAGGTGCAGCGCATCCTCCACCACGCCGATCACGGTAAACACCTGGCCACCCACGCTGACTTTCTGGTCCAGGTACGGCAGGCCGGGAAACAGCCGGCGCGCGGTGGATGCGTTGACCACGGCCACCATGCGCCCTTGTGCGTCATCGTCCTGCGTGGGCAGGCGGCCGGCCAGCAGCTTGAAGTCGAGGATCTGCCAGTACTCGGCGTCCACGCGGCGCATCATCACCTCGCTCACGCGCCCTTCCTGGTACACCGATACCGACTGCGGGAACAGGGTGGCCGATACCGCTTCCACGCCGCCCTTGCCTTGCAACGGTTTCAGGTACTGCTCGATCACCTTGTACCCGAACAGGCCGTTGCGACGGTTGTTCTTGGTGGAGTGGCTCGACTCCATCAAGATCATTTGCACGAAGCGCTCGCTTTTACCCTCCACCCCGGTCGGATAAAACGTGTTTTGCAGCAGCGCGGTGACCACCATCAGCACCACCAGCGTCAGCACGATGCACAGCATATTGATGGCGGTGAACAGTTTGCGGCGCATGAAGACTTTCCACGCCGTCAGCAGATAATTTCGGAACATGGCGGCCCCTTATGCGACCAGCTGGCCGTCGAACACGCGCACGATGCGCGAGGCCAGGCGGGCGTCGTGCTCGTTGTGGGTGACCATTACCACCGTGGTGCCTTCGTGGTGCAGTTGCAGCAGGATGTCCATCACTTCGCGGCCCATCTGGCTGTCGAGGTTGCCGGTTGGTTCGTCGGCCAGCAATACCTGCGGCTGGCCCACGATGGCGCGGGCGATTGCCACGCGCTGCTGCTGGCCGCCCGAAAGCTGGTTCGGATAATGGTCGATGCGCGCACCGAGGCCCACTTTTTCCAGCGCCTCGCGCGCCATGCGCCGGCGCCGCTTGGCGGGCAGGTCGCGGTACAGCAGCGGCAGTTCCACGTTGTCGATCACGCGCAAGTCGTTAATCAGGTGAAAGCTCTGGAAGATGAAGCCGAAAGTGCTGTTGCGCAGCTGCGCCACGTGCTTGTCCTGGTACGACGCCACCGGCTGGCCGCCGACCTCGATGGTGCCGCTGCCGGGCACGTCGAGCAGGCCGATCAGGTTGAGCAGGGTGCTCTTGCCGCAGCCGCTGGGGCCCATGATGCCGACGAATTCGGCCCTGGCGATGTGCAGGTCGATATCCTTGAGGGCCAGGGTTTCGACCTTGTCGGTGCGGTAGGTTTTGCTGACATTATGCAGGCGTATCATGGTGTTCCTTTTAGTGGTCGATGCGAACGGTGTCGCGGTCCTGGTAGCGGCTGGTATCGGAGGTGATCAGGCGGTCGCCCGCGCGGGCGCCTTGTAAAATTTCCACCACCTTGCCGTCGCCGGCGCCGATGTCGAGCGTGGTCTTGCGGGCCACGCCGTCGCGGACCACGAACACGTCTTGCGGACCGCGGCCGTTAAAGGCGGGGCCGGCATCGACCAGCAGGGTGTTTTTCTTTTGTTCGGTGATGATGTTCACTTCCACCCGCAGCTTGTTGCGCAGCATGGCGTGGTGCGGCTCGTCGAGCACGACCAGCAGTTTGACGGTGCCGTTCTGGATCTCGGGCAGGATGGTCTGCACCACGCCACGGAGCTTGACGTTGCCTTGTTCCACCAGCACGGCCTGGCCCGGATCGAGCGCGCGCGCATGAAAGTCCGACAACGACGCTTCCACCTTGTAGTTATTGGGTTCCGACACCCGCGCCAGCATCTGGCCGATGGCCACGCTGGCGCCTTCGTCGGCCAGCAGCGAACTGAGCATGCCGGCAAACGGCGCCCGCACGGCGGTCTGCGCCAGCAATTGCTGTTGCTCCTGCAACTGCTTGTTGAGGATGTTTTTTTGCAGGCGGGCGCCATCGATATTGGTGGACGTGGCGCGGCGGCTGTCCTCGATCAGCTCCTGCTGCTGGCGCAGCGCGATCTCGTTGCGCTGCACGTTCAGCTCGGCCGTCAACAAATCCTCGGCCGATACGCCGCCGGCCTTGCGCAAGGTCTGGTAGCGGCCCAGCCGCACGCGCGTGGCTTGCAAGTCCAGTTGCAGCAACTCGATGGCGCTGACCAGTTGCTTGCGCTTCTGGTCCAGTTCCTGCGTCAGCGCGACGATGCGGTTTTCCTGCAACGCCAGTTGTTCGCGGATGTTGTCGATCGCCAGCACCACGCTGCGGTTGTCGAGTTCGAGCAGCAAATCGCCGGCCTGCACCTGCTGGCCCAGCCGCGCATGGACCTTGGCCACCCGGCTCTGGATCGGGCTGGCGACCTGCTCTTCGTGCACCGGGATCACAATGCCGGAGGCATTGATGGTGTTGGCGATGCCGCCCGCGCGCACGGTGGCGATGGTGACGCTGTCGGCCGCCACGCTGGCGCCAACAGCGCGGTTGAGGCCCCACGCCGCCAGGCACACGGTGGCCAGCACGGCGGCCACCACCAGCGCGATGGTGGCGCGGCGGCGGACGGTGATGTGCGGGCTGAGCGGTTGATCCATAGGTATTCCGGCAAGGTTAAGTTGTACAACTTAGTGCAACTGCCGTGCCAGCCCGGGGCATCAATAAAATCCTTGTTGAATCAGGATGTTATGTAGCGATCAAGGTTGCATTGCCAACGCTGGTCTGCCCGGCGCCGGGCACCGCTGCCCGGATCCGGACACAGCGCCGCCTGTGGAAATTTACCAACCGTTGATTCAAAACAATGTGATACCGTGGAGACACAAAACCTTTAAGGCGAGGCGGAAAATGGCGATCAAGATCTGCGCAGCGTGGTCTGGCGTGCCAGGCGTACTGGTTGCACTGCTGCTCATGCTGCCCGGCCCGGCCAGCGCCGGCGAAGACGACGACGGCATCGTCACCGACCGCCCCGACTTTGTCGAGTCGAGCAACGTGGTGGGCAAGGGACGCTTCCAGGTCGAGACCAGCGTCGCCGTCGAGCGCGACAAGGCTGACGGCATCAAGCTGCGCACCGTCTCCACGCCCACCTTGCTGCGCTTTGGCGTGGCCGAGGACTGGGAACTGCGCGTGGAAACCGACGGCCGCCTGCGCGCCACCGCCCACGATCCCGCCACCGGCCAGCGCCTGCGCGAGACTGGCTATGCCGACACCGCCGTCGGCGTGAAATGGCATATGGTCGATGACGAAGGCGCGCGGCCATCGATGGGCTTGCTGGCGCACTGGGACCTCGATACCGGCTCGGCGCCGTTCCGCGCGCCCGGCAAGGGCGGTTCGCTGCGCGTGGTGGCCGAGTGGGACCTGCCCGGCGACCTGGGCCTGGGCGTGATGCCGGGCGTGGCGTGGCAGCGCAACGACGAGGGCCAACGTTTCACCAGCGGCATCTTCGCGGTGGTGCTGGGCAAGGAGTGGAACGACCGCCTGCGCACCTTTGTCGAATACTCGGCGCAGCAGATCGCCCATGCCCGCGACGGCGGTTCGATCAACACACTCGACGTGGGCGCCGCCTGGCTGCTGGGCAAATCGGTGCAGGTCGATACGGCCGTCTCGCGCGCGCTCAATAAAAACACCCCCGACTGGAGCTGGACGGTCGGCTTGTCGCTCAAATTCTAGGAGTTGCGCATGCGCTGGACCATCAAGCGGCGTCTGCTGCTCTCGAACGTGGTAACGCTGGTGTTTGTCGGCCTGGTGGGCGTGGTCGGCTACCAGGCCGTGGCCGTACTGAGCCGGGCGATGGACGCCATCACCATCAACGGCTCGGCCATGAAAGACCAGCTGCAGGCGGACATGATGCACGACGCGCTGCGCGCCGATGTGCTGGCCGCGCGGCTGGCGGCCGACCGCAATGACGCTGCCGAAATCAAGGGCGTGCGCGAGGATACGGCCGAGCACATCGCGCTGTTTCGCAAGCTGATCGACGACATGGGCGCGGCCACCACCGACGCCGAGATTCAGCAGGCCATGCGCCAGGTGCGTCCCGACGCCGATCGCTATCTTGCCAGCGCCCAGCAGATGGTGACGCTGGCACTGTCCGACAAGGACGCCGCGCAGGCGCAGTTCGGCGCGTTCATGGACAACTTCCGCGTGCTCGAGAAAAGCATGGCGGCGCTGAGCGACGTCATCGAGAAGAACTCCGACGCCACCAAGGCCGTGGGCGACGCGGCAGTGACCGGTTCGCGCTACCAGATCATCGGCTTTGCCGCGCTGGCGGCGCTGGTCTCGCTGTTGATGGGCCGCGCGCTGGCGCGCTCGATCATGACGCCGCTGAACCAGGCGGTGGGCTTTGCCGCCAGCGTGGCCAGGGGCGACCTGTCCGGGCGCATCGAGGTGGGCGACGACGACGTCTCCGAAACCGGTGTACTCAAGCGTGCCTTGCGCGACATGAACAGCAGCCTGCACCGCATCGTCAGCCAGGTGCGCGGCGGCACCGACGCCATCGCGCTCGCCTCGGGCGAAATTGCGGCCGGCAATATGGACTTATCGGCGCGCACCGAGTCGCAAGCCAGTTCGCTGGAAGAAACCGCGTCGTCGATGGAAGAGATGACCACCATGGTCCACCACAACACCCGCCACGCCAATGAGGCCAACACGCTGGCGGCCTCGGCCACCGACGTGGCCGTGCGCGGCGGCGCCGTGATGACCGAGGTGGTGGCCACCATGGCGCAGATCAACGCGTCGTCACAGCGCATCGTCGACATCATTGGCGTGATCGAGGGCATCGCGTTCCAGACCAATATCCTGGCGCTCAATGCCGCCGTGGAAGCGGCGCGTGCCGGCGAGCAGGGCCGGGGCTTCGCGGTGGTGGCCTCCGAGGTGCGCGGCCTGGCCCAGCGCTCGGACGCGGCCGCCAAGGAAATCAAGCTGCTCATCGACGCTTCCGCCGGCCAGGTGGAAGCGGGCAGCACGCTCGTGGGCCAGGCCGGCGGCACCATGGACGAAGTGGTGGCCAGCATCGGCCGCGTCAACGCCATCGTGCGCGAGATCGCCAGTTCGAGCCGCGAGCAGGAGCTCGGCATCGACCAGGTCAACCAGGCCATCGTCAGCATCGACAGCGCCACCCAGCAAAATGCCGCGCTGGTGGAGCAGGCCGCTGCTGCCGCCGGCGCGCTGCGCGAACAGGCCGATCAGCTGGCAGGCGTGGTGCAGGTGTTCCGGCTAGCGTGAGACAATATTTCTTGTTGTCATCGCAAGATGTGTGCATGTTATGATCGTCACTCAACATCATGCGACCGGGAGCGCTCGATATGGAAGCCGGGACGGCACAAAGACTGGCGGGAATGCGGTTGCTGCTGGTCGAGGACAATTTTCTCAACCAGCAAATAGCGTGCGAATTGCTGCAAGCCGAAGGCGCGGTGGTCACCGTGGCCAATGACGGCGCCGAAGGGCTGGCCTGCGTTGCGCAAAGCAGCCCCGGCGGATTCAACGCGATATTGATGGACATGCAGATGCCGGTCATGGACGGCTACGAAGCCACGCGCCGCCTGCGCGCCCAGGGCTACAGCAGCCTGCCGATCCTTGCGCTCACCGCCCATGTGCTCGAAGCCGAGCGCAGCGAATGCCGCGCGGCCGGCATCGATGACTTCATCGCCAAACCCATCGACTTCGACGAACTGATCGTCACCGTGGCGCGCTACTGTCATCGCGCCTGACGCCTTAATTTCTTCCTCTTAACTTTTAGATATCGCGCGAAATCGTTTTCAGATAAGCTTGGGGCTTTTGCCAAGGAATCGCTTACGATGAACGCGCCTTCTTCCCGGCTGGACCTGCTCGACGCCTTGCGCGGGTTCGCCATCGTCTCGATCATGCTGCTGCATAACATCGAGCATTTCGACCTGTACTTCACGCCGCAGGGCGCGCCAGGCTGGCTGGTCGCGATCGACAAGGTGGTGTGGGACAGCATGTTCTTCCTGTTCGGCGGCAAATCGTATGCCATCTTTGCGCTGCTGTTCGGCGTGACCTTTTACATTCAATTCCAGGGCCGCGCCGCCCGTGGCGAAGATTTTCGACCGCGCTACGCGTGGCGCATGGTGCTGCTGCTGTGTTTTGGCTTGCTCAATTCCATGGTTTATCACGGCGATATCCTGAGTATGTACGCGGTGCTCGGACTGGCGCTCATTCCCGTGGCACGTTTGCGCGGCGCGGTGGTGTTTGCGATTGCCGTGATATTGCTGTTGCAACCGTATGCCTGGCTGGAGTGGTACTGGGCATTATCGGCGCCAAATGAAAAGCTGGCCGATCCGGCATCGTGGGCTTATTTTGGCCGCGCCAGTGAATACATGAAACACGGCTCGATGACCGATGTCTGGATCGGTAATCTCACCAATGGGAAAACCGGCGTGATTTTATGGAGCTGGGAGAATGGCCGGCTGTTCCAGATTCCCGCCTTGTTTATGCTCGGTATGCTGGCGGGCAGGGCGGGTTGGTTTGCTTTATCCGAAGAGAATCAGCGGCGCTGGTGGCACGTGCTGTTTATCGCCGTGGCAGCATTCATTCCCCTGTATTTCATCAAGACGTATTCCGGCAGCTGGAATATCGGCCCGGCCCTTGAGCGGCCGCTGCTGGTCATTATTACTTCGTGGTCGAATCTCACTTTTATGGCGGTATTGGTCGCCTGTTTTAGCCTGGTATTTTATGCCCGCCCCGCGCTGGCATTTTTCTCGCCGCTGGGCCGCATGAGTTTGACCAGTTATGTCGTGCAATCAGTGGTTGGCACCGCGCTGTATTACGGCTATGGACTGGGCCTGTACCAGCATACCGGCGCCACGGTGGCGCTGGCAATTGGCATTGCGCTGGCGCTGGCGCAACGCCAGTTCAGCGTGTGGTGGCTACGCTCTCATGCGCAGGGACCGCTGGAGGCGCTCTGGCACCGCGCTACCTGGGCCGGGCAGGTGCGCCAGAAAATGGCGTGAATGTGCCGATTTTCGGCTTGAACAGGGCGGCACGCAACGCTGCCGTCCTTCCTGCTTATTCTGCGGTTATTCGAGTTCGGGAGCTATCCAGGTAATCCGGCCGTGGCCCGATTCATTCAGGCGCAATATCAGGGTTTCGGCTTCGGTATCGGGCAGGCTGAATTCGAAGCGGACATCGTCGCCATGGGCGACATTCTCCAAGGTGGCGCCGGCCGCTTCCAGTTCTCGCCGTATCATGCCTTCGAGTGCATACGGCGCGGTGCAGGTTAACAAGCGCTGCTTGATGATCGCGATTTTCTCGGCTTTTAATAAAGCCTGGGCCACGCTGTCGGTATAAGCGCGCACCAGGCCGCCGGCGCCGAGTTTCACGCCGCCAAAATAGCGCACCACGGTTGCCAATACCCCTTCGAGGTCCTGGTGCCTTAATACGTCAAGCATGGGACGCCCGGCCGTGCCACTTGGTTCACCATCATCGACTGCCGCCGATTGGCCGCCGGCCAATAATGCCCAGCACACGTGCGCCGCTTGCGGATGCTGCGCCCATAATTGCGCGACGACTTTTTGCGCGGCAGCGCGATCGGCCATCGGCTGGACGCAAGCGATAAAGCGGCTTTTCTTGATCAGCAATTCATGCTGGACGGGGACGATAATTGTTTGGGGCATATTCGGCACAGCAAAGGTAAACCGGGCTATCGTGCCAGAAATCCCGGTGAAAGACAAAAATCGCGGCGACGCCGCCGCGATATAATTCTGCATTGAGTAACTGGAAACGACCATGAGCGACATAGCAGACCAGGAACACGACGACCAATTGATGCGCGAGCTGGGCCTGGCCGACCTCGGCTTCTCGCTGATGCGCCTCGAAGGCCGGGTATTCCTGCGCCTGACCGGCACGGTGGAATACGGCGGCCGCTGCTACCCGTACGACCTGGTGCCGGCACAAGGCGTGCTGGCCAAGCCATCGAAATGGCGCAAGCTCGACGCCGACGCCCGCGCCGCCGTCCTGCGCGAGCGGGCCAGCCCGGCCGTGGTGGAAGAGCTGCACGGCCACGTCGAAGCGTTCGTGCAGGAAATCGTTGACGCCAGCGACGATTGCGACCTTGATCCGCAGCCGTTCCTGCAAGGCCTGGCCGATATGCAGATTTCGGAACCGGCCGGCATGGTGTTCGACCGCATCCGCCAGCGCCTGCAACACGCGGTCGAGCGCGACATGGAGGAGCAGCACGCCGAACGCACGCGCCAGAGCATCAACCTGGCCGAGTACCCGGCGTCGTTCGAGGTGGCGCGCCGCATCAAGCGCAAGTTCATCGCGCTGCTGGGTCCCACCAATTCCGGTAAAACCCACCAGGCCATCGAAGCGCTGGCCAAGGCGCCTAGCGGCGTGTACCTCGCGCCCTTGCGCTTGCTGGCGCTGGAAAACTACGAACGCTTGCAGGCGATGCAGCAGCATGGCCGGCCGCTGGCAGTCAGCCTGGTCACGGGCGAAGAACGGCGCCTGGAACCGGGCGCCACCCACGTGGCCAGCACGGTCGAGATGCTCGACACCCGTACGCCAGTGGATGTGGCCGTGATCGACGAGATCCAGATGCTGGCCGACCGCGACCGTGGCGCCGCCTGGACCGCTGCCGTCTGCGGCGCCCCGGCCCACACCGTGTACCTGGTGGGCGCGCCCGAAGCGCGGCGCGCCATCGAAGTGCTGGCCGCGCGCCTGGACTGCGAACTGGAAGTGCATGTGCTCAAGCGCAAGGGGCCGCTGTCGATGGAAGAGAGCCCGGTACGCAAGCTCACGGGATTGCGGCGCGGCGACGCCATCATCTGCTTTTCGCGCCGCGAAGTACTGATGTGGCGCGACAATGTCACCGAAGCAGGCCTGTCGGTGGCCACCGTGTATGGCAACCTGTCGCCGGAAGTGCGGCGCGCCCAGGCCCAGCGCTTCCGCGACGGCGCTGCCGACGTGGTGGTGGGCACCGACGCGATTGCCATGGGCCTGAACATGCCAATCGCGCGCATCGTCATGACCACCTGCGTCAAGTACAACGGCTACGAGGAAGAAGAAATTCCGGCCGCACTGGCGCGCCAGATCGCCGGACGGGCAGGGCGCTTCGGCGTCCACGAAGAAGGCCTGGTGGCCGGCTTCGATGCCGAGACCCACAACGTCATGCGTTCGCTGCTGCGCGAAAAGCCGGTGCCACTGAAGACCACCGGCTTTGCGGTAGCGCCCACGCTGGAGCACCTGCACCGCATCTCGGCCGTGACCAACGAGCACGGCCTGGCCAAGCTGCTCAAGCGCTTCGTCCACAACATCGACGTGCCCGACGGTTTTTTTTATCCGCGCATTACCGAAGACCAGTTCGAACGCGCGGCCTGGCTCGATATGCTGCAATTGTCGGTGGCGGAAAAATTCGCGCTGTCGCTGGTACCGATTTCGGCCAAGGTACACAGCCTGCAACACGCGTGGGAAAGCTGGGCCACGGCCCTGGCCCACAAGAAAATCACCCACCTCAAGCCGGAAAACAACCCGGTGCACTACATGAACTTGCAGGAAGCGGAAGACGCCTGCCGCCTGTATTCGGCCTATGCCTGGCTGGCCTACCGCCAGCCCGAACACTTCCCGGACACGGCGCTGGCCCTGCGGCTGTCACGTGAAGCATCGGAGCGGGTGGATGCGATCTTGCAGGATCAAAATTCGGCAGCGCGCAAGCGGCAGCCGAAGAAGTTCAGGCGCCGGTAGGATAGCGTTGCCGCGTGTGGGCAACGGCAACGATTTCGATGAATGCTGGCGTTATCCTGTAGATAACAAGGTAGTTGGAATGAACAACGAGTTCGCGCGTACCGGGGACGCGTCCCGCACGATAGAGGTAGGGACTGCCCGGAAGATTGGATACCGCGCGGTCAATCGCGCGGTGAAGATCACGCGCTGCCGTTTTGTTTCGCTGCGCGATATAGTCGAGAATCGAAGTAAGGTCGGCTAAAGCCTCAAGGCGCCACTGGATCGGAAGCATCTTGATCCGGCTGTCGGTCAATTACCGCTCGTAGCTGTGCCATTGCGATGTGATGAGGAATGGCTGGACGCGAGTCTGCCAGCGACGCCGCGATCTTGGCGCGTAGCCATTGATCATAGGCTTCGGCCTCTTCGGCGCTAGCGAATTCTGCATCGGGGGAGGTGATATTTTGGGACATGATCGAGCGATTATACTGCGTCTGTATTTCGGATTGATTGATCAAGATCAGTCTATCTGCGAAATCAAGCGCGGTGATGCGGGGCCCCTCAGCCCTATTCGCTGCAGCACCAGCGTGCCAGAACAGGCACAGCTGCGGGGTAATCTGCCAGGGTGGCAATGGTGAACTGTTTGGTCATCGTTCGCCTTCTTCCGTGAGTACACCGATTGTGCACTCACGCGAACGATATTTGCTACGTTTTTACTACCGGTAATGCTGATCTTGCTGTTACTGCTTACAGCGGCTGGTAAGGACCGTGGCTGTACGGCTCGGCCCACAGTTCGAAGATGCGGCGAACGATGGCTTTCCACGAACGGCGTGGAGCTTTAGGGGCGGCGGCGATGGTGTTGATGTTGGCGGTAGCGGTGGTCATGATGGGCTCCTGTGAACTGCATTCAATGTGTCGATGAATGCATCTTACTGAAGTCTCAGATATAAAGATAATTTCAATTTCCGATAAACGACATTCGAAAATTGAATTTCTTGGCTGAAAGAGATGTGTCTTCCAGTGATATCTGTTATGCCAGGAGCGGCAGACGAAAAAAAACGCCAACCGGTTAGCCGGCTGGCGTTTTCAACATATCTTGGTAGGCCGTGCGGGATTCGAACCTGCGACCAACGGATTAAAAGTCCGCTGCTCTACCAGCTGAGCTAACGACCCAAGGGCGCGAATTTTACAGGGGGCAGCAGAAAAATTCAACTGTCCCGTAAAAGATTTGACAGGTGAAGCAGGGCAGCCGCTTAGTCCGTGCGCCCCCGATTCCCCGACCTCCGCTATGATAGCGACCTTGTTGGCAAGCTTGTCAGCGTATCAAGGACAAGCAGGACAAGGAATTACATGACTTCCGCTGTATTAAAAAAACAACATACTCCATTGCAGTTCGGCTATATCAACCTGCTCAAGGCCGTGGCCGCGCAACTGATCGTGTTACACCACCTGGCGTTTTACGGACCGATGGCCGACTACGTGCGCCCGGTGTTTCCCGACCTGATAGGCTGGCTCGGTGACAGCGCCCGCATCGCGGTGCAGGTGTTCCTGGTGATCGGCGGCTTCCTGGCGGCCAAGTCGTTGTCGCCGGCCGGCTTGCCATCGCACGCCAGTCCGCTCGGTGCGATCTGGCACCGCTATACCAAGCTGGCGCCGCCGTTCATTGCCGCCACGCTGGTTGCGGCTGCCGCGTCGGCCCTGGCCAGCCGCTGGATGGTGCACGACTCGATCTCGGAACCGGCCACGCTGGCGCAACTGGCCGCCCACGCGGTATTGCTGCACGGCGTGCTCGACTATCCTTCGCTGTCCGCCGGCGCCTGGTATGTCGCCATCGACTTCCAGTTGTATGCGGCGCTGGTACTGCTGCTGTGGCTGGCCGGTGTGCTGGTCGGCAAGCATGTCGTGCGGTGGCTGATGCCTTTATTGGTAGCCGTCGGTATCACCATGTCGCTGCTGCATTTCAACCTCGATGCCGAATGGGATTCCTGGGCGCCATATTTCTTCGGCAGCTACGGCCTGGGCCTGATGGCCTGGTGGGGCAGCGACCCGGCGCGCAAGCCAGGCGCCATCACCCTGATCATGCTGGCAGCGCTGCTGCCGGCGCTGGCCGGGCTGGTACTCGAATTCCGCAGCCGCATCGCGCTGGCGCTGTTGGTGGCAAGCGTGCTGTTCGTCTGCGGCAGGATCAGGACGGCTTCCGACGGCAATGGCTGGGCTGCCATCAACAAGCTGGGCAAGATTTCGTACTCGGTGTTCCTGATTCACTTCCCCGTGTGTCTGCTGGTCAACGCCGGCTTTACCCGCTTTGTCGATCCCGAACCGGAACTGCAAATGCTGGGCATGCTGCTGGCCTGGAGCAGCAGCCTGCTGGCCGGCGCCGCTTTCCACCGCTGGGTCGAACTGCCGTTGAGCCGCGCGGTGCAGTTCCTCAGCGACAAGATCGATACTCGTGACTGGCTCAAGCCCGACAGCGGACGGGCTGGAGTGGTGACACTGCGTTAGATCACATTTTTGGTCGCAACACGGTTACGTTTTTTTCGATTTGATCTACAATAAAACGAAAGTGACGGAGGGTTGCGATGAGTATGACTCTAAAGAAAGGGCGCGAAGCCAAGTCTGTGTCCAAGTCGCGCGACATGTTGACGGGCATAGCAGACGGTCTGGTGCAGCGAGTTCCTGACTTGTCACCTGACTCTGCGAAAAATATTGTCCAAGCCTTACATGATTTGCTTGCCGGTCGTGATGAACTGTCCCGAAGTATACGCATCGGCATGCAACACTACCTGATTAGTGTCGCCGAGTCGCAGAGTATAGAGCCATCGATTCCGGGTGAAACAATGCTCACAACTGAGGCGGCAGCGGAGCTGATGCAGTGCAGTCGTCCCTATGTTGCCATGCTTATAGATAACAGAAAGTTGGCTGGCGCCTCGGTGACCGAAGGCGGGCATCGACGCGTGCCGGAATCCTCTGTGCGCGCATGGATCAAGGAACGCGAAGCGCAAGCCAAACGGTCGAATTACCGTGAAGCAGCCGAGCAGAATGGTATGTATGACATCCCGGAAACGGCCTTCGTCCAAGCCATTCCCCGCCGGCGCTCCTGAGTCCAGGGGGCACCCGCTATCCCCTGGCGGCACGACCTACGCGCTGCTGGATGCCAATGTGCTGCTGCCTCCGAGGTTGTCCGATATCTTGTTCGACCTATGCCTGGAGGGGCTTTTTTCAGCTCGCTGGAGCGCCCAGATCGAAGCAGAGTTCGTTCTAAACTGGGCAAAGGTCGCCGTTCGCAGCCGAAAGTCTGGCTCTACAAATTCTGAGATAATCAGGGCGCAGCAACGATTGGAATGCTACCAAGGCGCCGTTCATGGTCACCAGGTCTTTGGGCACGATCACCCGTCGGTGCTGGCGCGGTTGCCTGTTGCTGTCAATGCAGGGGACAGGCATGTGGCTGCTGCCGCGTTGGTCTTGCAGGACTATGCAGGAGCAGACGGTAATGGCGACAAAGTCTATCTCATCTCTAACAATCTCAAACATCTTGCCGTCTCCGATATGGCTCGGCTTGGCGTAGCCGTGATTTCTCCCGGAAAATTCATCGATAGTCTGGTTAAGGCCGACCATCGTCGCGTAGGGCTGGCGTTGAAAAAATCCATCGATAGCCTGAAAACGCCGCCTTATACCCACGCACGCTTGCTAGACGTTCTGCGCATCCACGGTGCTCATACTACAGCTACATTTTTTGCTCGAGTCTGGAGTCAAGGTGCTTTCCCCGAGTAAATCCCCAAGTCAGATCCCCGCGTCCCAATGGCGCATTTTCTGCGCGTAGTTATATGATTTTAGAATATCAAAACACAAATAAATGATAGCTTGCCATTCCGACCACGGGCGTAGTATTTCCACATGCAGTCACAATAATCACACTAGCCACTGCACCGGAACTGCCTGTCATAAAAAATATCCGCAGGCAGTCATCCATGTCATTTCTATAAATACAAAGATGGAGACAAAATGGCAATACAACGATCGACCCTGCGCAAGACCCTGCTGGCTGCGCTGATCGCCGACATCCTGTTGGCGGGCGGCGCCCACGCCCAAACTTCCGATGAACCCGTTGTCGATCCGTCCGCCAAGGTGGTGGTGAGCGGCATTCGCGCGTCGCTGTCGTCATCGCTCAACACCAAGCGCCAGCAGGATGGCGTGGTGGATGCGGTGTCGGCCGAAGATGCCGGCAAATTCCCCGACACCAATATCGCCGAATCGCTGCAACGCGTGACCGGTGTGCAAATCCAGCGCAACGGCGGCGAAGGGCGCTACATCTCGGTGCGTGGCCTGGGACCGGAATTCAACAACGTGCTGGTCAACGGCCGTACCATGACCAGCGATACCGGCGGACGCGAGTTTTCGTTCGACCTGCTGTCCTCGGACCTGATTTCGAAGGCGCTGGTGTACAAGACCTCGCAACCGTTCCTGCCCGAGGGCGGCATCGGCTCCACTGTCGATATCCAGACCGCGCGCCCGCTCTCGGGCAAGGTCGGCCACAGCTCGGTGGTCAATGCCTCAAGTGCGTGGGATTCCAATTCCAAAAAATACACGCCCAACGCCAGCGGCATGTATTCGTTTGCCAACGAGGACCGCACGTTCGGCGTGACCGGCTCGCTGTCGTACACCGACCGCGCGTCCAAGCAGAACAAGGCCATCAACGATGCGTGGAACTACCGCGACGTCTCGATGATCAACGGCGACCTCAACTCGCGCGGCCTGACCATGGCCGATGTCACCACGCGCAAGCTCTACATGCCGCAAAGCTACGGTTTCCAGCAGGAAGACGAAAGCCGCAAGCGCGTGGTCGGCAATCTGACCGTGCAATACAACCCGTCGCCGACCTGGAAGCTCACCGCCGACGGCCTGTACTCGCGCCTCGACCAGAACAACAAGATCATCGCCTTCAGCGACTGGAACAACCCGGTGCAGCTGGGCGTGAAGTACGACCAGAACGACCAGGTGACCAGTTTCCTGCGCCCGGGTTCCACCTTTTACGCCAACAACCCGGCCATCGCCGGCGCCGGCAAGCTGCTGGGCGAGGCCAATTCCAACGACATGATAGCCAAGGGCGGCGACCGGCTCTCGATCACCAAGGCATTCGGGCTCAATTCGAAGTGGAAGGTGGGCGACGAGTGGCGTATCGAGGGCGATATCTCCACCTCGCGCACCACGTCCGATTCGAACGACATGTGGGTGGTGGCCGGCATGATACCGAAGAACGGCGACACGCTGACCTTCGGCAGCACGCCCACCATCACCTTCGGCGACAACATCGCCGATCCGAACAACGTCAGCGCGCACGCCGTCTCCAACGGCGACATCCGCAATACCGACAAGCTGCACGAAGGGCGCCTGAGCGCGGCCTGGGAACACGAGATCGGATTCTTCAAAGGCCTCGACACCGGTCTGGCCCACTCGCAGCGCAAGGTTGATCGCACCAAGTGGGGCAACGACGCCTGGAATGCGTTCAGCGGCTACCACGTGAAATTGCCGTCGTCGCTGTTCACGGTGCAGCAGATGGACGATTTCATGAACACCGGCGGCAAGATTCCGAGCCAGTACCTGAGCTTTGATCCGTACGCGTACATGAACTACCTGAATCAGCCGTCGCTGCTGCCGCAGTCGAACGATCCGGCCTATTACTCGGACCTGACGCGCTTCCCCAACGGCCCGATGGCGATCGACTACACCAAGCCGTCGATGTGGGCCGTGAAGGAAAAAGTGAGCAGCTTCTACGTCGATTCCAAGTGGGAGGGCAGCGGCTGGTCCGCCAACGCCGGCGTGCGCGTGGTGCGCGTGAAATCGACGTCCACCGGCATCAGCCGCGAACTGCTGTCGGCGGTGAAAAGCCCGAACGACACCACCTTCATCTCGGTGTGGGGCCCCAACCAGGTGACCACGGTACAGAACAGCTACAACAGCGTGCTGCCATCGGCCAACATCAAGTTCGACCTGCGCTCGGACATGCTGCTGCGCCTGGGCGCGTCCAAAACCGAGACCCGTCCCACGCTCAACCAGCTGGGGGTGGAAAACTGGTACGGCGGGCGCTTCGGCGACGTGCAGACCGGCGGCGGCAATCCCTACCTGAAGCCGATGCAGTCGAAGAACTTCGACGTCTCGTACGAGTGGTACCTGTCCAAGACCAACTACGTGAGCGCGGCCGTGTTCATGAAAAAAGTCTCGGACTTCCTCGAGACGACCATCGTCGATATGCGCATCCCCCAGTTTAACGAAATCGTCCACGACTCGCGCGTGCGCAATGGCCAGAAGGGCAAGATCAAGGGCGTGGAGATCGCCGGGCAGTACGCGTTCGACACCTCGGTCGGCTGGCTGCAGGGCTTTGGCGTGTCCGCCAACTACACCTACGTCGATGCCAGCGCCCAGCGCGAGACCGATAACGTTGCCACGCCGTCGTGCGGCTATCCGGGCCTGTCGCCGCAGTCGTACAACGGCTCGGTGTTCTACGAGCGCGGCGACTTCCAGGCGCGCGTGAGCTACAACTGGCGCAACCACTTCTCGGTCGATTGCGGCGGCGGCAGCACCCAGGCCCGCAACCGTTCGGCCTACGGCCAGACCGACGCCAGCCTGCGCTACAACCTCACGCCCAACCTGGCGATCTACGCGGACGCGATCAACATCGCCAACTCGCGCACGCACGAGTATGCGGTCAACGAGAGCCAGTTCCTGACGCTGGAGGATGTGGGGCGGCGCGTGAGTGTGGGGTTGCGGGCGGCGTTTTAAGCGTTGCCGGCGGGAGCGTCACGGCGGTGGTGACGTTCCTGTTTCCGGCAACGGGTTGGCGTCGATGCGAAACCTGCGCGTCCACTTGAACGGGCGCCAGACGGCGCTCGGGTCGGAGAAGAAGGGGAAGGCAAACGATGCTTGCGGCAGCAAGGTCAAGGTATAGACTAGGCCGCCGAAGAAGCGGAAGCGCACCGTGTCCGCTGCGGTCAGATCGAGATCCGAGAAGACGCCGGTGGAATACATCGCCACGATCAATGCCGAATCCAGCGTGTTAAGATCCCGATCCAGCAGGACGATGCGCAAACCTTCTTCGTACGGCACGTCATCGGTGATAAACAGCAGCAGAAGATCACCCCACGCCAGCGCCGCTTCCAGCACGGCGCCATCGAGGACCTTGCCGGTTGGCTTGCCGGAAATCATCAACTCGCTGGAAGGGACTTGTTCCGACGTTGATGGCGTGATGGTGCGTAGCGCGTAGTGGTCAGCTGAGGTGAGGTTCATGTGGTGCCTACCAGGCGTAGCTCGTGCCGAAGGCAGCCAACGCGCCGCCGACAAAAGCGCCCACTGTAACGCATACCGGAGCGGCCGGGCCGCAGGCCAGGCCTGCCAGCATCCCTCCTGCAATGCCGCCGGCGATGCCGGCCCCGTTGACCGCCAATTCTTTTTTCGCCGCAGCGACCTTATTCCTGGCCGTTGTTATTTCATAGACAGACAGCGCGACCGCAATAAACACTACGCCACGGCTGACGTGGGAAAGAGTTGCCATCGCGTGCGTGACGCGGGCGTTCGATGTGCCCGCCGAAGTCACGATGCTGGCGTAAATTGCGTTTTGTTGAGTGCCGGTCAAGCCTGAGAAGACAGCACTACTTCCGTGAGCCTTGGCCGTCTTGCTCGCCACTAGGTGATTGAGGGGAATGCCATCTTTTTTCATGTACTCTGCGATGGCGCGTCCGACCGGTGTGCCGCGCGCCCGAATCACTTCCATGATGGCATTGCGCGCTACCTGCGCTTCGCGCGCCGCATCGGTCCAGCTGAGGCGCCCGGCCAGTGCTTCGGCACGCAAGCGGTCGGACATGCGCTTGATTTCCCTCGCATAGGCAGCGCGTGCGTGTGAGTCGATGGTCAGATGGGTGCCGACATTGGCGATTTGCGCCTCGAGCGACTCGATTGCGCTATCGAATAATGCCTCGTCAATGCTGGCTTGCGTGGTCGCCATATGAACGCTCCTGATGTAGAAAGGTCGGAGGCTTAGCGTATGTGGAATGATGATGCGGAGAATTGTTTTGTGACAACGGGGTTGGCGATTGTCCCCGATGCGATTACCATGTCCAACCCTGAAGTCAATCGCATCAACAAGAGAGGATGGTCGCATGACCTACGAAGAATACCTGGATGAGGTCACCACGCTGATCTTCGAAAAATTTGGCGTGGCCGAGGCGGCGGCTGTAAAACTGGTGGTGGCGGCGCAGGACAAGGAGTTTTTTGTGCGGCACGACGAGGACGAGAAATTGCGCACGGTCGAGCAGGCGCACCAGGATGCCAAGGCCATCTACGAAGCGTCGCAACTCGGTGTCAAGAAGGCTCCCAAGCGCTAAGAACCAACCCGCCCGGGTCAGTGGCGCAAGACGATGGTCACCAGCGCCACCGAATCGGCCAGCGCCTTGACCGCATGCGGCGCCCCGCCTTCGAGGTACAACATCTTGCCGCCAGTGAGCGTGGCGGTGGTGGCGCCCATGATGAAGGCAATCTGTCCGCTGATGCACTGGAACGTGATCTCTCCCTTCACATGATGCTCCGGCATGTCTTTCCCTGCGGGGAGTACCAGCCTGATTAATTCGACCTGTTCTGTTTTCGCCAGTGCGATCGCTGAAAACTGCGTAGTGTCCTCGTCGGCGCGCGTGAGCGCAATGACTTGACCGGACGTTGCATGTGCCAAGGCCATGATGTCTCCAATACCAGGTGAGGGATGAGAATTCTAGCTCACCTGCCATAGTCCGTCATTGGCCGGCATGGCAACGTAAAATCCACGTGGTAGTGCTCGTCGTGCCGTATCCACGGCGTCGCCTTCATGAACGTCACCGACCTGCGCAGGTATTCGCCGCGCTTGGTCCGGTACAGCTGCGCCACCAGTTCTCTCTGAAAGATCACGCGGTTGATCGGCGCGCCGTGCTTTTTCGCCGCGATCGCCAACTGGTGCAAGTGTTCGGCGACGGCTTCAAAATCGATCTGTAAATCATTGAGCTTGCCATTGGCGTCGAATTCCAGCGCGTAGCCGAACTTGTTGAGCGCATTGGATGGAAGCGCTACCGATTTTCCCTTGCCGTCCAGCACCGGCACCATGAAGTCGACCGAGGTCCCGCTCTGGTGCGTGCGGTGGGGCTTGAAGGCGCCGCCAGAGGACAGGCCGGTTTCGCCGTAGAGGAAGAGGGTGGTGGGCATGGTGCGATAAGCAGCGGCATAAGCGTCCACCACGATATCGCGCACGGTTTGGTGCACATGGGTTCTGCCGAGCGTGACGCCCAGGCTGCTGTAGGGGCCATAGTTTTCGCCCTGAGCGGGAAGCGCCACGGCGTCACTCACACGCCCGTTTGCCGATGTACCGAAGCAGACGCTCGCTCCGGCCGATTCCAGTGGCATGAGAACAGAGAGTACCGTTGTGCCAAGCGCAGCCAGCAGGCGGATTGATGCAGCATTTTTCATTGATCGCCCCCAGAAATGGCTCATGTATGGAGCCGACTTAGGATTCTAAGCCGAGCCACATCCTTCAGTCCTTGGCTGAGTGCAATACACTCACAATCTAGGGGCGTAGCACCTCACCGTTGCAGTGCAATGGTTTGAATTTGCTTGCAGTTGCCTTGAGAAGCGCATCAAGTACCTTGCATTGTCGGTCGCCGTCAATCTTGTAGTTATTGTTCCCCGTCGCTGCAAGCGCGCACCGATCGAACTGCGCGATATAGTCATACGTGTAGACCTGCGGATCGGTTTCGGTACCGGTATATTTTTGCGCCTGGCATAACTTCACTGCCGCCTCTTGCGCGGCCGCGCTATTGGCAGAATTTCTGCTCGAGTTCGTCGCTGAGCTGATGTCGTCGTCGGTACTCGCGCCGCAGGCGGTCAGTGCAAATGCCGCCGCGCAAACGCTTGCGAGCTTTTTCATGTGTGCCATAATTTTCCATTCTTATAGTAACTTGAACGATCTGATAACCAATCGTCGGGAAGTTCATGCTACGTGATGAACAAAGAATGGAATGCCGCGTTTGCGGTAAATCCTGGCCAAAACAAAAACGCCCACAAACCGAAGCTTGTGGGCGTTTTTGATGAATCTTGGTAGGCCGTGCGGGATTCGAACCTGCGACCAACGGATTAAAAGTCCGCTGCTCTACCAGCTGAGCTAACGACCCAAGGGTGCTTCGGTGGTAGGCCGTGCGGGATTCGAACCTGCGACCAACGGATTAAAAGTCCGCTGCTCTACCAGCTGAGCTAACGACCCCCGAAGAAGCGAGATTATAGGATGTTTCAACACATCCTGTCAAATGCCTGCCGGACAATTTATTTGTCCGGCCGCCTCAACGCACGCGCTTACTTGCCGCTCAGGCGCTGCTTGGCCGTCACGGCCGCCTGTGACTCGGGGAACTGCTTGATCAGGTCCTGCAAGGTCTTCTTGGCCGCCTTGTCTTTCAGCTCGGTCTGGCAGCTGGCGATGTTGAGCATGGCGTCTGGCGCTTTCGGGCTGTCTGCGTAGTTCTTCAGCACCACTTGCTGGGCCGCGATGGCGCTCTTGCAGTCGCGCTGGGCGTAAAACGAATTGCCGAGCCAGTACTGCGCGTTGGGCGTGTACACGGAAGCAGGGTACTGGCGCACGAAGGCGGCCAGGGCATCGCCGGCGGCCTTGTAGTCGCCAGCCTTGAACTGGGTCATGGCGGCGTCGTAGTTGCGCTCTTCGCTCGGATCGACCTGGGCGGTTTTGCCGTCCACGTTCACTTCGCGCGGCTCGAGCTTGCGCATACGCGTGTCGAGGTCGGTGTACAGGTCGCGCTGGCGCTTCTGGGCCATCGATACTTCGTTGGCCAGCACTTCGATCTGGCCGCGCAGCTTGGCGATCTCCTGCATCGTGTTGTCGTTCTGATTGATCATGTCCAGCGTGCTGGACTTGTCGGACTTGGTTTCGAGGCGGGCGTTGGTTTCGACGCGCAGGGCTTCGACCTTGGCGCGCAGGTCCAGCAGGGCCTTGCGGGCTTCGTCGTCATCGAACAGGCCGGCATGGGCTTGCAGCGGCAGCCAGGTCATCGCAGCGAGCACGGCGGCGGAGACGCCGGATTTGGAGAGTTTCATCATGTCGGGCGCTTTCAACAAATCAAAATGGAAACGGGGCGATGCCTGGACTTGGGGACCAAGTCCGGGTACCACCCCGTATTATGCCTGTGACCCGGCAAAAGCGAAATTACTTGTAAACGATGTCGGCGCGGCGGTTTTCAGCGCGTGCGGCTTCGTCGGTGCCCGCAGCTTTTGGCTTCTCTTTGCCCAGCGAGACGGCTTCGATCTGCGAATCCGACACGCCCAGGGTGGTCATGGCTTTACGCACGGCTTCGGCGCGTTTCAGGCCCAAGGCCAGGTTGTACTCGGAGCCGCCGCGGTCATCGGTGTTACCCTGGATCAGGATCTGGCGCGATTTGTTTTTCGCCAGGTAGGCCGAGTGATTTTCTACCACTGGACGGCCATCGGCGCGCACGCTGTAGCTGTCATAGTCGAAATACACGCTGCGGTTGGCCAGCACGCCTTTTGGATCGTCCAGCGGGTCGAGCGATTTGGTTTCAACTGGCGCCACGGTGCGGGTGTCCGCTGGTGCCGTCGCCGGGCCGGTGGCTGGACGCTCCACCACTGGAGGCGGGGTGTTTTCCTTGATCGGGGTCGACGAGCAAGCCGACAGGATCGCTGCGGTGGTCAGGACGAGGGCTAAGCTGCTGATTTGACGCATGAGTTTCTCCTAGTAACGTTAGATTTTGATTGTTTTACTGCATGAACGGACCCCAGGTGGGCTCCTTGATGTTGCCCGCCTGAGTGGTCAGACGTTGCTTCACACGGCCATCGACCGAGACCACGGCCAGCGATTTGCGGCTGCCTGCCGTCGTGGCGTACATGATGTACTTGCCGTTCGGCGCGAAACTCGGCGATTCGTCGCTGGTCGTATCCGACAGGCGCGTTTCCTGGCCACTGCCCAGGTCCAGCACGTACAACTGGAAGTTGCCGTCGCGGCGCGAGATATAGGCCAGGGTCTTGCCGTCCGACGAGACGCGCGGGCTGGTGTTGTAGGTGCCGGAGAAGGTCACGCGCTTGGCGTCGCCGCCGCTGGCGCTCATGCGATAAATTTGCGGGCCGCCGCTGCGGTCGCTGGTGAAGTAGATGCTCTGGCCGTCGGCCGACCATTGTGGCTCGGTATCGATGCCGCCGTTGCTCGTGACGCGGCGCAGGTTGCTGCCGTCGGCGTTCACCGTGTAGATCTCGTAGTTGCCGTCACGCGACAGCGCCACGGCCAGCTTGTTGCCGTCCGGGGCCCAGGCTGGCGCCGAGTTATTGCCTTTTTCATTGGCCACCACGGTGCGGGCGCGGGTGATCAGGTTCTGGATGTAGACGACCGGCTTTTTCTGCTCGAACGACACGTACGCGACCTTGGTGCCGTCCGGCGACCACGATGGCGAGATGATCGGCTCGTTGGAACGCAGCGCCAGTTGCTCGCCTTCGCCATCGGCGTCGGCAATCATCAGCATATTGCTGCGGCCTTCCTGCTTTACATACGAAATGCGGGTGGAAAACGCGCCGCGCACGCCGGTCAGCTTGAAGAACACGTCGTCGGCGATCAGGTGCGCGGACAGGCGCGTGAACTGGGCGGTTACCGCCTTGTCCAGGTTGGAGATCTGCGATTGCTTGACGGTGTCGTACAGTTTGTAGCGCACGTCGTAGCGGCCATCGGCCATGGCATTGACGGTGCCAACCACCAGCGCATCGGCGCCCTTGGCTTTCCAGCCGCTGTAGTCCACGTTGTTGACGTCGCTGATCACACCGGCATCGATGATTTTAAAGGCGCCGCTGCGCTCGAGGTCGGCCTTGATGATGGCCGACACCATGTGCGGCGCCACGCCTTCGTTGGCGAAGCCGGCGACGGCGACAGGGATCTGGTTGCTGCCGGCGCCCGAAATCTCGATGCGCATCTGCGCCTGGGCGCTGCCCATGGTGGCCGCGATGGTCAGGCCGGCGTAGAGAATGATGTGTTTAAATTTGGTTTGCATTAGTGCATATCCTTCATGTTGAAGTTCAGTTCCAGTTCGCGCTCTACCGTACCATCTTTTTTCTTCGGGAGCGGTGACGATTTGGCAATTGCGTTCTCGATCGCACTGTCGTACGCAGGCGAGGCGCTGCCCTTGATCTTGCGGACGCCAATAATTTCACCGGTTGGCAACTGGGTGATCTTGTAGATTGCAGTCAGCGTATCGTCGGTGCCGCCATAGACCAGGTTGTTCTTGACCTTGATACGGATCGCTGCCGAGTAACCGCCATCAACCTTGCCGCCAGTCGATTGCGCAGCCGTGCCGGTGGAACCCTTGGCGGCCGAGCCCGTAATCCGGCTCATTTCCGCTGCGAAGGCTTTGTCTTTTGCAGCTTTATCGGCCTTGTCGGCTTTTTCCTTGGCGAGTTTCTCGGCGGCGGCCTTTTTCTTGGCGGCTTCAGCGGCGAGTTTCTTCTCTTTCTCTTCCTGTTCTTTTTCTTCCTCTTCCCGGGCTTTTTGCTCGGCGAGTTTTTTCTGCTCAAGCTTCTTCTTGGCGTCGAGCTTGGCCTGCTTCTCGTCCGCCTCTTTCTTCAGCTGAGCTTCCTTGAGTTCCTTGGCCTCAGCGATCTTCTTCTCTTCCTCAAGCTTTTTCTTCTTTTCTTTCAGGCGTTCGAGGGCGATGTCGGGTGCTTTGGGCGCGGGCGGTACTTCCACCGGCGGTGGTGGTGGAGCTTTGACCACAGGCGGTGGCACGGGTTCAGGCTCCGGCGCCGGAGTCGGTTCTGGATCAGGTTCCGGTTGGGGTTCCGGCGGGGCGGCGGGGGCGGCGTCCTGCACCGTCATGTCCCAGATTTCTGCCTGGACTTCGGTCGGTTCGGTATTCTGCCAGCTCACGCCCACCCACAGGAACAGCAACAGCACCGCGTGCACCGATACGGCAAGTATCGTTGCGCGCCAGCCGTTGTGTTGTCGCGGCACCTTGTACGGGCCGCCTGCGGTAGGGGGATTCATCTATTCAACGTTCTTATTGAGTGGCCAAACCCACGCGGGTAATGCCCATTTTCTTCGCTTCCGAGATCAGCTGGATCACGTCGTCGTACTTGCTTTCCTTGTCGCCCGAGATCAGCACCGGGTAGTCGGGATGCGCCTCGTGCAGCGTGCGCAGTTTTTTCACCAGCGCATCGCGGCTTGGCGCCGTTTCCGGCGCGTCCGCATCCTTGCCCTTGACGCCGATCGACAGCGCGCCGTTCGGCTTGATGACGATCTGCACGTAGTCGCTGGGCGGCTTGGTCGATTTTTCCGCGTGCGGCAAGTCCACCACCGAGGCGTCGTTGGCCGACGGCATGACCATGAAAATGATCAGCAGGCACAACATCACGTCGATGTACGGCACGACGTTGATTTCGGACTTGAGCTTGCGGCTACGGCCGCCGCGCATGCTGCTGTTAAAAGAAGAACCCATGATCGCTCTGCCTTATCAAATGCCCGTGCTTAGCGCGACTGGCGTTGCAGGATGTTGGAGAACTCTTCGACAAAGCTCTCGAAGCGGATCGCCAGGCGATCGATATCGTGCGAGAAGCGGTTATAAGCCACCACCGCAGGAATCGCCGCGAACAGGCCGATGGCGGTAGCGATCAGCGCTTCGGCAATGCCGGGCGCAACCGCTGCCAGCGTGGCTTGCTGCACATTGGCCAGGCCACGGAACGCGTTCATGATGCCCCACACGGTACCGAGCAGGCCGATGTACGGCGACACCGAACCGACCGAGGCCAGGAAGGCCAGGTGCGATTCGAGCACGTCCATCTCGCGCTGGAAGGCGGCGCGCATGGCGCGGCGGGCGCCGTCCAGGATGGCGCCGTGGTCCATACTTTCACGACTGGCGGCGTAGGCGGCCTTGCTCTTGATGAACTCGCCCATACCGGCTTCGAAGATGCGGGCCAGCGGGCCGCTGCCGGCGCGGTCCTTGCCGGCGTTCTGGTGCAGCGCGTGCAGGTTGCCGCCGGCCCAGAAGGTCTTTTCGAATTCTACGGTCTGGCGGCGCGCCGAGCGCACCGCGAACAGCTTGCTGAAGATGTACGTCCAGCTGACCAGCGAGATAATGAGCAACAACGCCATGATCAATTGCACGATCAGGTGGGCGTTGGTGATGAGGGAGATGAAAGAGAGGTCTTGGGTGACGTTCATTGTTTATCAGTCTGATCAGTCGGAGATTACGTAGTGACGCATTTTTTCGGCCACGGCGGATGGTATGGCGCGCAAGCGCATGGTGGTATCGACGCAGGCGATAGTCACCTGGGCCGAGTTCAACAATTGCTCGCCACACCATGCTTGCTGCTGGAATGCAACCGATGCACGGCCTAGTTTTTGGATGCTAAGAGTTAATTTTATTACGTCGTCAAGCTTTGCAGGCGCATGATACTCCGAGGTCACACTTTTGACGACGAACAACACGTCATGTTCCTGCTGCAATGCGTGCTGGTTCACATTGAGGTGGCGCAGCCATTCGGTACGGGCCCGCTCGAAGAATTTCAGGTAGTTGGCGTAATAGACGATCCCGCCGGCGTCGGTGTCTTCGTAATAGACCCGGACATTCCAGTCGAACTGTGCTGGCATGTTGTATTGAGTGCAAATAAGATTGAGCAACATTCTACGCGAATTTATTGCGCTGGTTGAAGGAAGGACGGGCCAATTGCGTCCTTCCCCTGCAAAATTCAGCGTAAATTAAGTTTCACCACCCATTTATCACGGCCGTGATCAGAGCGTACGCTTGATATTGAGCGGACCGTAACCCTGGCAGGTCGGCATCATCTCGATCCGGTTGATATTGATATGCGCGGGCAGGGTGGCAATCCAGTACGCGGTGTTGGCGATATCGTCGGCGGTCAGCGGCGTGGTGCCTTCGTATACCTTGGCGGCGGCCTCGTCGTTACCCTTCATGCGCACATTGGAAAACTCGGTGCCGCCGCACAGGCCCGGCGCCAGGTTAGTGGCGCGTACGCCGGTGCCCACCAGGTCGGCACGCAGGTTGAGCGTGAACTGTTCGACAAAGGCCTTGGTTGCGCCGTACACGTTGCCGCCTGGATAAGGCGTATCGCCGGCGACCGAGCCGATATTGATGATGGTGCCGCTACCGCGCTTGACCATGTCGGGCAGGATGGCGCGCGTCATCGCAACCAGGCCGCTGATATTGGTGGCGATCATGGTGTCCCAGTCGTCCAGCGACGATTCGTGGGCGGGCGTCACGCCCAGTGCCAGACCGGCGTTATTGACCAGCACATCGATCTGGCGCCAGGCTGGCGGCAAACCGGCCAGCACGGCGGTAATCGACGCGCGGTCGGTCACATCGAGCACGACCGGCAGGGCGGCGTCGCCCAGTTCGGCGGCCAGGGCCTGCAGGCGGTCGGCGCGGCGGCCGGCGATCAGGACTTTATGGCCGTTTTGAACGAAGATGCGGGCCATGGCAGCGCCGAAGCCGGCGGAGGCGCCAGTGATGAAGACGATCATGAGGGTTCCTAGAGTGAGTGACAGGGTGGCAAAATTGTAGCTGAAATGCCCAATGTTGCCCGGCGATGCCGCGAAATGCCGATGTTGCAAATTAGATCAGGCTGGCTTTCGCGCAAATTTGCTCAAATCTGGCGCATAAATTACAATCCCGGTTCCATTACGTCTCACGTAACTGGCGAAAAGCTGCGGTCAGCCCCAAAATGGTGCACTGGTCCGTCGGCGAAAGATGGACATCCATCGGGAAACGTGAGATTTCAACAGCCGTTCGCCTGGGCAGCCCATCGATGGAATGCACGAAAGAGGCTGCCTGTCCGCTTTGGCTTCCCTCATTCGATCCAACCTGCCAGCAACAACGTTACTCATTATTGGAGTTTTTTCATGTTCGCAAAAGATCACACCCTCGCCAGCGTTGACCCGGAACTGTTCGGCGCCATCCAGAACGAAAACACCCGCCAGCACGACCACATCGAACTGATCGCGTCCGAGAACTACACCTCGCCAGCCGTCATGGAAGCGCAAGGCTCCCAGCTGACCAATAAATACGCCGAAGGCTATCCAGGCAAGCGCTACTACGGTGGCTGCGAATACGTGGACGTCGTCGAGCAACTGGCGATCGATCGCGTCAAGCAGCTGTTCGGCGCAGAAGCGGCCAACGTCCAGCCGAACTCCGGCTCGCAAGCGAACCAGGGCGTGTTCTTTGCCGTCCTGAAACCAGGCGACACCATCATGGGCATGTCGCTGGCCGAAGGCGGCCATCTGACCCACGGCATGCCATTGAACATGTCCGGCAAATGGTTCAACGTGGTGTCGTACGGCCTGACCGCTGAAGAGGACATCGACTACGACGCGATGGAAGCGCTGGCCAAGGAACACAAGCCGAAGCTGATCATCGCCGGCGCGTCGGCCTTCTCGAAAAAGATCGACTTTGAGCGATTTGCAGCCGTTGCCAAGGCAGTGGGCGCTTACTTCATGGTCGATATGGCCCACTACGCCGGCCTGATCGCTGCCGGCCTGTACCCGAACCCGGTGCCACACGCCGACTTCGTCACCTCGACCACGCACAAATCGCTGCGCGGCCCGCGCGGCGGCATCATCCTGATGAAGGCAGAGCACGAGAAAATCATCAACTCGGCCATCTTCCCCGGCATCCAGGGCGGCCCGCTGATGCACGTCATCGCCGGCAAGGCAGTCGCCTTCAAGGAAGCGCTGACGCCTGAATTCAAGGCTTACCAGCAACAAGTGGTGATCAACGCCGACGTGCTGGCCAAGACCCTGATCAAGCGCGGCCTGCGCATCGTCTCGGGCGGTACCGAGTCGCATGTGATGCTGGTGGACCTGCGTCCGAAAAACCTGACCGGCAAGGAAGCCGAAGCGATCCTGGGCACCGCCCACATCACCACCAACAAGAACGGCATTCCGAACGATCCGCAGAAACCGTTCGTGACCTCGGGCATCCGCCTCGGTTCGCCAGCGATGACCACCCGTGGTTTCAAGGAAGCCGAAGCGGAAGAAGTGGGCAACCTGATCGCCGACGTGCTGGACAACCCGCACGACGCCGCGACCATCGAGCGTGTAAAAGCTGCTGTTAAAGTGTTGGCCGACAAGTACCCGGTCTACGCCAAGTAATCCCCTGGCGCGCCGGCGGTCACCACCGGCGCGCCGTTTCAATATTCAGTGGCTCATATGAAATGTCCGTTCTGCCAGCATGACGATACCCAGGTTCTCGATACGCGTGTATCCGAGGAAGGGGACGCCATCCGCCGTCGCCGTCGCTGCACGAAATGTGATAAACGATTTACCACGTACGAGCGCATCGAACTGGTGATGCCGGCCGTGGTCAAGAAGAACGGCAGCCGTACCGAATACTCGGCGGACAAATTGCGCGGCAGCCTGTCGCTGGCCTTGCGCAAACGCCCGGTGGCAGCGCCCGCCGTCGATGCGGCGGTCTCGTCCATCAAGGAAAAACTGCTCACCAGCGGCCTGCGCGAAGTCGATACCGGCTACATCGGCGAACTGGTCATGCAGGAATTGCAGCGCCTCGATACCGTGGCCTACATCCGTTTTGCTTCCGTTTACAAAAACTTCGAAGATCTGGCCGAGTTCCAGAATGCGATTGCGGAAGTGGGTGAGGAAAGCAAGCCGCGTAAAACTTAAACGGCCGGGATCGGCTGACTGTTGTCAACCGCCCGGACACAAGCGCACGCTTGATCCATCTCAGATCTCAGCCATAAAGCACTGCTAACGTCGAACTCTGTCCTTGTCATGTAGCGGAGGTTGGCCGTGCGTTCAGGTACAAAGTTGTGGTCGGTGGGGGGCTTCACCCTGCTCGAGGTGCTGATTGCCGTGTTCGTGCTGGCGGTGGGCATCGTCGGCGGGGTGTCGATGCAACTGGCGGCCATGCGCGCGCGGCACCAGAGCGCCTTGCTGGCGCAGGCATCATTGCTGGCGACCAGTATGGCCGAGCGCCTGCGCGCCAACCCGTCGCAGATGCAATTGCCCGATGGCGCCAATCCCTACCTGACCCTCGACTACGATGTGCTCGACCAGCCACCACCCGCGCCGCCGGCCGTGCTGTGCTACGCCGATGCCTGCAACGCGGCCCAACTGGCCTGGTTCGACCTCTACGAAATCAAGACCGCCCTGCGCACGCACCTGCCCAGCGGCCGCGTGCTGATCTGCCGCGACACCGGCCTGTGGAGCGGTGGCACCTTGCTGTGGCCTTGCAGTGGCGGGGCCGGTGCACCGCTGGTGATCAAGGTAGGCTGGCGCGGCAAACGCGCCGACGGCACGCCGCAAGTCGATCGCACCGGCCAACATGTGCCCGGCGTGGCGCTCCAGGTCGGAGCACTGTGATGAAAGGCGCGCGCCAGCATGGCGGCTATCGGTGCACGTCGATAAGGCGCACGCGACAGCAGGGTTGGAGCCTGATAGAACTGCTCGTTGCTGCCGGGCTGGGGCTGTTGTTGACCTTGTTGGCTGGCAGCCTGCTGCTGGCGTCGGCCGGCAACTATCGCCACCACGCCGAAAGCGCCTGGCTCGACGATGGCGGCCGCTATGCGCTCGAGATCATGGCGCAGGCGGTGCGGCAGGGCGCATACGTCAACTGGGACAGCACGACCGCGCCGGTATCCATTGCCGACGATGGGCCAGCATTGATTGGCGGCTGGGATGCGCACAGCTTGGGCAAGGCCAGCTACGGCATCACCACGCCGCTGCCTGCGGTCGCCAACGGCAGCGATGTGCTGGCTGTGCGCTTTGCCGGTCACGGTCAGGGCACCAGCGGCGATGGCTCGAGCATCAACTGCGGCGGCTTCGGCGTGGCGGCACCCGATGATGGTGACGCACTCGGCTGGAGCATCTTCTATGTCGCACTGGGCGAGGGCGGCGACGGCGAATTGCGCTGCAAATATCTGGGCAATGGCAACTGGGGCGCGGATGCCATCGTGCGCGGCGTCGAATCGTTCCAGGTGCTGTACGGCCTGGACACCGACCAGCCCGCCGACGGCATCCCCAACCGCTATCTGAACGCCACTGCCATCCGCGCCCTCGACAACGCGCTGGCGCCAGCAGGCGCCACGCCAGAAGAACAACAGCGCGACCTGCAGCGGCGCAGCCACTGGAAACGCGTATGCACCGTCAAGCTGGCCTTGCTGCTGCATGGCGACGGCAACACCCGCAGTGACACCCGCGCCATGCAGTTCGACCTGTTCGGGCCGGCATATGCAGACGGCCACAGCCAGGACCTGGGCACGCGCATCATGGAGGTGAACATTCCGGCGACGCAGCGATGGCGGGCGCGGCGCCTGGTGGCGCTGACGGTCATGCTACGCAACAGGAGCGGGTGACACCATGTTCACGACCATGCGTACGCAACGCGGAGTAACGGTGGTGGTGTGCCTGGTCATGATGTTGCTGGTCATGTTGCTTGGCGCGTCGGCTGCGCGCCTGGGGTTGCAGGGGGAGCAGGCCGCGCGTGGCGAGCGTGACCGCGAAATCGCCTTCCAGGCGGCGGAGGATGCCCTGGCGGACGCGGAACGCGCTATTCGGAACGGCAGTGCCGTGGTGGCTGATGACGCATGCGCCGCCGATCCCGCCTGGCAGCGCGCCGACCTGGGCGGCGACGATGGCGGCGCCTGCACCGTCGAATACGGCGAGGCGACCGGCGCGACGATGAGGACCGGCGTGGGATTCTTGCCGTTCAAAAAGCCGCGCTACGTGATCGAAAGCCTGGAATGCCACGAACCCGGTACCGACGCAGCTGATCCGCAGACTTGCTACCGCGTGACGGCGATCGGCTTCAGCCCGAAGCCGGGCGTGGGAGTGGTGTTGCAGAGTGTGTTCATACCTGAGTGAGGGATAAATGGGTACGCAGATGGTTTGGTTGACGATGGTGCGGGAACGGTGCCTGATTTACTGCCTGATTGCATGCGCAGGCTGGAGCGTTAGCGACACCGTTCACGCCGCGCCGCCGGTGCTGGAGATTGCCGGCGAGCCGCTGGCGTCGTCGTGCCACCAGGACAGTGCGGGACAACTTGAGGGGCCCGCGCTGGTGCGCGTTCCGACCAGGCCCGACCAGGCCGGCACCTTGTACCAGTCAGCGATGCAGACGGCCAACTGGTCCGGCAGCTTCATCCGCTATGCGATGGCGCCCGGTACCGGCGGCTTGTCGCAAGCGAAGCTGTCCGTATGGGATGCTGGGGCACTGCTCACCGGCAGCGCGAACCGCGCGCCATCACCGCCGCCGGAGCGACGCAATCTCCATACTTCCATCGTCCAGGCCGACGGCACGCTGGTCATGGTACCGTTCGCGTGGGAAGCCCTGTCGCCCGAGCAGCGCGCCCAGCTCGACTCCGCCAGCGACGGCAGCGGCCTGCAGCGCCTGGCCTGGCTGCGCGGCGAGCGCAGCGCAGAGGGTACGCTGTTCCGCACACGCGGCAGCGTGCTTGGCAACTCGGTCCACAGCACGCCGGTGTACGTGGGCCAGCCGTCACAGGCGCTGGCGCCGGCGCGGCCGGACATGCTTTATCTTGGCGCCAACGACGGCATGCTGCACGCCTTCAATGCTACCGATGGCGCCGAGCTGTTCGCCTATGTACCTGCCGCGCTGTTCGGCGCGTTGCACCGGCTGGCCGATAAGGATTATGTGCACCGCGCCTACGTCGATGGTCCGGCCCAGGCGGGCGACGTGATGATCGCAGGGAGCACGCGCACGGTACTGGTGTCCGGTATGGGCGGCGGCGCGCAAGGCGTGTTCGCGCTCGATGTCACCGATCCCGCCAGGTTTGCAGAACAGGGCGGCGTGCTGTGGGAATTTACCGACCGCCACGATGCCAATATCGGCAACGTTACCAGCGCACCGCAACTGGCCAAGCTGCGCGTGGGCACGTCCGGCGGCGCGCCGGTCTATCGCTATTTTGCAGTCGTCGCCAGCGGCTTGAACAACTACGCTGCCGACAGCAACGCCAGCCCTTCCGGCGACGGCGCCTTGTTCCTGCTGGCGCTGGACAAGCCGCGCAATGCGCCCTGGCGCCTCAACGACAATTACTACCGCCTGCGCACCCCGATCGCTGACGCCACCTTGCCCAATGCCTTGCATGCGCCAGCGCTGGTGAACGACCGCCAGGGCGCCGCCCGCTACGCGTACGGCGGCGACCTGCAAGGCAATCTGTGGCGCTTCGACCTGGTGGCCGGTCCATCGTGGAGCCTCGCGGGGCAGGCAGGTCAGGCGGCTCGGACGGGGCAAACGGGGCAGGTGGTTCCGACGGTTCAGACAGGACAGGCGCAACTGCTGGCTGACAACGCGTCGCTATCACCGCTGTTTGTTGCGCGCGATGCCACCGGCCGCCGCCAGCCCATCGCGCAGCAGCCGCAAGTGGCATACTCCAACGATGGCGGTTACCTGGTGCTGTTCGGCACCGGCAAGCTGATTGAACCGGCCGACCGCGATCCAGCCCGCTTCGCGCCGCAAACCTATTACGCCATCCGCGACAGTCTGCGCACGCCGCCCGAACTTGTCTCCGGCCGGCGCCAGCTTACGCGGCGCGAGCTTAAAGGCGATCCGGCGAGCGAACGCCTCGCCATCGAAGGCGAAGCAATGGCCCCAGGCAGCATGGGTTGGTATATCGACTTGCTGGCATCGTCCCGCACCGGCGAGCGCAGCCTCGACAGTGGCGTACTGGTGAACGGCGCGCTGGCATTCAATACCATGTTGCCCATTAATGAAGGAGGGCAGCCCGTCCAACCGTGGCAAGCGGGACAGCCAGGCACACCTGCCACCCCAGGGACGCCGACCACCCCAGCCACGCCGACCACACCGGGCAATCCCGGCGCAGCGTGCTCGCCCGCGCACAGCCGAACTTACGTGCTCAACGTGCTGACCGGCCTGGCGCTCGGCCAAAGCGTTACCGCCAGATTGCCGCCCACGCCGGAACCGGCGCCGCCTGTCGTTGCCGAACGCACCACCCGCTACGTGCCCCGGCCGCTGTTGCTGCCAGTGCCATCCATCAAGCCCCCCACGCCGCGTGAACCCACCGGCCGGGTGAACCTGGAACAGGACTTCGCCATCGGCGCACCCGGGCCACAGGGCGAGCCGGTGCTGGGCACGGTCAATACCCGCAAACGCGCCGGACGCCTTAGCTGGCGCGAGGTAGCAAACTGGCGCCAGTTGCACCAGGCATACCAGGCGCAACGGGCGGTGCCATGAACACGCCGCGCGGATTTTCCATGATCGAACTGCTGGTCGTATGCGGCATCGCCATGCTGCTGGCAGCAGTTGCCGCGCCGGCGTGGAACGACCACCTGGTGCGCACCCGCCGCCACGAAGCGCAAGCCACCATGCAGCGGTTGATGTTGCAGCAAGAGCGCTACTTCACCCAGCACGGCAGCTATCTCGCCTTTGGCGCCGCCATTCAGGACGACGACCTTGAACAACGCCAGTTCCAGTGGTGGAGCGGCGCCACCGCACCGGCCAGCGGCTACGAAATCGAAGGGAAAGCCTGCGATGGTCATACGCTGGACGCGTGCGTACAGCTGGTCGCCACACCCGGCACGCAGCGTGTGGATGCCCGCTTTCGCGACGCCGACTGCGGCCAACTGCTGCTGACCAGCAGCGGCCTGCGTCAGGCAGACGGTCCGCATGCCAGTTGCTGGCGTTGATGAACGGTGCACACCATGCGACCTTCGACCCCATATGGCGTAACCCTGGTGGAGTTGTTGCTGGTACTGGCCCTGGCCGGCATCCTGCTCGCCGTCGCTGCGCCCGCTTATCAGCAGACGATGCAGCGCCAGCGGTTGCGCGCTGCCGTCACCGACCTGGTGGCTGCGATCGACCTCACCCGCTCGCAGGCGATCGCGCGCGGGAGCATGGTCATGCTGGTGCCGCTCGACCCCGGCGGCATCGACTGGCGCGGCGGCTGGATCGTGTTTGTCGATGCCAACGGCAACCGCCGGCCCGATGCCGGCGAGACCGCGATCTTCCAGCGTGGCCCGCTACCTGCTGGCCTGCGCGTGGGCATTTCGTTCTCTTCCAAAGCGCCGCCAGCCTACGTTGCTTATAATGGCGCAGGACGCAGCTGCAGCGCGAGTAACAGCCTGGCCGCCCGCTGGGGCACGCTGTCGCTGGCGCTGGGCAACAACGCCCGCAACATCAAGATCAATATGCTGGGCCGGCTGCGCGTGTGCGATCCGGCCGTGGAGGCGGCCTGCACGGGCGCATTAGATTAAGGACATAGTGAGAATCCACAACGATACCGAGGGCATGACCCTGGCCCTGGCCTGGGCAGAGCGCGGCCTGTACACCACGTCTCCCAATCCGCACATCGGTTGCGTGATCGTCCGCGACGGCGCAGTGATCGGCGCCGGCGTTACTCAGCAGGTAGGCGGCGACCACGCGGAAATCCAGGCATTGAAAGACGCCCAGGCCCGTGGCCACGACGTGCGCGGCGCCACGGCGTACGTTACGCTCGAGCCGTGCAGCCACCACGGCCGCACGCCGCCGTGCGCCGACGCGCTGGTGCGCGCCGGCCTGGGCCGCGTGGTGGCGGCCATGGAAGACCCGAATCCGCTGGTGGCAGGGCAGGGCATGGCCAGGCTGGCCGCAGCCGGAATTGCGGTGAGCAGCGGTTTGCTGGCCGAGCAGGCCTATGAATTGAATATCGGCTTTTTCTCGCGCATGACACGCGGCCTGCCGTGGGTGCGCATGAAAACCGCCGCCAGCCTCGACGGCATGACGGCGCTGCACAATGGCGCCAGCCAGTGGATCACCGGCGAGCGCGCCCGCGCCGACGGCCACGCCTGGCGTGCACGCGCCTGCGCCATCCTGACCGGCATCGGTACTGTCAAGGCCGACGATCCGCAGTTGAACGTGCGCGGCATCGACACGCCGCGCCAGCCGATTCGCATCGTCATCGACAGCCGCCTTGAAATCGACCCGGCCGCCAAGATATTGCAAGGAGGCGGCACCTGGATCGTGGCCGCCGTGCGCGATGCGGAAAAGGGCGCGGCCTTGCGCGCGCTGGGCAACGAAGTGATCCTGCTGCCCAATGCGTCCGGCAAGGTCGATCTGCCCGAGCTGATGCGCGAGCTGGGTCGGCGCCAGATCAATGAATTGCATGTTGAAGCAGGCAGCAAGCTCAATGGCTCCCTGATCCGCGAAGGCTGTGTCGACGAGTTGCTGGTGTACCTGGCGCCGATGTTGCTGGGCGATGCGCAAGGCATGTTCGCGCTGCCGGCGCTCACGCATTTGTCGCAAAAGCAGTCGTTGAAATTCCACGAAGTAAAGCAGATCGGCGCCGATGTGCGGCTGCTGGCCCGTTTTAATCGTTCCTCCACCCCTACTTGAGAATTCTTATGTTTACTGGAATCGTTGCCGCAGTCGGCAAAATCGCCTCGGTCACCCCACTCGAAGGCGGCTCGTTCGCAGGCGTGCGCCTGGACATTCATGCCGGCGGCCTGCCGCTGGCCGACGTGGCACTCGGCGACTCGATCGCCATCAACGGCGCCTGCATGACGGTGGTGGAAAAGGACGAGTCCAGCTTCCGCGTCGATGTCTCGCGCGAAAGCCTCAACTGCACCGTCGGCCTCGATACGCTCACCGAAGTCAACCTGGAAAAGGCACTGACGCTCAACGAGCGCCTGGGCGGCCACCTGGTGTCCGGCCACGTCGATGGCCTGGGCGTGGTGCGCAAGTTCGAGCCGGTGGGCGAATCGTGGGAACTGGTGATCGAAGCCGATCACGAGCTGGCCAAGTTCCTGGCCTTCAAGGGCTCGATCGTGGTCAACGGCGTGTCGCTGACCGTCAACCGCGTGACCGACATCGGCACCGGCGCCGACCTGGTGTGCCAGTTCTCGATCAACCTGATCCCGCACACGATCGCCATGACCACCCTCAAGCACTTAGTGGTGGGTGTGCAGGTCAACCTGGAAATCGACCTGATCGCGCGTTACGTGGAACGCATGGTGTCGGTGGGCGCCGCTACCCGCTAACTACGGATTGTTTCGATAAGCCCATTTCATCACCAGTACCGAGCACGCCAGCAGCAGCGTGATGCCGTTGTTGATGGCGATGGGCCATGCCTCGATGATCACGCCGTAAATCAGCCACAACAGCACGCCGAAGCAGAACACGCAGTACATGCCAGTGGAAACACCGGCAGCGGACTTGCGGCGCCAGATCAAGAGCACTTGCGGGATAAAAGCGACGGTCGTGCAAAAGGCGGCAATCAGGCCCAGCAGGGTGGAGTCAAAATGCATGGTTTTTCCTTTTGGATTAATAAGTCAACTTGATTTATTAATTAAAGGAAAACTATACTACAAAATCTCCTGCCACCTGTTCCGCTATCCCCATGTCATCGAACCTGCGCGTGCTTGGCCCCAATGAACGGCTCATGCTGCACCATCTGCGGCGTCTTGGCAGCCTGGCCAAGGCCGACCTGGCCCGCGCGACGGAACTCAGCAGCCAGAGCGCTTCGGTCATCATCAACCGGCTGCTCGACGAAAAACTGGTGCGCAAGCTCGAGGCGGTGCGCGGCAGGGTAGGGCAGCCGTCGCAGCCGATCGCGCTCAACCCCGACGGCGCCTACGCGATCGGCATCCACATTGGCCGGCGCAGCCTGGAAGTGATGCTGCTTGACCTGAGTGGCCAAGCGCGCTTTCGCGTCGAGGTGGTCTATCCGCACCCCGAAGTGGATGCAGTGTTCGCTGCCATCGCCCGTCAACTCGATGCCATTGTTGCCCAACTTGGCGCGAGCGGGGCGGCGCGGTTGTGCGGCATTGGAGTCGCTGCGCCGCTGGCGCTGGGCACCTGGCACCAGTTGCTGGGGCAGATGCCAGAGCAGGCCAGGCAGTGGGACAATGTCGATATCCGAGCCCGTTTGCAGGCGATGACGACGCTGCCGGTGGTTTTCGCCAAAGATACGGCCGCCGCCTGCGTGGCCGAGTTGCTGGCTGGCCGCGGCCGCGACCTGCCGGATTACCTGTACGTGTATCTCGATGCCCTGGCTGGCGGAAGCCTGGTATCGGGCGGACGGCCCCACGGCGGCGCGCATGGCAACGCCGGTGCCCTCGGCTCCATGCCGCTGCGGTCAGCCGCCGGTGAACGAGGCGCATCAAGCGGATCTGGCGGATCTAGCGGAACAAGCGGGCTTGACCGGCCAAGCGGATCAAACGGATCAAACGGATCAAACGGATCAAACAGATCGAACGGGGCGGGCATACAGAGGGGGACGGAAGAACGAGGCGGTTTGCCAGCGCAGTTGCTCAGCGTAGCGTCGCTGGCGATGCTCGAACAGCGCTATACAGAGGCTGGCCTCGAAGTGGACGCCGTGCGCGACGAACGCGCCCTCGCAGCGCCCTGGTACGACTTCACGCATGCCTGGGCGAACGAAGCAGCTGACGCGCTGGCTTACGCCGTCTGCAACGCCGCCTGCGTGGTCGATCTGGACGCGGTGATTGTTGATGGCAAGCTCGGGCGCGGTTTGCTGGCGCTGCTGCTTGCGCGGGTGGAAACGGCGCTGGCGCGCTACGACTGGTCGGGCGTCGACCGGCCGCCGGTGTTGGCAGGCGAGGTTGGCGTGGACGCCAATGTCATTGGCGCAGCTTACCTGGCGCTGCACGCGGCGTTTGCTCCAGTCCCGTGACAATGAAAACTTTTTGCGCGACCAGCGACCAGCCCCGCAATCGTGACCGCGCCCTGCATCTCACCTGCAATCGGGATCGAGCACTAAGGTTTGCCAACACCCTGGCCAGACAAGCTTTGCAAATAGGCAATCAATGCCGCCCGCTCGACCGCATTGCTTATCTTGAAATCCATGTTCTGGCCCGGAATAAACTGCTCCGGATCGGCCAGCCAGCGGTCGAGCGACCGGGCGTCCCACGTCACCTGCGAACGCTTGAGCGCGCGCGAGTAATCGTACCCTTTGATGCTGCCGGCGCGGCGGCCGAATACACCGCGATGGCGCGGGCCGGTCTCGTCGGTGTCGAGCGCGTGACAGTCGGTGCAACGTTGCTGCCACAGCCGCTGGCCCTGCTTGATCGTTGCAGCGCCCTGGGCGTGCGCCTGCGCCGCCGAAAAAATCAGACACAGGACAAAACAGGTGGGCAGGCGAAAAGGCATCGAAGTCTCCATGTGTTCGGGTCAATCTTACGCGCACAACTGCTGCCGTAGGGCAATATTGCCTCGCGTGCGCGATAAACTGCCTCGCGATGTCACAGAATCTTTTCAAAAAGAAAAGCATCGAGCTGGCAGCCCGTGGATAAAAGTGGGCTTTTGCGGTGGGAGTGCCGTAAATCCATTAAAATAGCGGGTTATTCTCGCATTAGCTCCCAAGGATTAAAAATGTCAATTTCCAGCACCGAAGAAATCGTCGCCGAATTGCGCGCTGGCCGCATGGTGATCCTGGTCGATGAAGAAGACCGGGAAAACGAAGGTGACCTGGTGCTCGCGGCGGACTTCGTCACGCCGGAAGCCATCAATTTCATGGTCAAGCACGCGCGCGGCCTGGTGTGCCTCACCCTCACCGAAGAACGTTGCGACCTGCTCGAGCTGTCGATGATGTCGTCGCGTAACGGCACCGCCTTTGGCACCAATTTCACGGTGTCGATCGAAGCGGCTGAAGGTGTGACCACCGGCATTTCGGCCGCCGACCGTGCCAAGACCATCGCCGTGGCCGTGGCCAAGGATGCCAAGGCCATCGATATCGTGCAGCCGGGCCATATCTTCCCGCTCAAGGCGCAAAAGGGCGGCGTGCTGATGCGTGCTGGTCACACCGAAGCCGGTTGCGACCTGACCGCCATGGCCGGCCTCACGCCTGCCTCGGTGATCTGCGAGATCATGAAGGACGACGGCACCATGGCGCGCCTGCCGGACCTGCTGGAATTTGCCAAGGAACACAACCTGAAGATCGGCACCATTGCCGACCTGATCCAGTACCGCAGCCGCAACGAGTCGCTGGTGGAAAAAGTGGGTGAGCGCCAGTTGAACACGGCGCAAGGCCAGTTCCGCATGATTGCATACCGCGACAAGCCGAGCGGTTCGGCCCACCTGGCGCTGGTGCACGGCGAGATCGAAAAAGACAAGGACACCCTGGTGCGCGTGCACCAGCCGGTTTCCATCCTCGATGTGCTGGAATCGGAAGCGACCACCCACTCGTGGAACCTGTCGTCGTCGCTGGCAGCGGTCAAGGCCGCCGATAGCGGCGTGATCGTGCTGCTCAATTGCGAAGAAACTGCCGAGCAGTTCTTCTCGCAATTTGCTGCCCTCGACAAACCGGAAACCAAGCCGAAAGGCCGCGCGGCCAGCATGGACCTGCGCAGCTACGGTATTGGCGCGCAAATCCTGCGCGAAGTCGGCGTGTGCAAAATGCAATTGCTGGCCAGCCCGCGCAAGATGCCGTCGATGACGGGCTTCGACCTGGAAGTGACCGGCTACCTGGCCAAACCCAACTAACCTGATTAAAGAGGCTCATCATGACCGTAGGAAGCTACGATACCAACCTGAACGGCGACGGCCTGCGTGTCGGCATCGTTCAAGCCCGTTTTAACGAAGACATCGGCCATGGCCTGCTGTCGTCCTGCCTGGCAGAACTGAAACGCCTGGGCGTGGAAGATGAAGACGTCTTGCACGTGACCGTGCCGGGCGCGCTGGAAGTGCCGCTGGTGCTGCAAAAAATGGCCGAGTCGCAGCAGTTCGACGCGCTGATCGCCCTGGGCGCCGTGATCCGTGGCGAGACTTACCACTTCGAGCTGGTCTCGAACGAGTCGGGCGCCGGCATCACCCGCATCGGCCTCGACTACGGCATCCCGATCGCCAACGCCATTCTCACCACCGAAACCGATGAACAGGCGGAAGTGCGCATGGTCGAAAAAGGCACCGACGCCGCCCGCGTGGCAGTGGAAATGGCCAATCTGACCATCGCCCTCGAAGAACTCAATCAGGACCAGGGCGACGACGAATAAGTCGCTCTTCATTAACAGGTAACCCCATGACAGATAAAAGCCTACACGCCAACCCCAGCAAGAACCGCACCCCGCGCCACCGCGCGCGCGAGTTCGCGCTGCAGGGCCTGTACCAGTGGCTGCTGAACAACGAACCCGCCACCACGGTCGTCAACAACATCCGCGCCGCCCACGGTTTCGACAAGGCCGATGCCGAGCATTTCACCAAGCTGCTGTACGGTGCGATCCAGGACTCCGTGGCCCTGCGCGAAACGTTCGCGCCGCTGGTCGATCGCGGCATCAACGAGCTCTCGCCGATCGAGCACGCGGTGCTGCTGATCGGTGCTTACGAGCTGAAAAACAACCTTGAAATCCCTTACCGCGTGGTGATCAACGAAGCTGTTGAACTGACCAAGTCGTTCGGCGGTATCGACGGCCACAAGTACGTCAACGGCGTGCTCGATAAATTGGCGCCGAAGCTGCGCGCCGATGAAGTGGCAGGCGACAAGAAGCGCTGATCTCACCCTGGTGCGCAGCATGCATCGAAAAGGCCGGGTCTGTCACCAGACCCGGCCTTTTTTCGTCCGACGCTGACCAATGTTAGCTGGCAGACGCTGCCATCAAATCTCCGCTTGAAATGCAAACGATTCTCATTTAATATTCAGTGAATGAGAATTGTTCTCATCGGAATCAAGGGGTGAGGTATGGCAAGCATGGAAATCGTCTCGATGCTCAACTGTGCGCTGGCGTCTGCTTTGACGGCGGCACTGGCAGCGCTGTGCCTGTACCTGGCCGTGCCGCGCCAACGCCTGTGGCCGGCGGCGCTGGGACGGGCCAAGTTCCTGCGCTGGTTGTCGGTACCACTGGCCACCGGCGCGCTGGCCGCTGCCATCGAAGACTACGGCTTCGGGCCGGGCCTGGGGATCGTGCTGGGAAGCATGGCGGTAGTGTGGCTGGCCTTGCCGTATGTCGATCTGTGGCTGCAACGCAGCAAGCCGCACAAGGCTTGAATCGTTGTCCCCCATTGCTCATCGTTAAAGTTGCCGAATCGCATGTCGGGTGGTGCCGGGCTGCGGGTATAATCCGCTCACTCTGGAACCCACACGAACGGACCCGCGCGACATGAGCCAGCCCAACCAGTTTTCCCTGCTGAAGCAACGTCGCTTCGCTCCCTTCTTCTGGACCCAATTCCTCGGCGCTTTCAACGACAACCTGTTCAAGACCGCGCTGATCGTTGTCATCACCTTCGACGCTCTCAGCTGGACCACACTGGCGCCGTCGCTGGTGACCAACCTGATACCCGGCCTATTCATTCTTCCCTATGTGCTGTTTTCCGCCACCGCCGGCCAACTGGCCGACAAGTTCGACAAGGCGGGCCTGACCCGCTGCGTAAAATGGCTGGAAGTGGCCATCATGCTGGTCGCCGGCATCGGCTGGATGACCCACCATTTGTGGTTGCTGGTCGCTGCAGTGGTGGGCATGGGTATCCATTCCACGCTGTTCGGCCCTGTCAAATATGCTTACCTGCCGCAGCACCTGAAAAAGGAAGAGCTGATCGGCGGTAACGGCGTGACCGAAATGGGCACGTTCGTCGGCATCCTGGCCGGCGAAATTCTCGGCGCGGTGCTGGTGGTGATGCAACCGCACGGGCTGTACTTCGAGGCCGGCGCCACCATCTTCGTGGCGGTCGTCGGTTTGCTGGCCAGCTACCGGATTCCAGCCTCGCCGGCGCCGGCGCCCGAACTGAAGGTAAGCTGGAATTTCGTCGGCGAATCGGTGCGCAACCTGCGTTTCTCGAGCAAGAACCGGGTGGTGTTCCAGTCGATGCTGGGCAACTCGTGGTTCTGGTTTTATGGCGCCGTGCTGCTGGCGCAACTGCCCGTGTATTCCAAGGATTACCTGCACGGTGACCACGGCGCGTTCGTGATGCTGCTCACCGTGTTCTCTCTGGGCGTGGGATCGGGCTCGCTGCTGTGCGAGCGGTTGTCGGGCGCCAAGGTGGAGATAGGCCTGGTGCCGTTCGGCTCGATCGGTCTGACCATTTTCGGCGCCGACTTGTACTTTGCCAGCAATGCGTTTGCCGTCAGTGGTGCCGCGCTGGCCGGCACGTCGGCTGACGTGATGACCTTGCTGGGGCAGCCCGGTATCTGGCGCATCCTGTTCGACTTTTTGATGATCGGCATGTTCGGCGGCTTCTTCATCGTGCCGCTGTTCGCGCTGATCCAATTGCGTGCCGACCCCGCCCACATCTCGCGCACCATCGCCGGCATGAACATCCTCAATGCCTTGTTCATGGTGGCGGCGGCCGGCATGGCGATCGTGCTGCTGGGCCAGGGCTTGACGATACCGCAGCTGTTCCTGGTCACGGCCCTGCTCAATGCGCTGGTGGCAATTTACATCTTCTCGCTGGTGCCGGAATTCCTGATGCGTTTCCTGGCCTGGCTCCTGATCCACACCGTGCACCGCGTACACACGGTCGATGCCGACCGCATTCCGGCCGAAGGCGCGGCGGTACTGGTGTGTAACCATGTCAGCTATGTCGATGCGCTGGTGATCGGCGCCATCGCGCCGCGTCCGATCCGCTTCGTGATGGACCACCGGATTTTCAAGACACCGTTCCTGGGCTGGATCTTCCGCACCGCGCGCGCGATCCCGATCGCGCCGGCCAAGGAAGACCCGTGGCTGATGGAAAAAGCCTACATCGACATCGCCCAGGCGCTGCACGAAGGTGAAATTGTCTGCATCTTCCCGGAGGGGCAGTTGACGCGTGACGGCGAGATCAATCCGTTCAAGGGCGGCATCGCCAAGATCATCGAGCGCTCGCAAGTGCCGGTGATCCCGATGGCGCTGCGCGGCCTGTGGACCCACCTGCTGAGCCGCAACAAGGAAAACATCTTCGGTCGCGCCTTTCACGCCGGCCTGCGCTCGAAACTGGCGCTGGCCGTCGGCCAGCCGGTGGCGCCGCAGGACGTCACGCCCGATGGGTTGCGCGCGGATGTAGCGGCGCTGCGTGGGGACTGGAAGTAGGGAACTCGATGCAGGGGCCTACCGCGCCGCCTGCACCTGCTCGCGATTATGCCGCGCCCCCGCCAGGCGAATGATCTGTGCCAGCTCCACCGGCTTGACCAGGTGATGGTCGAAGCCGGCCTCGGTGGTGCGGCGGCGGGCGTCGCTCTGGCCCCAGCCGGTGAGGGCGATCAGGAGGATCTTGTCCGCGCCCGGTTGCTGGCGGATGGCCCGTGCCGCCTCGTAGCCGTCCATGCCGGGCATGCCCAGGTCCATGATGATCATGTCCGGGATGCGCTCGGCAACTGCTGATACGGCCGCCGCGCCGCCATATTCGGCGCGCACGTCGAAGCCGTCGATTTCCAGCAGCGCGGCCAGGGAGTCGGCGGCGTCCTGGTTGTCGTCCACCACCAGTACCTGCATGCGCCTGCCGTCGAGCGCGGCGTGGGCGGGCAGCGGGGCGCTTTCCTGATGGTGATTTTCGCTCACGTGCACGATCGGCAGGCGGATCACGAACTCGCTGCCCTGGCCGACGCCGTCGCTTGACGCTTCCACCGAACCGCCGTGCATTTCGGCGAACTGGCGTGCCAGGCTCAGGCCGATCCCGAGACCGCTGGTGAACTGCCCGGCCACCGTGGTGCCCTGCTCGAACATGGTGAAGATGCGCGAGAGCGCTTCGGGCTCCAGGCCGATGCCGCTGTCGCGTAGCGACACCTCCAGCAGGTTGTCCGTTGCCTGCGCGCGCACCACTACGTGGCCGCCCTGCGGCGTGAACTTGATGGCGTTGGAGAGGATGTTGGCAAAAATTTGCACGATGCGCGCGTAGTCGGCATTGAGCAGGATTTCGCTGACCGGCAGCTGCCACGCCACGTGGATGCGTTTGGCGGTGGCTGCCTGCGTGCACAGTTCGTTCACGTGGGTCATCACCGCCTGCAGCGCGACCAGCTGGTTTTGCAGCTTGATCTTGCCGCGCGTGATGCGAGCGACGTCGAGCAGATCGTCCACCAGCCGCGTGAGCAGCTTGACCTGGCGCTCGACCATGTCGCGGATGCGCGCCACCGGCGCCGCGTCCGGATACATATGCGTGAGTAGCGACACCGAGGTGCGGATCGGCGCCAGCGGGTTGCGCAGCTCGTGCCCCAGGCTGGCCAGGAATTCATCCTTGCGGCGCGCGGCCTCGCGCACCTGGTACTGCTTGTGGCGCGCGCGCAGCGTCGCCTGCAGGGCCGTGATCAGGGTCAGCGTGCGCACCGGGCGTTCGAGCAGCGTCAGGTTGCCCAGGCCGGCCACCGCGCGCCGCACGGTGGCCGAATCGGCGCCGTGGTGGGTGAGCAGCAGGATCGGCAAGTCCGACCAGTCGGGCTGGCGCGCCACCATCTCGTACAGCAGCTTGTAGCCGGCAGGCGTCAATGCTTCTTCTACCGTGAGCACGGCGCCCACGCCCAGTTCGATCTGCTGTTCCAGCTCGGCCACGGTAGCGCACACGTGGCTGTCGAGGTTGGCCAGCGCCAGCACGCGCGCCGCCAGCGGTCCATCCTGGCCGGTGGGAGCGTAGATCAGGATGCGGGTTTCCATCGGTTTCAGATCTGGAAGTCGGCAGCGGATTGGCCGGCATTCTGGGAAATCTCGGCGCTGTCGTACGTGGGTACCCCGGTGAGGATGCCGTGGAAGCCGCGTAGCACCGGCCCGACCTTGATGCCGCCCGTGCTCACTTCAAAGCGGCGGATGGTGCGCTCGTGGGCGCTGCCGCGCTTCTTGAACACGGAGATCGCCTGCCGCACCTCGCCCTCGGCTTCAAAGTAACGCAGCATGATGATATTGTCGGCAATGTAACTGGCATCAACCGCCGAGCTGGCGGTGCCGATCATGCCGCGCTGTACGCCCACGATGATGCTCACCACGCCGCGCTGGCCCAGGTACGTGAGAATCTCGTGCAGGTAGGTGGCCAGGAAGCGCTCGTCGGGCATGGCGTTCAGGTACCCATTGAGACTGTCGATGACCAGCACCTTGACGCCGCGCTCTACCGCCTGCACCACCGCCTGGGTGAGCTGTCCCGGCGCCAGTTCGGCCGGATCGACCTGCTGGATGGTAAGCAGGCCGCTGTCCTCGGCGCCGGCCAGGTCCAGGCCCAGGTTGGCGCAACGGTTGAGCAGGTTGTTACGCGCTTCCTCGAACAGGAACATGGCGCTTTTTTCGCCACGCTGCGCAGCCGCATGCACGAACTGCGCCGCCAGCGACGACTTGCCGGTGCCGGACGGGCCGCTGATCAGGGTGCTCATGCCTTCCTCCAGGCCGCCGCCGATCAACTGGTCGAGCGCCGGCATGCCGGACGACAGCTGGCGGCGGGCGCTGCTCACGCGGGTGTCGGCGGCGACGAGGCGCGGATACACGCGCAAGCCGCCGCGAATGATCTGGTAATCGTGGGCGCCGCCGTGGAACGCGATGCCGCGATACTTGACCACGCGGATGCGGCGCCGCTCGGCGCCATAGGCCTGGTCGGCCAGTTCCAGCGTCATGACCGCGTGCGCCACGCTACGCACCTGCAAGTCGGTACTGAGCGCGGTGCGATCATCGAGCAGCACAGTGGTGCATGAGCGGCTGGTGAGGTACTGTTTGAGCGCGAGCACCTGGCGCCGGTAGCGCAGCGGGTTTTCCGCCAGCAGCTGCAACTCGGACAGCGAATCGAGCACTACGCGGCGCGGCCGCGATTTGTCGATGGCGGCGACGATGCGCTGGGTGGTGGTGCCCATCTCGATTTCGGCCGGGTGGAAAATGGTGTATTGCTGGTCGGGGTCGAGCGCATTTTCGCCGGGGATGATTTCCTCGATCTGGATGCCGGCCATGTCCCACCCGTGCGACTGCGCCACGCTGCGCAGCTCGACGGCGGTTTCGGCCAGCGTGATGTACAGCACGTGCTCGCCCCGGCGCGCGCCCTCGATCAGGAATTGCAGCGCCAGCGTGGTCTTGCCGGTGCCCGGCTCGCCCTCCACCAGGTAAAGACGGTCGGCGGTAAGGCCGCCGCCCAGCACCTCATCGAGGCCGGGCACGCCGCTGGAGAGAAAATCGGTGGTATCGCTGTTTTGAGGTTCCATGGGGCAGGTCCGGAGGGCAGGGAAGCTGGCGTCACAGGGCCAGCGTGAATCATTCGATCTTACCCCAATCGGCCGAAACAGGTATTCTCCCAGACGGCTCAGGACAAGGCCTGGCGCTGATCGCGCTGCTTGACCGCGTACATGGCGCGGTCGGCCCGGGCCAGCAGCGTGGCGACATCCTGCGGATCGTCCGGGTGGTGGATGGCCACGCCCACGCTGGCGCTCAATGCCACCGTCACGGTCTTGAGCATGAACGGCTGGCGCAGCAAGGGCCCCAGCTTGTCGGCGGCCTCGTAGGCATCGGCGTCGCTGCCCAGCATTTCGACGATGACGATGAATTCATCGCCGGCCAGGCGGCCCACGGTGTCGGTCTTGCGGATGGCGCCGCGCACGCGGTCGGCAAACTGGCGCAGCAGCTCGTCGCCTTCCTCGTGACCGTAGCGATCGTTGATCTGCTTGAAGCGGTCGAGGTCGAGGAAGAACACGGCGCAGCGCTTGCCCGAACGTTGCGCGCGCAGCAGTGCCGCCGGCAGTGCCTGCATCAGTGCGCGGCGGTTGGGCAGGCCGGTAAGGGTGTCGTGCAGCGCCATGTTTTCGAGCGATGCGATCATGTGCTTGCGCTCGCTGATATCGTGCAGGAACGCGATGAACACGTGGCCGCCGCTGCGCGGCACGTACGCCACCGAGGCTTCCACCGGCAACTCCTGGCCGTCGCGGTGGTGCATGGTCAGTTCCAGCCGGCGGCTCAGCGACGCCCCGGCGCCCGGGCCGCGCTCGGCCAGCAGCTGCATGTCGCGCTCGCAGGTACGGCGCAGCAGGGGCGGCAGCACCATCGCGCCCAGCGGCTGGCCGATCACCTCGGCGCGGCGCCAGCCGATCAGCTTTTCGGCCTGGCGGTTCCAGTCCAGGACCACGCCGCGATGGTCGAGCGCGATGAAGGCGTCGTGGGTGTTGTCGAGGATGGCGCGCAGCTCGGCGGCACGTTCCTGCAGCAGCAGCTGGGTAGTGTGTTCCTGCGCCAGTGCGCGCTCCAGTTGCAGCGCCTTGCTGGCGATTTCGCGGGTGCGCTCGGCCACCGTGGTTTCCAGCTGCTCGTTGAGGGTGCGCAGCGCGGCCAGGTGCTGCTGCTCCTTGTGCACCATGCGGGCCAGCGCACCGGAGAGCACCTGCAATTCGTGGAAGCTGCCCACCGTGGCAATGGTGGCGATGGTGGCGCTGTCGGGCAGACCGGCGTCGGCAGGCGCGTCCGAATGCCGCTCGAGCTGCGCGCTCAGTTGATTGAACGGCCGGGTGTAGCGGCGCGCGATGACGGCGGCAGCAGCGGCCAGCACCACGCCGAGGACGGCGCCCAGCAGCAGGATCTGGCGTTCGAGCGCGCGGGCTTCGGCCAGCGCCACGGCCAGCGGCTGGCGCACGATCACCGACCACGGCAGGGTGGCAGCGTCGCCGGTCTGGCCGGTGAGGGAGTAGCCGCTCAGGTATTCGCGCTCGTCGCTCCAGGTCTCGCGCACGGCGCCAGATTTGCCGCTATGCGACAGCGCCAGGCTGGCCGTTTGCAGCCGCTGCTGCTCCATGCCGGCAGGGCCCAGCAGGACCTGGCCGTCGCCACGCACGACAAAAATCTCGGCAGCGTCGGTTTGCTCGGCCGGCGCCAGCACGCCGTGCATCAGTCGCCGCGCCCAGCCCCAGCTCATGCGCACGCCCAGAACACCGCGCACGCTGCCATCGGCGCCCGGCACCGGGCCGGCCACATCGATGAAGCGCCACGGCGAACCGGTGGCCGGCAACTTCTCGTCCGTCTCGGCGGCGGCGGAGAGCGGCCCCGCATCGCCGGCGTACAGGCCTTCGCGGCCGGCCTGGAACCAGGCGCGGTTGCTCACGTCCACGCCCTCGAGCAGGTTCTGGGTGGCAGCAAGCACGCGGCCATCCGGCGCCGCCAGGCCGATCCAGGCATAGTCGGGGGAGGCGCGCTGCAGGCTGTCGAGCACCGCGCGCACTTCGTCGGGCGAACGGGCAGCGCGCAGTTGCGGCAGCTCGCTCAGCAAGCGGACGTCGCCGCCAGCTTTTTGCACGCCGCGATTGAGGGCGTCGCGCATTTGCCAGGACAGTTGTTGCAGGCGCTGGCCGGCTTCGCGCTCGGTATAGTTGAGCGCGAAATGATCGACCAGGGTCAACAGGGCCAGCACCGTGAGCAGCACCGTCGCGCTGACGCCCACCGTGACCAGGGTGGTCAGGCGGGGCGGCGTGGCAAGAGAATTGGGCTGCGTACGCATCGGGCGAAATGGCCGCCACCGGCCGCTAGTAGAATGAAAGAGTAACCGGTAATTCTAGCATCGGCACCCGGCATAATCTTGCCTGATTAACCAAATTGTTTCCTTATAGCCACAGAATAATTCCTTAAATATAACTTAAATACGGTAATTAATTGCTTTGCGGAATTAAATTCCAACTTGACATAGTTAGAATGATCGTTCATTCTAGCGTCTGTATATTTATAATTCCTCTCGTAATCTCCTCAGAAAGCCTCACCACATGGAAGCTCTTTTCTGCAAACCGTCCCTGCGGACGGCCGGGGTCGCAGCCCTGATCACTGCAACCGCCTTCGTGGCTGGTTGCTCCAAATCCACGTCCGAAGCACCTCAAAAACCGCAGGTGGCGGAAGTGGGCGTCTACAAGGTGGTGCAAGAGCCACTGCAAATCACGACCGAACTGCCGGGTCGCACCAGCGCCTTCCAGGTGGCTGAAGTGCGCCCGCAGGTCAACGGTGTGATTCTTAAACGCCTGTTTGTCGAAGGTTCCGACGTCAAAGCCGGTACCGCGCTGTACCAGATCGATCCATCGATTTACCAAGCCAATGTCAATTCGGCCAAGGCTGCGCTCACGCGCGCCAAGGCCAACCTGCTCACCAGTGGTCCCAAGGTCGCGCGTTACAAGGAACTGCTGGCGATCGAAGGCGTGAGCCGCCAGGATTACGAAGATGCGCTCGCTGCCGACGCCCAGGCCCAGGCCGATATCGAATCGGCCACCGCTGCGCTGCAGGAAGCGAATATCAACCTGCGCTATACCAATGTGTATGCACCGATCAGCGGCCGTATCAGCCGTTCGACCGTGACGCCGGGCGCGCTGGTCACCGCCAACCAGACCGAAGCGCTGACCACCGTGCAGCAGCTCGATCCGATCTACGTGGACGTCACCCAGTCCAGCGAAGACCTGCTGCGCTTGAAGCGCGAGATGGCTGACGGCAGCCTGAAACAATCGGGCCAGGCCAAGGTATCGCTGGTACTCGCCGACGGTACCAAGTACGCCGAAGCGGGCAAGCTGCAGTTCTCGGACGTGTCCGTGGACCAGGGCACCGGCAACGTGACGCTGCGCGCCATCTTCCCGAACCCGAAACAGAATCTCCTGCCGGGCATGTTCGTGCGCGCCGTGATCGAATCGGGCGTCGACGAAAAAGCCATCACCGTGCCGCAACAGGGCGTAACCCGCAACCAGAAGGGCCAGGCCACCGCGCTGGTCCTGAACAAGGAAGGCAAGGTCGAACAGCGCGTGCTGACCACCGCCGGCACCTATGGCACCAAGTGGCTGGTGAAATCCGGCCTGGCCGACGGCGACCAGGTGATCGTCGAAGGCGTACAGAAGGTCAAGCCGGGCGCGCCAGCCATTGTCGCCAAGGCGCCTGCCGCCGCGCCAGCCGCCGGTGGTGCACCTGCCGCGCCAGCCGCCAAGCAGTAATCGAGGAGATCACACATGTCCCGTTTCTTTATTGATCGCCCGATTTTCGCCTGGGTGATCGCGATCGTGATCATGCTGGGTGGCGTATTGGCCATTCTCGGCCTGCCGATCGCCCAGTACCCCGCCATCGCCCCGCCGTCGATCTCGATCAGCGGCTCGTACCCGGGCGCCTCCGCCAAGACGGTGGAAGACGCCGTGACCCAGGTCATCGAACAGAAGATGAAGGGTATCGACGGCTTGCGCTATATGGCCTCGTCGTCGGACTCGTCGGGCGGCATCAGCATCACGCTGACGTTCGAATCGGGCACCAACCCCGATATCGCGCAGGTGCAGGTGCAGAACAAGCTGCAACTGGCCACGCCGCTGCTGCCTACCGCCGTCACCCAACAGGGTCTGGTGGTCAACAAGGCCACCAAGAACTTCCTGCTGGTGATCGGCTTCGTGTCGGAAGACGGTTCGATGAACCAGGCCGACATTGGCGACTATGTCACCGCCAGCGTGCTCGATCCGATCTCGCGCGTGGAAGGCGTGGGCGACGTGACCAACTTCGGTTCGCAATACGCGATGCGCATCTGGCTCGATCCGGCCAAGCTGCAAAGCTATCAACTGACCCCGGCCGATGTCACCACCGCGATTACCGCGCAGAACACCGAGGTGTCCGCCGGTGAACTGGGCGGCGCGCCAGCCGTCGCCGGCCAGCAGTTGAACGCCACCGTATCGGCCCAGAGCCGCCTGCAAACCGCCGAACAATTTGGCGCCATCCTGCTCAAGACCACCACCAACGGCGCCACCGTGTACCTGCGCGACGTCGCCAAGATGGAACTGGGCCGCGAAAACTATTCGATCCTGGCCCGTTATAACGGCAATGCTGCTACCGGTATCGCCATCAAGCTGGCCACCGGCGCCAACGCGCTCGACACCGCCGAGGCGGTGAAGACCAAGATCGCGCAGATGGAAAAGCAGTTCCCGCAAGGCCTGAAAGCCATGGTGGCATTCGACACCACGCCGTTCGTCAAGATCTCGATCGAAGAAGTGGTGAAAACCCTGATCGAAGCCGTGATCCTGGTGTTCCTGGTGATGTACCTGTTCCTGCAAAACTTCCGCGCCACCTTGATTCCAACCATGGCCGTACCGGTCGTGCTGCTCGGTACCTTCGGCATCCTGTCGGTGCTCGGCTATTCGATCAATACGCTGACCATGTTCGCCATCGTGCTGGCCATCGGCTTGCTGGTCGATGATGCGATCGTGGTGGTGGAAAACGTCGAGCGGATCATGACCGAGGAGGGGCTGTCCCCGATCGAGGCCACCCGCAAATCGATGGGCCAGATCAGCGGTGCGCTGGTCGGTATCGCCATGGTGCTGTCGGCCGTGTTCGTGCCGATGGCGTTCTTCGGCGGCTCCACCGGTGTGATTTACCGCCAGTTCTCGATTACGATCGTCTCGGCGATGGTGCTCTCGGTGATCGTCGCGATGATCTTCACCCCGGCGCTGTGCGCCACCATGCTCAAGCAGGTGCCGAAAGGCCATGCGATGGCCACTACCGGTTTCTTCGGCTGGTTCAACCGCAATTTCGATCGCGGCAACCGCAAGTACCAGGGCATCGTCGGCTCGATCATCAACAAGAGCGGCATTTCGCTGGTGGTATATGCGCTGATCGTCGCGGTCATGGCGTTCGTGTTCCTGCGCCTGCCAACGTCGTTCCTGCCGGAAGAAGACCAGGGCGTGCTGTTTACCCAGATCCAGCTGCCGACCGGCGCTACCCAGGAGCGCACGCTCAAGACCATCGAAAAGGTCGAGCAGCACTTCATGAACAACGAGAAGGAATCGGTCGCATCGGTATTTGCGGTGGCCGGCTTCAGCTTCGCGGGTAACGGTCAGAACACCGGTATCGCCTTCGTGCGGATGAAAGACTGGTCCGAGCGCAAAGGCAAGGATCACGCCGTGAGCGCGATCGCTGGCCGCGCCATGGGTGCGTTCTCGCAGATCAAGGATGCGATGGTGTTCGCGTTCGCCCCGCCAGCGGTGCTGGAACTGGGTAACGCGTCCGGCTTCGACCTGATGTTGCAGGATACCGGCGGCGTAGGCCATGAGGCACTGATGGCAGCACGTAACCAGATGCTGGGCATGGCCGCGCAGAGCAAGGTCATTGTCGGCGTGCGTCCGAACGGCCAGGAAGATACGCCGCAATACAAGATCACCGTGGACCAGCAAAAAGCCGTTGCACTGGGCCTGGCGATTGCGGACGTGAACCGCGTGCTGAGCACCGCCTGGGGTTCTGCGTATGTGAACGACTTCATCGACCGTGGTCGCGTGAAAAAGGTGTACATCCAGGGCCAGGCCGAAGCGCGCATGGTGCCGGAAGACCTGAACAAGTGGTTCGTGCGTAACACGGCCGGCGAGATGGTGCCATTCTCGGCCTTCTCGCACGGCGAGTGGATTTACGCCTCGCCGCGACTGGAACGCTACAACGGCCTGCCGTCGGTCGAGATCCTGGGCCAGCCGGCGCCGGGCCAGAGTTCGGGCGCCGCGATGGCGGAAGTCGAACGCATGGCAGCGAAACTGCCGCCGGGTATCGGCTACGAGTGGACCGGTCTGTCGACGGAAGAACGCGACTCCGGTTCGCAAACCACGCAGCTGTATGCGATCTCGATCCTGATCGTGTTCCTGTGCCTGGCCGCGCTGTATGAAAGCTGGTCGGTGCCGTTCTCGGTGCTGCTGATCGTGCCGCTGGGTATCCTCGGTACGGTGCTGGCGACGTTCCTGTTCAAGCTGTCGAACGACGTGTACTTCCAGGTGGGCCTGTTGACGGTGGTGGGCCTGGGTGCGAAGAACGCGATTCTGATCGTGGAATTCGCCAAGGACCTGCAGGAGCAGGGCGTAGAATTGAAGGAAGCGACCCTGCAGGCCGTGCATACGCGTCTGCGTCCGATCCTGATGACGTCGATCGCCTTCGGCCTGGGCGTGCTGCCGCTGGCAATCAGCAGCGGCGCCGGTTCGGGCAGCCAGAACGCGATTGGCGTGGGCGTGCTGGGCGGCATGCTGACGGCGACCTTCCTCGGCATCTTCTTCGTACCATTGTTCTTCGTGCTGGTGCGCGGCCGCTTTGGCAAGACCAAGGCCAAGCCGGCGCCTGAAGCTACGCCAGTCGTGGAGGCACATTAATCATGACGATCATGAACAACATGCATAAATCCTTATTCACCCTGGCGGCGCTGGCGCTGCTGGGCGGTTGCAGCCTGGCGCCCGTGTACGAGCGTCCGGCGGCACCGGTGGGCCAGGCCTGGCCTGCCGGCGAAGCCTACAAAGGCTTGCCGGCAGCGGCAGCCGATGCCCGTCCGGTGTCCGAGATCCAGTGGCGCGAGTACTTCGCCGATGCGCGCCTGCGCCAGGTGATTGAACTGGCGCTGGCCAACAACCGCGACCTGCGCGTTTCGGTGCTCAACATCGAGCGTGCCCGCGCCCAGTACAACATCAGCAGCGCGCCGTTGCTGCCGACCGTTTCCGCAGGCGTGGGCCAGAACGCCACCCGCACGCCGCGCACCATGACCGGCACCGGCGAAGCGGCCATCACCCGCCAATACAGCGGCGGACTGTCGCTGGCCGCGTATGAGCTGGACTTCTTCGGCCGCGTACGCAACGGCGCCGAAGCGGGCCTGCAAACCTACCTCGGCACCGAGGAAGCGCGCCGCACGCAGCAAATCAGCCTGGTGGCCGAAGTGGCCAACGCCTGGCTCACGCTCACGGCCGATCAGCAGCGCCTGAAGCTGGCGCAGGAAACCCTGCGCAGCCAGCAGACCACGTATGACCTGAGCCGCAAGCGTTTCGATGCCGGCGCCACGTCGGGCGTGGACGTGTACGACGCCCAGACCAGCGTGGAAACGGCGCGTAACGACGTGGCCACCTACACCGCGCAAGTGGCGCAGGACCAGAACGCGCTGAACCTGCTGGTGGGCGGCACCGTGCCGACCACGCTGCTGCCGGAAGGCGAGCTGGTATCGGTGACCGAACTGACCGCGCTGCCGGGCAGCCTGCCGTCCGATCTGCTGCAACGTCGTCCCGACGTGCAGCAGGCCGAACGCGCGCTGCGCTCGGCCAACGCCAACATCGGCGTGGCGCGCGCCGCCTTCTTCCCCAGCATTTCGCTGACGGCGTCGGGCGGCAGCGCCAGCCGCGACCTGTCCGGCCTGTTCAAGGCCGGTTCGGGTACCTGGAGCTTCGCGCCGCAGATCAACCTGCCGATCTTCGACGGTGGCGTCAACCGCGCCAACCTCGATATCGCCAAGGCCGATCGCGACATCTCGGTGGCGCAGTACGAAAAAGCCATCCAGGTGGCGTTCCGCGAAGTGGCCGATGCCCTGGCCATTCGCGGCACCATCGACGAGCGCCTGAACTCCCAGCAAGCGCTGGTGCAGGCGGCCGAGAAGAGCTACAACATCAACGAAGCGCGCTATCGCAACGGCGCCGACACGTACCTCAACTCGCTGGTATCGCAGCGTGCGTTGTACCAGGCGCAGCAAGGCCTGATCACCACGCGCCTGAACCAGACCAGCAACGCCGTCACCCTGTACAAGGTGCTGGGCGGCGGCTGGCAGCCGGAGGCGGCACAGGTAACACCCGCGCCACAGGCAACGCAAGCAGTGCAGCCAGCACCGCGCGGCTGATCCTGCGACCATGCGGCGGCCGCGCAGTTGTGCGGCCGCCGCCTACCCAAGGAATTATCATGACCACTTCTCCCGCAAAACGGCGAGTCGATCCCGAGAAGGCAGCGGGGCGGCGCAACCAGGTGCTGGAAGCGGCGGCCGTTTGCTTTGCACGCAGCGGCTTCCACGGCGCCAGCATGTCGGAGATCTCCAAGCAGGCCGGCATGAGCGCCGGCCATATCTACAATTATTTCGACGGCAAGAACGCCATCATCCTCGCGTTCGTGGAGGCGCACTCCGAGTACGTGAGCGACATGCTGAGCAACCTCAATTCGCTCGAGGATCCGCTGCAGGCGATGATCGATGACGCCGAGCGCCATGTCACCGAAGCGCTCGATCCGCAACCGTGGCACGTCTCGATAGAGATGTATGCGGAAGCCTCGCGCAACCCGGTGATCGCCGAGCGCCTGCGCGCCCACGAGGACTCCGCGCGCGGCCAGTTGCGCGAACTGGTGAGGCGTGGCCGCGAACGCCGCAACCTGTCGGTGGAGGACGTGCTGCTCGACAGCCGGATCGACACCATGATCGCGTACTTCCATGGACTGACCGTGCGCGCCCTGCACCGTCCGGACATGAACCGTGCCGGCCTGACGGAAGCGTTCCAGGTGGCGATGCGCGCCCTTCTTATGACCTGATGCAGGGGGAGAGCGTCTGTTGTAACATGTCCGGTATCCCCAACACGATATCGGAGCATCATGACTGCTTATGTAATCCCCGCCCATGACATCGTCGGCTTGCCAGTCGCCGGCACCGACGCCTTGTTCCCGGTGCGCCGCGTGTACTGCGTGGGCCGCAACTACGCCGGCCACGCGCGCGAAATGGGTTCCGACCCGGACCGCGAACCGCCATTTTTCTTCAGCAAACCGGCTGATGCCCAAGCCGTGGTGCCGGTCGCGCCAGGCCAGGTGGCCGAGCTGCCGTATCCTCCGGTAACCGCCAACCTGCACTACGAGTGCGAGCTGGTGGTGGCGATTGGCAAAGGCGGCAGCAACATCGCAGTGGCAGACGCAGCAAGCCACATCTTCGGCTACGCGGTCGGCTTCGACATGACCCGCCGCGACCTGCAATTCAAGATGCGCGATGCCGGCCGTCCATGGGAAATCGGCAAGGCGTTCGACTACTCGGCGCCGATCGGCGTGATCACCCCGGCCGCCGCCGCCGGCGACATCAACAAGGCCGCGATCGAACTGAAGGTCGATGGCGTGACCAAACAAACGTCGAGTATCGACGACTTGATCTGGTCGATCGACGAAACCATCGCCAACCTGTCCACCTTGTTTACGCTGGCGCCGGGAGACCTGATCTTCAGCGGCACGCCGGAAGGCGTAGGCGCAGTAGTGCAAGGGCAGGTGCTGGTGGGTACGGTAGCCGGCATCGACGGCATCACGGTAAAAATCGTATAAACGATATATTCAGATAGCGAACGGTCCGTCATCTCGCATTGGCGGGCCGCCGCGCCAGCGGAAATTCCCAGGCCCTTAAATTTGCGCGCGCCAAACGCGCAGCACCTTCTCTCAAAGCGCAGCGTTGATTGCTTCCAGCCCCGCCAGCGCCCCGCAGGCTAGCCCTACATCCAGTGCCGAGCCAACGCCCGCCTCACGCGGATTGATCCGCACCAGCCGCCCACCGTAATCGCGCACCACCCGCTGGCTGAAGTGCCGCACCGAAGGAATCGCCACCCCGGCGCCCAGCTCCACCACCACCGGCCGCCGTGCCCTGGCCAGTAACGTCTCAACCCGCGCCTCCTGCACCGCCGTGCGCCGCTCGACCCAACCGCCGTCGCCAAACATCAAGATATTCGGCCGCGCCAGGCCACCGCAATGCGGGCACACCGGCGCTTCATTGAGCAGCCGGCAAGCCGCATCATCGATCTGCGGCACAAACCCGTCCGCCGGCCAGATCGCCTCGCTGCACGGCGCCAGGCATTGCAGGTGGTGAATCGAGCCATGGCATTCGAGGATGCGCTGGGGATCGACGCCGGCACGCTGAAACTGGCCATCGACATTGCTGGTGAAAACCGCCACCCCATGCGCCATGCGCGCGCCCCAGTCCTTGAGCAGCGCAAAGCCCGCATGCGGCACCGTCGCGCGATAGAGCTGCAAGCGATGCCCATAAAAGCCCCACGCCAGCGCCGCATCGTCCTCGAACGTGCGCGGCGAAGCCACGCTGGCAAACGCCAGGCGCGCCTTCGCCAGGGCAGGGTAGGCCTTCCAGAAGCCGTCATTGCCGCGAAAATCGGGCAAGCCGGAATCGACGCCCATACCGGCGCCGGCGGCAACGAGCAGCAGGTCGGCCTGGTCGATGAGGGCGGCGGCGCGGGCGATGTCGGTGGTGTTGGTCATGGTGTTTTTTATGAGGAGCGAAAGTAAATCTTACCCGGCACAACACAAACATGACAAATGCTTAAAGTGGCTGCTATAATCTTGGCCTAGTCGGGGCGTAGCGCAGCCTGGTAGCGTACGTGCATGGGGTGCACGGGGTCGGAGGTTCGAATCCTCTCGCCCCGACCAAGAGAATCAAGGACTTACAGCATAAACTGTATAAAAGCCCAGCTCGATATTAGACAGTTGTCTAATATCGAGCTGGGCTTAGTCTTTTCCGCCGACTTTTTCTTTGATTTACGCCCGCTGCAGGTCCATGTCGATGCTCGAAATGTCGGGGGCCGATCCCTTGATGTGAAAATTCGTGCTGTCGCTGCGCGCCAGCCTCGGCAGTCCTGTCCCCTCCAAGGTCCATTCGCACTATCGGGATTAGTGTTGCTGACTTTATCAAGCAATATTCCCTCTGCTCAAGTATTGATCCTCGCGCTGCGTAGTGCTTCCGGTTCGAGTTCAGGATATTCTAAATGAATAGACTTCATGATCTTGAAATACATGTCGGCCATAATTGCTCCGGCAGCACGTCTGTACTCGTTAAATTCGTCTTCGGTGCAATTATCCCGGACCAAGTAAATGGATTCGTTTAGTTGGCCGTACTGATCGACCAGCATGTCATTTAGTTGAGTGGCAATTTCTTTCTTCATTTATTTAATACCGTCCTTGATGTCCTGTTCCAGATAAGCTCATGTTCGTGCTTTTTCTTGATTGCAGCCATCATTCGCTGCGAAGTCGGCTTTGTCTCAATTTCTCAGGTTGCAACTCAGAGTGTTCGTTATGGATGGGCCTCATTACATTGAGGTAAATTTCCAACATAATCTTTCCGATCTCTGTACGGTTATTCAGAAAATCTTCTTCTGAGCCCCCACTTTTTATGACCTTCAGCGCTTCATTGAGATTTCCATTTGCCTGATCCATCAAACTCAAGACCACTTTCGCGATTTCTTTGTCCATTATCTTCCTGAAGTGTGGCCACCATGCCACCTGGCGGGCGTTGCAAATAACATAGCAAGCTAAGGCAAAAGATAAGCCATGCCGGCGGCCTTTGCTACCCCTGCTTGATGTTCAAGGTCAGGATGTTTTACTCGTATGCCCCCAACCGCCGCTGCTCATCCGGCGAAAACAGGGTATCGGTCACTCGCTGTACCTGCACCGGATCCTGCACTCCCACGCCCAGCGCCGCCTTTTGCGCTCGCCAGGCAGTGATACGCTGCTGCCACTGCGTTTCCTCGCGATCGAGTTCCCCTAGCCGCGCCGCCGCTTCCGGCGTGAACGTTGCCGCACGCAGCCGATAGACTTCATTGTCGCCACCACCCTGCGCGCGCAAGTCGCGCACTGCGGCATCGAGCGCGCTGACCTGTTGTGGCGCGTCGCGTGCGAGGCGCTGGGCCGGCGGCAGGGCCGCGTCGAGGGCAGCGAGCTTGCGTTGCCGCTGCGCGTCGTCCAGCGTGGAGTCGGCCAGCACTGTCATGCGCGCCACGGTGTCGTCATCGCGCGCGTCTTCTGGCCCGAACAGGCCGGCGCTTTCCTGCGCCGTGAAATACGTGGCGCGCAGCGTGCGCTTCGCTTGCAGTCTTGCTTGTGCTGCTTGCAGCGCATCGGCGGACGGCGGAAGGTTTTGTTCGATGCCGGCCAGCGCCTGCTTGTAGGCGAGGTAGGCGCCAAGCAGGCGCTTCGCTTCGCGCGCTGGCGCCGGCGCCAGGCGGCGGTCGAGTTCCAGTTCGATCTGGCTGCGGATGGCGGCCAGCGGCTTTTCGCCGATGCCTGCCAGGTAGTAGTCGAACAGGTGGCCCAGTTCCGCATCGATCACCAGGGCGTCGCCGGTGGCGACGGTCACGTTGCCGTCGGGCCGCGTACCTTCCATCGAGCGCACGAACGCGAACAGATCGGGGTCCTGCTTTGGCGGCGGTGGCGCTGGCGGTTCGCCGCGCGCCAGTGACCAGTACAGCGCCAGGGCGGAGAGGGCGCCCGCTGTGATCAATGCCGTGTTCGTGCGCATGGCGTCCCCCTTACAGGCCCAGGCCCTGCAGGCGATTGGCCTGCTGGCGGAACACGGTCACGGGCGAGGTCTCAAACAGGTTGACGATGCCGACGAACTGGTTGATTTCATCGAGGTGGTTCATGGCATAGTCGTCGCGGATCACCTTACCCAGGTGGATCGAGCAGCTGCTGACCAGGCCATCGTTCTTGGCGCCGCCAAAGGCCTGGCTGATGACGGCCAGCGCCGGGTCGCCCACGTCCAGCGCATTGGTGTAGGGCTGGGCGCCGCTCCACGAAAAATAATACACGCCGCGTTCCTGGTAGGCGCCTTCGCCGCAGGCAGTCGTCGGTATGCCCTGCGGATGGCGGCTGTTGAAGGCCAGCGCGCCGGCGGTTGACAGCGACGCCATCGCCGCGCCAGCGTTTTGCGGCAGGCCCTTGTTGCCGGAGATGATGCCGATCAGCGAGGCGAGGGCGTCGCCCAGTGCGCCGCCGGTATTGGGGATGGTGCCGGCCAGGATGTCGGCCACTTTCGAGCCCTTGTTGACGCCTGCCACGCTGGTCACCGAAGCCACCAGGTCGGGCCGCACGGACGCGACATAGCGCGCGGTCGGGCCGCCGTGGCTGTGGCCGATCAGATTGACCTTGGCCGCGCCGGTGACGGCGAGGATTTGCCGCACCTGCGACAGCAATTGTTCGCCACGCACCTCGGTGCTGTTGGCCGCAGATACAGTGACGGTGTACACCTTGGCGCCGCCGCTGGTGAGGGCAGCGGGAATGCCATAAAAGTATTCGACGGGACCGAGCTTGTCGAAGCCGAACAGGCCGTGAACCAGCACGATCGGATATTTGGTCTGGGTGTAGCCGGCAGCGCCGGCGGTGGCAGGCAGGCCGGTGCAGCAGGCCAGGACGAGGGTGGACAGCAGTTGCCAGAAGCGGGTCTTCATTTTGTCTCCGTTATTTTTTGTGGAAAATGTCGATGCTGTAGCGGTGCCGGCGGCGCCTTCTGTCGTGATCTTTGTCGCAACTAATAAAGCAAGCGCTCGGTCTGTTAAATGTAGCACTGGCGTGCCTGAATGGCTTGTCAATTCGATATTGCGGTGCAATACGACTGGCTGTTTAGTTGCTGGGATGCTGCGCTTTGGGGGGCTGCAACTAAGCTGCCTCCGCCTAAAGTTTTGTTTTCCCATCGCCCCGATAAAAGTAAAAAGCGGGCAGCCCGTCACCGGGCCACCCGCTTCTTCTGTAATGGATATTTCAGACCATCATATGTAGATCAACGCCCCAACGCCATCACCTTGCCCCATGCCGCCACAAAGTCTCCGACGAACTTCTGCTCACCATCAGCACTGCCATACACCTCGGCAATCGCCCGCAAGTGCGCGTTCGAGCCGAAGATCAGGTCGACGCGGCTGGCGCGCCAGGTGATGGCGCCGGTTTTGCGGTTGCGGCCTTCGAACGCTTCGGCTGCTGGCGATGTCGCCGTCCATACCGTGCCCATGTCGAGCAGGTTGACGAAGAAGTCGTTGGTTAGCATGCCACGGCGGGTGGTGAATTCGCCGGCGTCGGATTGCGGGCTGTTCGCGCCGAGTACGCGCAGGCCGCCGACCAGCGCGGTCATCTCCGGTGCGGTCAGGGTCAGCAACTGGGCGCGGTCCACCAGCAGCGCTTCGGCCGGGACGGCGTAGCGCGTCTTCTGGTAATTGCGGAAGCCGTCGGCGATCGGCTCCAGCACATCGAACGAGGCCGCGTCGGTCTGCTCCTGCGTGGCATCGGTGCGGCCCGGCGTGAAGGGGACCGTGACGGCGTGGCCGGCTTGCCTGGCCGCTTCTTCGACTGCGGCAGCGCCGGCCAGTACGATCAGGTCGGCCAGCGATACGCGCTTGCCGCCGGCAGCTTTGCCGTTGAAGTCGGCCTGCACTTTTTCCAGCGCGGCGAGCACCTTGCCCAGTTGCTCCGGCTGATTGACAGCCCAGTCCTTTTGCGGCGCCAGGCGCACGCGCGCACCATCGGCGCCGCCGCGCAGGTCGGAGCCGCGATACGTGGATGCCGAAGCCCATGCCGTCGACACCAGTTCGGAAACCGTCAGGCTTGATGCCAGGATGGCGGCCTTGAGCGCGGCGGTATCGGCAGCGTCGATCAGCGGGTGATCCAGTGCCGGTACCGGGTCTTGCCAGATGAAGTCTTCGGCAGGGATATCGGTGCCGAGGTAGCGGGTTTTCGGGCCCATGTCGCGGTGGGTGAGCTTGAACCAGGCGCGCGCAAAGACATCGGCAAATTCGCCGGGGTTGGCCAGGAAGCGGCGCGAGATCGGCTCGTAGATCGGATCGACGCGCAGCGCCAGGTCGGTGGTCAGCATGGTCGGCAGCAGTTTTTTCGACGGGTCGTGCGCGTGCGGAATGACTGCCTGCGCATCCTTGGCAAACCATTGATGGGCGCCCGCCGGGCTCTTGCCCAGTTCCCATTCGAAGCCGAACAGGTGCTCGAAGAAGTCGTTGCTCCACTGGGCCGGCGTTTTGGTCCAGGTCACTTCCAGGCCGCTGGTGATGGTGTCGCCGGCTTTGCCGCTGCCAAACTTGTTATGCCAGCCGAGGCCCTGGGCGGCAATGCCGGCCGCTTCGGGTTCAGGGCCGACGTTGTCGGCCGGGCCGGCGCCGTGGGTCTTGCCGAAGCTGTGGCCACCGGCGATCAGGGCGACGGTTTCCTCGTCGTCCATGCCCATGCGCGCGAACGTGTCGCGGATATCGTACGCGGCCAGCAGCGGATCGGGATTGCCGTCGGGGCCTTCCGGGTTCACGTAGATCAGGCCCATTTGCACGGCGGCCAGCGGATTTTCGAGGTTGCGGCTGTGGACATCGCCATCGGCGTTGTCGTCCGAGACCAGCACGCCGCCTGCTTTTTCCACGCCATCGCTGCCGTGGGCGTAACGCAGGTCGCCGCCAAGCCAAGTGGTTTCACGGCCCCAGTACACGTCCTGGTCCGGTTCCCAGGTATCGACGCGGCCGCCCGCGAAACCGATGGTCTTGAAGCCCATGGTTTCCAGCGCGACGTTACCGGTCAAAATAATCAGGTCGGCCCACGAGATCTTGCGGCCATACTTTTGCTTGATCGGCCAGACCAGGCGGCGCGCCTTGTCGAGGCTGACGTTGTCGGGCCAGCTGTTGAGCGGTGCGAAGCGCTGCTGGCCACGGCGCGCGCCGCCACGGCCGTCGCCGGTGCGGTAGGTGCCCGCGCTGTGCCAGGCCATGCGGATGAACAGTCCTCCGTAGTGGCCGAAATCGGCCGGCCACCAGTCCTGCGAGTCGGTCATCAGGGCGGCCAGGTCGCGCTTGACGGCTGCCAGGTCGAGGCTCTCGAACTCCTTGCGATAGTCGAAGTCTGGGCCCATCGGGTCCGACTTGGCGGAGTGCTGGTGCAGCAGGTCGAGACGCAACTGGTCGGGCCACCAGTCACGGTTGGTGGTGCCGGCGTTGTTGGCCTGGCTGAACGGGCATTTCGATGCGCTATGGTCATTGCTCATGGTTGATCCTTGGTTGAAGAACGAACGGTTTCGTCGGTGGGCCTCATGGCACAGCAGTCTTATGATAACTGAACGCCCGGGCGTTGCCTTCACCAGAAAGATGGGCATACCGTCAGTGATAAAAATGCAACCGGTAGTTTATACTCGCGCGGTAGGTCCGTATTCCTTCACCCAAGGAGACACCCGATGAACACAGCACCAAGCCTGCTCCTGTCGATGATCCTGGCCTTGGCTACATCCACAGCCCACGCCCAGGACCGCCAACGGGACGACCGCGATGATCACGGCCCCGATCTGCAACTGGTCTGTTACGGCGGCGCCGAGAAAACCACCGCCGAAGTCCACTCGGGCTACGAGTGGGACCCGCAGCAGCACAAGTACGTGCCCAAGCAAAGCGTGGAAACCGGCAAAGCCGATTTTCAGGCCACCATCACTGTCTCCATTCACGCCGATCGCGGCGATATCCAGTTACCCAAAAGCCTGATTCCGCCGCTGCATGGCGACAACCGCGATGGCTGGTGGCGCATCGATGACCTGCTCGTGGGGCACGACGAGATTCGCGGCAAATTCCGCCTCAATGCACTGAACCAGCCGCGCCTGTCGATCAACCGCCGCAGCGGCGCCATCACCATCGATGGCATGATCAAGTTCAATGGCCGCTGCGATGCAGACGATGGCCATCGAAGGTTCTAGAAGCATGGCGCGTGTATCGTTCAAGCTGGCGACTCTCGTATTCGGCGCGCTGCTGGCCGGCGTCGTTTTGGCGCAAGGCGCGAAGGTGTCGTCGCCGGTGGAACTGGCGCGGCGCGCGGATGCGCTCAAGCCGGGGCAGTGGGTATGGGCGCCGCGCATTGCGCCCTCCGGGCCGGTGCTGGTGTACGTGGATTTGTCGCGCCAGGTCGCGACGATTTATCGCAACGGTGTGCGCATCGGCGTATCGACTGTCTCCACGGGAAAACCGGGGCACGCCACACCCACCGGCGTCTTCACCATCCTGGAAAAGAATGTGGAACATCACTCCAACGCCTACAACAACGCCAGCATGCCGTACCAACAGCGCCTGACCTGGGATGGCGTGGCCTTGCATGCGGGCGGTCTGCCCGGCTACCCGGAAAGCCACGGCTGCGTGCATTTGCCGTATGCGTTTGCGCGCGAACTGTTCGACGCCACCCGGCGCGGCACCACCGTGGTGGTGACCGGCGATGCCAGCCACGCGGTGACCACCGACAGCGCAGATGTGTTGGCGCCGTCAGCCGTCGTCGGCGAACAGGCCGGGGAGTTTTGGGCGCCGGAGCGCGCTGCATCGGGGCCGGTGACGATCGTCATTTCGCGCAGTGACCAGGCGGTGGTGGTGCTGAGGAATGGCGTGGAAATCGGCCGCGCCCGCGCCGCCCTGCCGGCCGACAGCGATGCCACCCATGTGCTCACGCTGGGGACGGATGCCACCGGCGCACCGGCATGGTTCTACGTTGGCGTAGCCGGACATGCCAACGAATCCGGCAGGCCGGTAGATGAGGCGGTGCGCAACCGGGTGCAGGTGGCGCCGGATTTTTATGCAAAAGTGGCGCCGCTGCTGCTGCCCGGAACCACCTTGCTGGTGACCGCCGAACCACTGTCGCAGGGCGATGCCGGCACGCCGCTGACCGTACTCAATGGCCGCGAGGACGCGCCGCGTTCCGGGAGTAGATAAAGCATAGGTGTCGTCGCCAGTGATAGCGGCATACCATGGGCTCGCGGCGGGCTTATGCGGGCTGGTCTCCAGTCGGTTTGCGCAGATGGATATCGAGCTGTTGATACGGGATCTCGATGCCGGCTGCCTGCAAGGCAGCGAGGATTTTTTCCAGCAGCTCGCCGCGCACGTGCATCCAGCGGCCCACGTCGGTGGTCCATGCCCGCACGGAGAAATTGATGCCGTTGTCGCCTGCGCCGGTCAACAGCACCACCGGCGCCGGATCGGCCGCCACGCCGGCGGTGGCGCTGGTGGTCGCGTTCAGGATCGCGGTCACTTGCGCCGGATCGGTGCCATACGCCACGTTGATGGTGATCTCGAAGCGGCGGCTGCGGTCGTACATGGTCCAGTTGGTGAGGTTGCCGCTCAGGAGTAGTCCATTCGGCACGACCGAGTCGGCGCCTTCGAAGGTGCGGATGGTGGTGGCGCGCAGGCTGATTTCGCGCACGGTGCCGGAGATGCCGGCGGCGTCGATCATGTCGCCGGGCTGGATTGGCCGCTCGAACATCAGCACCACGCCCGAGACAAAATTGTTGACCACGTTTTGCAGGCCGAAGCCGATGCCCACGCCCAGCGCGCCGAAAATGAACATCAACTGGCTGACCTTGAAGCCGGCGGCCGACAGCGCAAACAGAATCCCCAGCAACAGCACACCGTAGTAGCTGAGCGAAGCGATGCTGTTGCCTACGCCGCGCGGCAGCCTGCTGTGGCCAGGCAGTTCCTCGCGCAGCAGGCGCCGCACCGCTTGCGCGATCCACATCGCCAGCCACGTCGAGAACACGAACACCAGCACGTCGCCCAGATGGATCGACACTTCACCCACCTCGATGCCCAGGGCCAGCACCGAGCTGCCGGCGCTGTGCAATGGCCGCAGCAGGCGGAAACGGTGCAGGCTGTAGAGCAGCCAGCCAATCAGCGCGGCCAGCACCAGCAGACGGTCCAGGGCCGCTTGCAGGGCGGGGCCCTGGCGGTGCACCAGCGAACGGCCGGCCAATCGTGATTGGCTCAGCACCACCCGCAGCAAACCCTGGCAGGCCGTGACGCTGGCGTATAGCAGCAGCGCCATGTAGCCGCTCTCGATCACGCCACTGGTCAGGGTTTCGGCCAGCGAGATATTGCCGGCCACATTGCAGATGGCCGCCACCGCCAGGATCAGCAGCACGCTCCACTCCAGCGGGCGGCGAGCGCTTTTCAGTGCCTTGAAGCGGCCGATCGGCGGCGACCAGGGCCGGCGCAGCATCCACAGCGTCAGGCCCAGCGCCAGCAGGTTGAGCACCAGCGTAAACAACCGGTAGATGCCGACGTCGGCAACCAACGCCACGCCCAGGCGGTCGATCGCGTACAGGCCCACGGCGATGGCGGGCCGCATGCCCAGCCAGGCGGCGGTATCCCCGGGCAGCAAGCGCAACACCGGGACCAGGGCCAGCACCAGTGCGAACTCCTGCACCAGTAATGGCGCGTCGGGTTCGAACACCAGCACTGCCAGCATCGCCAGCAGCAGCCAGGTAGAAATGGGGCGGCCCAAGGCGCTGGTGCCGGTATTGACCTGGGCATCGATGGCTGCGTGGTAGCGCCGGCTGCGTAGCGCCAGGGCCAGGATCAGCGGCAGCAGCAGGATCTGCACCACGCGCAGCGCTTGCTGGTTGCCGGTGCCGGCGGCGTTGTAATCGCGCGCAAAGCGGGTTTCGATTTCCAGGCCGCGCTGCACCGCGCCTTGCGCGCCGGCGCCGATGCTCAAATCCTGCCACAGCGGCGGCACATCGATTTTCAGCAGGCGGCGGTCGATATCGTCGATGGCAGCGGCAACATCGCTTTTGCCGCTGCGGATGCGCGCCTTGATGGTGCTGGCGCGCTGGGTCAGTTCGAACTGGGTGGACAGGGCCGTACCCAGCGCCGCCTCGCATTCGTCGATCTGCGCCAGCACGGCATCGACGCGGGCGGACATTACCGGTGGCAGGCCATCGAGCACGCCGGCAGTGCGCGCCGCCGACCAGGCCAGGCGCCGCTGCGCCAGTTGCATGGCGCTTTCCTCGTAAGGGGCGAAGGCGGCGCGGGACTCGGCTTCCCACCGCGCATAACGGCGGGCGTCGAACTCCCAGTGCCGGTCGAGGCTCTCGAGCCGCATGATGGGCAACTCGCGCAGCGCGGCGCCCTGGGTGGTCAGCAGCTTGGCGTTGACCGGTTCGGCGATGGCGTCGAGGGCGCCGCGCAGGCGGTTGAACGGTGATGGTGCGGCCAGCAATTGGCGGGAAAAATCGACCAGTTGCTGGTCTTCGTCGGCTTGCTTGAGGATGTCCTGGACGGCGATGGGAACGGTTAGTGTGCCTCGGGCCGCAGGCTGCAGTGGCGCCGCTATTGCGGCCGGCAACCCGGCAATGGTCAGTGCCAGCAGCCAGATCGTCGCGGCAAGTAAGCGTACGGGCGAGGTCATGATACGGACCAGCGTTTGCATGCAGGCCTTTTCCACGGGCAGGCGCCGGGTGCCGCCCGGCCGGAAGCGTCAGGCAGCGACGCTTCGGCCATGATACAGAGAGAAGTGCCGAATTGGTAAGATTCTTCTGCTGACCAGGACGGCCTTTGGATAGCGGCGGAAAGTGTCGCTGCAAGGCCGTCTTTTTGCAATTGGGGATGCGGACAAAATCTTGGACTATTTGGGAGTAGTCCATGTATTCATACGAAGAGCGCCTTCGGGCAGTAAAGCTTTATCTGAAGTACGGGAGGC
>NZ_LMLM01000006.1:0-106380 GCF_001421905.1 Duganella sp. Leaf61
TACATTCGCTGGTACAACGAAAAGCGCATCAAGAGCTCTCTTGGCTATCTGAGTCCGATCGAGTATCGTGAAAGCTTGGGTTTAACGATGTAAACCAGTCCAAGAAAAGGTCCGCATCCCCCCTGTATCAGTTTACAACCGCTGCTGACACGGTTGACCAGAGCGCCTGCACGACGATAGCCATACGTCGGCAATGCGGTGATCTCGGCGCGCACTGCGTCAACCAGGATCGCGTCAGCAGGTTGGTGAAACGTCTGTATGGTGCGGCCATCGACCCAGTCGGCGGGCCGAACAATTAATTGCGAAACGTGTGAGCGCGCTACGCCAAGGGCAGAACAAACCGGCTTCACTGGTCGTCCTTGCCTGACAAGGGCGAGCGCGCAATCCACTTTTTTTCGCGAGCGAACTCGACGGCCTCCTTGAGAATTTCCGCCTCCATCGTCTTCTTGCCGAGCATGCGCTGCAGTTGAGCGATCTGGGCGCGTGCTGCTGCCAGTTCGCTCGCCGGCACAACCGACTCGCCGGCCGTGACCGCAGTCAGGGCACCTTCGCGCTCAAGTTTGCGCCAGTTGAACAACTGACTTGCCCCCACGCCGTGCTTGCGCGCTACCAGCGACACGTTCATGCCTGGCTCGTACGTCTCGCGCACCAGTGCCGCCTTTTCCTCGGCTGACCAGCGCCTGCGACGCTCCTCGCTCACTGTCACCACTTCGATTGTTTGCTTGTTCCTAGTCATATGCACAGTCCTATTCCTATCCGTAAGAATAACGCATAGGCTGTGTCCGGGGAATCAGGGGGCTATCTCACAGTACAAATAACGTCATGCCGCCTGGGTCACTCTCCTGGGTGACAAACCCACTGTGCGCTTGAACGCCGCACCGAAAGCACTGTCGGATTCATATCCAAGCGATTTTGCGACACCGCTGATGGTGGCGCCTTTGACCGCCAGCCGCTCGCAGGCAAGCAGCATCCGCCATCTTGTGACGTACGCCATTGGCGACTCCCCTACCGTCTGGGCAAACCGCGCAGCAAATGCGGAGCGCGACATGCACGCAGCGTCTGCAAGCCGAGCAACTGTCCAGAGGCGTCCAGGATCGGCGTGAATGGCGCTGAGCGCGGCACTGAGCTTGCTGTCCTGCAGTGCGTACAACCAGGTGGGTTGGCCCGGCTCTGCAGCCTTGAGGTGATGCCGCAATGCCTCGATCAGCAGGGCCTGGGCAAAATGGCTGGCCATCAGTTGCCCACCCGGCTGCGGATACCGCAGCTCTTCCATCAAGCGGGCAATCGACTGCCGAAGTGACGCCCCCGCGCTGGAAGTAACGTGCAAAACCCGTGGCAGCATGGCCAGCAGCGCACCAGCATGTGTATTTCCAAAACCAAAGTAACCACCAAGTCCGGCACAATCGATGTCAGTTCCGATGCGCGCCACGTTGCCCGGACCGACCACGGTCAAGGCCTCGCCAACATCGACCGCCGGCACTGCCGGATCGCTGCAGAGCGAAAAAGCCGTTCCGCCTGACACCATTACAACATCGCCCTGCTGCAACTGGCGCTGGCCAATTGGCGCCGCGCCATACAGCCAGCAACGGCCGAGAGTGATGGCGAAGCACTTGAGCGAGCCGTCCGCCGGATAGTGCAGCGACCAGTCGCCTCCTGCCTCCAACCCGCGAAAAGCGTAATCGGATGGCCTTAGCAGTGACAATACATCGGACAAGGGATCCATGAGGCAGGCGCAGACGGTTAAACGACACATGATACCCGTTCGAGTTGGCGGCCGGCACCATCTGAAACGCACCAGGCAAATCTGTCGCGATCCTTCCATGCTGGACGAATGCGATGAATTATGCGACTTTGCAGCATTGTTCATCTGCTGTTGCCTGCCTAGAATCGGTGCTCGTCCATCCGGAGATCACTATGCAAGACAACATCAACAGCGCCCTGTGGCTGCCTGCCAAGGGGGCAGCGTTCATAGCAGGGCCTGCGCCTTACACCGCGCCGCAACGCCAGGAAGTCGTGGTCCGCACGCGCGCCGTCGCACTCAACCCCTTTGATCGCCACGTCCAAACCATCGGCGCCCTCGCCTGTCCGTGGCTGACGTATCCGATGGTGGTCGGCCACGATGTCGCTGGCGACGTGGTCGAGGTCGGTGAAGCGGTGACCCGCTTCAAGCCCGGCGACCGCGTGCTGGGCCTGGCTGGCGGTGTCGACAAGGGGCGCAACCGCTCCGCCGAAGGTGCTTTTCAAACCCATGTCGTCCTGCTCGAACACATGATGACGCATTTGCCTTCCGGCCTGAGCTACGAGCAGGCAAGCGTGCTGCCGCTGGGACTATCGACGGCGGCCTGCGCCCTGTTTCAGGACGATGTCCTGGCCTTGGCACGGCCGCAGCTGGCACCGCAGCGCCGCGACGAAACCGTCATCGTCTGGGGCGGCTCGACCAGCGTCGGGCTCAACGCCATCCAGCTCGCTGTTGCAGCCGGCTATGAGGTGCTGACCACCTGCTCGCCCGCTAATTTTGGCCTGGTCCGGGCTTTGGGTGCGCGCCATGCGTTCGACTACCGTAGCGACACTGTCGTGTCAGATCTTACCAGCGCGCTTGGAAAGTCGCGCTGTGTCGGTGCCGTGGCGATCGGTACCGGCTCAGCGCCGTCCTGTCTCGATGCGGTGGTCGCAGCAGGAGGCCGGCGCGCGGTTGCGGTGATCACGCCACCAACCTCGTTCGACGGCATCCCGGTCGGTCGTGGGCGCTTGCGCAAGCTATTACCGGTTCTGACCAATAACGCTATTGGCATACTGAAGTTGAAATGGAGGGCGTACCGACTTGGTGTCGCAGCACCGTTCGTCTGGGGCACTTCGCTCATCCATAATCAGGTAGGCCCGATGATTTTCCAGGATTATCTTCCCGGAGCGCTGGCGCACGGCGCATTCAAGCCTAGTCCTGCTTGCCAGGTCGCAGGGCACGGCTTGGAGGCCATTCCTGCAGCCATGGCAGTGCACGCTGCCGGCGTGTCTGCCGTGAAGCTGGTCGTGACGCTTTGACGCCATGCACACAAAAAATTTATTGCTCAATATGCTAGGTGTACAGTTGCTGGCAGGCTGTGCGTTCACCGGCATCACGGTCGCGCAGTCGCCTTATGCAGCGTCGGCCCAGTACGCCGATGGCGTTTTCCACAACCAGGAAATTTTTCCCTCACCGACCGGCGCCGGCACTTGGCTGGCAGGGCTACGCGCGCTATTGCGTGCCAAGGTCGACACGGTACCGACGACGCCAATACCCGTGCGACGCCTGTCGGCGCAGGCTCTGAACGAACTGAGCGACAATGCCAACCACCTGATCCGGCTTGGCCATTCATCACTGCTGCTCAAGCTGCAAGGCAGATACTGGCTGGTCGACCCAGTCCTGAGCGAGCGCGCGTCGCCCGTGCGCTTTGCGGGCCCGCGCCGTTACAGCGTGCCGCCGCTGCAGCTGGAGCAGTTGCCCGCTATAGAAGGCGTGGTCATTTCACACGACCATTATGATCATCTGGATGCCCGCACGATGGCTTTCCTTGCTACCCGAGCGCGGCGTTACCTGGTGCCGCTCGGTGTCAAGCCACGCCTGGTACGCATGGGCGTGCCCTCAGAACTGATCACAGAACTGGACTGGTGGCAATCGACCGAACTCGACGGGCTGGTTATCACTGCAACGCCGGCGCAACACTTCTCCGGCCGGAGCCCATGGGATACCAATCGCACCCTGTGGGCGTCCTGGGTATTTGAATCGGCCGGCCAGCGCATTTTTTTCAGTGGCGATTCGGGGTACTTTGGTGGGTTCCGCCAAATTGGCGAGCGCTTTGGCAGCTTTGACGCCATCTGCGTTGAAAACGGCGCGTACGATGCCGCCTGGCCCACCATGCACATGCGGCCGGAACAAAGTGTGCAGGCTTTTCGTGACTTGCGCGGGAAAATGCTGATCCCGATTCACAACAGCACATTCGATCTTGCCTTTCATGCCTGGAGGGCGCCGCTCGACGCGATCGCCCAACTAGCGCAGGAGCAAGGCATCGCATTGGCAACACCTGAATTGGGCGAGCCAGTAACGGTCGGACAGTCCAGAGACAACGTGCGCTGGTGGGAGTCGAGCAAGTGAGCGGGTCTATTCACTATTTGAGGGGAATCCGCATGAAGTCAAGCTGGAACGCGACACCGGGAACGACGCTGTTGAAGGCGGTTCAATATGGCGCCATCGCGGTCGCCGTGCTGGTCGCGCTGGTCTCGTACAGGTATCTGGCGACGCTCAAGCTGGCGCCGCCGAACGTGCTCGCCAACCGCTATGTCGAGCCCTGGATCGTGGTCCATGCAAGCGCCGCTGCTACCGCCTTGCTGCTGGGGTGGTTGCAATTTTCGGGCAATGTCCGCAAACATTATCCCCGGCTTCACCGCTGGAGCGGACGCATTTACGTCTTCAGTTGCGTTGTCGGCGGCGCCTCTGCGCTGGTCCTGTCGGCAGGGGTTTCGACTGGTCCCTTGGCCGTGGCCGGCTTCGGCCTGCTTGGAACGGTGTGGATCTACGTTAGCTTGCAGGGCTGGTTGACGGCCCTCTCGCGCAATTTCTCAGGCCATCGGCGCTGGATGATACGCTCATACGCGTTGACCTTTGCAGCAGTGACACTGCGCATCTACCTGCCGTTGTCACAGATCATCGGCGTCGATTTCAACACGGCCTATACGGCTATCGCATGGCTGGCATGGGTTCCGAATCTGCTCGTTGCCGAGGTCTATATTCGGCGCGCGGTGCACTCTACTGCGACGGTGGGCATCTGATACGGCATTGATCGCGGCAGGTTGATCACCGCAGCCGTCAGCCGCTTGCAGGCGCAGCGTTCATGTGACGTCAACAGGGCACTGGTGACTACACTGAACAGGTGATCTGCGCGTACTGCAGCACTCGGCTGCTCGCGCGCCCAGGTCTGCGCTGCGATCAGCGAGAAGTGATCGGCATCGTCGATATCCTGGCGCGCTTTGCCTTGGCCTGCGCGGGTGAGCAGCAAGGCACGTGCCGCGCCAAAGTCACGCAGGACAAGTGAGGCGCGGATTCAAGATACGCGATAGCACGCATCATCAGCCCTGGCACCACTCGATGGCAGTGGATAAAGATATAGCGCCGGCAGAGGCTAAGCCAAACTATCACAAGCAGTTGAACGGGCCTTTTCGGCCTGCCCTATACTAACCAGCCTCCTTCAAACCCGGGGCGATTCACAGCGCCAGTTCGACGTCGAAGAACCGAATCGAGTCTGGGTAACGGATATCACATACATCCGTACCTACGAAGGTTGGCTCTATCTGGCCGTGATGTTGGACCTGTTTTCGCGGCAGGTAGTTGGTTGGTCGATGGTCCGCGCCTCGATCGCGAGGTGGCGATGAACACGCTCCTGATGGCTGTCTGGCGTCGGCGGCCCAAGAATACGGTGATGGTACATTCCGATAGGGCAGCCAGTTCAGCAGCTACGACTGGCGCGACTTCTTGGACGAGCACAACCTGCAACAGAGCATGAGCCGACGCGGGAATTGTCATGACAACGCCGTAGCCGAAAGCTTCCTTCATCTCTTGAAACGAGAGCGAATCAGGCGAAAGACATACGGCACCAGGGATGAAGCAAAGCAGGATGTCTTCGATTACATCGAGATGTTTTACAATCCAAAGCGCCGGCACAGCTTCAGCAGTGACTTGTCGCCGGTCGAATATGAAAAACAGTATTTCCAGCGGCTTGCGAGTGTCTAGAAAACTCGTGGCAATTCAATTCCTACTCTGTACCCATTCAGAATAATGGACCTACAAAAAACCTCTTTCAGTGTGAGGGAGAGCCGAGGAGGCAGCCCCATTATTCGGACCATAGTCGTTCGATGACGATTCGATACTCCTCCTCGTCAATCGGCGGATATGTGCGCCGCGCCAGCCACTCATCGGGCAGGCCTGCGATCGCGCGGAATCGCGGATAGAGATCACGCCGTCGATGTGGGTCGAGCGATCCAAGCGCATCCTTGGCCTGTCGAGAAAGGCCACGCGGAGACCAAACCTGGCCACGTTCGTCGATGACGACCACCAGCGACCGATGGGTGAAGGCGCTGGTATCGCCGGCACGTCCGCTAGACTTGCCTTGATGGTATTTCTGAAGCATGAGCACGACGACAAGACTGCGCTCTGATGTATTAAGAAGAGAAAGTAACGTGTCCCGGCTGACGAACAAGCGGTATCCAGTCTTACTCCAAGCATAGTCACCGCGTCCGCCTTCCGCCCCCCAGGCTTCGGCGCGATAGGCTGATTTTCCGTCGACCGACCAACGTCGGCTCACCGGATCATCTGCGACAGTCCCAAGCAGGTCTCTCGCCCACTCTGACGGGAAAGGCCTATTCAGTGCAGTGGATGCACCATACGGATCATGCCGATCGAGCTGCGGTTCGGCGTCAGGTGTTTTTGCCGTCCATGCCTGAACCGTATGACCATGGTCTCCAAAATGATGGGAAATCTCATTTGCATCGTCTGGCAACCATCTGAAAAAGACTTCGCTTGACAATACGGCCATCACTACCGCACGTGCATCAGTTGCATTCGCTAATACGCTTTGAAGCGTGACAGTCGTATCTCCCCCGATTGTCCAACGCCCTGTAACCGGGAGCCAATCGGTCTTTAACTTGCTCTCCAATATACCGAGCAATGGTGCTAGCAAATTTCTGTCCGCACGGCCAGTGCCTTTTTCACCGCTTTCCGGCATTGGCATGTCTGCCTCACTGGTAAGGTCGAGCGGAAAGGGATCGGTGAGATCGGAAAGCCAAAGCCCATCATCTCTGGATAGCCTGTATTCCTTAAGAAACGCGGCCCAAGCATCACCACGCCAGTCCTCGCCGACGACCGCCCTTGATGCAAGCAGCTCACCAGCAACAAGCATGAGCGCATGCCATCCGAGATATCCCCCATACCGATCTCGGTCCGGCACATATCCCGACGACCAAGATGTGTCATCGGTAGCGCTACGTGGACAATCGTACATTCCTCGGACAGTTCCGTCCCAACGCCGCACCCATGCGTTAATGCGGTCTTCCACCTCCCAACTTGGGCATGCGAAAACTTGGCACAAGCGTTCGATCTGATATTTGTTGAAATCATAGTCCAGATGAAAACTATCCTCTGACCGCGACGAAGTGTCTGGCCTCGGGATATATCGAAACTCGCGATGATCGGGTTTAGCAGCCGATGGGAAGGGCGATTGATTTGAGAGACCGAGCTTGGCCAATAGCGCATCGCGCGCGTCTGGAACCAGGGCATGTGCGAGCTCGCGAAGTATGTCAATTGCGAATGCACGCATTACGACGTGCGGAAATTCAGCGGACAATGCGATCCGTTCAAAGAACTCGCGATGGGGGACAAATGCGGCAGGAGCGTCTTTCGCCACGCGCGCAAGCGCTATCAGTAACCAAAGCTGCGCATGCATTCGGTAGAATGGCAGCTTCGCATCGCCGAAGGGCAAACTCGAATTGGCGCCAAAGCGCTCGATCAGTCGATCAATAACATCCCGCCGTCCAGCGGCCACGAGTCGCCGAACCACATGGCCTGCGCGCCAGCGCATTGCTGCGACGGGATGACCGAGTCTTGCCCAGACAAGCCCGGCCACAAATGTTGCTTCTTCTGGCGGAACGGCAAAGCTCTCGGCCCACGGTCCATCCCCAACTTCGGGCGGCAACTTTTCATCGGTGCTCACCAAAAACCGTTCTAGACCCTTCGCAATAGCGCTGGCACTCACGTCAGGAGCTAGTTTTGCTGCGAGTGCGAGCCAGGCATTACCACCAAGATTGGCCGCGGTGCCACGGAGCGCCGCAACAACGTGCTCGACAATGCTAGCGCGGTCAGCATGAAAATGTCGCTCCAGCCCACGCCAGCCGCCCCACGCGCCGATGCTTGAATTGGCAAGTTCGTCGGCGTGCTTGCTGGCGAGACGTAGCGCCAAGCCAGGCAGAGCATCACGCATCGCTGCCGACAAACCACCCCACTCCTCCAAATAGTCTTCCAGTGCCTGGACCTTTTCGGCAAGCGTGGCCGCTGCTGTTTCAACGACCGCCCGGACGAACGCCAGGCGGTCGGAGGGCGAGTTTGCGCGCTTGGCCAAATCGTTCAGTGTTCGAGCAGGCCAGCGCCGGCCCGACTGATCAATCTTCTCATTGAGGATCTGACGATCAATGTCGTCAGCGTCAGTGATGTCAACCGGGAAGACGGGTTGCGGCTCCTCCGCGACTGACGAAGGCATGAATCTTTGCGATTCGGATTTCGGGCCAAGGCGAGCCAACAGACCCTTGATTCTTGTTCGAGCATGCGAGGCAGCAGGAAGACTACGCTCAGCAAGTTCATGCAGCCGTTCAGTCGTTTCCCGGCCAGGCGATAATTGATCTTCACGATCGATCTCTTGGAGAAGAAGATCAAAGAACCACTCCCTTCGCTGTTGAGGTAGAAGTCGAATGACCTCTGACGCGAAGTCCGAGACGTTCCAGGTCCACGTTTCGACCGGTGCAGCCATGCCAAATAGAGCGACGGCGGCTTCAACTGAAAGCTTCGAGTCACGAACAAGAACAGTTAGCGCCGGGCCGAGTGACAGTCCGAGCCGGGCAGCGTCACGATCGTCCAGTCGCGCCAGCATTGCCAACGTCGTTCTACCGGCAATTGGCACCATCGTTTTCGCGAATTCAATCCAAGGGAATTTCCCGTCGTCGTGCTGATTCAATTCAAGAATACGGGCCAGGGTGTGCGCCGCGACCGGAGGAAACTCAGGCCCCGAATAGTGCCCGGTCAGCTCCAGCAGATGGTTGGTACGATCGAAGTCATCTGATCCAATTGCCTCAGCAAGATCGAGCGCACGGCGAAAATAGGCAGCGGCCTCCTCCGAGCTCACGCGCCAAGTTGCGCGAGCGAGATCACCATAGGACGAGATTCTGGTTCCGACATCAGTATCGAGTCGGATCTTGCGGTCGAGGTCGTTGGCCAGAAAAAGCGCAGCATCATGGCATTCGGAGAACCGAGATAGTCGAGCAACCACACTGATTAGTTCCGGTGTAAAAAGGCCCGGTGCACTCGCCGCCCATTCGACCATACGCTTCGCAAGCGTGGCGTTCAGCGCACCCAATGTGTCAGCCAGGTCAAAAATCGCGCGAAAGCCGCTTTGGGCGAGATACGCCTTCCCATCCCGATACGGATAGTTAGACGCCTGCTCGACATCTTGAACATATCGGTGGAATGCCGCAGCTACCATTTCGTCTCGGGCTTTTCCATTGGGTGGACGGATGATGTCGGCGACGTCCTGGGCAAGCCTTAACATCGGCAAGATCCGGCTAACAAACGTACGGGAGTAGTCCGATCGCGTTTTCTCGTCGAGATCACCCCGCCTCTTCCGTCGGTGCCGAGATCCGTCGAACTTCGGAGCCGCCAGCTTCTGGTTAAGCGCCCGGCTGAAAGCCGCGCCCCCTCGGGTTCGAGCGCCTGCCGGGACCATTCCGATGAACTCCGCCGGCGCTATGTCTATCAGGGATGCTTTCTTCCGGCTCAAAGCGGCACGAACACCAGCAGCCAGTATGGTCACATGGATTCTTCGTTCACTCGGAAACTGATTGGCATAGTCATATACGCTTGGCGATGTCAGTCCAGTTCCTTCGAGGATGCTTCCTGCCTCTTTCTCCATTCCGAACTCTATTGCTTGCACAGATGCCAGCACGCATGCCCTCTCCATGCCGTCGCTTTTCCCTTTCGCAGGAGCTGCGGCGGCGAGTGCCGCGACAAGTCTTTTAGCGTGGGATGGGGTGCGGCCGACGAATGGAAGCGCTGCGGCGTAGAGTGAACGAGAAGGCAATTGGCAACGCAATAGCCTCATCGCGATGCGCGTCTTCGGCGGATGGGACGAGTGTTGGTGTCGATCCAGAAGATCAAACAAGTCCTGAAACTTATTGAAGGCCACACCGTCGTCTCGCCGGGCAAAGAACTCCGCAACGCGCACGTCGTTGCCCGCCAACATCTCAACATATGCAAAGCCAATATCGTCCCATTGCCCTGCGGTGCTTGAGTCGATAAAACGCGCACTGCGTTTGGTATGCGCGGCCCAATTGTACCAATCAATCGATCGCCTAGCATGCCGACGTGCCTCCTCCAGATCACCCGCGAAGGCGCTCGCAAGCGCAAGCGAAGCGTGCTTCCCGCCTGGCCAGCCAACATTGGTCAAGGCAAGCCGCCGCAAGGCTTCGGGGTCACCCGCAACAGCGGTGAGATCAGGATGCTCGTAGAGAAAGCGATCGGACCGCTCATGTCCTGCTGCCACCAGCGACGCCTCCAACAGCAGGCGCAAAAGGTCGTCGCGCCGGTTCAACTGTCCCGCCATTGCGATCGCAGCGGTGATCCGTGATAAACGAATGTCGCGCGCGCTTACCTGTGAGGCGCGTCGGGGAACACGCAGATCATATGCCAATTGAATGAGCTGATCGGCATCGCGTAGTGACGTGAGCAACGCGGGCAGTGCCCGAGCTGCATAGTTTGAAGTGAGCTGACGTTCTTGGAGTATGGCAATAATGCGATCCTGTCCCGCTTGGTCCGTTCCGTAGCTGGATCGAATCAGGGTCTCGGTCGGTTCATCTCGGAACATCAGGCCGTGGGGTGTTCGCTCAAGCAAAGGTGCGAGGTCGGCCGCGAAACTTTCAACCTGCTCCGCGATCAAGCCGTGTGCCGCAGCCAGCTCTTCGATAGGAACCGGCGGAGCCAGCAAGGCGATACCCGTGAGCAGGAGATCAATGTCCGCATCGCTTGCACCGCGAGCGCGTGCAGTTTCGCGCGCCTCAGCAAAGCGCTGGCGAAGCAGCACGTTGAGCAAATCTTGCGACTCTCCGGGGGCGTCAGGGAACGACACGGGATCGAACGGCCGCCCAGTCGTAATCAGGTTATCCAGACAACGTGGGTTGCGACCTGAGCGGGTCTGCAAAGCGGCGATCTCGGCTGCAGAAGCATTCGGTACGCGCCGCTCAACAAGGGAACGTACTTCCGCGTCAGTGAACAGTGGAATGGTGAAAGTACGGTGCGAAGCATCGCCTGTTGCCAACGTAAGCCGTTCAGTTCGGCACGATGCGACAATACGAACTCCATCGATCGGATCGACACTGATGCTACGAATTAGAAGGTGTGCGAATGATGATGTAGCGGTATCCCGCGCGGCAAGTCCCGCGTGGTCAATAGCGTCGAGCACTAGCGAAACACATGCATCGTTGCGAGTTCGCCGAGCTGTCTCCACCGATTGGGCGAGGCGTCGGCGGAATGCCTTCATCAAGCTCGTTATGTCAGCCACTGGCAACAATATGTCGCACAGGCCCTGGCCGGCCATGAGATTGGCCAGGTGGACAAGTGTTCGCTCCGGAAGATGCCGGCCATCAGCAGGATCCCGCCAGCGACCGGCGCCGAAACCATCGAAAAGCACCACAGGGCCATCGGCTCGCAACCGGTCGGCGAGCCCTTGCATCAATACGGTCTTTCCCATTCCGCCTGCAGCATGGACAACGAGCGGAAGACCGGTTTGACGGGCGAGGTTTGCAATCTCGTCAAGAGCGTCGCGTTGAATGACGACCTCAACCTCTGGAAAAGCATCAGGCGTGGGATACAGCCGATCCTCGTGCTCCACGTCCAACTCAGCCAAAACCGCGACCCGATCGATTCGCTTGTCCGTCTCGCTACCGGGACCGGCCTTGATCCGGATGAGATTACGCAACTTGAGCAAGCGCTTCTCGGCATCCGGGTCGCCAGGTTCGCTCCATGCAGCTAGCGTTGTTGAAATCGCGCGCTCAGCCTCAGTTAGGCTCCCCTTGCTGCCGACCAGCGCTAATCGTCGTAGCAGGTCGGCAAACGGGTGGGGATAGTCTTTGAGGGCTTGGGCGATCTGACCGGCTTGGCGGTCAGTATCGCCCGTTTCTTGCGTACCCGCGACGACCGCTGAAATCGCCCGAGTTAGATTCTCGTGGATGGGCCTGTTCGTCGCAAATTCATAACGGACAACAGCGAGAATGTGATCATCGCCGTGGGTTGCCCTGAGTTCAACGTCAGTCGCAGCGAACTTGCTAAGTGTTGATACCAGGTCAGCAGCTCGAACTGCCTTGGCGGCGCTCGCGATTGAATACTTGAACTGGACTACCGCAACTCGATGCGCCCGCGCAACATCGGTGGCGCCGTGATATCGAACAAGATCAGCAATCTCGACCGCGCCAGTTCCCAAATCTTGCTCGTCCTGTTCGTCGAACCCCTCAAGCGTGATCGCTGAAAGGTCGGTCGACGGCGGTAGGAGTTCGAGAGCGGTCCGAGCGGCCCAAGCTTCATGGAAGGCATGGCCAGCCTTTGATGCTCGAACTTTGTCAATTTCTATCGGCGTTGTGCCGGTGTCGTCTTCACTCATAATTGGCTTATTTACTTTCGTTACCTGACCAAAGCACGGGGATCCAGAATATTCGGAGTCTTCATTATAATTTTCAGATTAGACGACTTTCGGGCAATCTTCGCATCATAACAAGGCTGTTGATTTGCAGCAAAATCTGACCCACTTCACTCCATAATTTGCAAACGGATCTGCCCCACGTTTAAGACACAATCCTGTTCACGACATTGAGCGGGGAATTGGAGTGATCGACGTGGCACTACTAGGCATTATTTGACGCGGGCACATTCGAGACCAGGTCTTATTGAGAGAGATCGCGAGGCGTTTGGGCATCTCGCGAAATACAGTACGGCGCCACCTTCGCTCGGAAAGGCGTCCGTATCACCGCCACAAATTGCTTGTCCATCCGGACAGCGCTCGGGAAAACGCAGCCCGAATGCGTCGCTATTGATCAACGCCTGCACCGTGCCCACCACGCCCGCCCAGACCGTGGGGGAATCAACTGCTCGGTGCGTGTGCGTGCGAACAGGAAAGCCACTGCAACCGCACCGCTCTTCGAATTCACCGGCGCTTCGTCGAATCCCAGCGCGACGCAAATGCGCTCGATTTCATCTGCGCTGATGCGCCGGTCGCGCGGTTCGGATCCTTTCGGTCGGCGCACGTCGGTGGTGGGACTTTTTACCATCCAACCCCACTCGCGCCGCGCGCTTGTAAAGACATGCGAGAGTAGATTGAGCTCACGAATGACAGACGCGCCTTTGACCTTGTCCTCGAAACGCGCGGCAGCGGTTCCCCGAAGTCGAAGATCGCGCCACTGGCCGATAACATCCGAAGTTATATCAGCAAGAAGCATGTCTCCCAAGCGCTTGCCGGCCACCACGTGACCAGCGATGGCGGCGAGCCGGTGGCGCTCCATGCGATGCCCTCGTTTATGCAACGAGACCTCTTTCAGATAGCGCTCGAATGCTTCATCCACCGTCTTCCTTGCAGCTAGGGGTTGAGTTACGCCAGATCGGATTTCACTCTCGCGTTCTGCCGCCCATGCCACGGCCTCAGCCTTGGTGGAGAACGTCTTCGTATCCCGGACACCGTGCACTGATACGGCTACACGCCACCGCTTTCCGGATTTGCTATAACTTGCCATGGCAACCTCCTTGTGTAAAACGTGTGTAAATTTTGTGTAAAGCGTAGCAGAAAACAGTGGTTTTTAAGGGTCATAAGTTGGCTATGGCGCAAAGCAAAAAACGCCATAAACCCTTGAAATTCAAGAGCTTATGGCGTTTTATGATGTACCGCTAAAATTCGGGCTGGTGCTCCGAGCCGGAATCGAACCGGCACGCCTTACGGCGGGAGATTTTAAGTCTCCAGTGTCTACCAATTTCACCATCGGAGCAGCGCAGCGCAATATTATGACACAAGCGGGGCGCTCCTGCCATACCGACAACACCGTCTCCCGGCACTCACCCACGCCGCACCTCACGCACCACCTCCGCAGCATCATGTACCAGCTCGCCGATGTCCTTGCCGCGCCGCCGCTCCAGCCACAGCACGATGGCGCCCAGCCCCCACCAGGCGGGCAGGCCGGCCAGTACCAATACCGGGCATGCCACCGCCACCACGCCCAGCATCGCTGGTGCGCCATACAGCACAGCCAGCACCCTGGCCGAGTCGAACAAGGTGGGCCACCAGCTATGCAGCGCCACCAGCAGCAGTGGTCCGAGCAAGGCGGCGGTACAGATTGAGCACGCAAAGCGCACCAGCGCTTCGCGCCGCGTGCGCGGCCATTTGAAGAGGAAAGTGAGCGCGGTGGCGGCTGCGCCAGCGGCAATGGGCAGCGTCAGGAGTTGAGCCAATGCGCCGGCGCTGAACGGGGTTATGTCGGGAACGGGCATGATGGCTCTTTCTTGATGTTTGATGAAATGTCGGTGAAGACAAATTGAATAATAGCACCGCTATTACATAAATCAATAGCAAAGCTCGTCAGATGTGCAACAACGTGCTAAACTTCCTTTCATGAAACCTGAATCGACATCCCTCGCCCCCTGGCAACTGGACGACGCTGCGCGGCTCAAGGCGCTGCTGGCTGCGCGTGAGCCGAAGATCTCGCAGGCGGAATTCGGCCTGCAGTTCGACATCGGCTCGCAAGGCATGGTGTGGCAATACGTGGCGGGCCGGCGGCCGCTCAACATCAAGGCCGCTACCGCCTTTGCGCGTGGCCTGGCGGTGCCGGTCGATGCGTTCAGCCCCACCATTGCGGCGCAGATTGCCGAGGCTTCGCGCTCGGTGGCGGGCATCGACATGCCCGAGGCGCAGCCGGTAACCGACGATGATGACCTGGCGCCGCCATCGGTGCCGATCGAGCTGGTGTCGTTGCACCTTCAAGCGGGCATCGACGGCATCGAGACGGTGCCGCTGTACGAAGAAAATGGCCAGCACCATGTGCCGCGCCAGTGGCTCGAAGAAAACGACCTGTCGCCGCGCGCGCTGCTGGCCATCAAGATCAAGGGCGACAGCATGCAGCCGCTGATGTACGAAGGCGATATCGTGGTGATTAACACGGGGGACAAGGCGCGCAAGGCAGGTGGCGTGTTCGCCATGAATTACAACGGCCAGGCCGTGATCAAACGCCTGGTGTACCAGCGCCGCGAGTGGTTCCTGGCGTCGGAAAATCCGGCGTTCCGCCCAGAGCCGTGCAAGGGCGCGGACTGCATCGTGATCGGGCGCATCGTGCGTTTCGATGCGCGCAATTTCCGCGACCGGCTGTAACCGTTGGAACTGACCGCCGCCGTCCTCACCATCCGGCAGCTCACACTGGCAGTGATCCTGGTGCCGCCGGACAGCACTTATCCTGCGCCGGGCGCGCGCCTGGTCGCCGAGGCCCAGCGCGTATTCCCCACGCTACCGATCCTGCTGGTGGCGCCGCGCATGGGCGGCTTCTCGCGCACGTACGCGCATTTCGATGTGACAAATCTGGTCGATCATATCGATACCGACCGTATCGCATGGCGCCGCTACAGCGCCCTGCCCGACAGCAGTCCCCTGCCCTTCTGAGAGGCCGGGGACCGGTCATCTTTTAATGATGATGCTGGTGGCCGCCGCCATCACGCTTGATATTCAAGGCATCCGCCGCCGGCTTGGGCGCAGACCCTTCCGGCATGCCGGGCGCGCGCGGCGCCGGCGGGGTTTCACCGGTCCACTCGTAGGCGACCGTGCCTTTCGGGTGCTGGTACCAGCCGGGGTCCTTGTAATCGTTGCGCGCCAGGCCTTCGCGCACCTTGAGGGTCGTGAACATGCCGCCCATTTCCAGGCCGCCGAACGGGCCGTCGCCGCTCATCATCGGCAGCGTGTTTTCCGGCAGCGGCATGCGCATGTCGCCCATCGAGCCGCCCTTGTCGCCCATGACCATGTAGCCCGGCACCAGCTTGTTGATCTTCGCGGCCACGCCCTTGTGATCGACGCCGATCATGGTGGGCACGTCGTGGCCCATGGCATTCATCGTATGGTGCGACTTGTGACAGTGGAAGGCCCAGTCGCCGGGAGCGTCGGCGACGAATTCGATCGCGCGCATCTGGCCCACGGCGATGTCGGTCGTCACCTCGGGCCAGCGCGCCGATGGCTTGACCCAGCCGCCGTCGGTGCCGGTCACCTCAAAGGTGTGGCCGTGCATATGGATCGGGTGGTTGGTCATGGTGAGGTTACCCACGCGTACCCGCACCCGGTCATCCTTGCGCACGACCATCGGGTCGATGCCGGGGAAGGCGCGGCTGTTGAAGGTCCACAAATTAAAGTCCGTCATGGTGTTGATCTTGGGCGTGTAGCTGCCCGGCTCGATGTCGTAGGCGCTGATCAGGAACACGAAGTCGCGGTCCACCGCGTGCTGTTTCGGATTCTTCGGATGGGTGATCCAGAAGCCCATCATCCCCATCGCCATCTGCGCCATCTCGTCCGCGTGCGGGTGGTACATGAAAGTGCCGGCATTGCGCGCCACGAATTCATAAACGAAGGTTTTACCGGGCTTGATGCCCGGCTGGGTGAGGCCCGTCACGCCATCCATGCCGTTGGGCAGCAGCTGGCCGTGCCAGTGCACGCTGGTGTGCTCGGGCAGCTTATTTGTGACGAAGATCCGCACGCGGTCGCCCTCCACCACTTCGATGGTCGGGCCCGGACTCTGGCCGTTGTAGCCCCACAGGTTGGCGGTCATGCCGGGGGCGATTTCGCGCACCACCGGCTCGGCCACCAGGTGGAATTCCTTGACGCCGTCCTTCATGCGCCACGGCAGGGTCCACCCGTTGAGCGTGACCACCGGGTTGTACGGGCGGCCATTGGGGGGCGCGAGCGGCGGCGCGGTGGCCGACGACGATTGCACCGGCGCTTCGGGCAGCGAGGCCGCGCCGGCCTTGGTCACCATGCCGGCGCCAATCAGGGCGGCGCCGCTCAGGAACGTTCTGCGGGTGGTCATGGTTGGTCTCCTTGCTTCAATTCTTGGTGGATGGTTTGCGCCGGCAGGCGGCCGCCGAGTGCGGCCTCCAGGTTGGCCTGGGCGGTCCAGAAGTCCTGCTGGGCGGCGATGTAGCCGCGCACCGCGCTGGCCTGTTCGCGGGCGTCGGCCAGCAGTTCGAACACGCTCATCAGCATGCCGTTGTAGCGCAGCAGGGTTTCGTCGGCCAGCTTTTTACGGGCCGGCAGCACCTGGTCGCGGTAGTGGCGCGCCAGGTCGTACGAGGCGCGGTAATCGGCATAGCTTTCGCGCGCTTCGCTGCGGGCGTTCACTGCGGTCTGCGCCAGCATGTTTGCGGCCTGCATATAGGTCGCTTCGGCCCTGGCAACGCGAGTGGAACCCCAGTCGAACAGCGGGATTTCCAGCGCAATCTCGTAGCCCCGGGTGTTGGTCGCCCCTTCGCTGTTGGCTACCAGGCCCAGGTCGAGCACATTGATGAAGCGCGTGGTCTTGGTCAGCCCCAGCGTGCTGGCGGTGTGCGCCACATCGAGCTTGGCGGCCTGGATGTCGAGCCGCTCGTTGACCGCAACCTGTTCGATGTCAGCCAGTTCGGATGGCGCCGCCGGCAGATCGGGCAAGTGGCCCGGCAGTTTATAGGCCGCTTGCGCGCCGGCGAGTCCCATCAAACGGGTGAGCTTTTCGCGCGCCATCACGGCGCCCTTGCGGGCCGCATTGACGTCGGCGATGGTCTGGGCGTGATAGGCCTGTTCGCGCGCCACGTCCATGGCGCTCCAGTTGCCGGCGTCGCGCATGCGCTGCGCCAGTTCCGCGCTGGCCTGGGCCGATGCTTCCACCTGCTGCGCATAGTCGGCGCTCTGGCTTGCTGCAACTGCCGCCACCCAGGCGCGGCGTGTTTCCGCCGCCACCCGCACCGCTTCGTTCGCGACCAGCAGCTTGCTTTGCTCGTAGCGGCGCCCTTCGATCCGGCCGGCCATCGGCGCGGTGAGGATGCCGAGCAGGTTAAAGGTCAGCGTGCGTTCGATTTCCAGCGCGCCACCACCGTGGCTGCGCTTGAAATCGAGTACCGGGTTTTGCAGGCGCCCCGCCTGCACCAGGTCCGCCTCGGCGATGCCTAGCGACCAGTAGGTCGCTTGCAGGCCACGGTTGTTGAGCATCGCGATGTGCACGGCGTCGTTGGCGGTCAGCGGTTGCGCCAGTTTCTGGTCGATCACGGCGGCCAGCGCGCGGCCATCGTCGTCATTCTGCGGCAGGCGGCCGGCCACGCTGGCCGGTGCACCGGTGCGCTGTTCGCTGACGGCGGCGGCGGCCTTGAAGCCACCGTCGCCGGACAGCGACGCGCAGCCGGACAGCAGCAGCGCCGCCGCCATGGCAATCGCGCCGCCAGGTTTATGCAGACAAGTCATGTCTTACACCTCGATTTTATAAATTGTATGAATAGTATGCGCGCAGAGGTTCCGGGCAGGATCTGTCGCGGCAATATCAGGGATGGCGCAGGCCGTGGACGGACCTGTCGCGGGAAAGCGGCTTATGCCTGAGGGGGACGTTCGGGGTGGGCCAGATCGACCGCAGGGAGGTAGTCGGCGTAGAACGCGACGGCGTTCGAGACGGCCGGCAGCACCGGCACGGGCAGCAGATCGGCCAGCACCGGGGCGCCCGCAACGCAGCAGGCGGAGCCGCCGCACTTGGCGCTGCCGTGGGTGTGGCCGGCGTGAGAAGACGCGTTATCGGAAGATTGCGCGGCGTGTTCGGCGTGTGACTGTTGCAGCGCTGCCATCATGGCCGCGTGATCGTGGGGACCGGCGGGCATGACCATGTGCGCGGTCGCCGGCACCTTGGCGGGCAGGCAGGCCATCATCGCGGCCGCAGCATAGCCCTGGCAAGGAAGCGCCAGCAGCATGCAGTACACGATGAGGGAACGGAAGAAGACGGTCATGCGGCCATGTTATCACACGAGGTGCTCTTCCCGCATGGCCGCCACTATCGTCAGGCCAGGCGCACCAGTGGATTGGCGATGATGTTGTCGATCTGGCGGATGGCTTCTTCGCAGGCGGCGGTGATGGCGTCGTCTTCGGTATCGCGCACGAACTGCATGGTGGCGCCCTCGAATACTTCCACGCCGTCGGCGTTGGCGCGCTCGATGTCGCAGCTGGCCGTGAATTTGTTGTCGCTGGTCGGCAGGACGGTGGGAACAATTTCCCAGCCCTTGTAGTGAATCTTGTCCATGGGTGGCTCCTATTGATGGCTATGCAGACTATCATGAAGGCCGCGCCGCCTTGCGCACGGATGGCCTGGGAAACATCAAAAAACGTTCCAGGTCTTTCCCTGATATGAAATTTTATTATAATGCCCGCCATGAATCCACAGATCAAAGCGTTCTTCGACGCGGCCACCGGCACCGTCACCTATGTCGTCCACGCAGGCGCTGGCAGCGACTGCGCCATCATCGATTCGGTGCTCGACTACGATCCCAGGTCGGGCCGCACGTCCACTACCTCGGCCGACGCCGTGATTGCGTTCGTGCGCATGCAGCGCCTCAAGCCGGTGTGGCTGCTGGAAACCCATGCCCACGCCGACCACCTGTCGGCGGCGCCCTACCTGAAGCAGGAACTGGGCGGCCGCATCGCCATCGGCAGCCATATCGCCGAAGTGCAGCAGGCGTTCGCGCGGGTGTTTCCGCAAGCGCCGGGCGTGCGCCGCGAGTTCGACCACCTGATCGAACCGGACGAGGTATTGACCATCGGCGCGCTGGAATTGCAGGCGCTGCACGTGCCCGGCCACACGCCGGCCGACCTGGCGTACCGGATCGGCGACGCGGTATTCGTGGGCGACACCATGTTCATGCCGGACGTGGGTTCGGCGCGCTGCGATTTTCCCGGCGGCTGCGCGGCCACGCTGTACCGGTCGGTGCGGCGCCTGCTGGCGCTGCCGCCGGCAACGCGGCTGTTCATGTGCCACGACTACCCGCCGGCCGGGCGCGATGCGGCGTGGGAAACCACGGTAGCCGAACAGCGGGCGCACAATATTCACATCCACGACGGCGTGACGGAAGAGCAGTTCGTGGAAATGCGCACCCGGCGCGATGCGACGCTGGACATGCCGGTGCTGATCCTGCCGGCGATCCAGGTCAATATCAGCGCCGGGCAGTTGCCCGACGCCGAGGAGAACGGCGTGCGGTACCTGAAGATACCGCTCAATTCCTTCTGATTACTGCGGCACCACCGTGCGGCCGATGTTCTCGTCCATGTTGGCGAGGTACCAGGTCAGCGACGTCATGACCGCCACCTGGCGTTTCAGGTCCAGCGGATTGACCTTGTCGAGCGTGTCGGCCGCAGTGTGGTGGTAGTTGAAGTAGTTGGTGAAGTCTACCAGCGGCTGGAACGACGGCACGCCGGCGCGCTCGAGCGGCATGATGTCGGCGCCGCCAGCCACGTCGCGGCGATCAAATACGCCGGCGCCGATCTGGTCCAGCGATTTTTGCAGCGGCGCAAAATACTTCACCATCGACGGCCGCACGCTGCCCATGAAGCCGAACGGACGGCCGGCGCCGTTGTCCGATTCAATGGCGGCAAAGTGCTGCTCCACCTTTTCCTTGTTTAATTCAAAGTAACCCTTGCCGCCACGGGTGCCGTTTTCCTCGTTCATCCAGGCGATCACGCGGATGGTGCGGCGCGGTTGCAGCTTGAGTTTTTTCAGCGTGTCGATTACCGCCATGGCCGCTGCCACGCCAGCGCCATCGTCATGCGCGCCGGTGGCCAGGTCCCACGAATCGAGGTGGCCGGAGACGATCACCACTTCTTCCGGCTTGTCGGTGCCGGGGAAGTCGGCGATGACGTTGTAGCTGTCGGCGTCAGGCAGGTTTTGCGGCGTGAGCGTCAGGTGCATCTTGACCGCGCCGCGCTTGAGCAGGCGCGAAATCAGCATCGCGTCTTCCGCCGTCACGGCGGCGGCAGGAATCCGTTTGCCGTCCACCAGACCGGTGTTGCCGGTGTGAGTGAGGCGGAAGTCGGCGCCGCCCACCGAGCGCACCAGCGCACCCACCGCGCCCAGCTCCTGCGCCACGCGCGGGCCGTTGCCACGGTAGTTGGAGCCGCGTCCATAGGCCTTGCCGGCCTGGCCGCCCTTGGCCATTTCGTCGTCGAACGCCACGTCGAACAGCACGATGCTGCCCTTTACTTCCGCCTTGCGGGCATTGAGTTCGTCGAAATCGCGCACCACGATCACCGGCGCGGTCAGGCCGGCAGCCGGCGTGGCGCCCGAACCGCCCAGTGCCGACAGCACGACTTTTTGCGTGATGCCCGACGGCCGGCCGGCGTAATCGACCAGTTGCGCCTTTTCCTCGCCGCGCACCCAGTGCGGCACCTTGACCGGCTGCAGCGTGACCTTGGCGCCGATCTTGCGCATGGCGTCGGCCACCTGCTCCACGGCGGCAGCGGCGCCGGCGGAACCGGACAGGCGCGGGCCAATCAAATCGGTCATGTCGGCCAGGCGCTCGTAGGCCCAGTCCTCCTTCATCGCACTGTCACGGATTTGCGCCAGGGTGGCGGGATCGTTGGCCGGCGCCGCCCATGCGGTGGCGGAAGCGCAGGCCGAAGCAATCAACAGGCTGCTGGCGAGGATGGTCAGTTTCGATGCGGAGACGGATTTCATGCGGGCCCTGTAAAAAGTGAATGGATTGCAAGTTAATATTCAACGATAACCGATCGTGTCGCGCTTGTCATCCACATTGATTTGTAGGGGGTGCTGGAATAAGATGATCGTCCACAGCAAGAAGGAAAACCGTTATGCTCAAGGGTCAGATTTGCATCGTGCGCCACGTGATCGGCACCGACCTTAATACCTTCATCGCCCTGGTCAACGACCTGCCATCGCGCGGCGATCATTTTTCCACCCATTTTAAATCGCCCGAAACGCTGCGCCGCGAATTCATGCAGCACGGCTTCGTCACCGACGACAGCGAGTTGTTCGTGATCGAGGACAGCCTGCACCACGTTATCGGCGTGATCACCCACTTCAAGAGCCGCACCCCCACCACGCGTGAAATCGGCTACCGTCTGTTCGAGCCGAAGCTGGCCGGGCGCGGCTACATGACGGAAGCGTGCCAGTTGCTGGTCGATTACCTGTTCAATGTCCACCAGTACCAACGGCTCGAACTGCTGACGGCGCCCGAGAACAAGGCCTCGGTACGGGTGGCGCAGAAATGCGGCTTCACCGCCGAAGGGCTGCTGCGCCAGAGCTTTTTCATCAATGGCCGCTTCCAGGATGTGGGCATTTTCAGCCTGCTGCGCCCCGAGTGGGAAGAACGCCGTTTGTAAGCGCGTTTGTAAGCCCGCTTGTAAGCTAATTGTTACAACCCGTCTTGATTGTAAGCAGGTGTTTAACTGATTGCGTGATTTTCTTGACGCTTTATAGTGACATCACCGGCAGACGTATCATTCCGATCCGTGCCGCAGCAAGGGGATTACCATGTTGATCAAAAAATTGATGGGCACCGCGTTACTGGCCGCAGCCGCAGTATCGTCGGCGGCTTACGCAGGCGACCGTGAGTTCAACACGGTGGCCGGTGCTGTGGTCGGCGCCGCCATCGGCAACAGCGCCGGCGGACGTGACGGCGCCATCGTCGGCGGCCTGGTTGGCGCAGCGGTCGGCAACGGTCTGAGTTCCCGCGATCGCTATCGTCGCGACGACCGCTACGTCGAAACCCGCGTGTACTCTCAGCCGGCACCGGTGTACTACGAACCGCCGCGCACCTATTACGCGCCACCACCACGGTACTACTCGCCGCCACCACGCGTGGTCTATGTAGAACCGCCACGCCCGGTCTATCGCGAATACCGCGAGGTGCGCCGCGATTATTACTATGACCGTGGTGGCCGCGATTACCGTCATGATCGCCACGACCGCTACGACGGATATCGCCGTTAAGCCGCATCAGCTTTGAGCCTCCCCGCCCCCGCCATCGCCGGGGGCTTTTTTTCGTCGCCCCCCGCTAATCGACACCAACGGGGGGATCATGACGACAGCAAACGCAATCATCGCGATGGAACGGGGCCACTACCGGCTGCGCGAGCAGATCGGCGGCTCGGCCTACGGCCACGTATGGCGCGCCAGCGGCCCGCATGGCGCTGGCGACGTGGCGGTCAAACTGATCAACCAGCAGCAGATGGACCGTGCCCGGCCCGCGCAGCGCGAACGCTGGACCGGCAGCGCTGCCAACGAAATCGCCTTCCTGCAGTCGCTGGCGCCCTGGGATGGCCGCCACATCGTGCGCCTGCTCGACAGCGGCTGGCACCAGGGCTTGCCGGTGCTGGCGCTCGAACTGATGTCCACCGACCTGGGCAAGCACATGACGGCGCTGCGCGACGCCGCCGATCAGCTGACGATCGCGCGCGCGCTGGAATGGCTGGCGCAGATCAACCAGGCGCTGGCCAAGGTCCACCAGTACGGCTGGCGTTACCTCGACCTCAAACCGGCCAACGTGCTGGTGGACCGCCAGCGCAACACGGTGAAGCTGGCCGACTTCGGCACCAACCGCCTGCTGGGCGAACCGCGCCAGCATTCGTACGCCGGCACCGCCAACTGGCAGGCGCCGGAACAGTTTTTTCCCATTGATGGAGCCTACACCAGCAGCGCCCGCAGCGACTATTTTTCGCTGGGCGCCATGTTCTATTTTCTGATCACGGGCGGCCAGGCGCTGCGCTTTTGCAGCGATTGCGGCCACGCTTACCGCGCCCATCACACGGCCGGCGCCGACGTGCTGCGGCGCACCCATGGCGGCGCCATCCCCGCCACGCTGCACGCCGACGAAGAAACACGCTTCGCATCGCTGCTGCCGCATGCCGCGCGCGGCCCGGCCGTGGTGCTGCTGCGCGCGCTGCTGCATGGCGATCCGGCCCAGCGGCCCCGTCATGCCTTGCAGATCAGCCGCATGCTGGATGCTGTCGCGCTGGCGTGCGCACTGACGGCGGTGGCGGCGTGATGGGGCGGACATTGCGGTCTGCGTCCTCGGCTGGACTGCCACGGCGCGCGACCTGGCGGTTGGCGCTGACCGCCATGCTGTTGCAGCCCCGTCTGCCTCGTCCATCCCGATCACGCCGGGCTTCGCCACCAGCGACTACCAGCATCGGCGCCCGGTTGCGCCACTTGGCTGCCAAGCAGCTGGGCATGGCGGTCACCCTGGCCCTGCTGGCCGGCCTGTGCGCGTTGCAGGTGCTGGCCCTGCTGCGCGCGCCGGCGGCCTGGATGCCAGCGGCGATCCACGTCACGCCAGTTGCTAGCGAAACGGTGGTGCTGGGAGTAAGGGAACTGGCCGCGCCGCACGCGGACCGCCAGCACCTGGCGTTGCGTCTGGATCCGCACGACGGCTGGATGCTGCGCAACCTCTCCGCAGCGCGCCAGGTGGTGGTGCTGCGCGGCGGCGACGAACAGCGCCTGGGCAGCAGCACGCTGGCGCCCGGCGCCGGGTTCCAGGTCGATGGCGCGCGCTTCCGGGTGTCCGCCGCCGACACCGGCAGTGTGGAATTCACCCGCAACGGCAATCAATGGCGCTACGACGGCGCCACCCTGTACCGCGACGGTCGCGCCCTGCCCGATTGTCCGGATGCGCGCTTTTCCACGCGTGCGCTGGCGGTGTGGAACCGGCTCGCGCCCGGCGTGTTGACCATCGCCAGGCCGCTCGCCTTTGGCGGCAACCTGTATTGCGGCAACCGGCTCGGCGTGGAGCGGGTGGCGCCCGGCGCGGCACTGCTGGCGCGCAGACATGGCCGCTTGCAGCTGACGCCGGGCAGTACCGATGGCGAACGCGCGGCTGTGCTGGTCGATGGCCTGGACCTGCGTCGGCAGGAAGTGCCACTGACCGGCGCCACCGCGCTGATCGCCGGCCACACGCGCTTTCAGGTCGATGCAGGTACGGCCGGCGCGGGTACCCTGACGCTGGTACCAGGCCGCCAGGTCGGCCTGCAAACCGCCCCGGATTTAAAACTGCCCGCCGCCGTGGCATGGGACTGGCAACCGCGCCAGCTATGGCGCGGTGATCTCGGCGCCAAGGCGTGGCTGGTGGTCGCGGCGGCCCTCGTCGGCATCGCTGGCGCCACCGTGGTGTCGCGCACCGGCGGCGCTGTGGCGGCATCGGCGCTGCTGCTGGTGGCGGGCGCGGGAACGCTGCTGGCCCAGCGCGCCGGCGTGTCTCCCGGCGCAGCACTGCCACTGCTGCTGGGCGCCTGGGCGCTGGGGTTGTGGCTGGTACTGCCAGGCCGCCTCACCCTGCTCACGGCAGCCGCCGTGGTGCTGCTGGCGTCCGGCCTGCTGGTACAGCTGGAAATGGGGCTGGGCGCCCCGCAAACCACGTGGCTGCGCTATTACCAGAAAAGCGCCGCGCTGCTGGCGGTCGGCTGCGGCGCCGGCGGCCTGCTGCGCCTGTGGTTCCGGCACGCCGCTTTGCACGGCCGGCGCCTCGACCAGCGCGCCATCGAATGGCTGCTGGCCGGCTTTGCCCTGGTAGCGCTGGCCGGCCTGGCCGCGCAGGTGCTATGGGGCGACGAAGGCGGCGTGTTCGACTTGCAGCCGGTGGAACTGGCCAAGCTGGCGCTGGCCGCACTCACCGCACACTGCCTGGCGCTGCGCTTCAGCTGGCACAGCGACGCGCCGCATCCGGCCGACCATGGCGCGCGCTGGCTGCGGTTGGTCGCCCCGGCGCTGCTGTTCCTGGCGCTGCTCGGACTGGCGCTGGTGCAGGTGGACGACTTTTCGCCGCTGATCCTGCTGCTGGTGTGGTGCGTGGCGATGACCTTCTCCTACGCTCTGCTGGCGCGCCAGCGCCTGTTGGCAGCCGTGCTGTTGCTGGCGGCGCTGCTGGCGGTGGTCGTCATCGCCTGGTTGCGGCTGGCCGGCAGCGAGGACCTGGTGCGCTGGGGCTTTTATGCTGACCGCTTCCTGGTATGGCTCGACCCGGCCGGCCATCCGCACACCGGCCAGCAATTGCTGCTGGGCGCGCGCGCGATCAGCGAAGGCGGCTGGCTCGGTGCGGACTGGTGGTTCGGCTTGCGCGGCCTGGGCCAGAACGCGGGCGACGTGATGCGCATCCCGGCGGTGCAGGATGACTTTGCCGCCTCGTTCCTGATCAACCGCCACGGCCTGGCCGGCGCGCTGCTGCTGTGGTGCGCGCAGGCAGCGTTGCTGGGCGGGATGGCGCTGGCGGCGCGTGCGGCGTGGCGCAGCGGCGTCGCCGCCCGCAATTTCCGCCAGGCGTGGGCCGCGCGTTTCCGCTACTTTGCCCTGTGCGGCGGCGGCGCTTTCGTGCTCGGCCATTTCCTGCTGTCGTGGGGTACCAACCTGGCGATCTTCCCCATCATGGGCCAGCCCATGAGCTTCCTGTCGGCCGGCGGCAGCCACTTGCTGTTTTTCCTCTGCCCCCTGCTAGCGTTCAGTGCCGCCGGCGCACCATCTTTAGAAGGAGAATGACCATGCCGATCTACGTCCAACACGAAGTCCTGGGCCGCATCCCCGACGTCTTCAATGCCGAGGCGATCTGGCAGGCGCCGGGCCTGGCGCTGTTCTCGCGCCGCCCGCTGCTGCGCGACCTGCTCGAACGCAGCCCGCGCGAGCATCGCGGGCGCGCCGCGACCCGCTGCTTTTCGCACGTGACGCTGGTGCTGCCGCAGGAAGATGTCGACGACGACTACCACCTCACGCGCGGCGCCCGCGCCCGCGACCTGGCGCAAACGCTCGCCACGCTGCACCAGAAGGATTTCGGCGATTTGCTCGGCGGCGACCAGGTGCGCTACGACGTGGTGGGCGCCGAATCGCTGGCGCCGGGTGAAATCGAAGTGCGCTTCGGCCATGCCGTGTACCTGCCCGCGCCCGGCGAAAAAGTGCTGTACAACGTCAGCGTGTCGCGCGACAGCGCGATCTGGCATCCGGTGTGCCCGATCTACCCCCACCAGCGCCTGGCCCTGATCGGCGGGCAGGCTGGCCAGGGCGCCGCCGACTGGCCGTTCGGCCCGGACGGCGCCATCCTCGTCATCAACGACGGTCCCGATTCGGTGCCGGTGGTGGACATGCGTCCGCGCGGCGATTTCGACTGCCGCTACGATCCGCGCAGCGGCTACTACACCATCAAATCGCTGCGCGAGATCGACGGCGGCGGCCCGCGCCTGCTGCTGAAGATCGTCCGCAACGGCGAGCTGGCCGCAGCCAGGCCGGCCATGCCCGCGGTGATACCCAGCTCCATGCCGGCCTCTAACGCCGAACCGGTGCCATTGCCAGTGCCAGTGCCCATGTCCATACAAATGCCGGCGCCAGTGCCAGCATCGGTATCCATGTCCATGCACACGCAGGCGCATTCGCCAATGCCGGCGCCAGCCAGCACGCCGGCACATGCAGCATCGGCCAGGACTGCGCGGCCAGCCGTCTGGCAAAGCCGCGCCGACGGCTTGCCGCTCGATCCCACCGCGATCCCGGTCAGCCACCGGCCAACGGCGCCAGCCACCCTGCCGGGAGAGAGCGACGCCACCTACGCGCCGCTGGCGCAGCAACGCGTACAACTGGTGGCGCTGGCCCTGCCGCGCCTGAGCCGCTACCGCGACACTGGTGCCGAGGCGCTGGAGCTGCCGTTCGACCGGTCACTGACGCTGACCGCCGGGGCGCAAGGCGACACCGCCATCAGCTTCGTTATCGACGCCGCCGACCACCTGTACGCCGCAACCAAGGAGGGCCGGCAGCGCATCACCGCGCCTGCCACCTTCGCCCCGGTCGATGCCCGCACCATGCGCCTGCTGCCCGCTGCGCCGGCCATGGCCGACCGTTACCACGCGCTGCTTTGCCTGGCGCAGCCGGTGGGCGCAGCGGTGGCCAGCGGCGCGCGCTTCACGTTCGGTCGCAGTGCGGCCATGCTGGCGGCACTGCGCGTGCTCGATTCGCCGCGTTTCATCCGCCGCGCCGACGGTGCGCCGGGCGCCGCCAGTGCCGACCGTATCGGCCTGTCGCGCAACGCCTTCAGCTTCGAGGCCACGGACCACGGCTACCGGATCGGCCGCCTGTCGGCCAGCCAGGCGCTGTACCACCTCGACGAACGGATGGCGTTCGTGGCGATGATCGACGCCGCCGGTCCGGACAACCTCTACCTGCTGCCGCACGGCCACCACCTGGTGGCCGGCCACTACGTGCTGCGCTTCGACGCCTGAAGGGAACCGCCATGCATACCGCCACGCTGTACACGGCCGGCGCCTTTGCTGCCGGCCTGGCGCTCACCTGGATCCTGTGCGCGTGGCTCACGCCGCGCAGCTGGTGGCGCCGGCCGAATTTGCGCGCACTGGGCCTGTCCGCTGCCGGCGCGTGGGGCTTCGGCAGCCTGATTTTGGCGGCGGTGCCTGTGGTGGCTTTGCCCGTGATGGCGCTGCCTGCGACGCCGGTGTCCGAGCTAACTTTGCCAATGGCTGCGTTACCAGTAGCGGCAGCGCCCGTGCCAGTATTGCGGGTGGCCGCAGCATCAACGGCGCGGCAACGTTCGGCGTCCACCGCCACCACGTCGGGGATGGCGGCTGGCCCGGGCAGCGCCCGGCGCGGCGCCGAAACTGGCGTCAGGGAACCAGGCAGACCGTTCCAGGTGCACCGCGACCTCAACCTGCGCGCCAGCGCCGGCGTCGATGCGCCGCGCCTGCTCACGGTGCCGGCCGGCGCCACCGTGGTCGCCACCGGCCAGCGCCACGGCGACTGGTGGCAGGTCACGGCCAGCGTCAACGGCCATCAGCGCACTGGCTGGGCCAGCAGCCTGTGGCTGCGCCGCAGCGACGAGCCGGCGCGACCGGAATGATGGCCGAAGACGTGGCCCGATGCGCCAGCGCACATTCCGGCTGCCACGCCGGAAGCGGAGCTGAAACCGGGACCAGGGCCGGAACTGAAGCCGAAACCGGGGCCGTAAATGGTGCCGTAATGGGGCCCGAAATGGGGCCGGAAATAAAGCCGAAACCGGAACACGGACCGGGGCCGGAGCCGTGACCTGTACCTCCGCCGCGACCGCGCCGGGATTTTCAGCTAAGCTGTGGTCTTTCGCCTCCCGCGCCCCGGCGCCCGCCACGATGACCCGCATCACCGACCCGCTGGACTTCGGCCCCGGCCTCGATATCGCCGCGCGCAGCTGCGCCAGCATCTGCGCGTCGCAGGCGCCGGAGAACCAGGACAACCTGCTGCTGATCGACGCCACCGGCCGCGCCACTTTTCTGCGCGAGCAGGCGCCGCACAGCGTGATGGTGGCCGGCTGGCCGCCCGGCCACGTGCGGGTGGCGGTCATGGACGGCATGGGCGGCCACGGTCATGGCCGCCAGGCCGCCGAAGCGGTGGCCGAGGGGCTGCTGCGCATGCCGGCTTGCAGCACCCAGGCGCAGCTCGACCAGCGCCTTGACGCCCTGCACAGCGGGCTGCAACAGCGCTTCCGCCATCCCGGCGACAGCCTGCGCCGGCCCGGCACCACGCTCACGCTGCTGGAAATCGCACCCGGTGGCGCGCCCCTGCTCTTCCACGCCGGCGACTCGCGCCTGTACGAAATCTCGGCCCTGGCCGCGCGTCCGCTGACGGTGGACCACGTACCGGCCACCTGCTTCGCCATGCATGGTTTGCTGGGCGAGCAGGAATGGTGGCAGCAGGTGCATGGCGAACACCGGCCGCAAATCTCTCAGGCCTACATTCTCGGCAACGCCTTCGGCAATCCGCAGGTGCTGGAAGACCCGCTGATGGCGCTCGACGCGCAGCGCCTGCCACCGTTCCTGCGCGACCTGGGCGACCGCCGGCAGCTGGACATGCGCGAGGATGCGCTGTACCTGCTGGCCACCGACGGTTTCTGGTCGTGCGGCCGGCCGCTCGAATGGACGGCGCGCTGGCCGGCGCTGATGGCGCGTTCCAGCCAGACGTCCGGCGCCGCGCTCGACGCGCTGTTTGGCGAGTACGCCGACCATCCCCCGCGCGATCTGCACATCGACAACGTCACCGCCATCGTGCTGCGCTTCCACGCGCCGGCCGTGCGCCCGCGCGAAAACATTGATGAAACGGCACTGCCGGTGGCATCAATCGGCGTGCATTCGTGACAACTGAACATGGTGCGGGTACTTGATCTGTTGTAGCGCGTCCGCAGCGGGCGGCCGTCTGCAAAAATATGCGGATCAGATGCACCTTTGCATGGCAATACGCGGCGAAACCGCATAAACTGGCGGGTATCCCATCGGTTGATTTGTCATGAAAAAATGCAGTAATGCCCAGCACCCGCACTGCACTCATTGGGTCATGCCAGGAAATCAAGCTTGCGAAGGCGGCCACGCCCAAGCCGATTCCTCGAGCTACGCCCTGCTGAGCGCCTTGCGCACAACGCGTTCCGGCTTGCCCGTAACGACGCTGGGTGACGTCCATGAAGTTTCTGCCGCTCCCGCTTCCACTTCGCCAGCCGGCTACGCCCGACCGCTGCAACGCGCCCAGGCCGAACGCCCGCAACTGCACATCAGCGGCTTCGATCCGCGCGCTGCCGGTGGCCGCCAAACCCTGAAAATGGAACTGCGCGGCATGCCCGAGGCCAGCGCGCCGCAACTGGCCTTGCAGCTGCAATCCGAATTGATCCCCCACGGCGCCGCGCGCCAGCAGTTCGTGCGCGCCGTCGGCGGCGACTGGCGTCCCGTGTTCGTCGAGTTTTCGTCGCGCGACAAGGAGCATGGCCAGTACCAGATCAGCATCGAAGTACTGAGCCTGCACGCTGGTCAGGCGCCGCGCAAATGGGTGTGCACTTTCGTGATCCTGGTGCCGCGCCTGGACGCCACGCTCACCGAAATCCACCGCATCTTCCTCAGCACCCACAAGAACGTGCGCGTGATGGCCGACGACGCGTCGATCGCACGCGTGAGCGCCAGCGGCGGCGACAGCCTCGATATCGATGTCACTGCCCGCAATGCCGGCATCGCCCACCTCGACCTGAACGCCCCGGCCGGCAAGGTGGACCTGGGCTTTTCCACCATCGCCTGGGACGAGGACCTGATCGAGATCGACATGCCGGCGGCCGGCGCGGTGCATCCGCACGCCAGCTGCGCAGCCTCGCTGGTCAATGCCGCACCCGAGGCAGGCGCCCAGCGCCAGATCCGTTTGTTCGCGGTCGAGGAATGCGTATTCGGCCGGTTCGAGCTGGTCGATCCCGAAGCGCATGCGCTGCTCACGCATTATTCGGCCGACGGCCAGGACACCAACGGCCTCACGCGCCGCCTGTCCGGCCGCCACGCGGTGATCCGCCGCGCGGGCGCCGGTTTTGAAATCGAAGACGTGTCGCGCTACGGCATCCTGCTCGATGGCGTGTGGCCCGGCAAGCACAAGCCCACCGCGCTGCGGCTGGGCATGCGCATCGAGCTGACCGCCAGCATCAAGGGTGTGGCGGTATTGCAGGTCACCGCCATCATGCCGCACGGCGTGATCCTGCACCGCATCGACCACGGCGCCAGCGCCGAGTGCTACTACATGCTGGCGCCCGACACCCATCCCGGCTTCCCGGTCAAAACGTTTGCCGCCGCGCCGCATGCCGCTGCGCTGCCCTTGTTGTTCCACGGCGCCGGCGGTTTCTGGCACCTCGATCAGCTGACCGGCAAGGAAACCGCGCTGGCGCCCACGGTGTCGCTGGAAAAACTGAGCCGCGTGCCGCGCCACAGCCGCTTCGCCAGCGATGCGTATCCCGAACACTGGATCATCCGCACCGCCGGCGGCGATGTCAGCGACGGCTACAGCATCGGCTCAAACCGCGCCTACGACGCCCACACCGCCTAGGAGCGCCGAAAAAAAGCCTCCATAGCTGCATTGCCGCCACTCGCCGTACTATCGTACTGTCTACGTGGCAGCGCCTTGCTCTGGAGGTTTTTTCGGCGCTCTACAGGTAGCTTGGCGCCGGTTTTTTGACCGGCAGCGGAATGAATTCCGTCTCGCCGGGCACCTTGGGAAAGCGCTGCGCTTCCCAGTCTTCTCCCGCCTGCACGATGCGCTCTTTGCTTGACGAAACGAAGTTCCACGACATGAAGCGGTGGCCGTCCAGCGGTTCGCCGCCGATCACCACGAAGTGGGCTTCGCCATCGTCCGTGGCTTTTACCCGCTGCTGCTCGGCCGTGGCCAGCAGCGCCATGTTGTGCAGTGCGAGCGGGGCGCCGTCGATTTCCACCGCGCCGCTGATCGGGTAGATCGCCGCTTCTTCCGGCAAACCGTTCAGCGCCAGCGCGTGGCCGGCCTTGAGGACGATGTCGAGGTACAGCGTGCGGCTGTAGGTCCTGACTGGCGAAGTCTGGCCGAAGGCGCTGCCCACCAGCACCCGGATCACGGCGCCGTCGATGGCCAGTTGCGGAATGTCGGCAGCGGGCGTGTGGCAAAAGCCCGGTTCGTCCTCTTCGTGCGCCACCGGCAGCGCGGCCCACAGTTGCAGGCCGTGCGTGCGGTGCGGGATGTCGATCAGGTCTTGCGGCGTGCGCTCGGAGTGGACGATGCCGCGCCCAGCGGTCATCCAGTTGACGGCGCCCGGCTCGATGCGCTGGAACGTGCCGAGGCTGTCGCGGTGGTCCATCGCGCCTTCAAACAGGTACGTGACGGTGGACAGACCGATGTGCGGATGCGGACGCACGTCATGGTCGGCGTGGGCCGGCGCCTCGACCGGACCGAAATGGTCGAAGAAGATGAACGGCCCCACCGCCTGCTTGATGGCGGACGGCAGGTAGCGGCGCACCACGAAGCCGCCTCCCAGGTCCTTCTCGTGGCCCTTGAGCAGATTGGCGATGGTCATGACTGGTCTCCCTGGTGGTAGTGTGCGATATTGGTCGGAGCCGACAATGTACACCTTTCGGCTCCCGGTTGCCTCTCCTGAACGAGGCGCTAATAGGGCAAAGTCACACCACCTTGCGCACGAATTCCGTTTTCAGGCTCATGGCGCCGAAGCCGTCGATCTTGCAATCGATATCGTGGTCGCTATCGACCAGGCGGATGTTCTTGACCTTGGTGCCTACCTTGACGGTGCCGCCACCGCCCTTGAGCTTGAGGTCCTTGATGACGGTGACGGTGTCGCCGTCGGCCAGTACATTGCCCACCGAGTCGCGGTACACGCGCGGACCATCTTCAGCAGCAGCGGCGCCGGCGGTGGCGCTCCACTCGTGCGCGCACTCCGGGCACACCAGTTGCGCGCCATCTTCGTACGTGTATTCGGAGTTACATTTGGGGCATGGTGGCAGAGCGCTCATGGTTGTGATCCTGATGTTGGTATAAGAGAGGCGGCAGTATACACCCCGCATCTCGCCATACCAACTACACCAGCTTGCGGGCCACCCGGAAGCCGACAATGTCGTTGGCCAGCAGGGCCGAGTAGCCGTTGCGCACCGCCGCGCGCAGGTAGCGCGGGTTGTACAGCCACGAACCGCCGCGCAGGATGCGGCGCGCCTGGTCGCCGCCAGCTTCCCACGCGCTGCCGTCGGCCGGCGCGCCGTCGTAGGTGTCGTGCACCACGTCCTGGGTCCACTCCCACACGTTGCCGTGCATGTCGAACAGGCCCCAGGGATTGGGCTGGAATGCATCCACCCTGCTGGTCCCCTGGCGGAACTCGCCGCGCGGCCCGCCGTTGTAGACGTAATTGCCGTCGTAGTTGGCCTGGTCGGTGCCGATGGTGTCGCCGAAGCTGAACGCCGTTTTGGTGCCGGCCCGGCACGCGTACTCCCATTCAGCCTCGCTGGGCAGGCGGTACGTCTGGCCGGTCTGCTCCGACAGCCAGCGCAGGTAACGCTGCACGTCGTGCCAGCTCACGCCCACCACCGGATGCTCGTCGTCCTGGGCAAAGCCGGGCGCGCGCCAGTCGACGTCCGACTGCGACTCCCATTCCGTGGCGCGCACGAACTGGCGCCACTGGCTGACCGTGACCGGGTACCGGCCCATCGCGAACGAATATTCGATGCCCACCCAGTGCTGCGGCCCTTCGCGCTGCAACCATTTTTTCTCGGCGCCGGCCTTCACCGCCGCCGCCTGCTCCACCTCGTGCGATCCCATCTGGAAGCGGCCGGTGGGAATCAGCACCAGGTCGGGACCGGCGCCGGCGCCGTCTATAAAGCGGTCGCGCAGCACACCGCTGGCGTCGGCCACCGGGCTGGCCGGGCTGGGGATCAGGGCCGCCAGTTCCGCCGCATGGCGCTCGGCCTGCTGCTTGCGGTGGCGATCCTGTTCGGCGCGATATGCCGCTTCCGCTTTCAGTTGCGCGGCCTTGCGCTGCTTTTCCTCTTGTTCCTCGCGCGCCTGTTTGGCGTCGGCGTCGCGCCGCGCGGCCAGTTGCTCGCGCAGCACCTGCTTGCGGGCCAGCGCCGCTGCTTCCGCCTCGGCGCGCTGCTTCGCCTCCAGCGCGCGGCGCTGCTGGTCGAGCCGCACTTTTTCGAGGGCGGCCGCCTTGGCCTGCGCCTCGCGCCGCGCCGCCAGTTCGGCGGCTTTTGCCACGCGCTCGCGTTCGGCCGCGCGCGCCTGCTCGGCCTGGGCCGCTGCCTGTGTGGCGGCGTCCTGCTGGCGTTGCGCCGCCTGTTCGCGTTCGCGTTGCAGTTGCTGCTGTTGTTCCTGCTGTTCGCGCTGGCGCTGTCGTTGCTGTTGCTCTCGCTCCGCTTCCTGTTCTTTTTTACGCTGCTCTGCCAGTTCCGCTTCGGACGGACCGGCAGCGCCGCGAAGGTCCGCCAGCAGGTCGTTGACGGACGCCGGACGACGCTCGGCCACGATCGCAAACCCCAGTTGCAGCACCTGCCACTGGCGCTCGTTCAAACCTTGCGGCGCCGATGGCTGGAAGTCGGCAGGCCGCAGGTCGTCGAACGGCACCCGGCCTTCGAGCAACTGGTAAATCATCACCGCCACCGCATAGACGTCGAGCCGTGGCGACGGCTGCCGCTGATGCACCCCGGCTTCCGGTGCGCGGTAGCCCACCGTACCGGCGTTGGGCGTTTGCAGTCCCAGGCTGCTGCCGGCATTGCGCGCGCGCGAGGCGATGCCAAAATCGAGCAGCTTGACTTCCCCCTTATGGGTAAGGAACACGTTGCCCGGTTTGAGGTCGCGGTGTACCAGCTTGTGCTTGTCCCAGGCGTAGGCCAGCGCATCGCCGACCGGCGAGAGCAGCCGGAACACGGCGTCCAGATCGAGCGATCCTTGCTGCGCCAGGCAGGCATCGAGGTCCTGACCTTCCAGGTATTCCATGATGATGAAGTAGCTGGACGTGGCAGGGTCTTGCGCCCACTCGTACACGCGCACGATGTTTTCGTGCGCCAGCCGGCGCGCCTGGGTGGCTTCCTCGATCAGCAGCTTGGCGTGGGTGGCGCTTTGCGTGAGTTGCGGCGGCAGGATTTTGAGGGCCACGGTTTCGCTGTGGCCCAGCTCCGCGTGGGTGGCCAGGTCGGTGGCCTGCCACACCTGCCCCATGCCGCCCATGCCGATCAGCCGTTCGAGCCGGTAGCGGCGGTGCTGCGGGCCGATTTCCTGGCCTGTCATCAGGCCCAGTTCCGTACCCTGTCGTGGCGCGTGAGTGGGTATGGCCGACGCGGCGGCGCCTCCCGGGGGCGCATACTCCGCATCCAGGATGGCGTTCTTGCGACGGTCGAACTCCTGCAGGCTCAATAAGCCGTCTTCGTGCAGGGCCCGCAGTTCACGGATCTTGTCTCTTGCTGTTTGCATCATCAGAGTGTAACCAACCCTACGCCAGCCCAGCGCCGCATTGCGGGCAGAACCGGTCTTCCGGATGGCCGGCGCGCTGGGCGTGGCCGTTCGGGCAGCGCCGTGCCGGGGGCAGCCCCGCTTCGGCCCAGGCGCCGTGGGCATTGCCCGTAATGCCGCCGGCCACGCCGATGCCGAGCTGGCTCTGGGTGATCAGCGCACTGGCGCTGGCCGCGTTCTGCACATTGAGCAGGTCGAGCTGGTGGCGCCGGTCCTTGTCGAGTTCCGTGTCGCGGTGGACGCGTTCCTCGACCACGCGTTCGTAGGCCAGGCGCGCCGCTTCCACCGGCGAAACGCCCTGCTCGGCCGCCACCACCTGCGCCAGAGACTGGATCTGTTCCGGTGTCATGCCGCCCTGGATCTGCATGCGCATGATCTGGGCAACAGCCTGCGCGTTCGATTCGTTGGCAGTAGCCACCATGCCGATATCGCTCAGGCGCCCGATGGCCTCGATGCGGCTGATTTCGTGGCTTTGCTGCGACAGCAGCACGTCGTAATCGCCCTTCCAGCGCGCGAATTTTTCCTCGCGCTCGTGTTCCAGTTTTTTCAGTTCGTGCTGCCACTCGGCCTCGCGCTCGCGCTGGCGCAGGATCTGGCGCTGCTCGTCGAGGGCGAGTTGATCGAGCGCGGCCTGCTTGCCCAGCGACTGGTTCTGGCGCGCATGGATGCCGTCTGCCTCGATGGTACGCAGCAGTTTTTCATACTGGGCAATGGCGTCGGCCTGCTCGCCGGTGCGGCGCAGGTCCTCGATCTTCTGGCTGATCTCGGCCACTTCCACCGCGTTGGCGGCATCCTTGACCGCATCGCCGCGCAGCAGTTCGCGCTGGCGAGCCAGCGCCAGCTGGTCTTCCCATTCCTGCACCCGCTCCGCTTCTCGGCGGCGCGCGGCCACCGCCACCGTCATGCCCTGGATGCGGGCGTTGTGGGCCTCGGACTCCAGTTGCAGTTCACGCGCCTTTTCATCCTTTTCGCGCTGGCGCAGCGCCGCCAGTTCGTTCCTGCGGTGCGATTCGTCCTCGATTTGCAGGGCCTGGGCAATCTGGTTTTCAATAGCTTGCTGGCGCAACTGGTGGCCAAGGCGCTGCTGCGCCAGCTGGCGCTGCTCGGCGGCGCTTTGCTGCAGCACTTCGAGCTCGGTGCGCATCTTGATCTGGGCCAGGTGGCGCACGTGTTCCCAGTCGGCCTGTTCGCCGGCGCGACCCGCCTTTTTGTGCGCCAGTTCGTGTTCGAGGTCGGCCAGCACGGTGCCGGCGCCCTTGTCGATGGCCACCTTGCGGGTTTTGGCTTCCATCACCTGGCTGTACAGCTCCACCTCGCGCGCGCGCAGTGCTTGTACCCGTTCGCTCTCCTTGAGCGTGAGTTCGGTCTTGTGAACGCTGGCGTCCTGGCGCAGTTCGGCGCGGCGGAAGTCGGAGCGCATTTTTTGTTCTTCGCGCCAGATCGCCTGCCATTCTTCTTCGTCGTAGATCTGGTCGAGCTGCTTGACGTGTTCCAGTTGCACGTGGCGCTCGTCCGCCACCAGCCATAACGTGCCGATGCGGGCGCGGTTATGGTCAAATTTATCGTGGCGCAGCGCGGCCGTTTCCACCCGCTCCACCGCCAGGCCGTACGAGGCCAGGCGCTGTTTCAGGGCGCTTTGCAGGCGTTCGTCCAGTTGCGCGCGCAGGTCGGCGTTGCCAGCCATGTCGCGCATCGAGCGGCTGCCCACAAATTCCGCCGCCAGCTGGCGCACCGATGGCGAGAGCAGCTCCTGCAGGTGCACGGTGCTGACCACGCCGGGCACGGTCATGAAATGGCGGGCAAACGCGGCCACGTTTTCGATCTTGATGGCGACCGTAAAGCGCGCCGACACCCTCAGGTGCTCGGCCGTGTGCAGATCGTCGAACGAGAACTCGACCGGCAGCGCGGCGCTGCGGGTGATCAGGATTTCAGCGTTCTGATTGCGCAGCAGGTGGTTTAACCGGGTAAAAAAACCTTCGATTTCGTATTCGCCCTGCGGCACCTCGGTGGCCTTGTCCGCTTGCAGGATGTAGGCGCGGGTGGTGGCGGGTACGCGCAGGGTCTTGGTAAAAATGCCGGTCAAGGCGCTCACGCCAAAGTACACGGCCAGCTCGTCGTCGCCGGGCACCCAGCGGTTGTCGCGCAGGACCGGTTCGCTGCGGGGCGCGCCCAGGGTGAGGCCGCAATGCTTGCAGTAGCCCGACTGGTCGTCGCTCTTGTGCGCGCAGCGCGGGCATTTGACGCCGCCAAAACCAAACATTTGGAACATGTCAGACTCCTTCTTCGATTCATCTCGCGCGCCGCCTGCCGGCTGTCAGTGGACGATTTTAGCAGGGCGGCGCGATTCATTCAGCGCACTTCGATTCAAATTAAGCCGATGCGGTCGATGCAGGCCATGGATGCGCCCCTTTCCCGCAACCGGGCAGCAAACCCGGGCGGCAGCGACGCTTCCCAGTCGGCCGGCAGCAGCACCCGGTCGCCCGGGGCCGCCATGGTCGAGATCAGGGCCAGCTTTGGCTCGCGGCCCTCCACCGATTCCACCATGCCCGCATGCCAAGCCTTCGAGGTACCGGTAGCGATCAGGCGCCCGCGCGGCACGAATTCGCGCCCGCGCGCCAGCCGGTCGGCCATCACCAGCGCCAGCTGGTACGATCCGCCCTGGAAGCGCGGCTGGCCGAAACGCACCACCGTGCGCCAGCGTCCCAGACCGTGGCCGTCGAAATGGCGGGCGCCGGCCAGCGCCTGGCGCACATCCTGCTGCGCAGCCAGGTCCAGTTCGGGCGCGGTAATCGTCTCTTCCTCGCCGGTGTCGTCATGGGCGCCGGCCTCAATGGCGAACACGCTCACCTCCACCCACGCCAGCGCATCGTTGATACCGCCGCTGTGCAGAGGAAACCAGGCGCGCACGCTGGAGACGGCCGACGCCAGATCGGCATGGCCATCCAGTGCACCCAGGTGGCCGATGGCCACGCCATCCACCGTCGCCTCGCTCGCCTGGCCCAGGTGCCAGCGGTCGGACCAACCCTGCGCCATCGGCGGTGCGCCGACCGGGATCGGGCGCAGGCCGCGCACCATCCGGTCGGCCAGCACGGCAGCCAGTTCCCATTCGCGCTGGCCCGAATCGGGTGCGATATCCATGCTCAGCACCACCTGGTCGCGGCTGTCGAGGCGCGCCTCGGTATGGCGCGCCAGCCGCACCACTTGCTGCATTTGCGCGGCAGTGGCCGGTACTCCGGGCACCGTGCATTTGACGTCGGCGCGGTTGGCGCGCGGGCGGCGGCTGGCGGTGATCGTCAGCCGGCGGCCGTCGGCCAGCAGGCAGGTGCAGGCCGCATTCAACGGCGTGGCAGTCATCGAGAGCGTGGTCACAGTGCGGGCTCCTGGCGGGAGACGTATGGGGCGCGGCGCAGCGCCAGGCCGGTTTCGAGATTGGCGCAGACGCGGTCCGCCTCATCGAGCAGCGCGGTCCATTCCCCGCTGGCTGCCAAGTGCAGGCGCGCCAGCAGCGACCAGGCTTCGTCCAGCGCGGCCACGGCAATTGCGGTGGCCGCGGTCCGACGGGCCTGGTCGGCATTGCCCAGCGGCTGGTCGGGCGCGGCCCAGGCCAGCGACGGCATGGTATCCACGTTCAGGGTTGCCATGTCGAGGCGCAGCAGCAGCGACTGGTGCGCCTGGAAGATCACCGGCCCCTGGGGCAGCACCAGCAGGCGCAGGTGACGGCTGAGTACCGGCAGCTCCACGAACAGGCGGCGCAGGCCGGCGGCGTCTTGGCGGGCATGGCTGTCCGGCTGCTTCAGTTGCGGCTGCGTCGGCGGCTCGGGCTGGAGCCGGGATTCGGGCTCGGTCGCCGGCGATATTGAGTGTAATGCAGGCTGCGTTACGGTCTGCGATGCAGCATCTGAGGTGGCCGGCAATGCAGTAGGCGTTGTTGACTGCGCGGTCGGCTGCGCATCGGGTGCCCCGGCCTGCGGCAGGGCCGACGTGGTATGCAGCGCCAGAGCGGCTTGCATGGCGTCGTCGGCAGCAACGCTGGCGGCCAAGGCCCGCGCCCGCAGCACATCGGCGAAATCGACTTGTCCGCCCAAATCCACCGGCACGCAGTCATCCACGGTCAATCCGTAGCGTGTGTACAGCAATTGATTGAAGCCGGCGCGGAACGCGTGCCATTCATCCAGCGTGGTGCACGGCGGCAGATCGAGCGCGCCCTGCGCCAGTTCGCTCTGCAAGGCGGATTGCAGCGTCGCGCCCAGATCGGCCAGCGATAGCTGCCCGCCCTGCTCATGGTACTCGGCATACAGGAACAAGTCGAAGCGCTGTTGCTCCGCGTGTGGATTGGGCGCATCGACCAGCAGGCGTACGCGCAGCCCCCACTCGGGTGCGGCGGCAAACGGCGCCAGGTCCACCGTGTAGGGGCCGGGGTGAAAGCAGAACACGGTATTGCCGGGCGAAGACGCGACCTTGCCGGGCGCCAGCCGGCGCGCCTGGCCGGAGGAGGAGGAAAAAGCCACCAGCACCGTGGCCGGTGGAGCCACGTCGCCGGCATCCAGCCGCAGCGCCACCAGGCCGGCACCCAGGTCGGCGATGGCAGCGGTATTGGCGGACGGCTTGCCGCGCAGCGAAAACCAGCCCATGAGCTACAACGCCGCCGGTGGCGCCGGCTGCACCGTGAAGTTGGCGCCGTGCAGCTGGAAATGCGGCGCCGGGGCGGTGGCGAACGGCCAGGCGCACTCGCATTCGCCGTCGGCGTCGAGTCGGCCTTGCAGCACGGTGGCGCCGCTGCCGTCGATCACGCGCAGCAGCGGTTGTTCGCCGAGCAGGCGCGCGGCGAACGGCGCCTGTGCCGACAGCGCCAGGATCACCTGCCAGCCGCCATCCTGCGCCACGAAATGCAGGGTCCAGCAATTGTCGTCGGTGACCAGCGATGCCAGTGCATAAGCCGCAGTGGATGCGGCGCGTAACATGCCGGTGCTGCCGGACCAGTTGGCATCGTTGGCGGCGACAGGGGCTGTCGAATTGCCGGTCGCGATGGCGCTGGCGGCTTTGGTTGTCGCGGAGGTGCTGATGTTCTCGCCAAGGGCGTTCGAGTTGGCGTGATCGCTCGACTTGGCGCTTGGTGACCAACCTGCCGCTCTGCCTTGCAGCGACAACTGGCGAAACCGCCGCAGCGTGAGCGGCGAGGCGGCAAGCGCCGCGCGCTCGTTCGGCGTGAGCAGGCGGGTGCCGGCCAGCGCTGCCAGCAGTGTGGCGTCGGCCAGCACCAGGCGGTCGCGCGCCAAGCTGCTTGCCGGCGTTAGCAGCGCGCGCTCCTGCAGGCGCAGCGCCAGCGCTTCCTGATCATCATGTGAGGTCAACTCGTTCTCCTTCATTGCGTCGGCGTGGCGTTCAATACACTGGCTGCGCGCAGCTTGTCGATGGCCTGGTCGCGGCGCTTGCGCAGGGTGGGCATGGAAATCCCGTCAAGCGCCGCCAGTTGCGCCAGCGTGGGCAGTTCACCCGTCGCCGGATCGCACCAGGCGTCCGGGTACGTATCGTCGGTGGCGCCCAGCAGTTTCTGGTACACGGCCAGCCGGATCGGCAGCGATTCCTCGCTCAGTATCCGCAGCAACCGGCTGCCCGCTGCCTGCGCGCCGCGCGCCAGTTCCATGTAGCGGGGGGGCAGGGAAAGCCCGGTGGCCAGTTGCTGTTCGGCGGCCCGCTGCACCGGATCGGGAGGCATGGGTTCCGGGGTATCGTCGTGCTGATCTCCGGCGTCGTCCAGTTCTTCTTCGTCCGATTGGGAAGGTACAGACACAAGGCGGTCCTCGTCGAACACCCCGCCTACTGCTTCATGCGCGGCCGAGTCGTCAATGACGCGCCAGTAGTCTTCCAGCCAGGCGGCGGCCTCGCCGGCTTCGCCATGCCAGCCTTCGGCGTGGTCCAGATTGGACGACAGTTCCTCGTAGTCGCCGATCTCCAGCAGCATCGCGCCGATCTTGTCCGGGCTGTTTTTCAGGCTGGCGAAGCGCTTGGAGCGGGTGTGCAGCGGCCCCGGGGTGCCGCCGTATTCCGCCAGCGACGCGCTCCAGTTGACGATCCATTCGGGCTTGCAGCCGGCGATGGACTTCATTTGCCGCACTTCGATCGGCATCGCATCAAGCGCGCGGCCCAGGATGGCGCCGACCTGGGCGCGATGGTCGTGCCAGTCAGCGAACAGGCGGGCGATGTCACGGTAGGCCGTGTCCAGCATGCGGTACGTGTAAATCTTGTTGGGCGAGCAGTCGCGTCCCGTGGCGACGATGTATGTGTCGGCGTCCACCCGGTCGCGCAGGCCGGCGTACATATCGTTGACTTTCTTGCGCAGCAAGCCGTCGGCGGCGGGGTCGCACCAGAAGGCGCCGCTGCGGCCATGCTCGGCGACCAGCGTGGCGACAAACGCGTCCCAGAACGCCGGGTATGCCTGCAATTCGAAGGCCAGCGCCAGGGCCAGTTCGGCCACGGTTTCACCGTAGCTGTTGCCCTCCATCTCGCCGCGCGCCGAGCGGGCGCGCGCGCGCAGGGCCGCCGCCAGCGCCGCGGTATAAGCATCGAGCAAAACGCCGTGCTGCGCCTGGTCGAGCACCAGCGCCATGTCGAGCCGGCGGAACGCCTGCAGGGAGCACAGCCCAAGCAGCTTGCGCACTTGTTCCCAGCCGTGCTCCTGGTACCGGGTTCCTGGCAAACGCATACAGTCCTGTCGTGGATATCAATCGAAATGCGCCGCTGGCTTGACACCCACGCGCCCGATCATCATGCCACAGCCAGGTCGAGCCATTATCGCGTTTACAAGGCTATTTTCCCCTCTGTTCGACGTTCTGCCCCGCCAGGGTAGCCAGCACGGCCGCCACCACCGGCGCCGCATGGCCGCCGCCGGTGCTATCCGAGTGGCTCACAAAAGCGGCAAATGCCAGCCGGTGGGCCTGGCCAGGCAAGGTGCCCGGTTCCAGCCAGCCGGTGAACCACACGGTGGCGATGTCGCCGCCAGTCGGTGCCGTGCCGGTCTTACCATACAGGCCGGGGCGCACAGCGGCCAGCGCGGGGCCGCCGAATGCCCCGGCGCCGGTGCCCGCATCGACCACACCCTTCATGCCGGCGCGGATACGGTCGAGCCGTACGCCGGTAGGCGCCATGGAAGGAACTTTACCGCGATGGCCGTCGAGATCGAGCAGTAGCCGGGGCACGACCAATTGGCCCTGCCCCACCGCCGCCGAGGCCAGCGCCATGTGCAGCGGCGTGACCTGCATGCGCAGGCCGATCGCCATCTGGCGCAGTTCGTGGCGGGTGTGGATGGTGTCGATATGGGCCGGCGTGGCTTGCAGCGCATCCCAGGTGTGCCAGTCGAAGTCAGATGGCAGCAGGCCGCCATCGAGCCGCACCGGTTGCTCGAAGCCGAGCCGGTGCGCCGCCGCGACGATGGGCCGTACGGTGTCGAGCGCGTCAGCGTCGAGCGCCTGCACGCCGGGCGCGCCGCCGTCGGGCCGGCCGAACAGGCTGCGGTCGCTCAACTCGCCGGTCCAGGCGAACCAGGTATTGAGGCTGTAGGTCAGCGCCTGCGCCAGTCCCAGCCGGCCGTCCTGCGCGCGCCGGTCCAGGCCCTGCTCGCGGTAGTTGGTGATGCGTGCTTGCCGGGGTTCCTGCGGATACGTGGGGGCGCCGGTTAGAAAGCCGAAGCCGCGCTGGCGCGCCAGTGCATTGATGGTTGGCAGCGGCAAGCCGGCCAGCAGCGCATCGAGCTGGCGATCCTTTTGCGCTGCCATTTCCAGCCCCAGCGCGCTGATCACCTTGAACGTGGAACCGGGACTCTGGTGGGCGCCGCCGTCGTGCTGCAGGGCCGGCAGACGCAGGGCGCTGCGGGCGGGATTGGTGCGGTCGTGGTCGCGCGCTTCGGTCCAGTTGGCGGCATTGACCTCGCCGCCGCCGGCGCCGGCCGCTGCCAGGACGTCGCCGGTTTCGGTGTCGAGGATGACCAGGCCGGCGCGGCGCGCTTGCGGCGTGGCCTGTGTAGCCTGCCCGCCGGCGCAGCCGGCGCCGGTCCAGCGGCCCTGGCGCATGCCCACGCATTCGAGGATGCGCTGGCTCAGCGCCTGCAACGGCAGGTCGAGCGTCAGCGTGGCCGTGACGGGCGCCCCGGCCGTCGGCAAGCGGGACAGCATGCCGGCCACGCTGCTGGCGTGTTCCGGGCCAAGCCCGAGCAACGGCGCCAGGCCGGCGGCGCTGGCAGCTTCGGTGGGCGCGCCATCGTTCCACAGCGGCACGCCGTGGCGGTCGGACAACCGTACCGGGGACGGCGCGGCGACCGGAGCCGACGCGCCGCCGGCCAGCGGCTGCCATACCAGCTTGCCACCGGCCACGCGCAGGTGACGATACTGCTCGTCGTCCGGTGCGCTGAAGGCAAGTGGGCGCACGTTGACCGCCACCTCGCGCACGCCGGCGTGCAAGGTCAGCGACACTTCCTGTACATCATCGGGTCCTGTGCAGGCGCGTCCGGTGCAGGCCGGACCAGCGCGCATGGCAGCGCCGCTGCTGCCGACCACCGTGCCCGCCACCAGCAGGCGCAGCACCTCGCCGCCGGCCGCCGCATGCGGCAAGTTCACGGCCAGCCGAACCAGCGGCGCCGGCCTGCCGTTGCTGCTGGCGTTGCCGTTGCCGTTGTCGTTGCCGTTGTCGTTGCCGTTGCCGTTGCCGTTGCCGTTGCCGCCAGCACTAGCCTCTCCCGCTGCCGGCCAGCGTGCCACCCGCGTCCACGGCTGCCAACCTTGCGGCAAGGTAGCGAACAGGCGCGCAGCTGCCACCGGCATGCGCGTGGTGGTCGCGACCATCACCGGGCCGCTGTCGCCGCTGCTGCCACCCCGCCCGCCACTATCCACACTGGCGCGCCACTCCAGCGCCGCAGAGGAATCGCCACGCAGACGCCATGCCAGCAAGCGCCGTTCGCCGTTGAAGATATCGACCTGCTGCCGCACATAGGCGCCGTCGGCCTGGTGGTACAGGCGCTTGAACAGTTTATCGGTAGTGGCTCCGGGCGGGATATGGCCCCAGTCGTCCGGCTGCGCCACGCGATCTGCGGGCCTGGCGGCCAGCCATTGCGGCAAGTCGCGCGGCGCCAGTTCGATCACGCCGGCGGCACTCAGCCGCAGCAGGCCGGCCGCTTGCAGGGCGCCAAACAGGGCCTGGTCTTCCAGCACCGGCGCGGCGCCAGCGGGTACCCGGTAACTGCCGGGTGCGAGACGCGTGCGCACCGCAGCGCCGCGCGCGGGAAAGGCCACCACCAGTGCATTGGCCGCATCGATGGCCGCAGGCGCGGCGCGCCGGTACAATTGCACCAGCAGTTCTCCTGCGCGCGGGCACAGCACATTGGCGCGCCGCTCCAGCCGCAGCGCCGAGGCGGCGCCCCACAGCAACCAGCCCTGCCGGCGCAACGCGACCTGGCCGGACGCGCCCTGCTCCACCTGGCCCAGGCTGGCGTCGCCGATCCAGCGCGCCTGGCCCTGGCGGCTGCGCCAGGAAAGGTTCAACGGTTCGGCCAGCGGATCGGCGAAATCGGCGCGGGCATTGCCTTCGATCCGTACTTGCGGCATGGCGTCGAGGCCGGCGCCGCTGTCGGACACCAGCAGCACATTGCGCTGCGCCGCAGGCGTGCCCGACGCCAGATTGTCGGCCACCTGGCGCTCGACATCGGCAAAGCGTTCGCCCAGAAGCAGCGGCAGCAGGCGTGCATCGCCAGGATTGTCGGGACTGCGTAACTGGCTGCACAAATCCACCCGCACCACCGGCGCGGCCTCCATGCCGGCCAATACCAGCAGCGCGCCGTCGGCATGCAGACTGGTGGTGGCGCCAGCGCTGTCCGGCACGGTGAATACGGCGCCGGGCAAGGCGGTGCGCAGGGTATCGACCGGCTGCGTCGAGCGTGCCGGAGCGGCAGCGCCCAGGTGGCGCGCGTGGCCAACGATCAGCGCGCCGCCGGCTAACGTCAGCAACACGGCCAACGTGGTCCACAGCCACGCGGAGCGGCTTGATGGCAGCGCCACGGCGGCAGCGCGGGTAGCCACCAGCGCAAGTTGCGGCCGCGCGCGCAGCCGATCGCCGGTGCGCAGGTTGGCCTGGCGGCGACGCGCGCGGCGGCGCTCGGTCAACGCCTGCAAAAACTGGCTGAATAATCGTGGCATCCGGCTCTCGGGTTCAATGGGTGACAGCGCGGGTTAGCAGGGGGAAGACGAAAAGTGGCGTGTCGCTTACAATTCCGCCCTGACTTTGTGTCATATGTAAAAAGTTGCATCAATCAGCGGTGCTCAATATCGCGCTTGCTATATTGGATTCATCTGCAAACCGGAGACACATCATGACCACACGCTCGCACACCGTTTTCGCCGCCGCCCTGCTGGCCTTGAGCGCCGCGGCCTTCACTCCCACGATCGCCTCCGCCCAGGTGGGCGTGAGCGTGGTGATCGGCCAGGCGCCGCCACCGTTGCGCTACGAGCGCGTGCCGCCACCGCGCAGCGGCTACATCTGGTCGCCCGGCTACTGGGACTGGCGCAGCAACCGCCACGTATGGATCGGCGGCGACTGGGTGGCCGTACGCCCCGGCTACGTCTATTCGCAGCCGCACTGGGTGCAACGCCAGGGCCGCTGGTACCGCGAGCAAGCGCGCTGGAACCGTGGCCCCCACGGCGACCGCGATCACGATGGCATCCCCAACCGCTACGACCACCACGACAACCGGGGCCACTACCGTGACGACCGCCGCGACTACCGCAACGACCATCGCGGAGACAACCGGGGCCGGGGCGACCGCGATCACGACGGCGTGCCGAACCGCTATGACCGCGACCGCGATGGTGACGGCGTTCCCAACCGCCACGACAACCGTCCCGACAATCCTCGCCGTAATTAATGACATTGATGCAGCAACCTGACGAGTTTGAAACGCTGGCCACGGCCGCCTTCCACGGCGAGCGCGTGGCCGCGCGCCGTTTGGCCGCGCGCGCGCACCTCACCGAAGCACAGGCGCTGCACCAGATACTGACGCTGGCGGCAAGCCAGGGCGGGCTGGCCGATCTGGCGGCGCTGCTGAACGTGCGTGCGCAAGCAAGACAGCTGGACGAGGACCGCCGCGCCGCGCGCCGCGCGCAGCAGGCCGACCAACTGGCGCAGCGCAAGGCGCAACTGGCGCCGCCGCAGGACCGCTGGCGCGGCTGGTTCGACGGCTCCGCTCACCCCAATCCGGGCCGCATCGGCATCGGCGCCCTGCTGTGCGGTCCTGGCGGCGAACGCATCGAGATCAGCCGCCGCGTCGGCCACGGCAACAGCGGCGAGGCCGAATACCTGGCCCTGACCGCGCTGTTGGAGGCTGCCGTGGACGCAGGCGCGTACGACCTGCTGCTGTACGGCGACAGCCAGGTGGTGGTCAACGATGTCAATGCGGGAAGTGAGGCGACCGGCGCAAGCGGCCTGGAAGAGCACCGCGCCCGCGTGCTGGCGCTGATGGAAAAAGTAAGCACCAGCCGCCTGCACTGGGTGCCGCGCCACCGCAACGGCGACGCCGACCGCCTGTCGCAGCAGGCGATCGAACAATCGCCGGCCGAGGAAGAAGACTGAGGGTCTGTCGCAACAAGGAGGAGGCAGCCGATTGCAATGCCCCGGTGACGGCGGCAAGGCGCGACCGAGAGGCATGGCAGGCCATGCGATGACGAGCAACGCTGGCCCCGCTGCAGGGGCGCGCAAGCAGCGCCTCATTGCCTACCGGGATGGTTCTAAGTGATCTGCAACGCCGCCTTGCGCGGCCTGGCGCCCGGGCGCGACTGGTACGCCATTCCTGTCACCTTGAACACCGCGACTGCCTGCGCCAGCACGGCCGCCTGCTGCTGCATCGATTCCGCCGCAGCGGCGGCCTGCTCGACCAGCGCGGCGTTCTGCTGGGTCACGGCGTCCATCGAACCGATAGCCTGGTTGACTTCGTTGATGCCGGCGCTTTGCTCGGTGGTGGCGGCGGTGATTTCGGTGATGATGTCGCTCACGCGCGCCACGCTGCTGACGATTTCGTCCATCGTGGCGCCCGCGTCGGCCACCAGCTTGCTGCCCTGGTTGACCTTGTCCACCGAGTCGCCGATCAGTTGCTTGATTTCTTTCGCGGCCGACGCCGAGCGCTGCGCCAGGTTGCGCACTTCCGACGCCACCACCGCGAAGCCTCGCCCCTGCTCGCCGGCGCGCGCCGCTTCCACGGCAGCGTTCAGGGCCAGGATGTTGGTCTGGAACGCGATGCCGTCGATGACGGCAATGATATCGACAATCCGGCGCGACGACTGATTGATCGAATCCATGGTATCCACCACCTGCGACACCACCTGCCCGCCCTTGACCGCCACCTGCGACGCCGATGCCGCCAGCACGTTGGCCTGGCGCGCGTTGTCGGCATTGTGTTTGACGGCGGACGTCAACTCCTCCATCGACGACGCGGTTTCCTCCAGCGCGCCGGCCTGCTGCTCGGTGCGGCGCGACAGGTCCTGGTTGCCCTCGGCGATTTCGGTGGACGACGTGGTGATATGGTCGGTACCGCTGCGCACCTCGGCGACGATGCCCAGCAGGCTGGCGTTCATCTCTTTCAGTGCGCCCAGCAGTTGTGAGGTTTCGTCGGTGCCTCGATCATCGATGTGGCCGGTGAGATCGCCGCTGGCCACGCGGCGGGCCGCCACCACGGCCGCGCGCAGCGGACCGGTAATGCCGGACGTGAGCAGCCAGGCGCACAGCACGCCAAACGCCAGCATCAACGCCGCCAGCACCAGCAGCAGGTTACGGCTGGTGCTGGCCACGGCGTCGATATGGGCGGCAGTGGCGTCGATCCGGGCGCGCTGCAGCTTGAGCAGGTCGGCGATCAGGGCCTGGTACTTGGCGGTGCCGGGGACGAACATGGTATCGAAGATGCGCTGCGCCTGTTCCAGGTCGCCGGCTGCCTTGAACTTGCTCAGTTCATCGCGCGAAGACAGGTAGATCTTGCGCTGCGCGCCGATACGGGCGAACAATTCCTTCTCGTCCGGTTCGGTGATCAGTTCCTCGATTTTTTTCTGGTACTCGGACGAGCGCGCCGACGACGCCTTCGCTTCATCGGCAAAATATGTCGCCAGGCTGGCGTCGGTGCTGCGGGCGATTGCCGTGGTGCGCTTGATAGCGCTATCAATATTACTGGACCAATCGCCGATCATGCGCTCCTTGGCCAGCGGCACCTGCATCATGTCGGCCGTGGCCGACGCCACGCCTTGCAGGCGCCACACGCCGATGCCGGTGATCACCATGGCAAACGCCAGGATGACCGTAAACCCCAGCGCCAGGCGCTTGCCGATACTGATATTCGCCAACATATTCATTCTTGCCTCTTGGTTCAAAAACAATCTGCAACGGATGCCAGCATCGGCATTCAATACTTAAGCAGCCATTGCTGTTTTCTCGATAAGCCCCATGTCTTCGCTGGACATCAGCTTGTCGATATCAACCAGGATCAACATGCGGTCTTCGATGGTGCCCAGGCCCACGATGTGGTCGGTGTTGATGGCCGAACCGATTTCCGGGGCCGGCTTGATCTGCTCGTGGGTCAGCGTGGTCACGTCCGACACGCGATCGACGACCATGCCCACCACGCGGTGGCCGATATTGAGGATGATGACGACCGTGAACTGGTCGTAGCTCGGCGTGCCCAGGTTGAACTTGATGCGCATATCGACGATCGGCACGATGATGCCGCGCAGGTTGACCACGCCCTTGACGAATTCCGGCGCATTGGCGATGCGGGTCGGGGTTTCGTAGCTGCGGATCTCGCTGACTTTCTGGATATCGATACCGTATTCTTCCTGGCCCAGGGTAAATGCAAGAAACTCGCCGGCAGGGGAATTGGCGTGCATTTCGGTGACGTTGCTGTTCATTGCGGTAATCCTTCACTAAAAATATGGCCTAATGTTACCTCAAGTCAAGTTTCCAAGCATCAACTATTCGCTCCTGAACCTCCCCACCGCACGAAAATAGTGCTTGGGCAAGGTATGATGGCGGTTTGATTGTGGAGTCTCATGGACAGCTTGCTCGACTACTGGCAGCCACGCCTGATCGCCCTGGCCACCGCCGGGCAGGACGACGACGGCGCGCACGATATCAATCACCTGCACCGGGTGTGGCGCAACGCCACCCTGCTGCTGGCCCGGCATGAAGAAGCCGATGCACTGGTGGTGCTGGCCGCCTGCTACCTGCACGATCGGGTCAACCTGCCCAAGAACCATCCCGAGCGCCACCTGGCCTCGCGCCAGGCCGCCGCACTGGCCACGCGCGAACTGGCTGCGCGCGATTTTCCGGCCGAACGACTGGCCGCCGTGGCGCACGCCATCGAGTGCCACAGCTTTTCCGCCGCCCTGCCCGCCCACACCATCGAGGCGCAGATCGTCCAGGACGCCGACCGCCTCGACGCGCTGGGCGCAGTAGGCCTGGCGCGGCTGTTCTACATCGCCGGCCGCATGGGATCGAATCTGGCGCACAGCCATGATCCGCTGGCACGCCACCGCGAGCGCGACGACCGCGCCTATGCGCTCGACCATATCGAGACCAAGCTGGCCACCCTGCCCGGCAAGATGCAGACCGCCACCGGCCGCCAGCTGGGCGAAGAACGGCTGGCGGAACTGCTGGCGTTTCGCGACCGTTTTGCCGAAGAGTGGGCGTAGTGTCGGCGCCGGCAGCCACGCCACGGGCGGCTAATCTCAACTTCATCCTGATCTGCGTGTTCATCGACATGCTGGGCGTGGGTCTGATCGTGCCGGTGCTGCCGGTGCTGGTCGGCCAGTTCACGTCCTCGCGCGACGAACAGTCGCTGTGGTACGGCGTGATGAGCGCCACCTTCGGCCTGATGCAGTTCCTGTTCATGCCCATGCTGGGCGCCTTGAGCGACCGCGTGGGCCGGCGCCCGGTGATGCTGTATTCGATGGGCGGCATGTGCGCCAATTTTCTCGCCACCGCCTGGGCGCCCAACCTGGCCTGCCTGTTCATCGGCCGCGTGATCGGCGGCATGTCGTCGGCCAGCATGTCGGTGGCGGCGGCGTATGCGTCCGACATCTCCACGCCCGAGAACCGCGCCAAGAGCTTCGGCAAGGTGGGCGCGGCGTTCGGCCTCGGTTTCATCTGCGGTCCGATGCTGGGCGGCCTGCTGGGCGGCATCGATATCCACCTGCCGTTCTACGTAGCCGCCGCGCTGTCGGCCGCCAACTTTATTTACGGCTACCTGGTGGTGCCCGAATCGCTGGCGCCGGGCGTGCGCCCGCCGTTCGACAAGGCCCGCCTCAACCCGTTCACCTCCCTGATCAAGCTGGGGCGGCGCACCGACATCCGTGGCCTGGTGATCACCTTCACGCTGGTCACCTGCGCCCAGATGATGCTCAACACCACCTGGGTGCTGTACACCACGTTCCGCTTCGACTGGACGCCGGGCCAGAACGGCTTTGCGCTGTTTTGCGTGGGGTTGACTGCCGCCGTGGTGCAGGCTGGCCTGCTCGGGGCCTTGATCCGCCGCTGGGGCGAGGTCAAACTGGCACGGCTGGGGATCATCTCCGGCGCGGTGGCCTACCTGGCCTATGGCCTGGCCACCGAGGGCTGGATGATGTACGCCATCATCGTGTGCAATGTGCTGGCCTTTGCCGCTGGCCCGGCGCTGCAAAGCCTGGTCTCGCGCGCCACCCCGGCCGATGAACAGGGCGAGTTGATGGGCTCTCTGCAGTCGATCAGCAGCGCGGGCGTGATCGTGATGCCGCTGCTCGGTTCCGCCATCCTGGCCCAGGTCAGCCGCCTGCCGGCCGGCGACTGGCGCATCGGCGCCACTTTCTTCCTGTGCGCGGCAATGCAGGTGGCGGCCATCGTGGTGGCGCGGCGCTACTTTACGACCCACCCGCATGCGACGGACCGGCCTTGACAGACCGGCGCCGAACTGCAACCATACGGCCATGAATTTTTTCACCACATTGCTGCTGAATTGGCGCCGCTCCTAGCGAGCGCGGCCACTATTTCACTGTTTCCCGATAGTGATGTGATATTTTTATCAACGCCGCCCGAGTCTGGTGGCGTTTTTATTCGTCGAGCCGGACTTGGGCAACCCAAGGAATACTGCCCGATGAACCAGCCCGACCAGTCCCAAGTTATCTCTTCCGCGCCCGCTGCCACGGCGGCCAAGGGTCCGACCGTGATCCTGACCGGCGACCGTCCGACCGGCCCGCTGCACCTGGGCCACTACGTGGGCAGCCTGCGCAACCGCGTCACGTACCAGGACGATTACCAGCAATTCATCATGCTGGCCGACTCGCAAGCGTTGACCGACAATATGGAAGACGTCAACAAGGTCCACCGCAATGTCGTGGAAGTGGCGCTCGACTACCTGGCAGTGGGCATCGACCCGGCCAAATCGACCATCCTGATCCAGTCGCAGATTCCTGAACTGGCCGAGCTGACCTTCTATTACCTGAACCTGGTGACCGTGGCGCGCCTCGAGCGCAACCCGACCGTCAAGGCCGAGATCGTGCTGCGCGGCTTCGAACGCGATATCCCGGCCGGTTTCCTCACCTACCCTGCTTCGCAGGCGGCCGACATTTCAGCCTTCAAGGCGTCGATCGTACCGGTAGGCGAAGACCAGATCCCGATGATCGAGCAGACCAATGAAATCGTGCGCCGTTTCAACCGCCTCGCCAACCGCGACGTGCTGGTCGAATGCAAGGCGCTGGTGCCGGAAATCGGCCGCCTGCCGGGCACCGACGGCAAGGCCAAGATGAGCAAATCGCTCGGCAACACCATCAACCTGGGCGCCACTGCCGCCGAGATCACCGCCGCCGTCAAGAAGGTCTATACCGACCCGCTGCACCTGCGCGTGGAAGACCCTGGCCACCTGGAAGGCAACGTCGCCTTCATCTACCTCGACGCTTTCGATCCTGAAAAAGACAAGCTGGCGGAAATGAAAGCGCATTACGTGCGTGGCGGCCTGGGCGACTCGATCGTCAAGAAGCGCCTGGAAGTGGTGTTGCAGGAAATGCTGGCGCCGATCCGCGCCCGCCGCGAGGAACTCGCCCAGGACAAGGGCTACATCATGCAAATGCTCAAGGAAGGCACGTTCCGCGCGCGCGAAGTGGCGGCCAAAACCGCCGATGAAGTGAAGGCCGCGCTCGGCCTGTCGTACTTCTGAGCGTGCCCACGCCCGGCGTGTTGACCATGTGGCCGCTGCTGGCCATGTGGCTGGCCTCGGTGTATGCAGTGGCCAGCACCGTCTGCTACATCGTGTATGCCATCGACAAGGCTGCCGCCCGGCGCGGCGAGCGCCGTATTCCCGAGCGCGTTATGCTGCTGCTCGGGTTCTTGTGCGGCTGGCCCGGTGGCTGGCTGGCCCAGCGCCGGCTGCGCCATAAAACCGCCAAGACCTCGTTCCAGGTCCGGTTCTGGATCTCCGTAGCCTGCAACCTCGCCGCCCTTGGCTGGCTGTGCTGGGGCTACTGACATGTGGCGTGGCGTTTTCTGCGGCCTGCTGGCCGGCGCGATGTGGGGCATGGTGTTCATCGTGCCCGCCTACCTTACCGCATTCACGCCGCTGGAAATGGCCTGCGGGCGCTATATCGCTTACGGCCTGATCGCCGCCGTCCTGCTGCACCGGCGCCTGCCGCCGCTGCTGCGCCGGCTTGACCGCAGCGATGTGTCGGCCATGGTCAAGCATGCGCTGGCCGGCAACATCGTTTATTACATGCTGCTGGCGCTCGGTGTGCAGATGGCGGGCGTGTCGGCCACGTCGCTGATCATCGGCGTGCTGCCGATTACCGTCACCCTGATGGGCCGCAAGGACCACGGCGCCGTGCCGCTGCGCCAGCTGGCGTGGCCGCTGCTGCTGGTCGCGGCCGGCATTGCCTGCATCAATATCGATGTCTTTTCGCACGATGCGGTCACCAGTGCCGGCGCCGGCGCCACGCTGGCAGTCAAGCTGGCCGGCGTGGTGTGCGCCGTCGGCGCCCTGCTCTGCTGGACCTGGTACTCGGTGGACAATGCCCGCTACCTCAAGCGCAATCCGCATTTCAGCAGCGGTGAATGGTCGGCGCTGTACGGCGTCTCGAGCGGGCTGATCGCGCTGGTGATCGCGGCCGTGGCGCTGGCCGTGTTCCATGACGACGTGACCGGCGCCGGCGCCGTGGCTAGCGGACGCGACTGGACCGTTTTCTGGATCGTCAATGCATTGCTGGCACTGGGCGCCTCCGTGATCGGCAACCATTTATGGAATATCGCCAGCCGCACCGTGCCGCTGACGCTGTCGGGCCAATTGATATTGTTTGAAACCCTGTTCGCGCTTGGCTATGGTTTTATCTATCACCAGCAATGGCCGCGCGTGCTGGAAGTGGCGGCCATGCTGTTATTGGTGACAGGCGTGATGTGGTCGGTGCGGGTGCATGCGCTGGACAGCGCCGGCACCGTGCATCCCGGCGATTAAATATTTCTCTACTACTGGTCCAATAAACCGTTTTCGCTGAGTACGTCCTGGATTAACTCCAGGCGTAATACTGGATTTTCCTGCAACAGCAGGCGCTGTTTTTCTTCCTGCGGCAGACGCAGTAATTCGCACCAGCGATTCGCCACCCAACCGGCCTCATCTAATCGATACGGCGGCGACAGCGGCATTTTGGAAATCGAAATCTGTTTTTTTTGCAACGAGCGGATCAGCGAGCCAAGTGCATTGGCCACGTCCTGCTGTTCAGCCGGAACCGGCACCACCATATCTTCGGCCATGTTATCGACGTCGGCCATCCATAAACCGTGTTTCAACTGGTGCGCGGAACGCACCTGAAAACGCGTGGTACCGATGCACGATATCTGCAACAGGCCCGGCATCGGAGAAACCCATTCGGTAATCCTGGCCATGGTGCCGCCAGTGGATAACGTATCTTGCTGATCTGGCACGCGTGTTTCGCTGCCTTCGAGCAGGGAAACCACGCCAAATTGTTCGTCCTGTTCGATACAGCGCTTGACCATGTCCAGATAACGAACTTCAAACACTTGCAGCGGCAAATGCCCGTCAGGGAACAGAGTGGTATTGAGGGGGAAAAGAGGAATCGAAGCCATGCCGCCATCATCGCACGAAACAGCCGGGACCGGTTTCAGTGCGTTCGCCTTTCATCAGAAAAGCAACGGCTATAAATACCTTAATGAAATGCAAGGCACGCGTTCACCAGTCTGAACAACGGTCACGCATGCCTGCCTTTGCAACCACAGGCTGCAAATAAACTTGCAAAAACTAATATCTAATAATGAATCTCCAAAAAACCGTAGCGAGCGGCTTGCTATCGTCTCGAGTAGCGGAGGCGTACGAATGTACGCTGAGCAACGGAGAGGCGATAGCGAGACGCGCAGTAGGTTTTTGGAGATTCAGATTATTTAATCAGGAATTGGTTCTTGTCTTTACCTTCGAGCCATTTCGGCGCACGGCCACGGCCGGTCCAGGTTTGGCCGGTAGCTTCGTCACGGTATTTGGTTGGCACCGGTGCGCGGGTTTTGACTGGTTTAACTTTGGCAACAGTACCCAGGTCGGCAATGGTCAGGCCGTAATCGCGCATGATGGTGGCGATTTGCTCTTTGGCCTTGGTCACTTCGTTTTTACGGGCATTTTCAGCCAGGTTTTCCAGCTCGGCGATTTTTGCTTTGTACTCTTGGTAGGTCGTCATCTTAAATCCTTCTTATCGGCGGGTTGTTCACTAAAAAACCACAAGTGAGAATGTGTGAGAATTTTATAGGCGCAATTTACCATAACTTTGGCGCTTTTCTCCAGAGGCGCACGTTACAAATACCAATATAGCTATAAAACCGGAGTTTTTCCACAAATCTCGTTGTCTATCGAAAGCAGGTTCGACCAGTATCATGGCAACAGCGAATCGATAAAGGGATTTGAATCGGCAGGCAGGTGCTAAAGGGCCGGATCGATTATCCGGCGCACAGATATACCGGGCAGCGTTGCGCTGCCCGGCTCAAAAAGTTAAAACCGGCGTTCGACCGTCAGGCGGAACTGGGTTTCTCCGGCATTGGTGGTGGAACGGTTCGAGGTTCCCTGGGCATCGGCATACAGGGATTCGGTGGAGTAATCCTGTGCCAGTAAATTCGAGACCGCTACCCGCACATTATTGCGGGTATCGATTTTCCACAAAGCATAAACGTCGAGATCGCGGCGCACCGAGTTGTATCCGCTCTGGATATCGGTCAGGCGCGCCAGGCCGCCGTTACGGAAACTGAAACTGGTACCGGTGCTCAGCTCGCCATCTGCGCTTTTATAATCGAGGCCTACGGTAGCGCTCAGCGGCACTTGCTGGTCGAGCCGGTTGTCCGGTCCCGGCACGCTGTTCACGCGCGACCAGTTGCGGCTGACGCTGGCACGCACATCGATCGCCGGCACGTCGTTGAACACGGCGCGTAGGGGGAACTTGGCTTCCAGTTCGATGCCCCGGGTTTCCGCGCGGCCGTCGTTGACCTGCATCGCCAGCCAGCGTTCGCCGTCCTGCATCAGCACATTGTGCGTGTAATCGTCGATCTGGCGCAGCGAGGCGCTGGCGCTGAGCATGGCGCCGTCACCCCAGTAATGTTCGAACGACGCATCCAGGCCCAGCGCCACCTCGGGTTTCAGGCGCGGATTGCCGCGGCGGTCGGGGTCGAGCCGGCTATTGTTGGCAGAAATGAAATTACGCGGCACCATGTTGGAAGTAGCCGGCGCCTTGTAGGTGCGGGTCAGCGCCAGGCGCAGTTGATCTTTCTTGTTGGGCAGCTTGTACAGGGTCTGGAACAGCGGGCTGAGCACGCTGGAGCGCTCGTTGACGGACGCAAAGCCGGCGCCGTCGATCTCGGTCTGGTAGCCCTCCCAGCGCACGCCTGCGTACATCGACCAGCTCGGGCTGACGTTCCACTCGTCCTGGCCGTACACCGCCACGCGGGTGATGCGCGCGGAAAAATCCTCGTCGAAGTTGGCGGGATTGCTGCCGGGCAGTGGCGCTTCGCGCTGGCGGCGCGTGTCGTCGCGGTCGGTCACGCCCACGTCCCAACCGAGCGACAGCGCGTGCTCGGGGGCTTCCACGCCGTCCTGGGTGGCGCCCAACACCAGCGGGCGCGAATACTTGCCCTGGCTGCTGAAACCTTGCTCGGTGGTTTTTGACACCACCTTGCGGTCCAGCGTGGGCGCTGCACCGTCCTTGCTGCCCAGGTTGTAACCGTCGGACGCATTGCGGTTGCCGTTGATGCCGAACTTGGCGTCGAGCTTGGCACCGTCACCCAGCTGCTTCACCCAGTTGAGGTCGGTACGGGCAAAGCCGTTGTGGCTGCCAAAATTGCCGTCAATGCGGTCGTAGTCGGGACCACGGTCGGCGGCCAGCTCCACGCTGGTCAAACTCTGGCTGTTGCTGGTGAAGGTGTTGTAGTTGATAAAAGTTTGCCAGGTCAGCGTGTCGCCGTCACCGAGCGCCCAGTTCAGGCGCGGCGACAGGTTGAAGCCGTCCGACCGGCCACGGTCGGACCAGGTGGATGCGCGCGCGACATCGGGCACGCCAGCGGCATCGGTGCCGGTCTCGTAGCTGGGCGTGGTGCGATCGTACTGGTAGCGCCAGGCGTTGGCGCCCATCGAGTACGACAGCGCGCCGTCGCGATCCGACCACTGGATGCTGGCGCTGGGCGAGCTGAACGTACTGCCCTTGGCGCCGCTGATTTTCACCACGTGCTGGTCGAGCTTGACGGTCTTTTTCAGCACGATATTGATGGTACCGGCAATCGACTGGGTGGAAAACTCGGCGCTGGCCGCGCGCAGCACTTCGATGCGTTCGATCACGTCCGGCGCCAGGTTGTCGATGGAAAATCCGGCCGGCGCTTTTTCACCGTTGATCAGGATTTGCGTGTAGCCGGAACCGAGGCCGCGCATGCGGATCTCGCCACCGCCCCGCCCGGCCGCGCCGCCGACGGTAATCCCGGGCAGGCGCTTGAGTACATCGTTGACCGAGGTGTCGCCGTACTTCTGGATTTCCTCGCTGTTCACTACCACCTTGCTGGCGGTATCGTCGCGCCGTGCATCGTAGGTGGCGGCGCTGCCCTTGACCATCACGGTCTGCATGACCGGTGCTTGCGCGCTAGTGGAGTTGGCCTTGACCGGCGCCGGCGCAGGCGCGTCTTCGGCGCGGGCGGCATGGCTGACAAGGAATATGGAGCAAACGGCAGCAGCGATCCGGGTAGGACGCAGGACGGACTTGGACATGGGATGACCAGGAGATAGACGATGGGATGCGTCATTATGCATTGCCCATGTTAAACATTGATGAATTAGGGCACTACTGTTGCGTCCACGCGCCGGTTTGGCGAAATTTCATAACGGGGTTTGGTAAAAATCTCACCGGCGCGTGACTTCGCTACAACGGAAGCGATCCGTTTATAATGCGCGATCGTCTCTTCGTTATTGGAATGCCATCGTGTCCGACCGCCTTGCCGTTTTGCCCCAATACCTGCTTCCCAAGGGAGCGCTGACCAACTTCGCCGGCCGTGTTGCCGGCGCCAAGGGCGGCGCCATGACCACGCGCCTGATCCGCTGGTTCGTGGGCCGTTACGACGTCAACATGGGTGAGGCACTCAATCCGGACATCGCCAGCTACCCGAGCTTCAACGAATTCTTTACGCGCGCCTTGCGCCCGGACGCACGGCCGCTGGCCGACGCCGCATTCATCTGCCCGGTCGATGGCCGCATCAGCCAGTTCGGCGCGATCGAGGACGACCAGATTTTCCAGGCCAAGGGCCACAAGTTTTCGACCACCGCGCTGGTCGGCGGCGACGCCGCGCTGGCAGCCAAGTTTCAACATGGCAGCTTCGCCAACCTGTACCTGAGCCCGCGCGACTACCACCGCATCCACATGCCGGTGGACGGCAAGCTCACGCGCATGATCTATGTGCCGGGCGAGCTGTTCTCGGTCAATCCCACCACCGCGCGCGGTATCCCCGGCCTGTTCGCCCGCAACGAGCGCGTGGTATGCGTGTTCGACACGGCCCACGGCCCGTTCGTGATGACGCTGGTGGGCGCCACCATCGTCGGCAGCATGGCCACCGTGTGGCACGGCCTGGTCAACCCGCCGCGCCTGCCCAAGGTCACCGAATGGACCTACGACGACCAGAACATCGTGCTCAAAAAAGGCGATGAACTGGGCCGCTTCCTGCTCGGCTCCACCGTGGTGATGCTGTTCCCGAAAGATACGCTCTGCTTCAACCCCGCCTGGCAACCGGCCGGCCCGGTGCGCCTGGGCGAGGCGATGGCTGCGCTGGCCTGACGCAGTGGCCTGACGCAGTGGCCTGACGTACTGGCCAGACTACTGGCCTGATGTACTTGGCCTGATGCGGCGGCATGACGCAGTAACCTGAAGCAGTAGCCGGAGCTACTTGGGCCGCGCCGGCGGCACCTCGGCATCGGGCTGCTGCAACTGCCCGGCGCGCAGCAATTTGACCGCCTGCGCCACCGAGGCCGCCACGTTGTGCACCTCCTGCTGGAATGCCTGGTCGCGGTCCAGCACCTCGTGGCTTTCCGCATACGATTCGTAGTAGCCGATGTAGCGGTCCAGCGTGGACTGCTTGCCCGCGTCGATCAGCCCCATCCAGGTCAGCCAGTCCGACAGGTTGCGGCGCAGGGTTTCGATGCCGGCCACGTCGCCATGCACCACCAGCCCGAACGCGCGGCCCGCCAGGTGCTTGGGATAACCCCACCCCGCCAGTTCGATCGCCTTCGCCTCCGCCGCCTTCTTGCCATGCGTGGTGGTGGGATCGGGATTGCCGCCATCGGCACAGACCAGCCGGTCGATCATCGACTTGAGCACGGCCGGCGCCTGGTACCAGTAGGTGGGCGTAAGGATGATCACGCCGTGCGCGGCTACCCATTTTTCGTAGATTTCCGCCATCCAGTCGCTGGTCTGGCGCTCGGCGTGGTTCGGGTAGCACGTGCAAGGCCAGTGGCACAGCGGCATCGCCGTCGAAACGCAGCCCTTGCACGGATGGATGTGCAAATCGTAGCTCGAGGTGAGCAGGCTCAGGTCGAGCACATCGCTGTCGATATCGGACCGGGCCAGCGTCTGCTGCGCCCATTCCACCATGCGGTGGGTCTTGGAGATTTCGCCGGGACAGGTACCGTCGTTGCGGGCCGAGGCGTTGATCAGCAACACGCGCGACCGCGTGGCGCCATCCTTCTGCACGCGCTCGGCCTCGATCAGGCGGTCGCGCGTTGCCTTCCACTCCACCGACATATCGTAGTCAGGATCTGCAAAGCCGGGGCCGGCCTTTTGCGTGACCGGCGCCTTGCGGCTGTCGTCATAGTTGCGCCAGGCGACCTCCTCGACCTGGGCCAGCGCGTCGTGGACATCGTCAAAGCGCGGATCTGCGTAGGAACGCATGAACTGCAGGTGAAACTCGTTGCGGCCCAGTTTGGCGGGCGCCTGGCCGGTGCGGACGTCGGGAATGGGTTTGGTCATGATAGTCTCCTTGATATTCCAGCGTGGCACGTGGAGATATCTCCCTCTGTACGCTTGCGTACCTAGATTTCTAAAAGTCTCATCAAGAAGCTTCCTACATTTGGACGGCATGTGCGCCTACGCGGAAGGCAAGGGGGAAGGCATAGAATGTGAGTTCGGGCAATGACAATGTTAAATTTAACGTTATCACTTCAGCACTTTTCAGCACTTTCCAGGAGAATCATCATGAACCAAGCGAACAAACGCGGTTTCAAACCCGGCGCCAACATGCCGCACGACGATTACGATCCCATGGAACAGGGCATGTCCGACAGCGGCAACCACGCCGTGGGCCATCCCGGCAACGACAACCCCACCACCAACGCACAACACGGCCGCCAGCCCGCCCGCTCCGAGCAAAGCGTGCGCCAGGGCAACCTGGGCCGCAGCTACTACGACAGCAAGCAAGCCGCCTCGGCAGCCGCCCAAACCACCCACCGCTACAACGCCGCCGGCGCCAGGGGCGACAGCAATACCGGCAAAAGCCGCTAAGCACGCCACTGCAGAACACGGGCGCAACCAGCGCCCATTTTATGCATTGAGCACAATTTTCGGAACGCCAAACGAACCTCCAGAGCGAGGCGCAGCAACGAAGCCCCGGAGGCTTCGTTTTGCGCGCCATTAGATGAAATCGGTTTCGCCGTCTATATCTACCGGGTAGCCACTAATCGCACGCGACGTCTGCATCCCCGCCATCACCGCCGCCTCCACGCAACCGGCATTCAGGCCGGTCTTGATCCAGTCGCCCGTCAGGAACAAATTACTGAATCCCGACTGATCGGTGCGCAGCCGGTATTTCGTACTTCCCACCACCGACATCACATAACGCTCCGACGGATCAACATTGGCGCGCCAGTACTGGGCGTCGAAGCGCTGCACGCCGGTGGCGTCCGAGCCATCGACCAGCCACTGCCACGGGAACGCGCCAGCGGGGCCGGCAGCCGACCACAGCGCAGCGATCTCGTGGCTGAGCTGGTTGATCGCGCCCTCCTTCGCCTGCAGCGCCATGCGCGCCGGGAAGCCGGTGTCGGTGGCCGGCGGGTAGTCGGTCACGGTCAGCGCGCTGCAGAAGTACGAGACGTTGCGCGGCTCGAGTCCGGCCGGCCAGTCTTCGCGCACCAGCAGCTGGTCCATCGGCGCCCAGGTGTCGTACGGCTCGGTAAAGCCGCTGAGCACAGGTTGCTGGCCTTGCGGCTGGTAGCTCCAGCCCATCTGGGTCAGATCCTTGTCCAGCCACACCTGGTAGGCTTGCGTCGCTACCGTTTTGACTTGCTCGGACGTGGCCAGCAGCGCCGGGCTTTGCGCCAGCAACTGCGGGCATAGCACCGGCAGCGAGCCGATCGAGATACCGAACACCACCTGATCGAAATCGATACCGCGCTTGAGCGTGTGCGTAGGCAGCGGCTTGCCGAAGCGTTCCTGGTACTGCTGCGGCCAGTCGGTCCAGTGCGACTCCAGGTTGATTTCCTTGACTTGCAGCAGCTCGGCCTGGTCGGGATCGAGCTGCTCGTACAAAGGCTGGCTCGGCCAGCACGCCAGGCCCTTGACGTCCACCAGCGGGTAGTACTCCTGGCCGGCGGCCATGGTGACCTGCTCGGTCATGCGGATGCTGCCGATCTGCGCCCCGTCCGGCACCAGCTCTTCGACCTTGTGGAAGAACTTGAACTTGACGCCGCGCGCCACCAGCGCCTCGTACAGCGGCGTAAACACCACGTCGCCCATGCCGGCCTGCATCTTGAACATGATGCCGCCCTTGTAGCACAGGCCGATGCGCGCCATCGCCCGCAGCAGCGTGCCGGCCTCGATATTCGGCTTGCCGAAGTCGCCGCCCTCGTAGGCAAACACCAGGTCGTAGAAGCCGCGCACCGGCGCCGAGTTGACCGACAGCTCTTCGTTGCCGCCATGCTTGCGCAGCCAGGCGCGGAAATCGATGTCGTTGATGACATCGAAGCCGTTCTTGAGCACGCCGTCGTCGAACACGCCCTTCATGACGGTAGTGCCGAGGTCGATGCAGATGAACAGGCGGCGTACGTCGTCCATGATGTCGGCGCCGGCGCCAGTGGCGTTGGCGCTTTCCGCGCGCGCCAGCAGCTTGTCGTAGCGGCTGTGCAGGCGCGAGCGCACGCCGGCCATCACACCGGCCAGCGCGTGGTGCTCGAGCGCGCTATGGCGGCGGGTATCGGGCGACAAATTGGCCACCATGCCGGACAAGGCGCTGCCCAGCAATTTGAAGTCGTCGGCCAGCTCGCCCACGGTGTTGGCCACGCCCTCGGCCAGGTGGTACAGCCAGTCGGGCACGATGCCGGTGTGGTGTGGGTGGTCTTCGAGGTCCAGCGCCTCGGTCAGGCGGTCGAGGCTCTTGATCCATTTTTCGATCCAGCCGACCATGGCCACGGCCAGCTGCCACAAGGTGATTTCCTGGTCGCCCTCGCCCGGCACGCCCGGCAGGGTCGGGAACACGATCGACCAGTTGCGCCAGTGGCCGCGCACGTCTTCCGACAGCGCCACGTAGTCGTGCTGCTTGAAGGCGTCCTGCCAGGTGGCCAGCGGGGCGCCGGGCGGACGGTGCAAGCTGCCGTAAGCTTGCTTGATCATCTTGAAGGCATTGGTGTAGAAGCCGAACCAGATGTGCAGGCCGTGCTCCTCGATGCGCTGGCCGTACTGCGGGTTGCGCCCGCTGGCGCCCTTGCCGCCCAGCCGCCAGCCCTGCTGGTACACGGTAATGTCGTAGTTGTTCTGCCAGCCCGGCTGGTCGCTCAGGTAGTACGCCGCTGTCATGGCCGACACGCCGCCGCCAAGCACGGCAATCTTTTGCGGCGCGATGGTGGAATTATCGATCAGCTCCTCGCCCGGCTGGGCAGTGAAATCGAAATTGAGGTTGAACGGCAGGATCGCTTGCTGCGACCCCAGCTTGAAGCCGAGGGTCTGGTCGAGCGGGAAGCTGTCGAAGGCGTGCAGCACGGCCTGGTACTCGTAGCCGAGCAGCTTGCCGCCGTGGATTTTCTCGATGGTGGCAGGCGCGGCCAGGATGGCCTGGTACACGGCCTTGATGCCGGCGCTGTCGGGGAACTGCTTGAGGAAGATCTGGTCGATGCGCGGGTTGCGCAGCAGCGAGATGATGTCGTCCCATCCGGCCACGTCGAGGTTGAAGAAATCGGGGATCGACAGGAACAGCGTGATCGCTTCCTCGATAAGGTCGAGCACGCTGTGCACGGGCTTTTCGATCCCGGTCTTGTGGGTGGCGTTGACCTCCAATAACGGATGCAGCGCAATGCGGGTCTCCGGCGAAAACGGCTGAAAACCCTTGGCGGCCACCGAACAGCGCAGCGGTTCGGTGCCGGCGGTGGGGATCTCGTATTCACACAGGTATTTCGGGTAGCCGAACAGCTCGCGGCCGTTGATCAGCGCCATGCCGTCATCGACAAAAATGTGCGCCGGATAGTAATAGATGTGGGCCAGTTCGCCCTCCTCGTCCATGGCGCCCACCATGATCCAGGTGACGATATCGATCTCGGTGATCCAGCCCTTGGCCTGGTCCACCGGCACCGCCGAATTGGCGTGATTAACGCGGGTAAACGTGGTGAGTACGTACGGGGAAATCGCCTTGAAGCGCATCCGGGTACCGGCCACGCGGTTGAGCGTGTCGTCGAGCGTGGCCTGCAGGCGGGCGCTGTCGCCCTTGATGAAAAAGCCGTACATCTCGGCGTTTTTCAATTGCAGCGGCGAGTGCATCATCGCCGAACCGCCCTGATAAATGTATGAAGGTCTGGTTGCCATAAAAGCCTAGGTTAAGGATTGAACAAGATCAATAGTGTAGGACAAAACTCGGGCAAATTGCCGATTAAGTTGCCGAAATAAAATTTTCGCTGCTGGTGTACGATCTGGCGATGACCGAACACACTCCCCACAAACCCGATGGCCGCACGTCCATCCTGCTGCCCTCCGGCTTCGTCCTCAACCTGCTGGCGCCCGACGCCACCGGACTGCCGATCACCGATATCGCGCTGTGCCTGGCTTCGCAGCCGCGCTGGGGCGGCGCCGCCCGCCCCTGGTACTCGGTGGCCGAACACTCGATCATGTGCTCGCGCCTGGTAGCGCCCGAACACGCGTACGCCGCGCTGCTGCACGACTGCGAGGAATTCCTCGGCGACTGGCCGTCGCCGGTCAAGGTCATGCTCGGAAGGGATTATGTAAAAGAACGCATGCATCCCGTCAAGCAGGCGCTGCGGCGCCGCTTCGGCTTCCAGGACGACGTCCCGGCAATCAAGCACGCCGACCTGGTGTGCATGGCCACCGAGCTGCGCGACCTGCTGCCACCGGCCTGGATGGAATGGGGCCACCTGCCGCCACCGGCCGAAGCCGTCATCGTGCCGGTGGGACCGGAGCGCGCGTATGCGTTGTTCCTGGAACGGTTCGAAGAGCTGCGGCCTTTACATGTAAAGACCGCCGGTTGACATGACAAAACTTCGCGTTTGACAGCGGGCCACTACGGTTTTACTGGACTTTCAGGCTGGCACAGCCTTTGCAACAAGGCCCGTGCAGTACCAAAACCGGGAACTCCAACTAAACCAAACTCAAGAGGTCATCATGTCCACCGTACAAAATCCATTCGCAGGCGCTTACCTGGTAAAAGGCACGATCGGCAACGTCGGCACTCCGGGCGCGCCCATCGTCACCTTCGCCGTGGTGGTGGTGCCGTCCACCCACAGCGTGACGGGCAGCGTGCACGTCACCCAGGCCGTCGAGAACGGCAGTTACACGGGCCAGGTGTCGGGCACCATCTATGCCACCGGCTTCGGTAACGTCACCCAGGTCGTCGCTCTGAACGGCGCCATCCGTCCCGACAGCCCGTCGACGGTCGTGCTGCCCTTCGAAGCCCAGCTGGCCATCAACGGCGAGTGGAACGGCACCGGCGGCTTCAACTACGCCAACGTGCACGTTGAAAACGTACCGGTGGCCCGCGTAGTGCAATAAGCGCGCAGCGCGTCATAGGGAGTGGCCATCGCTCACTCTTTCGGGTGATGGCCATGGTGAATTTAACCTTTTTAACCGTTTCACCATACCTTCGTATAACTATCCGTAACCGCCAGCTTTGCGCAAAATGTGCTCATCCAACCACACGAGGAGCACGACCATGAATACCCTGACTTCCGCATCCATCGTTATCGCCGACGTACACCCGCTGATCCGTGCCGGCATGGCGTCGCTGATCGAAAAGCAGGATTCGTTCACCTTGCTGGGCCAGGCCGCCAGCGGCATGCAAGCGATGGAAATGTGCGACCGGCTGCAACCGGACCTGCTGCTGATGGACCTGAACATGCCCGACTGCGATGGCATCGAAGCGATCGGCCGCATCAGCGCGCGCCATCCCGGCGCCAAGATCATCATCCTCAGCGGCCACGAAGGCGAAGACGAAGCCGACCGCGGCATGCGCGCCGGCGCCAGCGCCTACATGGCCAAGAGCGCGCCGCTCGACGATTTGATGGCCTGCATCCACACCGTGCTGTCAGGTAAAAAATACATGATGCCGGAAATGGCGATCAAGCTTGCCAGCCGCATCCACGGCAACCAGCTGACCCCGCGCGAGCGCGACATCCTCGGTCACCTGGCCACCGGCATGAGCAACAAGGTCATTGCCCGCGCCGCCGGCATCGGCGTCGGCACCGTCAAGTTTCACGTCAAGAGCATCATGTCCAAGCTGAACGTTTGCACCCGCACCGAGGCAGCCATGGTGGCGGCGCGCCGGGGCCTGGTCCATTTTTCCTGATATTTTCAGTCGAGCAACACCGTTACAAAGTTTGCAAGTTGTGCTAGCATAACTATTTTTGCTGAGCACCAAAAATGATCGTCGGGATAGATTTAGGCACCACCAACAGTTTGATCGCAGTATGGGAAAACGGCGCCGCGCGCCTGATCCCGAACAGCCTGGGAGAAATCCTGACACCGTCGTGTGTCAGTGTCGACGAGGACGGCACCATCCTCGTCGGCCGGGCTGCCCGCGAACGGCTGCAAACCCATCCTGACCGCACGGCAGCCGTATTCAAGCGCTACATGGGCAGCGACCGCACGCTGCGCCTGGGCCAGCGCGATTTCCGGCCCGAGGAATTGTCGGCGCTGATCCTGCGCTCGCTGAAGGAAGACGCCGAGGCCGTACTGGGCCACCCGGTGACGGAAGCCATCATCACCGTGCCCGCCTACTTTTCCGACAGCCAGCGCAAGGCTACGCGCGCGGCCGGCCAACTGGCCGGCCTGAAGGTGGACCGGCTGCTGAACGAGCCGACCGCAGCGGCGCTGGCTTACGGCATCCACCAGCGCGATGCCGAAACCCGCTTCCTGGTCTTCGACCTCGGTGGCGGCACCTTCGACGTGTCGGTGCTCGATTTATTCGAGGGCGTGATGGAAGTGCGCGCTTCGGCCGGCGACAATATGCTGGGCGGCGAAGACTTCGTGCTGGCCATGGTCGATCATTTTCTGGCCCACCACAAGCTGCCGGCCACGCTCAAGAACGAGCCGTATTTCATGCAGCGCCTGCTGGCGTCGTGCGAACGGGCCAAGCGCGCGCTCAGCGAATCTGCCAGCGCCAGCATCGAGATTTACCACGATAACACCCAGTACACGCTGGCGCTGGACGAAGCGGCGCTGGAACGCATCTGCACGGTGCTGCTGCGCCGCCTGCGCGATCCGATCGAACGGGCGCTGCGCGACGCCAACCTGAAAATCTCCGAACTCGACAACATCGTGCTGGCCGGCGGCGCTACCCGCATGCCCGTGGTGCGCAAGCTGGTGGCGCGCATGTTCGGCCGCTTCCCTGCCTGCGACATCAATCCCGACGAAGTGGTGGCGCTCGGTGCAGCCGTGCAGGCGGGCCTGAAAATGCGCGACGCCGCGCTCGACGAAGTGGTGATGACCGATGTCTCGCCGTATTCGCTGGGCATCGAAGTGTCGATGCAGCTGGGCGAGCGCAATTTCGCCAGCGGCCACTTCGATCCCATCATCGAGCGCAATACGCCGGTGCCGGTCAGCCGCGTCAAGCAGTACCACCCGGTGAGCGACAAGCAGAAATGGCTGGAGCTGCGCGTGTTCCAGGGCGAGGCGCGCATGACGCGCGATAACATCCTGCTCGGCAGCCTGAAAGTGAAACTGGCTGGCGGCGCCATTGCCGACAGCGGCGTCGATATTCGCTTTACCTACGACGTCAACGGCCTGCTGCAAGTGGAGGCCACCGTGACCGCCACCAGCGCGGTGCACACGCTGGTCATCGAAGGCAATCCGGGCCTGCTGTCGGAAGCTGATATCGCCAAACGTTTCGTCTCGCTGTCGGAACTTAAAATCCACCCGCGCGATCGCATCGAACACCGCACCCTGCTGGCGCGCGGCGAACGGCTGTACCAGCTGATGCGCGGCCAGGGCCGCGAATGGTTCGGCGCCCAGATCGTGCTGTTCGAACAGGCGCTCGACAGCCAGGACAAGCGCGTGGTCGAACCGGCCCGCAAGCAGTTCGAGGCCATGCTCAACGATATCGAGCATGACAGCTTTGTTATGCCACTCAACGAACCGCAATAAGGCTGTGATGGAACTGATGTTTTTGCAACGGCTGTCGCTACAGCGGCTGTCGCTACAGCGGCTGTCGCTGGCCGGGGATGCCGACGAGCGCACCATTCGCCGCGCCTATGCGCGCGAACTCAAGCTGATCGACCAGGAGCACGACGCGGCCGGTTTCCAGAGCCTGCGCGAAGCGTACGAGGCGGCGCTGTTCTGGGTGCGCAATCCCGAGTATTTCGCCGGTGATGATGATGGCGATGGCGATGGCGATGGCGACGAAAAGCGCGCGCAAGTGCAGGCCGACGCGCCACCCGCCCCTGATGCCGGCGGCACCGAGATTATCGAAGCCACCGCATTGCCAGCCGAGGTGCTGCCGGCCGACGAAGACCCGCAAGCGCTGGGCGACGAAGTTTTCGAAGAATTCACTGCGCGCCTGCCCGCGCTGGCCGCCGCCGCAAAGGGCCCCATCGAAAGCGAAACGCCGTGGACGCAAGCCCTGCAAACCTGCCTGGACGACTTGCGCCTGTTCGGCATCGACGCGCGCGAGCAATTCGAGCGGCGCGTGGCGGTGCTGCTGGCAGAAGGCTGGCGGCCGGGCCACGAGGCGCTGCTGGTAGCGGCCGTGGATACTTTCGGCTGGTCGGCCGACCGCCGCCGCGTGCAGGGATTGGGCTACGCCGGCATGCTGATCGACCTGGCCATCGACGAACGCGCATTGTTCGATTCGCAGCACGACGACGAAGCCGACGCCCAGCGCCGGCTGCTGCAACAACTGCGCGATCCGGTTATGCCGAGCTGGCGCGTGTTGGCGCTACAGGTGCACGCACTCGATACGATGACGGCACGGTTTCCAAACTGGTTGTCCATGGTAGTGGACGTCGACACCATTGTCAGCTGGCGCAAGATGGAGGAAAACATGCCCGGCTGGCAGCGCGTGCTGGCACTGCTGGGCCTGAAGCGGCGCGCAACGATGAGAGATGCACGGGCTGAGGACACGTTTCGCTGGTATTGGGTATGGGTCTTGCTGGTCGTTATATTCTTTGCAGTCCGAACCCTGTCGAACACGGGGGCCGACCATCACAACGTGCCGCCAGTCATGGCTCTCGACGAAGAGGCCCTGATAAATCAGGCGGAACACCAGTACTTCGCCGGACAGATGGAAGCGGCGATGACAAGCCTGGACCAGGCCAACGCCCTGAAGCCCGACTTTGCCGACGCCTATGCCATGCGCGCCTACCTGTGGCAACTGGCCGGCGCAGACCAGCCAATCGACAGCATGCTGGAAAAAGCGGCCACGCTCAATCCCGATTCCGTACGGCTGCTGCGCCTGCGCGCCGCGATCTCGGCCAATCGCGGCAACTACCAGGAAGCACTGCGCGATATCGACCGGCTGCTGCCCGGCGACGAGGACCTCTATTTCACGCGGATCTTGCAGGTCGAAGTCCTGCTCAATGTACAGCGGTCGCCGGAAGCGCTGGAACAACTGGAATCGATGCTCACGCATTTCAGCGACAAGCCGCGCGTGTATCACCTGATCGCCTTTATCCACAAAAAAAACGGCAACCTGGAAAAGGCCATGGAGGTGCTGATGCGGGGCGTGGCCAGCGCGCCCGACGCCACGATGTACCTTGACCGCGCCCTGCTGCGCCCGGCCAGCGACCGGGCCGGCAGGGAGCGCGACTTCGACTCGGCCCTTGCGCTCACCGACAATCCGATAGGAGTACTCAGTGCACGGGCATGGTGGGAGCGCGAAGCGGGCCGTCCGGACGACGCCATCGCCACCTACAAGCGAGCGATGGAGCGCCTGGACGATACCGATACCGTGATCCAGCTGCTGGCGTTGCGCAGCGTGGCCTACACCATGGCGGGCAAGCCGGACCAGGCCGCTGACGATGTGGAAAAGGCCCGCACCCGGGCCGACACGGCACAGCGGCTCAACAATCTCGCATGGATCCTGGTCACCAACAATGTTGCCCTGCCCACCGCGCTGACGCTGGCGCAAGAAGCCAATGCCGGCCAGCCGGACGCACCAGCCTTCCTCGACACCGAAGGCGTGATCCTGCTGCGCCTGGGCAAATTCGATCAGGCGGTCGCGCGTTTCGACCGCGCCCTGGCGCTGGCGCCCGCCATGGCCGGCACCGAGTTCGTACGCGGCATCGCCAGACAACACCTGGGCCAGCATGCCGGCGCTGCAGCGGATCTGAAAGCGGCGCGGGCAAAACGCCCCGGCATCGACGCCGAGTACGCCAGCTACGGCATCAAACCGTAATCAGATAGTAAGCTGGCGCACCGAACTCCCCCAATGGCAGAGGTGCCATGCTCCCGCGCGCGGTACACTCGCGGGAGCATATTGCCCCTATATCACGAGGAGTCACCATGATCGACCGCCATACCGCCCACTACGTTCCCTTGGCCACCGCCCGCACCAAGGACGTGGTCAAGCACCTGCTCGCCCCCGGCGAGCGCCACAAGATCGACATCGTGCGCATCGGCGACCGCCACCAGCGCGCCGAGGTCGATGCCTGGCTCGTCGCCGACGAAGACGGCCCGGTACATTTCTTCTACCAGGACGGCGTCGACGGCCACGACGTGCAGTTCGGCTTTGCCGACGAGGTGCGCGAAGCCATCGACGAAGCGGAAACCGAAGTCTAGGCAGGAGCCTCAGCCCCGCCTTAATGGAGGTGGCGTAACGACAGCGGACCTTTACCATTCATCTATTCAAGATGACACGTAAAGGACCGCCATGAAAATCAATAAAACCCTGCTGCTGCCCCTGCTTGCAGCGTGCGCCCTGCTGATCGCCGTGGCCAGCCAGGCCGCTGCGCCGCTGGTCAAGACCCAGGCGCCCGGCTACTACCGCACCATGCTGGGCGAGTTCGAAATCACCGCGCTGTCCGATGGCAGCCATCCATTCCCCATCGATACGGTGATGACCCATATCGAAGCGGCGCTGATCAAGCAGGACCTGGCCAAGGCCGAACTGGCGCAGCCAGTGCAAGGTTCGATCAACGCCTTCCTGATCAACACTGGCAAGAAGCTGATCCTGGTCGATGCCGGCGCTGGCGTGCTGTACGGCGATTGCTGCAACAAGCTGCTGAGCAACCTGCGCGCCGCCGGCTACCAGCCGGAACAGGTCGATGAAGTGCTGCTCACCCACCTGCACAAGGACCACGCGGGCGGCATCATGGCGCAGGGCCAAGCGGTGTTCCCGAACGCCGTGCTGCGCCTGTCGCAGCTGGAAGCCGACTACTGGCTGTCCGCCGCCAATCAAGCCAAGGCGCCCGACTTCCTTGCGACCTTTTTTGATGCAGCCAGGGCCGCCGTGGCGCCATACCAGGCCGCCAACCACTATCAGCCGTACCAACAGTTCGGCCAGCTCGACGCCGGCATCGAAGCGCTGCCGGCGCCGGGCCACACCCCGGGCCACGCCATGTACCGCGTGCAAAGCGCCGGCCAGTCGCTGCTGATCTGGGGCGATATCGTGCACGTGACCGCGATCCAGCTCGAGCACCCGCAAGCCACCGTCAAGTACGACAGCAGCGAAGCGGACGCCGCTGCTACCCGCGCCCGCCTGCTGCAATCTCTCGCCAACGATCACACGCTGGTCGGCGCTGCCCATATCGCCTTTCCCGGCCTGGGCCGCATCCGCCAGAACGGCAAGGCGTACGACTGGCTGCCGCTCAACTACGACGGCGCGCCCGGCACCATCAACTGACGAGCACCCCATACGAGTGCGCCGGCACTGCACTTTTGGCAGGAGCTTTTCAACGGTGCGCTGACTACACTGGGCAGGTAGTCACCCCTCACACACCAAGGAGCAACAACATGGCAAACAGCAATCTCTCAGTTGACAGCGTCATCACCGAAGATGGCACCCGCATCCATTTCAAGGACTGGGGCACCGGACCGGCCGTGGTGTTCAGCCATGGCTGGCCGCTGCAAGGCGATGCCTGGGAAGACCAGATGATCTTCCTGGCCAGCCACGGCTACCGCGTGATCGCCCATGACCGCCGCGGCCACGGCCTGTCGAGCCAGCCCTGGGGCGGCAACGACATGGACACCTATGCCGACGACCTGGCCACGCTGCTGAACGCGCTCGACATCAAGGAAGCCACGCTGGTGGGCCACTCCACCGGTGGCGGCGAAGTGGCGCGCTACATCGGCCGCCATGGCAGCGCCCGCGTCAAGAAGGCCGTGCTGGTGGGCGCCGTGCCGCCGCAAATGGTCAAGTCCGCAACCAACCCGGGCGGCTTGCCGATGGAAGTGTTCGACGGCATCCGCGCCGGCGTGCTGGCCGACCGCTCGCAGTTCTTCAAGGACCTGACCTTGCCGTTCTACGGCTACAACCGCCCCGGCGCCAAGGTGTCCGAGGGCGTGCGCGACACGTTCTGGGCCCAGGGCATGCAGTGCGGCATCAAGAACGCCTATGACTGCATCAAGCAGTTCTCGGAAGTGGACTTTACCGAAGACCTGAAAAAGATCGACGTGCCGGTGCTGGTCGTGCACGGCAGCGACGACCAGATTGTGCCGATCGACGCCGCCGGCAAGGCCTCGGCCAAGATCATCAAGAACGCCAAGCTGGTAATTTACGAAGGCGCGCCGCACGGCTTGCCAACCACCCACAAGGACAAGCTCAACGCGGACTTGCTGGAATTCCTGCAGTCCTGATCACCCGATAGGGTGAGTCAAATCCCTCCCCTGTTCAATCTTCTGCCTCACTCTTTCGGAGCTAAACGCCATGGCGATCACGGTCCATAATCAATCGGTGGGCAAGAAGGCACTTTTAAAGGAAATACATCATGAGCAAAGCAAATACCAGGCAGGTGCTGCAAGACTTCGGTTCTCTGGCGGACGTGCGCATCGGCCTGTCGGCCGAAGTGCGCACCCACAGCGTGCAGGCGCTGAACCGCCTGCTGGCCCACACCATGGCCATCCGCGACGCCTACAAGAAAGCCCACTGGCAGGTGTCGGGCGCCACCTTCCATCAACTGCACCTGCTGTTCGACCAGCACTACAACGAGCAGGTCACCATCATGGATGCCATCGCCGAACGCGTGCAAACCCTGGGCGGCGTCACCTTCGCCCTGGCGCAGGACGTCATGGAAGAATCGACCATTTCGCGCAGCGCCCCGCGTGGCCGCGAGACGGCGGCAGCCCAGCTGTCCGGCCTGCTGGACGCGCATGAAACCATCCTGATCGAAGCCCGCCCGCTGGCGCGCGCTGCTGCCGACAACGGCGACGACGGCACCAACGACCTGATCGTCAGCCAAGTGGTGCGCAGCAATGAGCTGCACAGCTGGTTCATCGGCGAACACCTCGCCGCGCAAACCCAGGCCGCCAAGTAGGCAACATGCCCGCACCCGCAGACCTCGCGACGGACAAGTCGCTCGACAACGAGCAGTTGTACCGTCGCTACCTGGCCGAAAAGGCCCGCCGCCTGCAGGCGGAAGAGGCGCTGCGGGAAGCCGAGGAAGAACTGGCAAGACTGGCGCGCATCTCGTCCATGGGCGAGTTTGCCGCCTCGCTGGCGCACGAGGTCAGCCAGCCGCTGGCGGCCATCGTGCTGCAGGCCGAAGTGGGACTGATGTCCCTGCAATCCGATAACACCGAGCGCGTGCGCGATGCGCTCCAGCTGATCCGCCACGCGGGCGCTACTGCTGCCGACGTGGTGCGCAGCATCCGGGGCATGTCCTGCCGCACCAGCGCCGAACCCACCACCTTCGATGTCGATGAAGCGCTGCGCGAAGTGCTGCGCATGCTGCGGGCCGAATTCCACAAGCACGGCATCGCCGTCCACGACGCGCTGGCGCTGAACGGCCACCAGTTGCGCGCCGACCGCGTGCAGTTGCAGCAAGTGATGATGAACCTGGTACTGAACGCCATCGAAGCGATGAAGGACGTGCATACCCGCCCGCGCCAGCTGCACGTGCGCTCGGTGCTGGCCGATATTGCCGGCACGGTCCGCATCAGCGTGGAAGATAACGGTGTGGGCGTGCCGGCCAAGCTGGCCGAGCGCCTGTACGATCCGCTGTTCTCCACCAAGCCCGGCGGCACCGGACTGGGGCTGGCGATTTGCCGCACCATCGTCCAGGCACATAACGGGCGCATCTGGTCCACCTCGCGCCAGCCGCATGGCGCCGCCTTCCACATCAGCCTCAAAGGACATCCCGGATGAATACGCCCGACGACACCATTTCCGTCCTGATCGCCGACGACCACCCGCTGATCCTGGCCGGCCTGGCCGCCCTGATCGCCGCCATGCCCGGCCTCGCCCTGGCAGGGCAAGCCGGCAACGGCGCCCGCGCGGTGGAACTGTACCGCCAGCATCGCCCGCAAGTCACCATCATGGACCTGAGCATGCCGGTCATGCACGGGCTCGAAGCGATCGGCCAGATCCTGGCGTTCGATCCCGATGCCCGCATCGTCATCCTCACCACGTACCAGGGCGACGAAGACGTGCACCGGGGCATGCGCGCCGGTGCGCGTGGCTACCTGCTCAAGGACAGCAGCCCGGAACAGCTGGTTGCATGCATCCACGCCGTGGCCCAGGGCCGCAAATTCCTGCCGCCGGAAGTGGCCAGCAAGCTGGCCGCACACACGGAAGTTGCACGGCTGTCGCCGCGCGAGCTGGAAATCCTGGCGCACTTGGCCACCGGCAAGAGCAACAAGATGATCGCGCGCAGCGCAGACATCGAGGTGGGCACGGTCAAATTTCACGTCAACAATATTCTTGCCAAGCTCAACGTCGGAAGCCGCACCGAGGCCGCCACCGTGGCGTCCCGGCGCGGCTTGCTCAGCGCGTTTTAGTTACTTGGCCGCTTATTTGGCTGGCACGGGCGCCAGCGTCTTGTGGTCCGGGTTGGCGCGCGAAGCAGCCTTGTGCACCATGGTGTAAGCGTAGTCCACGCCCATGCCGTAGGCGCCCGAGTGTTCCTTGACGATGGCCATCACGTCGTTATAGGTTTCCTTGTGGGCCCAGTCACGCTGCCATTCCAGCAGTACTTGCTGCCAGGTCACCGGAATCACGCCGGCTTGCACCATGCGCAGCATGGCCATATCGTGCGCTTCTTTCGAGGTGCCGCCCGATGCATCGGACACCATGTAGATTTCGTAGCCGCCTTCGAGCATCGCGCACAGGGCGAACGTGGTGTTGCACACTTCCGTCCACAGGCCCGACACGATCACTTTCTTCTTGCCGTTGGCAGCCAGCGCGTCGCGCACTTTCTGGTCGTCCCACGAGTTCATCGAAGTGCGTTCCAGGATATCTTTGCCCGGGAACACGTCCAGCAGTTCAGGGTAGGTGTGGCCCGAGAACGATTCGGTTTCGACGGTGGTGATGGTGGTCGGGATATTGAAGACCTTGGCGGCTTTGGCCAGCGCAACGGTATTGTTTTTCAGAACCTGGCGATCGATCGACTGCACGCCGAACGCCATTTGCGGCTGCTGGTCGATGAAGATCAGCTGCGAGTTTTGCGGGGTCAGGACTTCGAGTTTTGGGTTCATCATCATGCTTCCAGAGTGGTGTAAAGGAACCCTCATGGTAGGGCGCGCAACCGCCCTTCACCACTGCAATAAGATAGGCTCCGCCATAGGGGGGACTCTGCTAAGCTGCGGCCATCCCCATGATCAGGAAGATCCATGAATAACGACGATACCGCGCAACGCGCCAAACTGACCAGCCTGGGCCGCGCCCTGCGCGGCCTGCACAAGCAGCTGATTCACATCGAGAGCCAGTACTTCGGCGCCGTGGGCGGCCCGCTGGAACTGCTGCAACTGGTCACCAACCATCCCAACTTTGCCTGGCTGCAAAAACTGTCGGGCCTGATGGCGCAGATGGACGAACGCCTGGACGAAGAAGAACCGGTGACAGCCGAAGACGCGGTCACCTTCCGCCGCGCCATCGAAGCGCTGATCGGCCCGTCCGAACAGGGCGACCTCGAGTTCCGCGCCAAGTACAACGCCATGTTGCACGATGGCCCAGAGCTGGTGATGGCGCACGGCGCCGTACGCAAGCAATTGTCCGAAATTGTGGCGATTTAAAGATATCCACACGAATTGTGGATAAGGTTGTGAATAACAGCCACTTGACAGCCGGGACCGCCTTTAATGGCGGGCGTTTCAACAAAATGCCCAATCGGAAGGCAAAATTTTAGCCGAATAAAATCAATGACTTACAGCGAGGGCCGAAAGGCCCTCGCGTGTTTTTGAGCCCGCTTGAAAAATATTTTTGTGTGCATAAATACGGTCCATGGAATCTCAGGCCGCGAATTCTTTGACAAATCCGCATACGAGGAATAGTGTAACTCCAGAGTTTCGCAATTTCTTCCAAGAACTCGTTTCGGGATCAATGCATGAATCAGAATGATGACGACACAGACTGGATGATCGACGACGACGAAGCCGTCGCCGCTGAAGCGCAGTCAAGCGGCAAGGCGGCCGCTGCCGCGCCACCGCCGTGGCGGGTACTGATCGTGGATGACGACGTCGATGTCCACGTTGTGACAAAATTTTCACTCAGCAATGTTTGCTTCCGTGGACGGCGCCTGAGTTTCCTGCATGCCTACAGCGGCGAAGAAGCGCTGACCACGCTGCGCAACACCCCCGACATCGCACTGGTGCTGCTGGACGTGATCATGGAAACCAGCGATGCCGGCCTCAACGTGGCGCGGCAAATCCGTGACAATCTGCACAACAGCCTGGTGCGCATCGTGCTGCGCACGGGACAGCCGGGCCAGGCGCTCGAGCACAGCATCATTCTCGACTACGACATCAACGATTTCTGGTGCAAGACCGACCTCACCACCCGCAAGCTGTTTACTACCGTGATCTCGTCGCTGCGCGCCTATGCCGGCCTGCAAGAGGCGCAGGAACACGCCGCCGTCCTGCAAACCCAGCTCGACCATGCGAGACGACTGCTGGACGCCGTGGACCAGCACGCCGTCATCGCCACGTTTGACGCGCGCGGCCGCATTGCCAGCGTTAATGACAAGTTTTGCGCCAAATTCCAGTTTTCGCGCCAGGAACTGGTGGGCGCCGACCTGCGCCTGCTGCACACGCCGCCCTACCCGCCCGACCAGTTGGCCGACGCCCTGAGCGCACTGGGCGCCGGCGAAACCTGGACCGACGTGGTCACCGGCTGGCGCCGCGACGGCCAGGAACTGCGGCTGCGCGTGACCGCAAGCGTGGTGGACGACCCGGTCGCGCCGTACGTGGTGGTGGGCAGCGTGATGCAGCCTTTGAAGAAACCGCTTTGATCCCGCGCAGACAACTCTAAGTACAGGATTTTCAAGCGTTTTTTACGATATCCACAAGCTCTGTGGATATCTATGTGGATATCTACCCATTGACAACGAAGCGCGCCTGTAACGGCGCGGGGTTCAACAAACTGCCCATCCAACAGGCAGTTTTTATCCCCATATAAATCAAGCACTTACGTTGATATATTTTTCAACACGAAAAATTTTCAAATTCATTCTTGCCATCATGATGTGTGCATAAGTAAACCCGCCACTTACATGAGGTAAAGCCTATGGATGGCTAATGCACGGCCTGACGCCGTTGCTGCGGATGGAGCAGCACCCGTTCGATGATTTGGGGCTGGACGTTGTGCGACCGCAGGTATTCGATGGCGCACACGGTATTGAAGGTGGACTGGACAATGATGCCGCGCTCGACGATGGCACTGCTATGGCTATCGCTGCGTTGGTAGTGCTGTTGCATGGTCGGGGGGAAGTGCAAATCGTTCATCATGAGCCTCGCTAAAAATTAGGGGTTTTGATCAGGATCAAGCAGACATGCAACGGGAGTATGCGCGACCGTTTTGTAAAGTCAATGTCAGGATCCTATCATTTCGCAATTAAAATGTTGCGCGAATTTGATGGGCGTGGACACGAAGCAATGAGCAGGGTCATAATGCCAAGATGACTGAAGACCATCCCCGCCCCGCCTCCCTTACCGACCTGTTTATGTCATTTACCGTGCTGGCGTTACAGGGCTTCGGCGGCGTGCTGGCCGTGGTCCAGCGCGAGATGGTCGAGCGCAAGCGCTGGCTCACCCAGGAAGAATTCATCGAAGACTGGGCCGTGGCGCAAGTGATGCCCGGTCCCAACGTGGTCAACCTGTCGCTGATGATCGGCGACCGTTATTTTGGCCTGCGCGGCGCCATGACGGCGCTGGCCGGCATCCTGACCGTGCCGTTACTGCTGGTGTTGTGCCTGGCCGTACTGCATTCGCAGTACGCCAACCATCCCGGCGTGGCTGGCGCGCTGCGCGGCATGGCGGCGGTGGCGGCCGGGCTGATTGCCGCCACCGGCATCAAGCTCGCTGCCGCACTGCGCAACCATCCGCTGCCCGGCTGGTTCAGCGGCGCCGCCGCCGTGCTGTGCGTGGCGATGCTGGTGGTCTTCAAGGTGCCGCTGGCCTGGACCCTGCTGCTGCTCGGTGGCACGTGCGTGGGCCTGACGTACCGGATCTTGAAAAAGCGCAGCCTGAAAGCGGCAACGCCATGAGCGGCGCACCGATCCACATCGTGCTCAGCCTGGCGGACTGGTGCAGCCTGTTCGGCCATTACCTGCTGTTGTCGCTATTGTCGGTGGGCGGCGCGATTTCCACCACGACCGAGATGCACCGCTACCTGGTACTCGAACAAGGCTGGCTGACGCAATCACAGTTCAACGACTCGGTGGCCATCGCCCAGGCGTCGCCAGGGCCGAACGTACTGTTCGTGGCATTGATGGGCTGGAACGTGGGTCTGAATGCGGGCAGCTACGTCGCCGCGTTTGCCGGCGTGGTGGTGACCATGTCCGGCGTCCTGATCCCCAGCACCTGCCTGACCTACATGGCCGCGCGCTGGGCGCGCCTGCACCGCGACAAGCTGGGCGTGCGCGCCTTCAAGCAGGGGATGGCGCCGGTGGTGGTGGGGTTGATGGTATCGGTGGGCATTACCCTCGGCAGCGCCCACCGCGATTTCGCCCTCGACTGGCCACTGTGGCTGCTGTCGGTGGTAGCAGGCGTGCTGATCTGGCGCACCCGCATCCACCTGCTGTGGCTGCTGGCAGCCGGCGCCATCCTGGGTTGGTTCCAGCTGGTTTAGAAGCTACTTGTTCTGGTAGCCGCCGTAATATTTGACGGGGCTCCAGTCGGGCTTGACTTCGGGCGACGATGGCGCCAGTTGCTTGAATTGCTCACCGGCGTACACCACCTTGCCGTTGACGATGGTCAGCGCGCTTTCCAGGTTCTTGATCTGCTCGACGTCCATGCTGAAATAATCTTGCGGCAAGATCACCAAGTCGGCGTACTGGCCTTTTGCCAGCGTGCCCTTGAGCTTTTCTTCGCCGCTCATCCAGGCGCTGCCCTGGGTCATCAGCTTGAGTGCCTGGTAACGGCTCAGCACGTCCTGCGGTTGCCACAATTTCAGGCCGCCGGCGGTTTTACCGGTCACCGCCCAATAGATCGACGGCCACGGACCGTAGCTGCTGACACGGGTGCCGTCGGTGCCGAGGCCCACCGGGATGTTCATCTCCAGCATTTTCTTGATCGGCGGCATCTGGCGGGTCTGGGCGCCGTATTGTTTCCAGTAGTGTTCACCCTGGAAATACATGCGGTTTTGCACGGCGATGCCGCCACCGAGCGATTTCACGCGTTTCAGTTGCTTGTCGCTGATGGTCTCGGCATGGTCGAAGAACCAGCGCAGGCCGTTCAGCGGCAAGTCCTTGTTGACCTTTTCGATCACGGCCAGGTCGCGGTCGATGCTCTCGTCGTACGTGGCGTGGATGCGGAACGGCCAGCGGTTCTTGATCAACAGGCGCAGCACGGGTTCCAGTTCGCCTTCCATTTCGTGCGGCATGTCCGGGCGCGGCTCGAGGAAGTTCTCGAAGTCGGCCGCGCTCCACACCAGGTTTTCGCCGCCGCCCTCGGTGTTGTAGCCATTCGCATAGAACAGGTGTTCGTTCTTGTCGGGCCTGGTCTGGGTGAGCCAGCGCTGGTAGTCTTCGAGCTCCTTGCCCGGCTTTTGCGCGAACAGGTAATACGAGGTGCGCACGGTCAGCTTGCCATCCCTGGCCAGTTCCAGGCTGACGGCGTAATCGTCGGGATAAGCCTGGCCGCCGCCGCCGGCATCGATCGCGCTGGTCAGGCCCAGGCGGTTGAGGTCGCGGTAGTACTGGATGGTGGAATTGAGCTGTTCATCACGCGGCAGCACGGTGGTCTTGGCCAGCGTGGTGTACAGGATCATCGCGTTCGGTTTGGCGATCAGCTTGCCGGTCGGCATGCCGTCGGCGCCCAGTTCCACCACTCCGTCCTTGAACCTGGTCTCGGCGGTGTAGCCCAGCGTTGCTATGCCTTTTTTATTCAGGAAGCCCAGGCCGTACAGGTACAGCAGGAATACCGGCTTGTCCGGCACTGCTTCGTTGATTTCTTCCAGGGTCGGCAGGCGCTTTTCCTCGAACTGGAATTCGTTCCAGCCGCCGACGACCTTGATCCAGGCGCCGTCCGGCGTGCGCGCGGCCTGCTCCTTGAGCATCTGCATCGCCTGTTTCAGCGACGTCACACCGTCCCAGCGCAGCTCGGCGTTGTAGTTGAGGCCTTCGCGGATGATGTGCAGGTGCGAATCGTTCAGGCCGGGAATCACGGTCTTGCCGTCGGCATCGATCACTTGCGTGGCGGTGGTCTTGAGTTTCAGTACGCTGGCATTGCTGCCGACGGCGGTGATCTTGCCGTCTTTCATGGCGACGGCCTGGGCGAAAGCGCCCTCCCTGGTCATGGTGGCGACCTTGCCGTTGGTGATGATCAGGTCGGTGGCGTGCGCCGTCGTGGCGGCCAACACCGTTATAGCAAACGCGAGCTGCGTCATTTTCATTGTCTTGCTCCTAAAAAAATGGACTGCTGCGACACGATGTCGCAACAGTCCAGGTCAGTGCAATGAAATGAAGCCAGCCCAACGGACCGGCCCGTTTCAATTACTCCTTGATGGCTTCGATGGCGAGGGTCAGGGTGACTTCATCGCCTACATTCGGTGCGTATTTACCGGCGTTGAACTCGGTACGCTTGATTTTGGCCGTGGCGTTGGCGCCGCAAGCCATTTTCTTCATCATCGGGTGATCGGCGCACTGGAAGTGCGTAACAGTCAGGGTCACTGGCTTGGTGATGCCCTTGATGGTCAGGTTGCCGTCGATGGTGGCAGGCACGTCACCCTTGAAGTTGACCTTGGTCGACTTGTAGGTGATGGTCGGGAACTTGCCGGTGTCCAGGAAATCTTCGCCCTGGATGTGGCCGTCGAACAGTTTCGAGCCGGTATCGACCGACTTGGTGTCGATGGTCGCTTCCACCGAGCCGGTCTTGGCAGCGCGGTCCACCGTGAACTTGGCGGTGGTGTTGTTGAAGCGGCTGGTCTGGATCGAGTAGCCGAAGTGGCTGTAGCTGAAGCTCGAGAACGTGTGGTTGGCATCGGAAGTGAAGGTTTCCGGTGCGGCAAATGCGGACATCGAGATACCGGCGGCGACCAGCAGGGCAAAGATTTTTTTCATTGTCAGACTCCTGTGTGTTGGGAACAGTGAGACATGCGACCGGTCCGGGGTTCCGGCCAAGTCCATGTCTCGGGTGGCAATGATTATGCTCTGCACAATTGACGTTGTAAAACGAAAAATTTGCCTCGTTACTATCGAGAAAATCGATCATAACCAGCGGTTAAGTTCAATCTCGTGCACAGGTGGGAATGATACTGGGGGATGGGAGGGAGAGGAATCTGTCGGAAGGGTGAGGATTGAGTCACCTTGAGCCTGCCACCCTCCGAATGGAGGATGGCGCAGTGGGACTCAAGGCTCAGGCAGCAGCCGCGATCTTGCCGGCTTGCCTGGCTGGTGCCGGATGGAGGATGCTTTCCAGCAGTTGCTGCTCCAGCGCCGCAAACGCCGCGTTGCCGCGTGCGCGCGGGCGGGGCAAGTCCACTTTCAGGTCCAGCGTGATGCGTCCTTCTTCGATCAGCACCACGCGGTCGGCCAGCGCCAGCGCTTCCTGCACATCGTGCGTGACCAGCACTGCCGTGAAGCCGCGCGCCAGCCACAGGCTTTCGATCAGTTGCTGCATCTCGATGCGGGTCAACGCATCGAGCGCGCCCAGTGGCTCGTCGAGCAGCAGCAATTGCGGTTCGTGCAGCAATGCGCGCGCCAGGGCCACGCGCTGGCGCTGGCCGCCCGACAGTTCGACCGGCCAGTCGTTGGCGCGTTCGCCCAGGCCCACGGTGTTCAAGGTGGCGGCCGCCGCGTTGAGCGACCGGGGCAGGCCCAGCGCCACGTTTTCCAGCACCGTCTTCCACGGCAGCAGGCGCGCTTCCTGGAACATGATGCGGATGCTGCTGCCGATGGCGCCCTTGCCCACCGCGATGGTGCCCTGCTCCACCGTCTCCAGCCCGGCGATGGCGCGCAGCAGCGTGCTCTTGCCGCAGCCGCTGCGGCCCACCACCGCGACGAATTCGCCGGGCTGCAGTTGCAGTTCGATGTCGTGCAACACCGCGCGCTCGCCGAACGATTTACTTAAACCCTCGAGCGACAGCGACACGCCCTGGCGCCGCGCCGGCGGCCGGTTGACATCGGCCGCCGACAGCGACGACAGGTTCTCGCGGGCCAGGCCGCCGACATCGAACAAGGTGGTGGAAATATTCATACGGTTTACTCCAATTCAGATCGATTAGCGGTAGGCCGGATTCCAGCGCAGGAAGCGCTTTTCCATCCCGCGCGACGCCAGGTCGGCAGCCTTGCCCAGCAGCGCGTACAGCAAAATCCCCACCAGCACCACGTCCGTTTGCAGGAACTCGCGGGCGTTCATGGTCATGTAGCCGATGCCGGCCTGCGCCGAAATGGTCTCGGCCACGATCAGCAGCACCCATACCAGCCCCAGCGAAAACCGCACGCCCACCAGGATCGACGGCAGCGCCGCCGGCAGGATCACGTCGCGGTACAAGGGCCAGCCGGACAGGCCATAGCTGCGCGCCATCTCGATCAGGCCCTGGTCGGCCGAACGGATGCCGTGGAAGGTGTTCAGGTACACGGGAAAGAACACGCCGACCGCCAGCAGGAACAGCTTGGCCGTCTCATCGATGCCGAACCACAGGATCACCAGCGGAATCAAGGCCAGCGCCGGGATGTTGCGCACCATTTGCAGCGTGGTGTCGAGCAGCGTTTCGGCGCGGCGGAAGCTGCCCGTCAACAGGCCCAGCAGCAAACCGAGGCCGGCGCCGATGGCAAAGCCCGACGCCGCGCGCCACAGGCTGGTGCGCAAGTGCACCCACAACTCGCCCGACACGGCCAGCGCCCAGAAGGCCTTGGCCACGGCCCATGGCTCGGGCAGGATGCGGCTCGAGAGCCAGCCTGCCTGCGAGGCCACCTGCCACAGCACGATCAGCGTGACCGGCAATATCCACGGCGCCAGCGCGCTCGGCGCTTTATTTTTCACCTGAGCCATTACGCCGCCTTCTTGGGAATGATATCGCTGGCCATGATCTCGCCGAACGGACCGCTGAGCGACTGCGTGCCCGCCGCTTTGCCTTTGCCCAGCAACGGGAACACCAGTTCGGCGAAGCGATACGATTCTTCCAGGTGCGGGTAGCCGGAGAAGATGAAGGTCTCGATACCGAGGTCGGCGTATTCGCGGATGCGGGCCACCACTGTTTCGGCATCGCCCACCAAGGCCGTGCCGGCGCCGCCGCGCACCAGTCCCACGCCAGCCCACAGGTTGGGCGAGACTTCGAGCTTGTCGCGGCGGCCACCATGCAGGGCCGCCATGCGCTGCTGGCCCACCGAATCCATCTTGCCAAACGCCTTCTGGGCCTTGGCGATGGTCTCGTCGTCGAGGTGGCTGATCAGCTCATCGGCCGCGCGCCACGCTTCCTCGTTGGTGTCGCGCACGATCACGTGCAGGCGGATGCCGAATTTGACGGTGCGGCCATGCTTGGCGGCGCGCGCGCGGATGTCGGCGATTTTTTCGGCCACCGCTGCCGGCGGTTCGCCCCAGGTGAGGTACACGTCCATCTGCTCGGCCGCCAGCGCGTGCGCCGGTTCGGACGAGCCGCCGAAGTACAGCGGCGGATACGGCTTTTGCACGGCCGGGTACAAGGTTTTGGAACCCTTGACCTGGATATGCTTGCCCTCGAAATCGTAGCCGGCATCGCCGCCCTCGCCCGCCAGCGAGGCGCGCCATACGCGGATGAATTCGTCGGAAATCTCGTAGCGCTTGGCGTGGTCGGCAAACAGGCCGTCCGCTTCCAGTTCGCCCTGGTCGCCGCCGGTGACGACGTTGATCAACAGGCGCCCGTTGGACAGGCGGTCGAAGGTGGCCGCCATGCGCACGGCCAGACCGGGCGTGGTGAGGCCGGGACGGATGGCGACGAGGAACTTGAGCTTTTGCGTGACCGAGATCAGCGACGACGCCACCACCCACGCATCCTCGCACGAGCGCCCGGTGGGCAGCAGCACGCCGTCGTAGCCGAGGGTGTCGGCGGCGACCGCGCACTGCTTGAGGTAATCGGCATCGACCGGACGCGCGCCCTTGGTGGTGCCAAGGTAGCGGCTGTCGCCGTGGGTGGGAATGAACCAGAAGATATTCAACGACATGATGTAAATCCTTATTTTTTCGCTACCTGGCTTGGCGCCAATTGGGCTTCTTTGACGGCAATCGGCTTCGGAATCAGCTTGAGACGGGCGAAAGCGTCGGCCACCTGCTGCTGCTGCGCCAGCACGCCGGCGCTGATCGGCTTGACGCCGTAGGCATAGCGCGAGGCGGCCAGCGCCACAACCTCGTTTTCCAGGCCGGTCTGGGTGGAGAGGATGGCTGCCACATCCTTCGGATTGGCAGCGCCCCACTCGTCAACCTTGGCGATTTCCTCGAGCACGATGCGCACGGTGTCCTGGTTCTTTTCGGCGTACGGCCGCGCGGCCAGGTAGAACTGGTAGTTGTTGACCAGGCCCTTGCCGTCGGCCAGCACGCGGGCGCCGATCTGCTTCTCGGCAGCGGCCAGGAACGGATCCCAGATCACCCACGCATCGACGCTGCCACGCTCGAACGCGGCGCGCGCATCGGCTGGCGGCAGGTAGATCACCTGCACGTCCTGGTAGGCGACGCCGGCTTTTTCCAGCGCTTTCACCAGCAGGTAGTGGACGTTGGAACCCTTGTTCAGGGCGATCTTCCTGCCCTTGAGGTCAGCCACGCTGCGCACGGAGGACGACTTCGGCACGACGATCGCCTCGCTGGCCGGCGACGGCGGCTCATTGCCGACATACACCAGGTTGGCGCCGGCGGCTTGCGCAAAAATCGGCGGCGCCTCGCCCACGGTGCCGAAATCGACACTGCCCACATTCAGTCCCTCGAGCAGCTGCGGTCCGGCCGGGAATTCGGTCCATTTGACCGTGATGTTTTTACTCGCCAGGCGCTGTTCCAGCGTGCCACGGCCCTTGAGCAAGGTGAGCGTGCCGTACTTCTGGTAGCCGATGCGGATTTCCTGCTTGACCTGGGCAGCGTTGGCTTGGGCCAGCGTCGGCGCGTGGGCGGTGACGCCCAGCACGCCAACGGCAAACAGCAGTCCCAGGGTATGGCGCCGCGCGGTGCGTTGCTGCGCACGACTGGCGGCCGGTCCGGTTGCGTTGATGGTCTTGATTGTCATGTAGGCGTCTCCACTCAGCGCGCCAGGCGGATCGGCTCGACCGGCGCCACGAACGGCGCCTGCGCTTGCTGTGCCTGCCACGATTTGTGGCCGTGCAGCGCAGCGGCCAGCCCTTCCACGCCAGCCTGCACGCGCCAGGCGATGGCCTGATCGACAGCCAGGCCGCTGACCTCGTTCCACACCAGTTGCGACGAGGTGGCGTAAATCCCCGCCAGCACGTGGCGTGCGTCAAGCGCGTGCAGCACCGGGCGCAGCGCGTAGTCCAGCGCCAGCATGTGCGACTGGCTGCCGCCGGTGGCGAGCGGCAGCACCAGCTTGCCGGCCAGGCCGTCCTGCGGCAGCAGGTCGAGGAAGGCTTTCAGCAAACCGGTATAAGAAGCTTTATACACCGGGGTGGCGATGATCACGACATCTGCTTCGCTAACTGCGGCCAGCGCGCGCTTGATGGCCAGGTCCGAGGTCTCGGCGTGCAGCAGCGCATGGGCCGGCAGTTCGCGCACCTGCACCTTGGTGTAGCGGTGTCCGGTACTGCGCTCAGCCAGTTTTTCAGCGACATGGTCCAGCAAACGGCCGGTGCTCGATACCGCAGCCGGGCTGCCGCCTAATAGAAGAATGCTCATGATCCGATCCCCGTCAATTGTTTGTGCTGGCCAGAATAGAGCCGTCCGGTTGAAATCAGAACGAATAGTTTTGCGCTTCCATATGCGGTTTACGACACATGACTTTTTTGCATATAAATAGCCGGAATTCTTCGTGTACGAGGTTTGGAGCCCGGTGCGATACTGCGCCACCGCATCCTTAACGACAACGGACATACCATGTCTAACGCACTCAGAACAGCGACGCCCGATCCGGCGCCGCCGACGTCTCCCGATCCGCTCAAGGTGGCCGCCGACCTGGCGCGCCGCCTGGGCGAAACCGCCAATGCCCGCGACCAGGCCGGCGGCCACGCGGCGCAGGAACGCGGCGCAATTCGCGCCTCGGGCCTGCTCACGCTGTCGATACCGACCGAATTCGGCGGCCAGGGCGCCGACTGGCCCACGGTGCTGCAAGTGGTGCGCATCCTGGCGCGCGCCGACAGCGCACTGGCCCATATCTTCGGTTTTCACCACCTGCAACTGGCGGGCATCCAGCTGTATGGCACACCGCAGCAGCAGCGCCGCTTTCTCACGCTCACCGTCGAGCAGAATCTGTTCTGGGGCAATGCCCTCAATCCGCTCGACCGCCGCACCGCGGCCGTGGATGCGGACTACGGCTACACGCTCGATGGCATCAAGAGTTTTTCGTCCGGCTCCGTGGGGTCGGACTGGCTGACCGTCTCGGCCTGGCACGAGCCCACCGGCACCGCGCTGATCGGCGTGCTGCCCACGCGCCAGCCGGGCGTGGAGGTGCAGGCCGACTGGGACGCCTTCGGCCAGAAGCAGACCGACAGCGGCAATGTCCACTTCAGCGGGGTGGCGCTGCCGGCCACGCAGGTGCTGCAGGCGCCCGGCGTGGCGGCCACGCCGCAATCGACGCTGCGCTCGCAGGTGGCGCAACTGATCATGACCAACCTGTACCTGGGCATTGGCGAAGGTGCGTTCGAGGCAGCGCGCACCTACACGGTGGAGGAGGCGCGGCCGTGGTTTGCGTCCGGCGCCCAATCGGCTGCTGCCGATCCGCTGGTGCAGCACCGCTTCGGCCAGTTGTGGCTCAAGCTGCGGCCGGCCGCCGTGCTGGCCGACCACGCGGCACACGAACTCGAACGGCTGTTCCGCATTGGCCCGCAAGTTACCGCCCGCCAGCGCGGCGAACTGGCAATCGCCGTGGCGGAAGCCAAGGTGCTGGCCCATACCGCCGGCATCGATATCAGCAACCAGATGTTCGAACTGACCGGCGCCCGGTCAACGTCGGCCCGCTATGGCTACGACCGTTTCTGGCGCAACGTCCGCGTGCACACGCTGCACGACCCGGTCGACTACAAGATCCGCGACCTCGGTCGCCATGCGCTCGACGGCTCGCTGCCCGAACCCACCGCCTACTCCTGAAATACCCGATGACTATTCCACTGATCCGCATCGAACATGCGAGCAAGACCTTTACCCTGCCCGACGGCGGGCGCTTCGACGCTGTGCGCGACGTGTCGCTCGACGTGCGCCAGGGCGACATCTTCGGCCTGATCGGCAAGAGCGGCGCCGGCAAATCGACCTTGCTGCGCCTTTTCAACTTGCTCGAACGGCCCGACGCCGGCGCCATCACCGTCGCCGGCCGCGAGCTGACGTCGCTGTCGAAGCGCGACCTGCGCGATGCGCGCCGCAATATCGGCATGATTTTCCAGCAGTTCAACCTGCTGCAAAACGCCACCGTGTTCGACAACGTCGCCTTCCCGCTGCGCATCCACGGCGGCCAGAAACCGGAACAGATCGCCGCGCGCGTCAACCAGTGCCTGGAACTGGTGGAGCTGGGCGTCAAAGCCGACAGCTATCCGGCCCAGCTCTCGGGCGGCCAGAAGCAGCGCGTGGCCATCGCCCGCGCGCTCGCCAGCGGCCCCGCCGTGCTGCTGTGCGACGAGCCCACGTCCGCGCTCGACGCCGAAACCACGCGCGCGCTGCTGGCCACGCTGCGCGACATCAACCGCCGGCTCGGCGTCACCATCGTCATCGTCAGCCACGAATTGTCGGTGCTGGCCGAAATCTGCAACCGCGTGGCGGTGATCGAGGATGGCGCGATTGCCGAGGAATTCGCGCTGAGCGAACCGGCAGGCCACAGTGCGCCGCGCAAGACGGCACTGGGCCGCGAACTGGCTGCCTTCAACGCTGCCAATACGCTGGCCGGCACACACCGGGAGCTCAGTTATGTCTGACGCCATGTCTGAACTGTTTTCCACGCTAGGCGTGTCGTTCAACGCCATCGTCGGCATGCTGCCCGAGATGGGCACCGCCGTCGGCCAGACGCTCACCATGCTCGGCATCGGCCTGTCGGCAGCGGTACTGATCGGCGGGCCGCTCGGCATCGTGCTGTTCCTGGTGGCCGATGGCCAGTCGCTGCAAAACCGCCCGGCCGCGCTGGTTCTGGGCTGGCTGGTCAACACCGTGCGCTCGTTCCCGTTCATCATTCTGCTGGTCGCCCTGGTGCCGTTTACGCGCATGATCGCCGGCACGTCGATCGGACCGCTGGCGGCCGCCGTGCCGCTGTCGTTTGCCGCCGTTCCGTATTTCGCCCGCATGGTTGAGCAGAACCTGCGCGAAGTGCCGCGTGGCGTGATCGAGGCGGCGCACGCCATGGGCGCTTCGGAACTGCAGATCGTGCTGCGCGTGCTGCTGGTAGAGGCGCGCTCCGGCCTGGTGCTGGCGTTGACCGTGCTGGCGATCAGCTTCCTGTCGTATTCCGCCGTGGCCGGCGTGGTGGGCGGCGGCGGCATCGGCGACCTGGCGATCCGCTACGGCTATTACCGCTTCGAGACCGACATCATGGTGGCCACTGTCGCCATCCTGATCATCATGGTGCAACTGATCCAGTTCACCGGCAACCGCATTGCAAAACGCATCGACAAACGTTAAGGAACAACCATGATCAAACCGATACGCCGCCACGCCGCATTGACCACGATACTGGCAGCACTGGCGCTTGCGCTCGGCGCCAACGCGCCGGCTCACGCCAAAGACCCGAAAGAAATCGTCATCGGCACCAGCGCCGGTCCCTACGCGGACCAGATCAAACTGGGCATCAAGCCGCTGCTGGAAAAGAAGGGTTATAAAGTCAGGCTGGTGGAGTTCAACGACTACATCCAGCCCAACTTCGCGCTGGCAGAAGGTTCGCTCGACGCCAACGTGTTCCAGCACATCGTGTACCTGAACAAGTTCGCCACCGAGAACAAGCTGCCCATCACCGAACTGGTCAAAGTGCCGACCGCGCCGATCGCCATCTACAGCAAGCGCCACAAGACGCTGGCGGATGTGAAGGAAGGCACGACGGTGGCGCTGCCCAACGATCCGACCAACCAGGCGCGCGCGCTGGTGCTGCTCGACCAGCTAGGCTGGATCAAGCTGCGCGACAAGTACGATCCGGTGCGCGCGTCCGAACGCGACATCGCCGCCAACCTCAAAAAGATCAAGCTGATTCCGCTGGAAGCGGCGCAGCTTCCCCGCTCGCTGCAAGACACCGACTACTCTTTCGTCAACGGCAACTACGCGCTGGCATCGGGCTTGAAACTGAAGGACGCGTTAAAGACCGAGAAAATCTCGGACAACTATGTGAACCTGGTGGCAGTGCGCACGGCCGACAAGGACAAGCCATTTGCTAAGGATATCGCTGCCGCCTACCGCTCGCGCGAATTCCTCGACATCACCAACAAGCACTTCGCCGACTATTCCAGGACCGACTACCAGCTGGCGTTGGCCAAAGAGGTGGCAGCCAAGCCGACCAAGTGACATGAGCAAGCAAATCCGCTTCAATGCCTTCCAGATGAACACGGTGAGCCACCAGTCGCCGGGCCTTTGGACCCACCCGTGCGACACCGGCCACCGCTACACCGATCCGGACCACTGGACCGACCTGGCGCGCCTGCTGGAGGCGGGCCTGTTCGACGCCGTGTTCCTGGCCGACGTGCTGGGCGCCTACGATGTGTACCAGGGCAGCGCTGACCCCGCCCTGCGCCACGCGGTGCAGGCGCCATTAAACGATCCGCTGGCGCTGGTGCCGCTGATGGCGCAAGTCACGACCCACCTGGGCTTCGGCGTGACCTGCGCCCTCACCTACGAGCATCCGTACACGTTCGCGCGGCGCATTTCCACGCTTGACCATCTGACGCGCGGGCGCATCGGCTGGAATATCGTCACCGGGTATCTCGACAGCGCGGCGCGCAACCTGGGCCTGGACCGGCAACTGGGCCACGACGAGCGCTACGACCTGGCCGACGAATACATGGACGTGGTCTATAAACTGTGGGAGAAAAGCTGGGACGACGACGCCGTGGTCAACGACAAGGCGCGCGGCGTGTATGCCGAGCCGTCCCGCATCCACGCTATCAACCACGAAGGCCGCTTTTACAAGGTGCCGGGATTTCACCTGTGTGAACCGTCGCCGCAGCGCACGCCGTTGCTGTACCAGGCCGGTACCTCGCCGCGCGGCACGGCCTTTGCGGCGCGCCACGCCGAGTGCACGTTCGTCAGTGGTCCTAGCAAGACCGTGGTGCGCAAGTATGCCGATGACCTGCGCACCGCAGTGCGCGCGGCCGGCCGCGACGGCGACGACCTCAAAATTTACGCCCAGGCGCTGATCGTCACCGCCCCCACCGAGGCCGAAGCATGGGCCAGGTACGAGGACTACCGCAACCACGTCGATATCGAGGCGGCGCTGGCCCTGCTGTCCGGCTGGACCGGCATCGACTTCAGCCAGTTTCCGCTCGACGCCACCGTCGAGTATATCGAATCGGACGCGGGCCGCTCGGCGCTGGCGTCGTTTACCCAGGCCGACCCCGACCGTGCCTGGACCGTGCGCGAGGCCGCACTGTTCATCGGCCTCGGTGGACGCGGTCCGGTGCTGGTAGGCGATCCGCGCCAGGTGGCGGACCAGCTGGAAGCATGGCAGGACGACACCGGCATCGACGGTTTCAACATCGCCTTTGCCGTGGCCCACGACAGCATGCGCGACGTGGTGGAACTGATCGTGCCGGAACTGCAGCGGCGCGGGCGGTATCGTACGGCGTACGACGGCGGTACCTTGCGTGGACAGGTGCTCGGTGGCGGCGCGCGGCTGGCGCCCGGTCACGTGGCGCACGCGGTACGGCTCTGACACTGAAAGATTGCCAAAGCATCAAAACTGCCGCACACTGGCGCCTGCATATTTTTCGGAGCCTGGCTTTTCCTTCCCTGTCGGACCTCGCGCCTGGCCCACCAACACGCTGCTGTTCCTGGCGGGCCGATGAAGGCTTGCTCTAGTCGTTGCGCATTTGGGCCTGGGAGACATTGCTGTTGGGCGCCACGCTTTGCGTAAGCCACACGTTGCCGCCTATGGTTGATCCGGCGCCGATGGTAATGCGGCCCAGGATGGTGGCGCCTGCATAAATCACTACGTCGTCTTCGACCACAGGGTGGCGCGGCACGCCCTTGATCAACACGCCCTGGTCGTCGGCCGGGAAGCGCTTGGCGCCCAGCGTGACGTGCTGGTACAGGCGCACCCGCTGGCCGAGAATGGCGGTCTCGCCGATCACCACGCCCGTGCCGTGGTCGATGAAGAAGCTGCCGCCGATCTGGGCGCCGGGGTGGATGTCGATGCCGGTGAGCGAGTGGCCGATGTCCGAGATCAGCCGCGCCAGGAACGGCGAGCCGAGGCGGTGCAGGCAGTGCGCCAGGCGGTAGTACAGGATGGCGATGGTGCCCGGGTAGCACAGCATGATCTCGGCCACCGACGTGGCGGCCGGGTCGCCGGAAAACGCCGCATGCACGTCGGAAACCAGCAGCGCGCGGATGGCCGGCAGGTTGGCGGCAAATTCGCGGGTGATGGCGTGGGCCTGCTGGGTGAGCACGGCGTCGTCGGGCACTTCTTCGGTAGCCGAGAATTGCAGGCCGCGCCGCACCTGTTCGGTGAGGCGGTTGAGCGTGGTGTTCAAAGTATCGCCAACAAAGTAATCGATACTCTCGTCGGTCAGGTTGGGCCGGCCGTAATGGGTGGGAAACAGTACCGCCGACAGGCCGTTGACGATGATTTGCAGCGCCTCGCGCGAGGGCAGCTCGCGCACCCGGCCCTGGTGGCGGATATTATGGGTGGCCTCGCGCGACACGCGCAGCTGTTCGATCACGCTGGCCAGGTTCCAGTGCGATGGTTTGACGCCGGTGGCGTCGAAGGTATCAATAGTCATGTCTCGATAATCTAAAATTTTTGGCGGTAGTGCTGCCGATATTGAAGCATACGCGCGCGTTACCGCCAGGTGAACGAATCAAAATGTCGCCCGATATGCGCTGGCCGCATATCGCGTAAAATGCCGGGTCCAACGAACAATACGCCTTTAATGAATATTCTGCTGACCATCCTGCTGGCCGGCCTGACCATGGTCGGCCCGCTCGCTATCGATACCTATTTGCCATCGTTCCCTGCCATCGGCGTGGCGTTCGACGCCAGCCCGATCATGGTGCAGCAAACCCTGAGCATGTTCCTGTTCTGCTTTGCGTTCATGATGCTGTTTTACGGCACCCTGTCCGATTCGTTCGGCCGCCGCCCGGTGATCCTGGTGTCGCTGGTGCTGTACATCGCCGCGTCGATCGGCGCCGCGCTGGCGCCGTCGATCGGCGTGCTGCTGGCCTGCCGCATCGTGCAGGGCCTGGCGGCAGGCGCCGGTTCCGTCGTTGGCCGGGCCATCGTGCAGGACCGCTTTGCCGGTGCCGCCGCGCAAAAAATCCTGGCCCACATCATGATGGTGTTCGGACTGGCGCCGGCCATCGCCCCGGTACTGGGCGGCTGGCTGCAAGTGAGCTTTGGCTGGCGCTCGATCTTCTGGTTCCTGGCCGCCTTCGGCGTCGTGATGTACGTCGCCGTCACGCGCCTGCTGCCGGAAAGCCTGGCGGTGAAGGATCGCCACCCGTTCCACCTCGGGGTCATCGCGCGCAATTACTGGAAGGTGCTGTGCCACCACCATTTCCTGCTGCTGGCGATTGCCGTAGGCATGAGCTTTGCCGGTGTGGCGCTGTATATCGGCTCGGCCGCGTACTTCGTGATGAACATTTTGCACCTGCCGGAAACCGCGTTTGCCTGGATGTTCGTGCCGCTGATCGGCGGCATGGTGGTAGGCTCGGCGCTGTCGGGCAAATTCGCTCACAAGTTTGCGCGCAAGGCGCAGGCCTGGATGGGCTTTGCGGTGATGATCCTGGCCGGCGTGATCAACGTCGGCTACAACCTGTATTTCACCGCAGCCGTGCCGTGGGCGGTGCTGCCGCTGTTTATCTATTCGTTCGGTCTGTCGCTGATGATGACACCGATCACCCTGATGGCGCTCGAATACTTCCCGAACAACAGCGGACTGGCGTCGTCGATGCAGTCGTTCGTGCAGATGCTGTTGTTCGCGCTGGTGTCTGGCCTGGTGGCGCCACTGTTGTTCGACAGTGCGCTCAATCTGGCGTGGGGTGTGCTGGGGAGCCTGGTGGTGGCGGTGCTGGCGTGGTTGCTGGCGCAGGTGGGCAAGCCGGTGGTGCACTGAATGTGCCATCCCCGCCGGGCGGGGATGACGGAACACATTACGGCCATGGGGCAGGATTGAGGTTTTCGTACTGGGCGCCGCCCTGCTCCGGCTCGCGCGCCTCGGGCACTTTGCCCGGTGCTTGCGCCGGGTTGCGTAAGCCCAGGATTTCCTTGCGCGCTTCCACGAAATCGGCGCTGGTGAGCGGGTTTTCCTGATCGGGCCAGTTGGCTTCGGCCCATTGTTGCAGTTGTTCGAAGCGTTCCCACAGTTCGTTGATGAACTCTCGGCGTGCCTGGTCGTCGATCATGTTTCCTCCTAGGTATTTCGGGTAGTGTCGGCCGGGGCCGCCAGTGCGTCGGTGCGTATCCGCACAAAACCCTGTCCCCGGTTAAAATAGCGCCTCAATCTACCTCAATCTCCGCAGATGCGCCTCATCCAATTTACAGATTTTTCGCTGCGCACGCTGCTGTTCCTGAGCGCCAACCGCGACCGCCTGGTGACCATCCAGGACATCGCGGACCTGCACGGGATTTCGAAAAATCACCTGATGAAGGTGGTGTACCAGCTGGGGCAAACCGGGCTGGTGGAGACGGTGCGCGGCCGCAACGGCGGCCTGCGGCTGGCCAAGGAACCGGCCGACATCAATATCGGACAGCTGGTGCGCACCACCGAGACCGATTTCTTCATGGCCGAATGCTTCGACCGCGCCCAGGACACCTGTCCGCTCACCAACGATTGCAAGCTCAAGCACACGCTCAATGACGCGACCAAGGCGTTCCTGGCCGTGCTCGACCAGCAAACACTGGCCGACATGCTGCCCTCCATTCCTACCGAGTCCGGCAGCAAGCCGGTGCGCATCATGCGCAACGCGGCCAGCCATTAACAGCGCCTGATAAAGCCGTCAGTGCAAGGCGGTACGAATGTGCCGCGAGGCGCTGCAACGCAGCGGTAGCATTGACGGTGACGGTGGCGATGGCAATGGCAATGGCGATGGCAATGGCAATGGCAATGGCGATTTTAACGATTGTTTTGATTGGCCCAGGCAATGATATTGCTTGCATCCATGGCGCCCGGCTGGCGCGCGACTTCGCGGCCGCCCTTGAACAGGGCCAGCGTGGGTATGCTGCGGATCGCGTAGCGGGTGGCAAGGTCCTGCGCCTGCTCGGTATCGACCTTGACCACGCGAAAGTGCGGCTCCAGCCTGGCGGCGGCCTGCGCATAGAACGGCGCCATCGTCCGGCAAGGCCCGCACCACGGCGCCCAAAAGTCCACCAGCACCGGAATGTCGCTGCGCTCGATATGCTTTAAAAATCGCGCACTGGTCAGATCGACCGGCTGGCCGGTAAACAGCGGTTTCTGGCACTTGCCGCACACCGGCTGCGCCGCCAGCTTGGCGGCGGGGAGCCGGTTGACGGCGTCGCAGTGGGGGCAAACGATGTGCAATGAATCGGTCAAGGCGGCGGCATTCGTCATATCTTTATCTCCAGGGCAACAAGCCCCGATGATAAACCATCGTTGACGATGGTGCCGTCTGCCTCAGGAGGGGGAATCCGATGCTCACGCCTCCTTGCGGGCGCCGCTTTGCTTGCCGGTTTGCGCCGCAGCATGCGCTGCGGTTTGTGCCGCCGTGGCCTGGCCGGACACTTGGGTGCCGGTGCTGCTGCCATAGAACTGATTATCCTGGCCATCGGCCATGCGCCGCGCACCGTTTTGCCGGAACGGATCGGTGGCGCGCTCCATGGCCGATTGCTGCTGTTGCAGCGCACGCTGAGCTTCTTCCTGGGCGGTGCGGGCGACCTCGTCGGCCAGCGCCTTGGCCGTGCGGGTGGTCGATTCCACGTGTTCGCCGGCGACCTTGGACAGTTCCAGCTGGGTGTCGGCAGCGATGCGCGACAGGTGCTGCTGGTACGCGCGCAGCTTGTCGGTGGCCGGCTGGGCGCGGCTGGCGGCAGCCGACATCATGTCGGTGGCGCGATGGGCGGTGAGGCAATCGCAACCGGTGTGTGCGACATCTTCCAGCATGGTTTGCGCCATCTGCAAATTGAGGTCGCTGAACTGCTGAGCGGTACGAAACATCGAGCGGGACATGTCGTTGAAAAATGCCATCTGGGCGTCGAGATGCGATTTGACGGCGGGTGTGACAGATTGAGAATATGGAAACATGGCGTACTCCTCCACGAACAGGATTGCGGTTTGATCAACGGGAAGCGAACCGGGCGCATTGCGCCAGCGCAGGTCGAAGTGCAAGCCTAAATGAGCATCCCGCACGAAGCATGATCTGGATCAAAGGTGTACAATCGAGATATTGCCCCAGGGGAATTTCATCATGGCCATCTCTGCCCTACACATCGGCGCCAGCGGCGTTACCGCCGGCCTCAGCGCGCTGTCCAACAGCGCTCACTCGATCGCGAATGCATCCACACAAGGCTTTCAGCCGGCGCAGGTGAACTTCCGCGAGTCGCCCCCGGCCGGTGGTGGCGTCTCGATTTCCTTGCAAGGACAGCAACTGGCGGCAGGCGATCAACCCAGCGCCACCAACCTGGCAAGCGACATCACCAATTCGCTGGTGTACAAGGCGCAGACGCAAGCATCGCTGTCGGTGATCAAGACCTCCGACGAAACGCTGGGCTCGCTGCTCGACATCAAGGCTTGACACTGGCGCGCGGCGCCGTCACATTGGCCGCTTTTTCGCCAATGACGGTCGCGGCCAGATGAACGACTTCGATCCCCATACCCTGCTGGCATCCCTGCCGGCGCGGCTCGGCGCCATCGTGCGCCGCTGGTCGCACGACACCCCGCACGCCCCTGCCCTGCACGACGGCTGCCGCCACTGGACCTACGCCCAGCTGGCCGCCGCCATCGACGATACCGCCGCCACCTTGCGCGCGCTGGACGTACGCGCCGGCGACCGCCTGATGGTGGTCGGCGAAAACTGCGCAGCGCAAGTGGCGCTCACCTTTGCCGCCGCCGATCTCGACGCCTGGATCGTCCACGTCAACGGCCGCCTATCCGCGCACGAGGTGGACCAGATTCGCGACCATTGCGGCGCGCGCCGCGTGATCTATACCAGCGCGCCCGGCTGCAATACGTCGCCCGAGACCGCCGCCCACGGCCTGCGCCACGCGGCCACGGTTACCGACTCGCCCTTCGGCGCCTGGATGGTCGGCACGTTGCATACCGGCCGCGTACCGGAGCCGGAGCACGCGGCGTCCGAGTACCAGGTGGCAGCGCTGGTGTACACCACCGGCACCACCAGCGCCACCGGCGCGCCCAAGGGTGTGATGCTCAGCCACCGCAACCTGCTGTTCGTCGCTGCCGTGTCGAGCCGCCTGCGCGGGTTGGTACCGTCGGACCGCGCATACGGCGTGCTGCCGATCACCCACGTCTATGGCCTGACGTCGGTGATGCTGGGCACCCTCTACGCGGGCGCCTGCTTGTACCTGTGCCCGCGCTTCACGCCCGATGCGCTGCTGGCCGCGCTGCGCGAGCACGCACTCACCATCGTCCAGGGCGTGCCGGCCATGTATGCGAAGCTGCTGGAAAAGCTCGGCAGCGTTGACGCCCCTTTACCGAATCATTTGCGCTTCGCCTACGCGGGCGGTTCACCGCTCACGCCCAGCCTCAAGGCGCGCGTGGAGCAGGTATTGGGCGTGCCGCTGCATAACGGCTACGGCCTCACCGAGACCTCGCCCACCGTCAGCCAGACGCGCCTGGACCAGCCGCGCGCCGATACCTCGGTCGGCCATGCCATCCCCTGCGTGGAGGTGCGCGTGGTGGATGCGCATGGCGTGCCGGTCGCCCCCGGCGTCGATGGCCAGCTGTGGGTGCGCGGCCCGAACGTCATGCTCGGCTATTACCGCGATGCGGAACTCACTGCCGCCAGCATGCGTGGCGGCGGCTGGCTCGATACCGGCGACGTGGCGCGCAGCGACGCGGACGGCGCGCTGTTCATCGTGGGCCGCACGAAGGAATTGATCATCCGCGCCGGCTTCAACGTCTATCCGCTGGAAGTGGAAACGGTGCTCAACGCCCACCCGGGCGTGACGCAATCGGCGGTGGTGGGACGCCCCGGTGCGCATGGCGACGAGGACGTGGTCGCTTACATCGAGCTGGACGTCCGCCATCCGGTCGCACTGGAAGACCTGCACGCCTGGCTGGCGCAACACCTGGCGCCCTATAAACGGCCGGCCGAGATCATCGTGATGGCGGCCCTGCCGGCAGCGGCCACCGGCAAGATCCTCAAGGGGCGGCTAAGAACCTGCCCCGGCAAGGAGTGAGGCGCGGCTTGCGCACCCCGTCAGCGGCGCCGGCCTCGCTGCCGTGACCGATGTCTCTGCGGTGCTGGAATCGGTGCTCAAGGCGCCGGTTGGCGAATGGCAGCAGAGTAGTCGGGCGCCTGGTCCGCCACCCGCGCGCGGGCCGTGATATGGGCGGCCTGGCGCAGCGTGCCGAAATTTTGCGGACCGGCCAGCACGCCCAGGTCGAACAGGTAGCGATCGAGGTAACCGGAGGCCAGCAGGCGCCAGTCGAGCGGCAGCGCGGTATCGATCCTGCGCGCCATCTCGAACACGATGGTGGTGCAGTTGGCGGTGAGCGTGTTGTAGAAGCGCGGCGTGCGCTTGAGTTGCGCACCCTCGTCAAGGTACGACAGGAACAGCGAGCGCATGGTTTTCTGCGGAATGTTCAAACGATATAAATACATATCCTCGCCACGCGCGTTGGTGCGTACGCGCAGGATGTCGCGCTCGTCGGCGGCGATCAGCACCGTTTCGTAGCGCTTGAAAAAGCCGGCGATGGCGTCAAAACTTTCGCCGCGCTCCTTGCGGATTTCGATGGAAAATGTGAGATAGCGGCCGTCGGCAAAACCGAACGACACCAGCGTGTGGGCGATGGCAGGGCCCATCCAGTACGACAGCGCCACATCAACCGAGCGCAGTTGATCGAGATCGTAGCTGCGGCGTTCCCAGCGCGGCGTGTAGTCGTCGTCGCTGCGCCAGTCGAAGTTGCGCACCTGGTCGAGCGTGACCACGCTGTCCTGTACGTCCCCGGTCACCATGCGCGCCACGTCGTCGGCCCACACGCGGTCGTGGCTCGGTTGCAAAGTGCCCCACCATACCAGCAGCGCTACCATGGCCACGCCCCACGGCAGCAGCACGCGCGCACGGCGCAGGCGCCACCACCAGAACAGCGTGACCGGCGCGATCGATACCCACAGGCCCATGGCCGGCACGCGCAACGCCTCCACCTGCAACGGCGGCTGGTACCACAGCGCCAGCGCACCCCAGGCGGTAGCGACGCCAATCGCAATCGAGGCGACCACGCGGCCGATGGCTTTCCATAGTTTTCTCATGGCCCGATTATAGGGCCGCCCAGGCGGGCCGGGCTTTCCGATTGATCCAGGGTGACATGCGTGGACCACATGTAAGGAAATGTGAACCGGGCGACTGCCGACGCTGGCTTGTGGCACACTAACAACACGTCAACAGTAAATGAGGAACAGCATGACTGACGGCCCTGACGACAAGGACAGCACACCGCACCGTCGCGCCTCCGACCAGGAACGCCGGCCGGCGCGCAACGACAGCAACAGCGCCACGCCGCGCTACCTCGATCCCGGCGACACCGTGTTCAGCCTGTGGGGCCGGGTGCTGATGGCGCGCTACCGGCGCGTGGCCGCCTCGGTCACCCGCCACATCGTGCAGCGCCCGCTCCACATCGGCATCTCGGCGCGCATCTTCCATCCCGAAGCCGGCTCCACCGGCCTGCGCAGCAAGAACCTGCAATACCTCGAAGAGTCGATCGCCCAGTGGGTAATGTCGCGCGACGTGCTGGTCTTCATGATCCCCACCGTGAACACCGACGGCCTGCTGCACCCGTCGAACATCCGCCTGCGCGACTACGCGCGCCACCTCGACGGCCTGGTGCTGCAAGGCGGCGCCGACGTCTCGCCGCAAAGCTATGCCGAAACGCCCACCCGCCCCGAGTGGAGCGGCGACCGTGCACGCGACATGTACGAGCTGGAACTGCTGCACGAGTTCGTGGAAGCGGGCAAGCCGGTACTGGGCATCTGCCGCGGCTGCCAGCTGATCAACGTGGCGTTCGGCGGCACGCTGTACCAGGACATCGCCTCCGACGTGCCCGATTCGCTGGCCCACGTCAACGACGACTACGACCGCAACCGCCACGACATCACCTTCCCGGCCGGCTCGTCGCTGTCGCGCATGTTCAAGGGCCAGGCCAGCGGCACGGTCAACTCGATTCACCACCAGGCCGTCAAAACCCTGGGCCGCGACATGATGGTGGAAGCGCTGTCGGTGCCCGACAACATGGTGGAAGCAATCCGCTACCGCAAGGCACCCTTCGTCATGGGCCTGCAATGGCACCCGGAATTCCACCGCGCCGGCGGCGTGGAGCTGCTCGACTGCACGGGCATTCTTGACCAGTTTTTGCGGGTAGCGCGTGAGACGCGGTTCTAAAATTTCGATCGGCTGACCTTACATTGTTGCATCTCAGTATTAATTTATTGTTCTCCTCAATAATGGCCGTTCGCCCGGGCGGCTATGGGGATCAGAATGATAATGAAAGACCTGCTGAAATACTACGAGGCGGAGTTGGCGCTGTTCAACGCGCTGGCTGGCGATTTTTGCTCGCGCTATCCGGCGGTCGCCGGTCGGTTGGGCATGAGCGGCGAAGGCTGCAACGATCCTCACGTCGAGCGCCTGATACAGGCTTGCGCCCTGCTCAACGCGCGCACCGCCAAGCGCCTCGACGATTCGCATGTGCAGTTCGTCGAATCGGTTTTACACAACAATTTTCCGCACTGCCTGCGCCCCTTTCCTTCCTGCTCGATCGTGCATGCGGTTACCGATGATCCGCTCGATCACACCGCCGTGATCCCGCGCGGCACCGTCATGAGCGCTGCCGAACACGATGGCGTATTGTGCAAGTTCACCACCACCGATGACCTGGTTCTGCAACCGCTCAGGATCGACAGCGTGCGGCTGCAGTCCGCGCTCGAGGTGCCGCGCAGCTTGCGCCTGCCCGTCAACGCGGGACCGGCCATCAGCATCTCGCTCACTGCCACCGCTGCCAGCAGCGGTCATGCGCTGCGTCTCTACCTCAACGCCGACGCCGGCCTGGCCGCCGCGCTGCGCGACGCGCTGTTCCTGCGCACCACCTGCGCGCTGGTGGAAAGCGGCGACGCAATATGGTCGCTGCTGGTGCAGCCGCCGCTGCGTGCGGTCGGCTTCCGGCCGGACCAGGCGCTGCTCCCCACCGGCAACCACCCGTCGCCCTATCGCCTGCTCACCGAGTATTTCTGCTTTCCCGAAAAATTCAATTTCGTCGATCTCGACATGGACGCCATCGGCACCGCATTGCCGCCCGACTGCCGCAACTTTACCCTGCACCTGGTACTGGCCGATACCAACCACGACGATACCATGAACCGCCTGAAGTCGCTCGACGCCAGGCATTTGCTCACCAGCTGTGCACCGGTCGTCAACCTGTTCCGCCACCCTGCGCGCCCGATCGAACTCGATCACACGCGCGCGGAATACCCGCTGACAGTGGAAAGCCCGCGCGCGCACACGTTCGAGATCTTCAGCGTGGACCAGGTGAGCATGCTGCGCCACGACGGCGCGCGCAGCCGGGTCGCCGACTTGCACCCGTTATACGCGATGCGCCATGGCGAAGCGGCTGGCCAATACTGGACCGTCCGCCGCGATGAGGCGCTGGCCATCTCGGCGCCCGGCCACGCCATGAAGATCGCTTTCATCGACAGCGCCATGCAGCCCTTGACAGCCACCACCGCAGTCCACACCGCAGCCACCACCGCATCCGTTTCCATCAACCTCACCTGCACCAATGGCGAGATGCCATGCCGGCTTCCCTTTGGCAAAACAACCGGCGACCTGCACCACGAAGGACCGGCCAGCGACGTGCCGGTGCTGCTGCTGCGCCGGCCCACCCGGCCACGGCGTTTCGCCATCAACCAGAGCACCCAATGGCGCCTGGTGTCGCTCCTCAATCTCAATCACCAGAGCCTGAACCGCGACGGCCTGCCGATATTGAAGGAGATGCTGGCGCTGCACAACCTGGCCGCTTCCGACGTCACGCAGCGGCAAATCGACGGCATCACCGACTTGCAGCACCGCAGCGCCAGCGTCTGGCGCACTGACAGCAGCGGCGGCAGCCTGGTGTACGGCATCGATATCATGCTCGCCGTGGACGACCACGCGTTCGCTGGCGTCGGGCTGTCGCTGTTTGCCCAGGTGATCGATCACGTGCTGGCCCTGACCGTCCAATTCAACAGTTTCACCCGCCTGATCGTGCTGTCGAACTCCGGAAAGGAATTGCTGCGATGCCCGCCCCGAAGCGGCCACCAGGCCCTGGTTTGATCGGGCAACTGCTGGCAGACCCGACGCGGTTCGAGCTGTTCCAGGCCGTGCGCCTGCTGCTGCGCTGGCTCGAACAATCCGGCATCGCGGATTCACCGGCACGTCTGCGCTTTCACAGCCGCATGGCCAGCAGCTTCCCGCCCAGCGAGCTGGCGGCGCTGTGGGCGCGCACGCGCGACAACCGCGAAGTGCGCACCGGCGAGCAGTTGCTGGACTTGCTCGAAAACGATCCCGCGCAAGTCATCCACCTCACCCCGGCATCATTCAGCCTGCTCGGTAACAGCAGCGCCCTGCCCGCCCACTACACGCAAACCATCGCAGATGCCGAACGCCAGCACCACGACGCCGGCCCGCGCGTCTTCCTCGACTTGCTGGGCACACGCGCCACCATGCAGTTTTACCAGGCCTGGGCGGCGCACCGCATCGATAGCCAGCCGCCGGGGCGCGACCAGTTCCTGGCGCTGCAACTGGCGCTGGCGGGCACCCCGCCTGCAGGCACTGGATTGCCACCGCAAGCGCTGGCCCGCCATGCCGCGCTGTTCCGCCAGCGACCGGTGACGGCGGCGGCCATCACCGCTGTCATCACTGATTATTTCGATGTGCCGGTGACGTTTCAACCGTTCGTCGGCGGCTGGTACCTGCGCGAGGACCGGCTGCACCTGGGCGTCGAACACTGCACGCTGGGCCAGGGCGCCATGCTGGGTGCGCGCTGTCATCGTGCCGACGTGGCTGCCGAGATAAAAGTCGGCCCGCTACGCCGCGAGCGGTACGAGCAGTTTCTGCCCGGCGCAAAGGCGGCGCAAGAACTGGCGGACATCCTCGCCATGTTCGGCGTGGTCAATGTCCGCTACCGGGTGCGGCTGGTCTTGCATGCCGCTGATATCGAACCCTGCCAGTTGTCCGCCAGCGTGGGCCTCGGCCACGGCGTATTCCTGCACGGCCGCAGCGGTGACAGCGACGATTTTTGCCATGACATCGTCCATCCTGGAACAGTACGCACCGCATCCTGAAGTTGCGCCTCCGCAATAACTTGCCGATAGGAACAGTGATACTGGGCAACTGACCGCACAGGAGCACACATGGCCATCGACAAAGCGCTAGCGCTGCTCAACACCAGCAACCGACCATTGCGGCTGCGGCTGGATTTTGACGATGGCGTCAGCGACGACCTGCTGCTGCCACACCGCATCTCCGGCACGGAAACCGTGTGCGGCGGCATCGAGTACCGCGTGCTGTGCGTATCAACCGACGCCACGCTGCCACTGAAGCAGTTCATCGCCGTGCCAGCAGAGCTGCAACTGGTCACCGATCGCGGCGACCTGCACGCGGTATGCGGCATCGTCGCCGAAGCCTGTGCCGGCATGAGCGATGGCGGGCTGGCCACCTATCAGCTGGTGCTGCGCGATGGACTGGCGTTGATGGAGCAGCGCACCAACACCCGTATCTTCCGCAACCAGAGCGAGCTGGATATCGCCGCTATCCTGATGTCCGAGTGGAGGCAAACCAATACGGTGATGGCCGCCACGTTCCACTACGAGATCGACGCCGCACTGGCGCAGCGCGCGTTCCCCGCGCGTGAATTCACCATGCAGTACAACGAATCGGATGCGCAGTTCCTGCGCCGGCTGCTCAAGCGCCGGGGCATCTCGTGGTACGTACGGCCCGGCGCAGCGGATGCCGACCATCCCGCCCACACGCTGGTGCTGTTCGACGACGCCGCGCGCCTGCCCGCAAGCGCCGCAAAAACCATCCGCTTCCACCGCAACCACGCCACCGAGGAGCGCGACGCCATCACCGCCTGGACCGGCGCGCGCCAGTTACGCCCGGGCACCGTCAAGCGCTTCAGCTGGGACTACAAGCGGCCGAAAGGCGTCGAGTTCATGCAAACCGCCAGCGAGGCATTGGCCGACCAGGGTAGCCACGGCAACCGTTTTGCCGCCGCGCTCAGCGACTACCTGGTCGAGACGCCGCACGCCGGCAGCGACAACGACGACCTGCGCCAGTTGGGCGCGCTGCGCATGGCGCGGTTCGATATGGAGACCAAGTGCTTTCACGGCGAGAGCGGCGTGCGCGATTTACGGGCCGGCGAGTGGTTCACACTATCCGGCCACCCGGAGATCGACCAGCACCCGCCAGCCGAACGCGCTTTCGTGATCACCGCGCTGGAAATCGAAGCCCGCAACAACTTCCCGCAAGCGCTCGATGCGCGTCTCGATGGCCTGTACGCGCAAAGCGGCTGGCGCGCCGTCGCCCACGCGCACAGCGACCGCTATCGCAACCGCTTTACGTGCGTGCGCAAGGATGTGCATCTCGTGCCGGCCTACGATCCGCGCATCGACGTGCCGGGCGCCCGGCCGCAGAGCGCCATCGTCGTCGGCCCCGCCGGAGAGGAAGTCCATTGCGATGCGCTGGGCCGGGTCAAGGTACGCTTTCCTGCCACCAGGGCGCAGGATCACCAGCATGCGAGCGGCGCCGGCGCCTCCAATAGCGAGACCGACAGCGCCTGGATCCGCGTGGCCACGTCATGGGCCGGCGCGGGGCCTGCCCGGCAGCAAGCGGGTACCGTGAGCTTGCCGCGCGTGGGCAGCGAGGTGCTGATCGACTTCCTCGGCGGCGATCCCGACCGGCCGGTGATCGTGGGCCAGCTGTTCAACGGCATCGGCGTGCCGCCGGAACTGGGCAAAGGCGGCGGCCTGCCCGGCAACCGCTACCTGTCAGGCATGCGCAGCAAGGAAATCCGGGGCCAGCGCAAAAGCCAGCTGCGCTTCGACGACACCACCGGCCAGATCAGCGCTCAACTGGCCAGCGACCACGCCAGCAGCGCTTTAAATCTCGGCTGTCTGACCACCCCGCGCCAGGCCGGCAGCGCCGATCAGCGCGGCGAAGGCTTCGAGCTGCGCACCGACGGCAGCGGCAGCCTGCGCACGGCCCGTTCGCTACTGATCTCGGCATGGCAGCGGTTAGACGCCGCCGGCGCGCAGCTGGACCAGCAAGAACACCTGGCGCTGATGCAGGACTGCCTCGACCTGTTCAAGTCGCTGGGTACGTACGCAGCGCAGCACCAGGCGCTGGCGCCTGACGCTGCCGGCGCCAGCGAACTGCAGCAACAGCTCTCGAGCGCCAGCACAGCCAAGCCGGCCGACCTGCCGACCATCTCCATCACCGCGCCCGACGGCATCGCACTGGGCACGCGAAAAGCCATGGTCCACTACGCCGTGGGCAGTATCGACCAGGTAGCCCTGCAACACCTGCAGTTCAGTGCCGCGAAGTGCTGCAACATCAACGCAGGCCAGGGCATTTCATTGTTCGCGCACCAGCAAGGCATTACCCAGATCGCCCACCACGGCAAGTACCGGATGCAAAGCCAGCACGACCTGATGCAACTGGATGCCGCACGCGACCTGCGGCTCACCTCCGCCACCCGCATCGTCGGCGTGGCGCAAGACGAAATCACCCTGATGACCCAGGGCGGCGCCTACCTCAAGCTCTCCGGCGGCACCGTGGAACTGGGCGGCCCCGGCGCGCTCACCATCAAGACCGATGGCCACCACTGGAACGGCCCCGCCAGCCAGCGCGGCGAACTGCCCACCTTCGGCGAAGGCCAACTGGGACGCACGCTGCGCCTGGTCAGCCCCCTCGACGGCGCGCCGTGCGAAGGCGTGCAGGTATCGGTGGCAACCGAGGACGGCAAGGTCGTCTCCGGCGTTACCGATGCGGACGGCAAAGGCCCGACCATCACCGGCGACCAGCTGCAACAGCTGACCGCCACCTTTTTCATCCCGCGCGATTGAACGGACGCAGAGATGCCATGGCGCTGAAACCCGATAACGACTGCGTGGCCTTCGCCAGGGGCAGCGCCCACACCGATTTCGATGCGACCCACTACGACATCCCGCACGCCCTGCCTTTGCCGGGCATCGTAATCCTCGTCCACGGCGTCAATTCCGATGGCGAGTGGTACGACGCCTGCGAACAAGGACTATGCGACGGTTTGAATAACCGGCTGGGGCGCAGGAACGACCAGATGAAGTATCCGGGCCCGGCGTCGGGACAGCTCAAGGCCATCAAGTATGCGCAGGAATTGACGGGCGAAGGCTACATCAACCCCGAACTCAATTCCAACAATTTTTTCGACATGGGCAACGCCTGCTCGCCGGTAATCCGCTTCAGGTGGGGCTACAAGGCCGGCGGCGAAGAGTTGCAGGCGTTCGGCGACAAGATTTATCTCAACGAACAAAACTACTGGGGCGGCGGCCCGTTCGCCAACGGCTGCACCTCGCTGCCCGACCTGTGGAACGAAGGGTTGTCGGAGAAGCTGTTCCTGTGGATGCAGGTCCAGCACCTCAATCCGGTCAACGAACGCGAAGTATACGCGTGCCCGCCACGCGGGTACTTCGTGCTGGCTGCGTATCGCCTGGCCAAGCTGGTCGAAGCGATCCGCAAGGCGCAAGCCGATGTGCCGATCACCATTGTCTGCCACAGCCAGGG
>NZ_LMLM01000007.1:0-81795 GCF_001421905.1 Duganella sp. Leaf61
ACCAGTTCCAGCAGTTCTGCGTCGTCGACCAGGTCGCACTTGTTCAGGAACACGATGATGTATGGAACGCCAACTTGACGGGCCAGCAGGATGTGCTCGCGGGTCTGTGGCATTGGGCCGTCAGCTGCGGAGCAAACCAGGATTGCGCCGTCCATTTGAGCAGCGCCGGTAATCATGTTTTTGATGTAGTCGGCGTGGCCTGGGCAGTCAACGTGGGCGTAGTGACGGCCGGCGGTTTCGTACTCAACGTGTGCGGTGTTGATGGTAATACCGCGTGCTTTTTCTTCCGGTGCAGCGTCGATCTGGTCGTAAGCTTTTGCTTCGCCGCCGAATTTCTTCGACAGAACGGTAGCGATCGCTGCGGTCAGGGTGGTTTTGCCGTGGTCGACGTGACCGATGGTGCCTACGTTGACGTGCGGTTTAGTCCGCTCGAACTTTTCTTTTGCCATTTTGAATCATCCTTAAAACATTGTTTGAAATATGCGGCCCGGTGATCGACCGGACCGCAATGACACTAATTACTTGGCTTTCGCGGTAACGATCGCGTCGATCACGTGCTTAGGCGCTTCCGAGTAGTGCTTGAATTCCATCGTGTAGGTCGCACGACCTTGCGTTGCGGAACGCAGGGTGGTCGAGTAACCAAACATCTCCGACAGTGGCACTTCGGCTTTGATGATCTTGCCGCCGCCGCCTGGGATTTCGTCCATGCCCTGCACCATACCGCGGCGGGACGACAGGTCGCCCATCACGGTACCGGCGTAGTCTTCCGGCGTTTCCACTTCCACAGCCATCATTGGCTCCAGAATGACTGGCGATGCTTTGCGGCAGCCTTCTTTGAATGCCATCGAAGCGGCCATCTGGAACGCGTTTTCGTTCGAGTCCACATCGTGGTACGAACCGAAGAACAGCGTGACCTTGACGTCCACGACTGGGTAACCAGCCAGCACGCCGGTGTTCAGGGTGCCGCGCACGCCTTTTTCCACAGCAGGGATGTACTCGCGAGGAACGGTGCCGCCTTTGATGGCGTCAACGAACTCGAAGCCCTTGCCTGGTTCTTGCGGCTCGATCTTCAGCACAACGTGACCGTATTGACCACGACCACCGGATTGCTTGACGAACTTGCCTTCCGATTCTTCGCAGGTTTTACGGATCGTTTCGCGGTAAGCCACTTGTGGCTTGCCGACAGTTGCTTCCACGCCGAATTCGCGCTTCATGCGGTCAACGATAATTTCCAGGTGCAGCTCGCCCATACCACCAATGATGGTCTGGCCCGATTCTTCATCGGTCTTCACGCGGAACGAAGGATCTTCCTGTGCCAGGCGGTTCAGTGCCAGGCCCATTTTTTCCTGGTCGGCCTTGGTTTTTGGCTCGACTGCCTGTTGAATCACAGGCTCAGGGAAGATCATTTTTTCCAGGGTGATGATCGAGGTCGGATCGCACAGGGTTTCGCCCGTGGTCACGTCTTTCAGACCAACCGCAGCGGCGATGTCGCCGGCGCGCACTTCTTTGATCTCTTCACGCTGATTCGCGTGCATCTGCAGAATACGGCCCAGACGCTCTTTACGACCTTTGACCGAGTTGTACACGGTGTCGCCCGAATTGACGGCGCCCGAGTACACGCGGAAGAAGGCCAGCTGACCGACGAACGGGTCGGTCATGATCTTGAAGGCCAGCGCCGAGAACTTCTCGTCGTCCGCAGGACGGCGGGTGGTTGGCTGGTCGTCTTCATCCGTACCGCCGACGTCGTCGATGTCCAGTGGCGACGGCAGGTATTCGATAACCGCGTCCAACATGGCTTGTACGCCCTTGTTTTTGAAGGCGGTACCGCACATCATTGGAACGATTTCCGAAGCGATGGTACGGGTACGCAGCGCTTGTTTGATCTCGGCTTCGGTCAGGTCGCCTTCTTCCAGGTACTTGTTCATCAGCTCTTCGGTGGCTTCAGCAGCTGCTTCAACCATCTTTTCGCGCCACTCGGCGGCCGAATCAGCCAGCTCTGCAGGAATATCGACGTAGTCGAATTTCATGCCTTGCGAAGCTTCGTCCCACAGGATTGCTTTCATCTTGACCAGATCGATCACGCCTTTGAAGTTGTCTTCAGCGCCGATTGGGATCTGGATCAGGACCGGGTTGGCCTTCAGGCGAGCACGCATCTGCTCGTAGACCTTGAAGAAGTTGGCGCCGGTACGGTCCATCTTGTTGACGAAGGCCAGACGTGGCACTTTGTACTTGTTAGCCTGACGCCATACGGTTTCCGACTGTGGCTGAACACCGCCCACTGCGCAGTAAACCATGCAAGCACCGTCGAGTACGCGCATCGAGCGTTCAACTTCAATGGTGAAGTCAACGTGGCCCGGGGTGTCGATGATGTTGATGTGGTGCTCAGGGAAGTTGTTCGCCATACCTTTCCAGAAGCAGGTCGTCGCTGCCGAGGTAATGGTAATGCCGCGCTCTTGTTCCTGTTCCATCCAGTCCATGGTGGCGGCGCCATCGTGAACTTCACCGATCTTGTGGTTCACGCCCGTGTAGAACAGGACGCGCTCGGTGGTAGTGGTCTTACCTGCATCGATGTGAGCGGAGATACCGATGTTGCGGTAGCGCTCGATGGGGGTCTTGCGGGCCATAATTAATCCTAAATCTTTTAATGGACAAAACCGAGCAGCATTTTTTGTGAAAAAAATGAGCCCGGCCTCGAACAACAGATAACAACCAGACCACAGTGGCCCGGTCGATTTTATTAGAAGCGGAAGTGCGAGAACGCCTTGTTCGCTTCTGCCATACGGTGCACTTCATCACGCTTTTTCATCGCACCGCCGCGGCCTTCAGCCGCTTCCATCAGCTCACCGCCGAGGCGTTGTGGCATGGATTTTTCGCTGCGCTTGTTTGCAGCTTCACGCAGCCAACGCATCGACAGCGCCATACGGCGTACTGGGCGTACTTCAACCGGCACCTGGTAGTTTGCACCACCGACGCGACGGGATTTTACTTCAACCAGTGGCTTGGCGTTGTTGATCGCGGTTGCGAACACTTCCAGCGGGTCTTTACCCGACTTGGCGGCGATGTGCTCGAAGGCACCGTAGATGATGTTTTCTGCGACCGATTTTTTACCGGACAGCATCAGAACGTTCACGAATTTGGCGACATCCGTGTTACCGAATTTAGGATCCGGCAGGATTTCGCGCTTGGGTACTTCACGACGACGTGGCATATCAATTCCTTTCAATCTTCAGTTGAGGTGCGCGATATGGGTTCGCACTCTCGCGGAGGGTCATCATAACCATCCACTTACTCGACCATTTCCGGTCGATTACATTCACTTAGCTAGTTGCCACTGAGCGAAAACTTTTAATGCAGATTACTTCTTGGCTTTAGCGCGCTTGGTACCGTATTTCGAGCGAGCTTGCTTACGGTCTTTAACGCCCTGGGTATCCAGTGCACCGCGAACCATGTGGTAACGCACACCTGGCAAGTCTTTTACACGACCGCCGCGCAGCAGAACAACGCTGTGCTCTTGCAGGTTGTGGCCTTCACCGCCGATGTACGAAATGACTTCGAAACCGTTGGTCAGACGCACTTTGGCGACTTTACGCAAAGCCGAGTTAGGCTTCTTAGGAGTGGTGGTGTACACACGGGTGCAAACACCGCGCTTTTGCGGGCTGTTTTCCAGCGCCGGCGATTTGCTTTTCACGGTCAGGGCGACGCGTGGATTGCGAATCAGTTGATTGATGGTTGGCATCGTTCTAAACCCAACTTAATAACAACGTGGACAACCCGGACGAAGTGTCCGGGGACGAATCTCAGTCTCGATTTACCGGGCATCGGAGGCGCACACAGCCAGTCTCTGGGACCAGCCGAAAACAGCGTATACGATGCGCAGACTAAATGGAGAACTCGCGAGTGTAGGGCAATTGACCTGAACAGTCAACATAAAGCGCAGAAAGATGTGGTAGCGCGAACGCGCAGATTGACTTGCGGGCCGCCGCAAAAGCCGCCCGCGACGGCCGGAAACGCCTGATAATAGCGGACTTTCCAATTTATAGCTGCATCCATGCGATCCCTGTTGCGACTCCCTCCCCTGTTCGTGCTGGGCAGCTACCTGCTGCTGTCGCTGGTGCCGTGCGTGCCCTTGCTGCTGGGCCGGCCCGCGCCCGGGCTGGGCGCCATCCTCGGCCTCGAGGCGCTGCTGTGGATCGCGGTCTGGGGCGTGTTCCAGCGCCCCACCTGGTTCCACTGGCTGCTGCTGCCCGCCCTGCTCGGTCTGCCCACCGAGCTGTACCTGTTCCTGTATTACGGCCAGGGCATTTCCACCCACCACCTCGGCATCATCGCCGAGAGCAGCCCGGTGGAAGCGATGGAATTCCTCGGCAACAAGATCTGGCTGATGGCGGCCGTGTTGATTGCCGTGCTGGCCTGGTGGGTAGCCGTGTTCATGGCCGCGCGCCGCAGTCCGGAACTGGTCTGGCGCGGCAAGACCCGCTGGCTGGCAGTGCCGGCGCTTGCCGCCCTGGCCGTGCTGGGCTGGCCCACGCCCACGCCGGTGTTCCAGCAGGCGCCATTCACTTTTAATAACTTTGCCAATTCCTGGCCATTCGGCCTGACCGCGCGCGGCGTCGATTTTTACAACGAGCGCCGCTACCTGGCCGAACTGGGCAAGCGCAGCAGCAACTTCACGTTCAAGGCCCGCCAGGCCGCACCCGATGGCGAGCCGGAGGTGGTGATCATGGTGCTCGGCGAATCGTCGCGCTACGACCGCTGGAGCATCAACGGCTACGCGCGCACAACCACCCCGCTGCTGGCGGAAGAGCCCAACCTGGTGTCGCTCACCAATATGATCACGGCGGTGTCGGCCACGCGGCTGTCGGTGCCGGTGATCATTTCGCGCAAACCGGCGATGCAGAGCCTGAAAGCAGGTTTTTCAGAGAAATCGTTCCTCACCGCATATAAGGAGGCCGGTTTCAAAACCTGGTGGTTGTCGAACCAGATCTCGTTTGGCGAGTTCGACACCCCGGTCTCGGTGTTCGCCAAGGAAGCGGACGTGATCCAGTTCATGAACCTCGGCAGTTTCAATAACCGCTCCAACTTCGACCAGATTTTGCTGGGGCCGCTGCAACAGGCGATGCACGACCCGGCGCCGAAAAAACTGATCGTGCTGCACACACTGGGCAACCACTGGAACTACAGCCAGCGCTACCCGCAGGAATTCGACAAGTGGCAGCCGTCGCTGTTCGGCGTGGACAAGCCGGAACACACCGACGTCAAGATCAAGGTAGAACTGAACAACAGCTACGACAACTCGATCCTGTACACCGACTGGTTCCTGGCCCAGGTGATCGGCCAGCTCAAGCAAAGCGGCCAGCGTACCTCGATGCTGTACGTGGCCGACCACGGCCAGGTCTTATATGACGGCAGCTGCGGCATCGCCTTCCACGGCCACAACACGCAATACGATTTTCATGTGCCGGCGCTGGTGTGGTACTCGGACCAGTACCAGTCGCACTACCCGGACAAGATCAGGCAACTGAAGCGCCTGCGCAAGGCCAGGCTGGCAACCGAAAACGTGTTCCACAGCCTGCTCGACCTCGGCGACATCACCTACGACGACCAGCACCTCGAGTGGAGTTTCTTAAATAAACAGTTCAAGACCCACAAGCGCTACGTGGACAGCTACGGCTGGACCAACTACGACAACGCCACTTTTAAAGGCGACTGCCGCGAGGTGATCGACAAGGGCACGCCGCTCAAGCGAGAGAAGTAAGCGCCGGCGCCAGTTGCGGGTAGCGGAATGCGAAGCCCGTCTCCAGCAGGTGCTGCGGTGCCACCCGCTGTCCCTCCAGCAGCAAGTCGGCCTGCTCGCCCAGCGCCAGGCGCATCGGCCAGCCCGGCGTCGGAAAACCGTACGGGCGGTGCAGCACCTTGGCCGCCACCCGGCTGAACTGCGCCTGCGTCAGGCTCTCGGGCGCGGTGAAGTTGTAGCTGCCGCCCTCTTTCGTACGGCACAGGTGCGCCATGCCGGCGATCACATCCTCGACATGAATCCACGACTGCCACTGTCGTCCGCCGCCGAGCGGCCCGCCCAGGCCCAGCCTGATCGGCAACAGCAGCATCGGCAGCGCGCCCTGGCGCCCCAGCACCAGGCCAAACCGCATGCACGCCACCGTCACGCCGTGGGCGGTGGCGCGTTGCGCCGCTTCTTCCCATTCGCGGCACAGGTCGGACATGAACACCGGTTGCGGCGGCGCCGATTCGGTCAGCACCGTGTCGTCACCGTGCGGCTGCACGCCGTAGTAGCCAATGGCCGACCCCGAGAGCATCAGCGCCGGCTTGTGCTCGGCCTGCGCGATCCAGTCCACCACCCTGGCCGTCAGCGCCACCCGGCTCCGGCGCAAGGCCGCACGCCGCGCCGCGGTCCAGCGCCAGCCCAGGATGCGCGCGCCGGCCAGGTTGATCACAACGTCGATGCGGCGCGAGGGTGGCAGCTGGTCCATGCCGCCGATGCACTCGATGCGCCCCAGGCGCTTGTCGAACAACGACGTTGCCTTGGCCGGATCGCGCGTGAGCACCGTGACCTGCTGGCCGTCGCGCAACAGCGCACGTACCAGTTGCTGGCCGATGAAGCCGGTGGCGCCAGTGATCAGGAAGCTGCGCTTGTCGTTGCCGAACACCGGCGTTGCCGATTGCTCTTGGGTTGAATTGTTCATGACCGTCCTTTATCGTTGCCAACCTTGCCCATCAGCTTTGCCATCTTGCCGCCCACGGTCAACATGCGCTGCAGCGTGGCCGGCGGCAGGTGCTTGGTGTCGCCGTAGGCGGTGGTCAGCATTTCCATGAAGGCCAGCACCTGGTCCATCTTGATCTTGGTGGCCTCTTCCAGCGCGGGATCGCTCTCGGCTTCCTGCGCGCACTCGCGCAAGACTGTGAGCGTAGGATCGATCTCGCGCTTCTTGCGTTCTTCGACAATGACGCGGAAGATTTCCCACACGTCCTGCAAAGCCAGGAAATGGTCGCGGCGGTCGCCGGCCAGGTGGGTCACGCGCACCAGGCCCCAGCTCTGCAATTCCTTGAGGCTGTTGCTGACGTTGGAGCGGGCCACGGTAAGGGTCTCGGCGATTTCCTCGGCATGCAGCGGGCGGTTGACCAGGAACAGCAGCGCGTGGATCTGCGCCACCGTGCGGTTGACGCCCCAGCGGGTGCCCATCTCGCCCCAGTGCAAGATGTATTTCTGGATGGTTGGTGCGAGGGTCATGCGGCGTCCTTTCTGTGATTGTTATTGGCGAATTGTTATTGGTTTATATGGGCTTGTGCACCATCAGCCAGTACACGACCATCAGCGCGCCAAAGGCGGGAAAGCCGAGCGCGGTCCAGATTTTTTCGTAGCGCCAGTAGCGGGCCGGCAGCGGCAGCAGGTTGCGCGCCGCGTCCTCCGCCATGTCGCGCATGCGCAATTGCAGCCATACCACCGGCAACCAGCACAGGCCGGCCAGCACGTACAAGGCGATCGACCACATGATCCAGCGCGAGTGCATCGGGTAGCCTGCCAGGTGGATCATCCAGAAACCGGACAGCGGCTGGATGATCACGGCCGGCGTGGTGAACCACCAGTCGGCGCGGGCGACGAGACGGGTAACCACGGCCATCGCCTGCACATTGCCGCTGCGGTTCACGAAAAACATGTAGAAGGCGGTGCCGAAGCCGGTACCCACCATCAGGGTGGCCGACAGGATGTGCAGCACTTTGACGGCAAAATATTCCATTATTTTTCTCCTTGGTGGTGACGGGGACTGGCGCGCCACATCAGCAACATCAGCGCCAGCACGGGCAGGTTCTTGGTCAACGGTCCGAACGGATGCAGCCAGAAACCGGGCAGGAATGCGCTGAGCATGGCGGTGTAACCGCCCACCAGCACCAGCTGTGCCGCCCACAGCCAGCGGCGCGGCCGCAACAGCAGCAGCACGCCGATGGCGGCGTCGGTCACGCTGGCCGCCAGCAGCACCGGTTCTTGCCATGCGGGCGGCACGCCGCAGGCGGCCAGCCAGGCACGGCTCTCGGCGTGGGGCCAGGCAAACCACGATACATACGCCGTAATCAGCCACATCAGCGCGATTGCCACCGTCACCACAGACGCGCCCCACGACCAGGCGGCCGTCACACGCTGCGCCGGCCCGGCAAAGGTGACGGGGTCGCGCAGCGGCCGGCCCAGCACGGCTTGTGCCGGCGCTGCGTCGGCGGTATTGGAACCGTCCGCACTGCGCTCGAGCATCAGGAGCGACTCGGGCGTAAAGGCGGACGATGGCGCCAGCGCGGCCAAGTGCGCGGCCACGCGCGCTACCGGTGCCGGCAGCGACAGCACCAGGGCGGCAGGCGCCTGCATGCCGCGCCGCAGATCGGCCAGGTAGCCGGCCATGGTCATGGCGCGCGGGCCGACCACGGCCAGTTCGCGCGGCAGCGTGGCTTGCGTGGTCAGCAATCGCACAACCACATCGGCCAGGTCTGCAACGTGTATCGGCTGCACCAGTGCCCGGTGGGCAGCAGGCAGCATCAGGACCGGCAACGTGGCCAGCATGCGGAACAGCACGCTGCTGGCGCCGTCGTCACCATAGACCAGCGACGGCCGGATGACGGTGGCATCCATCCGGCGGCCAAGCAGGTCAACCTCGGCCGCGCCCTTGCTGCGCCAGTAGCCAGTAGCGGCCTGCGGGTGGCTGCCCAGTGCAGAGACCTGCACCACGCGCAGCCCCAACTGTTCGCAGGCGGCAAACAGCGCTACCGGCGCGGCGCGGTGCAGGCGGTCGAAGTCGCCTGCGCGCGTTTCACGGATGATGCCCACGGCGTTAACCACGGCATCGAACCCTTGCAGCAGCGGCAGCCATTGCTGGGCGGCGGTCAGGCTGCCGAAGTCGAGCTCGATCCAGTGATCGGCCGCCGCGCCGGCCGGGCGACGACGGCTGGCGCCGTCCGCCTCCACCCCTGCCGCGCGCAACGCCTGCACCACGTGCGCGCCGACCAGTCCCGTGGCGCCGATCACCAGTACCCGCATATCGCCTCCGTCAGTTATTTCTGTAAAAACAGAAATCTATGGGTAAAAATTTGACCGACGAATCGGCCAAGAGCTTATGACAGGGAATCCTGAATTTCTGTCATTACAGAAATAATAGAATTCCCTCTCAGCGATGTCAAGCGAATATCACGTCAGCGCCAGGTTACGGCTCATTGACCGGCCAGGACGGCCAGCGGTGCCACCGGCATCGATCTTGAAGATGCTCACCGTCTGCGCCAGCTCGGTGGCCTGGTCTTGCAGCGACTGGGTGGCGGCAGCGGCCTCTTCTACCAGCGCAGCATTTTGCTGGGTGACCTGGTCCATCTGCGCGATGGCCTGGTTGACCTGGTCGATACCCTCGCTCTGCTCGCGGCTGGCGGTGGCGATTTCGCCGACGATCTGCGTGACCTGGTGGACGTTATCGACCAGCGTGTTCATGGTGGTGCCGGCCTTTTCCACCAGGTCGGTGCCGAGCTGGATTTTTTGTACCGAGGCGTCGATCAGCACCTTGATTTCCTTGGCGGCCGATGCCGAGCGCTGCGCCAGGTTGCGCACTTCCGACGCCACCACCGCAAAGCCCCGGCCCTGCTCGCCGGCGCGTGCCGCTTCCACCGCCGCGTTCAAGGCCAGGATATTGGTCTGGAAGGCGATGCCGTCGATTACGCCGGTGATATCGACGATCTTGCGCGACGCTTCGTTGATGTCGTTCATGGTGGACACTACCTGCTGCATTACCTCGCCGCCATGGGCGGCCGTGCTCGACGCGCCTTCCACCAGGCCGCGCGCGTGCTGGGCGTTTTCCGAATTCTGCTTGACGGTGCTGGTCAGTTCCTCGATCGAGGCGGCGGTTTCCTCCAGCGAGCTGGCCTGGGTCTCGGTGCGCGACGACAGCTCCATGTTGCCGGAAGCGAGTTCGCGCGAGCCGCGGTCGATCATCTCGGCGCCGCCACGCACGCGCGACACGGTGCTCAGCAAATCGGTCTGCATGCGGGCGATCGCCTGCAGCAGGCGCTTGACTTCGTTCTCGCCCGGCTCGTCGATATGGGCGGTCAGGTCGCCATGGGCCACCTGGTCGAGCAATACCACGGCGCGTTCGAGCGGATTCAACACCACCGATTTCAGCAGCAAGTGCACGCCCACCACCAGCACCAGCGCACCCAGCAGGCCGAAGCCCACCAGCCATTTCACCAGCGTGTAGGCGCTCTGGCGCTCATCCATCAGCGCGGTCATCTGCTCGTCGCTGAGCTTCTGGTACTTTTCCAGCTGGGCCGAGAAGGTCGCGCCGGTCGGCGTCAGTTCCTTGAAATTGATGGCGACATACGCGTCGGAATCGCCTTTGGCCAGCGCGGTGGCAGCGCGGTCGAGCACCGCCGACTGCGCGCGGCCGGCCTCAACCAGCGATTTCTTCAACGCCGCATCCTCGCCCGGATAGGCGGCGGCTTTTTCATACTTGGCGATGTAGTCGAGTCCGCGCAGATAAGTCTTTTTGGCGGCAGCCTGGGCCGCTTCCAGCTCGGCCGGCGCGCCGCCTTCCTTGACGATGGTGTGGACCCGCGTCAGGGCCGAGCGGGTGCGGGTGGTGTCCTTGTAGGCATCGTTGATGGCGATGACCTGCATGCTGGTCTGGTACATGGTGGACATTGCCTGGTTGGCCTGGCCCAGGGCATGGACGCCGAGACCGGCGCCCGCCAGCAGCATCGCAGTAAATACCAGTAAAACGCCCAGCAAACTGGCGCGTACGGTCACGTTATTCATTGCATCTCCTGCATTCTTGTCAATTTAGAATTGCCTATTGGCAATACTGTGAGGCCCGAATATACCAAGGAATTGACATTTAGTGGCTGAAATCGGCTCATGCAGGAGCCTGACCGTGGCTATTCCAGCACAGACTCGCACGCCTGCGGGTAGGCCAGGTAGTAGGCGGCCAGCTGGTCATGGACACGGCCGGCCTTGGCCGCGAGCACGCCATCAACATCGACCGTCGCCAGCAGGGAAATACCGTTGGTTTCCTTGAGCACGCCCGGCTCGACCTGCAGGCGGCCGTCCACGCGCGCCACGCACAGCGGCGCCAGCCGCCGCGCCAGCAACGGCGCCAGGATCAGATTGTGCGACGACACCAGCACGCAGCCGGATTCGGCCAGCGTGTCGAGCACCGCCGCAGAGCCGGAGACCGATTCCAGCTGGTTGGTGCCGCGGAAGATTTCATCGATCAGGAAGATGGCCGGCCCGCGCCGCGCCAGCGCCAGCAGTTCGCCGGCCCGCCGCACCTCGGCCATGTACAAGCTTTCGCCGCCTTCGAGCGTATCCTCGTTCTGCATGCTCGCGTACACGGGCAGGTCAGGCGTGACGGCAGCGTCGGCATAGCAAAAGCCGAACCCGCGCGCCGTGGCCAGGTTCAGGCCCACGGTGCGCAGCAAGGTGCTCTTGCCGATGCCGTTCTGGCCTGAGATGAAGGCGCCCCGGCCGTCGTCGCCCACCCGCAGCGACAGCGGCGCCGGCACCTCGAGCAACGGATGCACGGCCTGCTCGAACGCAAAGCGGGCGGTATTCCCTGCCACGCCGGCAGCCCAGCAGTAGCGCGGCGTGCGCACCAGGTGCCGCGCCAGCGCCAGGTCCGCCTCGACCTTGGCCACGCGCACAAAGCTTGAACGCAGCAACGGCAGGTGGGCGGTCACTACCGCCCGGCTGGCGAAGTAGTGGCGTATATTGCGCAGCAGGACCCAGTCACCATATTCCTGCAAGCCGGGCACAAAGCTCAACGACAGCTGCCACAGGCGGCGATTGAGCCGGGCGGCAGCAACGGCGTCGGGCCGCAAGGGCGCCGCCACCGCATCGCCGAGGCCAGCGAGTGATGCATGGGTACGCAGCATGTGGCCGATGACATCGAGCTGCAATTGCCAGTTGGCGGCGACGTACTGCAAGCGCATCTGGATCGCCATCAGCAGCAGCCACAGCGCGGCGGCCACGCCCCACCATGGCAACGCCCCCGTCACCAGCGCCAGCACGACTGCGACCATGAATCCCAACGGCAGCGCGCCCAGCCACCGCGCCCAGCGCGGCGTTGGCGCCAGCGGCGGACCGAACAGGGTTTCGCTCACTTCGCTTTCGGCCCTGCGCAGACCCTCGCACGCCGCCTGCACGCGCTCACGCGCGGCGTCATCGGCCACCAGCGCGCGCACGTGTTGCGTGCGCGCGGAAGTATCGATGGCACAGGGCGCCTGCAAGCGCCGGTACAGTTCCTGCTGGCCGAAAATACTGGTCTGCGGCGCCAGGCAGGCGCTGTACTGCGGCAACATCAAATCATCCCAGGTCTGGACATCGAGCGCGTCTGCCTCGCCGTGCACCAGGCGCTGATACTTCGCCACCTTGCTGGCGGCGAATGGAAGGTCGGTGACCGGCGCCAGCGCGGGAAGCGCCAGATTGATCAAGCTGGTAAGACGGGCGAACAGCGGCATGGGGTGCTCAAAAGTTTCGAATGAGCATCAAGTGGGCTTGGTTGCCAGATTATCAAGGCGGCGCTGAAAATTCTGTCTCTCACCACAGGCCGGGTGGCCGGACACCAGCTGCGGACACCTCCGGACACTCGCGGACACCGGACACCTCCATGGCAAACCCCATGAAATCAAATACTTAGCATCTGGCACGGATACTGCATAGCAGGGCTTACTGAATTTTTAAGCAACCGCCATGATCCGAGACACTTCGCAGCAGGACGCCGTCATCACCGCCCCCAAGGGCCAGCACACCAGGCGCCGCCTGGCCATCGCCGCCGGCCTCGCCGTGCTGCTGGCGGCCGGCTATTACCTGGTTCACACCTGGCGCGACACCGACCACTCGGTCTCGAGCGCGCGCCTGCGCATCGCCGAAGTGGGCCGGGGTACGCTGGTGCGCGACGCTGCCGTCAATGGCCGCATCGTCGCCGCCGTCAGTCCTACCCTGTATTCGACCTCGGCCGCCACCGTCACCCTCAAGGTGGCCGCCGGCGACACCGTCAAAAAGAACGATGTGCTGGCGGTGCTCGAATCGCCCGACCTGGCCGACGCCCTCAAGCGAGAACAATCGGCTTACGCCCAGATCGAGGCCGACGTGGCGCGCCAGCGCATCCTGGCGCGCAAGCAGCAATTGCTGGCGCGGCGCGATGCCGACACCGCCGAGATCGACCGCCTGTCCGCGCAGCGCACGCTCGAGCGCTACGACGCCGTGGCCAACGACGGCATCGTCGCCAAGATCGATTACCAGAAGGCGAAAGACGCGCTCAACTCGGCGCAGATCCGCGCCCGCCACGCCGGCCAGGCCGCCGAACTGGAAGGCGACAACGTGGCGCTGGAACTGCAATCGAAAATCAAGCAGCTGGAACAGCAGCGCATGATCCTGTCCAACGCCCAGCGCCGGGTGGACGAGCTGACCGTGCGCGCACCGGTCGATGGCTTCATCGGCACGCTGTCGGTGGCCAACCGCAGCGTGGTGCCGCTCAACACGCCGTTGATGACGCTGGTCGATCTGTCGCAGCTGGAAGTGGAACTGGAAGTGCCGGAAACCTATGTGGCCGACATGGGCCTGGGCATGCGCGCCGAGGTCAACTTCGGCACCGGTAACGCCAGCGGCAAGCTCTCGGCGCTGTCGCCCGAGGTGGTCAAGAACCAGGTGCTGGCGCGGGTGCGCTTCGACGGCCAGCAGCCGGCCGGGCTGCGCCAGAACCAGCGCGTGACCGCGCGCCTCTTGATCGACGAAAAACCCAACGCGCTGATCGTGCAACGCGGTCCGTTCGTGGAATCCGAAGGCGGCCGCTATGCCTACGTGGTGCGCGACGGCGTGGCGATCCGCACCCCGATCCGCCTGGGCGCCACCAGCGTCACCGCCGTGGAAATCCTCGACGGCCTGAAACAGGGCGACAAGATCGTCATTGCCGGCAGCGAAACCTTCGAGAACGCCGCCCGCGTCTCCATCAACAACTAATTCATCCATCGAAAGGCCCACCATGCTGCGCATGCATAACCTGAGCAAAGTCTACCGCACCCACATGATCGAAACCCACGCGCTGCGCGGCTTCGAGATCAATGTCGAACAGGGCGAATTCGTCACCGTCACCGGCCCGTCCGGCTCCGGTAAAACCAGTTTCCTCAACATCGCCGGCCTGCTCGAGGAATTTACCGACGGCGAATACATCCTCGACGGCGTCAACGTCAAAGGCATGGACGACAGCGCCCGCTCGCGTCTGCGCAACGAAAAACTCGGCTTCATCTTCCAGGGTTTTAATTTGATCCCCGACCTGTCGCTGTTCGATAACGTCGATGTGCCGCTGCGCTATCGCGGCTTCAACCGCGCCGAGCGAAAGGAACGCATCGAAGACGCGCTCGCCAAGGTGGGCCTGGCCTCGCGCATGAAGCACTACCCGGCCGAGCTGTCGGGTGGCCAGCAGCAGCGGGTGGCGATCGCCCGCGCACTGGCCGGCTCGCCCAAGCTGCTGCTGGCCGACGAACCGACCGGCAACCTCGACACGCAAATGGCGCGCGGCGTGATGGAACTGCTCGAAGAAATCAATGCCCAGGGCACCACCATCCTGATGGTAACCCACGATCCCGAACTGGCCGAACGCACCCGGCGCAACGTCCACATCATCGACGGCCAGGTCTCGGACCTGGTGCGCAAGAGTCCGTCCTTGTATGACACCAGCCACGTGGCTTGAGGAGATCCCATGTTCCAGTATTATTTTCTGCTCGGCCTGCGCAGCCTGCGCCGCAACCCGGCACTGACCGCGCTAATGGTGCTCACCCTGGCGGTGGGCGTAGCCGCCAGTATTTCCACGCTGACCATCCTGCACGTGATGTCGGGCGACCCGATTCCGGCCAAGAGCGACCGCCTGTTCGCGCCCACCTTCGACAATGGCCCGCTGAGCAACTACCAGCCGGGTGAGGAACTCGAAGATGAGCAACTGAGTTACCGCGACGCCGTCAACCTGCTGGCCAGCAGCGCCGGCGTGCGCCGCACTGCGATGTACGGCATCGGCGCGCCGATCGAGTCGGAGCGCAAGGACCTGGGCGTATTCGGCGCGCGCGGTGAGGCCGTCACCAGCGACTTTTTCGCCATGTTCGATGCACCGTTTCGCGTGGGCCAGGGCTGGAGCCCGGCCGACGACAAGGCCGGCGCCTCGGTCATCGTGCTCAGCCGTGCATTGTCCGAAAAACTGTACGGCGACGCCAACCCGATTGGCCGCCGCATCACCTTTTCCGGCAATGCCTACCAGGTCATCGGCGTGCTGGAAACCTGGAAGGTGGTGCCGCGTTTCCACCACATCATCGGCGCCATCGACGGCGCCTTCGACGAGGAAGACCAGTTTTACGTGCCGCTGTCAACGGCCGTGCAACGCCAGATCGGGCGCAACGGCAACATGAGCTGCACCACCGATCCCGGCGCCGGCTTCCAGGCAGTACTCGATTCGGAATGTACCTGGCTGCACTTCTGGTTCGAAACCGCAACCGGCGCCGACCGCGCTGCACTACAGGATTTCGTCAACAGCTACGCTGCCGAGCAGCGCAAGCTGGGCCGCATGCAGCGCAATGCGCCCAACAAGCTGTACAACGTCAAGGAATGGCTGGAGCACCAGAAAGTGGTGGGCAACGACAATAAATTGTCGGCCTGGCTGGCGTTCGGTTTCCTGCTGCTGTGCCTGGTCAACACGGTGGGGCTGCTGCTGGCCAAGTTTTCGGTGCGGGCCGCCGAGGTGGGTATCCGCCGCGCGCTGGGCGCCTCGCGGCGCGACATCTTCCGCCAGTTCCTGATCGAGTCCACCGTGATCGGCCTCGCGGGCGGCCTGCTGGGCCTGCTGCTGGCCTTCGGCGCGCTGGCGCTGATCGCCATGCAATCAAAGGCCCTGACGGTCGTCGCCCAGATGGACTGGATCATGTTGCTGAGCACCTTCTGCCTGGCCATAGCCGCCGCCATTCTGGCCGGCCTGCTGCCAACCTGGCGCGCCTGCCAGGTCACGCCGGCCCTGCAACTCAAATCACAATAAAGGACTGTCATGGCATTGCACCCGATACTCTCCGCGCTGTTGCGCAACAAGACCGGCCCGTTGCTGGTGGCGATCCAGGTGGCGCTGAGCCTGGCCATCCTGGCCAACGCGCTCTATATCATCGAAGTGCGCCAGGCGGTGGCGGCGCGTCCCACCGGCGTAGCCCATGAAGAACAGGTGTTCGGCCTGCAGGTGCGGCAGCTGGTCAAGGGCAGCCACCAGGAACAAATCGCCTTGCAACAACGCGAAACGGCCACGCTGCGCGCGGTGGCGGGCGTAGTATCGGTGGCAGCCGTCACGCAATCGCCGCTGTCGCGTTCCGGCAATTACTTTTCCTTGTTCACCGCGCCAGGCCAGACCGCGCCCGTCGCGCAGACCACCCATTACGTGGCCGCCGATTCGCTGGTGCAAACCTGGGGTCTGAAGCTGGTGGAAGGCCGCGATTTCACGGCAACCGATTACATCGACATCGACACCACGGTCAGCTTCGACACGCCTGCGGTGGTGATCATCTCGCAAGCGCTGGCGCGCCAGCTGTTTCCCGGCGCGGCCAGCGTGATCGGAAAAAGCATTTACCAGGGCAGCGGCGCCGACCGCAACGCCATGCGCATCATCGGCGTGGTGGAACGGCTGCAAACGCCAGCCGCGCAGACCAGTGAACGCGGCGAGTTCTCGCTGATCGCACCGGCGCGCCTGACGGGCGGCTTCGGTGCTGATTACACGCTGCGCGCCGAAGCCGGCCAGCGCGATCGCGTCATGAAGGAAGCCGAGGCGGCCATCCGCGCCGCGTCGCCCACGCCGCTGATCGTGCGCTCCAACACGCTGCAAGGGCACCGCCAGGACCGCTACCGCGCCGATTACGCCATGGCCTGGATGCTGGTCACCGTCAGCGTGCTGCTGCTCCTGATCACCGCCAGCGGCATCGTCGGCATGGCCAGCCTGTGGGTTACGCAACGGCGCAAGCAAATCGGCGTGCGCCGCGCGCTCGGTGCCCGGCGCGTGGACATCCTGCGCTACTTCCTGGCCGAGAACTTCATGATCACCAGCGCCGGCGTGGTGGCCGGCGTGCTGCTGGGGCTGGGCCTGAACCAGCTGCTGGTAAGCCAGCTCGAATTGCCACGCCTGCCACCAGTGTACCTGGCGGGCGGCGCCGTCATGCTGTGGCTGCTGGGCATAGCCGCCGTGTACGGCCCGGCCTGGCGCGCGGCCAGCATCTCGCCGGCTACCGCCACCCGCAGCGCATGACCGGCCACGGAGTGGGAAGGCAATGTTATGCTTACAGCATGCCTACCGTACTGATTATCGATGACAACGCCGGCGTCGTCCTGGCGCTGGACGTGCTGTTCTCGCTGCACGACATCGCCACGCTGCGCGCCGCCTCGCCGCAAGAGGGCCTGGACCTGCTGGCGCGGCACCAGGTGGACCTGGTGCTGCAAGACATGAACTTTACTGCCGACACCACGTCCGGCGCGGAAGGCGTGGCGCTGTTTCGCGCCATCCGCGCGCGCCACCCGGAACTGCCGGTGATCCTGCTCACGGCCTGGACCCACCTGGACGCAGCGGTGGACCTGGTCAAGGCCGGTGCCGCCGACTACCTGGCCAAGCCGTGGGACGATACCCGCCTGATCGCCACCGTCAACAACCTGATCGCCCTGGGCCAGGCGCGGCGCGACCTGGCCCGCCGCGCGCAGGCCGAGCAGCGCCAGCGCCGCGAGCTCGAAGCGGGCCACGACCTGCGCGGCATGGTGTGGCAAGACCCGGCCACCGAACGCGTGATCCACCTGGCCTGCCAGGTGGCGCGCGCCGACGTGCCGGTGCTGATCAGCGGTCCCAACGGCGCCGGCAAGGAAGGCATTGCCGCCATCATCCAGGCCAATTCCGCCGTGCGCGACGGTCCGTTCGTGGTGCTCAACTGCGGCGCCCTGCCCGCCGAGCTGATCGAGGCCGAACTGTTCGGCGCCGAAGCAGGCGCCTACACCGGCGCCACCCGCGCGCGCGAAGGCAAGTTCGAGGCCGCCGATGGCGGCTCCCTGTTCCTCGACGAGATCGGCAACCTGCCGCTGGCCGGGCAAATGAAGCTGCTGCGCGTGCTGGAAACGGGCCGCTTCGAGCGCCTGGGCGCCAACCGCGAACGGCAAGTGAAAGTGCGCGTGATCAGCGCCACCAATGCCGACCTGCCAGCCATGATCCGCGCCGGCACGTTTCGCGAAGACCTGTTCTACCGCCTCAATGTGATCGAATTGAAGGTGCCGCCGCTGGCCGCGCGCCCGGCCGACATCGTGCCGCTGGCGGTTCACTTCCTCGGCGCTGGCAGGCAGCTGCATGCCGATGCGCAGGCTGCGCTGCTGGCCCATGGCTGGCCCGGCAATGTGCGCGAGCTGAAAAACGTCATGCTGCGCGCCAGCCTGCTGGCGCGGGGCGACCTGATCCTGGCCGGCGACCTGGGCCTGCCGGCCGCGCCAGCCGCGCCGCCGGCAGGTGCTGCACCGGACGACGCCGGCCGCGAACCGGACCGCGACGCCATCGGCCTGGCCCTGGCGCGCGCCGGCGGCGTGGTGGCGCAGGCGGCGGCCGAGCTGGGCCTGTCGCGCCAGGCGCTGTACCGGCGCATGGAACGCCTCGGCATCGTGCGGCCCTGATGTCGTCCCCTACGCCAGGCCTGCACCCGCGCCCGCAAGGCATGCGACTTTCGCTGCTCACCCGCTGGACCGCGCTGGTCGCCACCCTGGTCACGGTCGGCATCGTGATCGCCCAGGGCCTGAGCCACCTGCTGCCCGACCAGCCGCTGCTGGTGCTGGCGCTGTGCCTGCTCTGCGTGCTGCCGCTGGCCATCATCACCATCCGCGCCCAGCTCGAACACATGCTGTCGTTGTTCCGTGCCCTCACCGGTACCGTCACCAGCTACCAGGACGGCGATTTTTCGTTTTCCCTGCGCTGGCCGCAAAACGACGAACTGAGCGACCTGGTGGACGCCCACAACGCGCTGGGCGACGTGCTGCGCCAGCAACGCCTGGCGCTGGTGCAACGTGAATTACTGCTCGACACCATGGTGCAAAACACCCCGGTGGCGATGCTGCTGATAAACAGCGGTGCTGGCAACGGCACCACCGATAGCACGGGCCACGGCGGCGCCGTGGTCTATGCCAACATCGCCGCGCGCCAGTTGCTGGCCGAGGGCCGCAAGCTCGAAGGCCAGCGCCTCGACGCCATCCTGGCGCAGGTGTCGCCGGCGCTGTCGGAAGCGCTGGCGCGCGGCGGCGACGGCCTGTTTACCACCACCGCAACCGGCAGCGGGGCCGATGGCGACGAAGAAGATGTGTACCACCTGGCGCGGCGCAGCTTCCAGCTCAACGGTCGCCGCCACGAACTGCTGCTGCTGCGCCAGCTGACCATGGAACTGCGGCGCCAGGAAGTGCAGACCTGGAAAAAAGTGATACGCGTGATCAGCCACGAATTGAACAATTCGCTGGCGCCGCTGACGTCGCTGGCCCATTCCGGCGCCGAGCTGGTGCGGCGCGGCCAGACCGAACGCCTGCCCCATATCCTCGCTACCATCGAAGAACGCACGCGCCACCTGGAGACTTTCATCCTCGGCTATGCCCGTTTTGCCAAGCTGCCCACGCCGCGCCTTGCGATGCAGCATTGGGAGCCGTTTCTGGCCGCGCTGGGCGAGCAAATCCTGTTCCGCGTGGTCGGTTCGCCGCCGTCCGAGCCGTGCGCCTTCGATCCGGCCCAGCTCGAACAAGCACTGCTCAACCTGATCAAGAACGCCCACGAATCGGGCTCCGCGCCCGATCAGGTGGCGCTCGAAATACGCCGGCACTACAATCTGCTGCGCATCGATGTCCACGATCGCGGTCCGGGCATGAGCGATACGGTGCTGACCAACGCGCTGGTGCCGTTCTACTCGACCAAGCGCAGCGGCACGGGCCTGGGCCTGGCGCTGGCGCGCGAAATCATCGAAGCCCACGGCGGTCGCATTACGCTGAGTAATCGCGAAGGCGGCGGACTGACAGTTACCCTGATGCTTTAGTGTCTGTTACACGCAACGCGCCATTGGCAAACTCGACAATAAAATTTTAAATTTTGCACAACGGAAATTAATATAAAGTAATTTTTGTGCACTGCGCCCGGGATGATACAAAAAAGCTATTAAAGTTTGAAATTACATAAGTAAATATAAAATTGACAAGCAATTGAGCCCATCGTAAGTTGACGTTGTAGTTTGCGTTTTCTTGAATCTTCCTCGGGTCTTTATTAAGCGGAGTCATACAATGAAATTAAAATTCATCGCACTGGCAGCAATGCTCGCCGGGTCTATCGCCACCAGCGCCCATGCGGGTTCGTATAACGGCGGTCCAGCCACCCCCGACATCCAGCTGGAGCAAAACAGCACCAATCCCAGCTACTGGACCGCTGGCTTCAGCCACACGCCGGTCAATGCCGCGTCGGGCTTCTTCACCGACGTGTTCACCTTCACCCCATCGCCTACTACGCCAGTGTGGGCCAGCGGCGGCGTGATCAACTTCTCGCTGTTCGGCTTTGGCGACCTCGGTTCGATCACGGCTTCGCTCAACAACAACGCGTTCACCGCCTCGGCGACCCAGCCTGGCGTGTTCACGCTGGAACCGGTGTACCTGGGTGCCGGCCCATTGACGCTCACCGTCAGCGGCATCGTCTCGTCGGGCGGCGGCTCCTATGGCGGCAACATCAATGTGCTGGCCGTGCCGGAACCGGAAACCTACGCCATGATGTTGGGCGGCCTGGGCCTGCTGGGCTTCATGGCCCGTCGCCGCAAGAAGAACTGAACCTCCGCGCAGCAAACCCGAAAAGACGCTGCGGCGTCTTTTTTTTTGCCGGCAGCCGGTACAATGCCGGCCATGTCTTCCATTCCTACCCGCTTCGACCAGCCGGGCCACCCGCCCGCCACCATCACCGAATACCAGGGCGTGCGCAGCCTGCACTTGGGCACCTCCTGGGTGCAGGGCGCCATGCGCATCGCCAAGCCCGACAACATCGAGCTCGAGTACGTGCAAATGATGATGATGTGGCTGCTGTTTAACGACAGTCCGCGTCACATCGTGCAACTGGGCCTGGGCAGCGCCGCCTTGACCAAGTTCAGCTACCGCCGCTTTCCGAAAGCGCGCGTGACCGTGGCCGAGCTCAATCCCAATGTGATCGCCATGTGCCAGGCGCAATTCGGTCTGCCGTCCAACGACGAGCGCCTCGACGTGCGCGAAATGAACGCCATGGACTTTGTGCTCGACCCCGCCAACCACGGCACCGTGGACGTGTTGCAGGTGGACCTGTATGACGAGGAGGCGCGCGGCCCGGTGCTCGACTCGCCGGAGTTTTACCAGGCCTGCTACGACACCCTGGCCGACGGCGGCATCATGACCACCAATGTGTTCGGCGACTTTTCCAACTACGACAAGAATTTGCAGGCGATGGAACTGGTGTTCGACGCCGTGGTGTGGCTGCCTGAAGTGCACGACGCCAACATCGTGGTGATCGCTTTCAAGGAAGCGCCGGTGATCGATTTTTCGGTACTGTACGAGCGCGCCGGGCAAATCAAGAAAACACTTAATTTGCCGGCCAAGGCCTGGGTCAACGGTTTGAAGGGCTGGATGCTGGACCAGCGGTAGCTCGCCGACGATGCAGGCGCGCCACACTTTGCGGCGGCAGTCACCGCGTGCGTGACTGGTGCCAGCCCAGCATACGATACATTGCGTTACAAAGCACGCAATATCGTCATGACAGCATGCCAAGTATTCATTCTGCAACATTGCCCACCTGAGGGTTGAAAACCCTCATTGCTGCGGGGCTTGCCTCCGACTAGTATTTTTTGACCGACCGGTACCACCGGGCGTTCCCCACAAAAAAATCCTGGAAAGAGACCATGACAAGAGCACCCCACTTCAAGCGCAGCCAGCTCGCCGGCATCATTGCCGGCGCCGTCGCCCTGCTGGCCGCCGGCCAGTCCGGCGCGCAATCGGCCGCCGAGGAACAGGCCGCCAAAGAACAAACAGTGGTCGTACTGGGCTCGCGCTCGGTCGCCAAGACTGCGCTCGATACCTCGTCCCCCGTCGGGCTGATCAGCCTGAAAGACATGCAGACCGCCGGCCCGCTGGAGCTGGGCAAGCTGCTGCAGACGCTGGACCCGTCGTTCAACTTCTCCAGCACGTTTATCAGCGACGGCACCGACAGCATCCGCCCCGCCACCCTGCGTTCGCTGGGACCGGACCAGGTACTGGTCCTGGTCAACGGCAAGCGCCGCCACCAGCAGGCGCTGGTCAACGTCCAGCAAAGCGTGGGACGCGGCTCGGCCGGCACCGACATCAACGCCATTCCGCTGGCAGCCATCCACCATATCGAGGTGCTGCGCGACGGCGCTGCCGCCCAGTACGGCTCGGACGCGATTGCCGGCGTGATCAACATCGTGCTCAAGTCGCAGGTCAAGGAGACGTCGGTGAGCGGCACCTACGGCACCACCTCGGAAGGCGACGGCGACCTGTATTCGGCCAGCGCCAACACCGGCGTGGCGCTGGGCCAGGACGGCGGCTACCTGAACCTGACCGTCGAAGCGCGCAAGCGCGGCGAAACCAACCGCGCCGGCGTCGATTCGCTGCGCGTGAACCCGCCGCGCGTCACGCAACATATCGGCGACAGCAACACCCGCGACCTGTACTTCTGGTGGAATGCCGCGCTGCCGATCGACAAGGACAGCGAGTTCTACGCCTTCGGCGGCGTCTCCAAGCGCAAGGGCGACTCGTTCGGCTTCTTCCGCTCGGCCGGCGACGACCGCACCGTACCGGCGGTGTCGCCGAACGGCTTCCTGCCCGCCATCCACACCGACATCAAGGACGCCTCGTTCGCCTTCGGCTACCGGCGCGACCTGGCCAATGACTGGAAGGCCGACATCAGCATCAACCACGGCGCCAGCGAACTGGCGTTCCACGAATCGGACAGCATCAACACCAGCTACTGGTACGAACCGAAACCGGGCGGCGGCATCTACGCCGAATCGCCGCGCGAGGCCGATACCGGCACCTTGAAATTCAACCAGACCACCTTCAACGCCGACATCAAGGGTCCGGTCAAACTGGGCGACGCCAGCCTGTTCGTGGCCACCGGCTTCGAATACCGCCGCGACAACTACCAGATCGTCGCGGGCGACCCGGTCTCGTACCAGTACGGCCGCACCAACAACCCGGCCATCCGCATCGTGGGCCAGAACGGCAACACCGCCGCCTCGGGCATCCAGGGCTTCCCCGGCTACACCCCGGCCACCGCTGTCGATGACGGCCGCCACAACATCGCGCTGTTCCTCGACGTCGAGCACAAGCCGGTGGACAACGTGACCCTGGCCGGCGCCGTGCGCTATGAGAAATACTCGGACTTCGGCAACACCGTCACCGGTAAACTCAGCGCCCGCTGGGATCCGACCAAGACCGTGGGCGTACGCGGCAGCATCTCCTCCGGCTTCCGCGCACCGAGCGTGCAGCAGGAGTTCTACAGCTCCGTCTCGACCAACCTGAATAACGGCGTGCTGACCGAAACGCTGACCGCGCGCCAGGGCAGCGCCGTCACGCAAGCCTTCGGCATCGCCCCGCTCAAGGAAGAGACTTCGCGCAACGCAAGCGTGGGCCTGGTACTGCGGCCGGCAGCGAACATGTCGCTGACGGTGGACGCGTACCAGATCAAGATCCGTGACCGCATCGTGTTCTCGAGCGAGATCGCACCGGAAGCGAACGGCGGCCCTATCGCCAACGTGCTGCGCCCGCTGGGCGTGGGCCAGGCGCAGTTCTTCACCAACGCGGTCGATACCCGCACCCGTGGCCTCGACATCGTGGCCGAACACACCAGCAAGTTCGCCTCGTCGGCGCTGGTGCTGTCGGGCCAACTGGGTTTCAACAAGACCGAAGTGGCCAAGCGCCATTCGACATCGTCGGTATTGAGCGGCGAGACCCTGTTCGACCAGGCGCAGGTGACCCTGCTGGAACGCGGCCAGCCGCGCAAGCACCACGTGGTGGCGGCCGATTACACCAACGGTGCGTGGAACCTCAACGCCCGCGCCAACTACTACGGCGAAGTGCAGGCGCAAAGCTTCAGCCCCCTGCATACGTGGGATGCGAAATGGCTGGTCGATACGTCGGTGCGCTACGCCTTCAGCAAGCGCACCTTCCTGAGCCTGGGCGTCAACAACCTGTTCGACCAGTTGCCGTCCGAATGGACCAACGGCGGCGACTTCCCGAAACTGGGCTTTACGCGCTGCTGGGAAACCTGCCCGTTCGGCGTCAATGGCCGTTCGATGTACGTGCGCGCCGATACGGCGTTTTAAGTGACCCCGGCAAACCTACTGCGCGGCCCGGTGTCGCCCCTGCGTTGCTCAGCGTACCTTCGTACGCTTGCGCTAACCGGGACGACACCGAACCGCTCGCTACGGTTTTCCGAGGTCACTTTGCCGCACGGTAGCGGCGGTTGTATGCCGCCAGGTGTACCACCACCGCCAGTCGCCTGACCAGGTCGTCCATCTCTGCCGCCGGCACCTGCGCGTAGCCGAGCATCAGCCCCTTCCAGCCCGGGCCGCCGTGCGTGTCATGGCGGCTCAGGGCGTTTACCACCACGCCTTGCGCCAGGGCCTGCGCGCTGATCGCCACGTCGTCCAGCTCCTGGTCGCGCAGTCGCAGCGACAAGTGCATGCCGGCCGACGCGCCGTGCACCGTCGCCACCGATCCCAAGTGTTTTTCCAGCGCCACCGCCAGCGCATCGCGCCGCTGCCGGTACAGCCGCCGCATGCGCCGCACGTGCAGCGCAAACTGGCCGCTGCGCAGGAATTCGGCCAGCGCCAGCTGCTCGGCCGCGCGCCCGCTCGCATAAGACTGCGCGCGCATGGCGGCAAACTCCGGCGCCAAGTCCCGTGGCACCACCACGAAACCGATGCGCAGGCCCGGGAACATGGTCTTGCTGAAGGTGCCCAGGTACACCACCGGCGCGCCAGGCACCAGGCCCTGCATGGCCGACAGCGGCGCGCCGTCGTGGCGGAATTCGCTGTCGTAGTCGTCCTCGATGATCAGGGCGCCGGCCACATGCGCCGCGTCGATCAGCGCCAGCCGCCGCCGCAAACTGAGCACGCTGCCCACCGGGTACTGGTGTGACGGCGTGGTATAGACCAGGCGCGGAGGACGCAGCAGCCAGTCGTCGGCCGTGGGCGCGATGCCGTCGTCATCGACATCGATGCCGGTGACCGCCAGCCCGGCCCCGCGCGCGGCCGCCAGCGCACCGCCGTAGCCGGGGTTCTCGAGCCAGATGGTGTCGCCGGCATCGGCCAGCGCGCGCAGGCACAGGTCCAGTCCACTCTGGGCGCCATCGGTGATGAACACCTGGCCGGCATCGCACACCACGCCGCGCGCGGCGCGCAGGTGATCGGCAATCGCCGTCCGCAGTTCGGCCTCGCCGCAGGGATCGCCGTAGTTCAGTTGCGCGGGCGTGAGTGCACGCCAGGCGCGATCGACCAGGCGCCGCCACAAGGCCATCGGAAACTGGTCGAGCGCGGGCACGCCGGGAACGAACGCGCCCATGCGCTGCGCGGTGCCGTAGAGCGGGCGCAGATTGCGAGCGCGTTGGGAGATGCCGGTGGTGGTGGTCGTGCTTGGAGCAGCCGTGGCCAGCGGCGCCAGGGGCGCCACCACGGTGCCACGCCGGTCGGTGATGACAAAGCCTTCGCTGGCCAGTTGCTCGTACGCGTACAGCACGGTGTTGCGGGCCACGTGTAATTCCTCCGCGAGAACGCGCGATGCGGCCAGGCGGGTGCCGGCGGCCAGCGTGCCGTCGCGGATCGCCGCGCGCAGGCATTCGTGCAGCAGGCGCTGGCGCGGCCAGGCACGGTAGCTATGCTGGTGCGTATAGGTGGCGAGCAGCCGGGCAAGGTCCATCGTGGCTCCATGAAAAATGATAGTTGTGGACCTTATTTCAGGGCCAGCATCGCATTATATTGGTGTCTCACTTTTCTGAGATGGAGAACATGAACGACCACGCCAACGCCCCCGGCGCGCGCACCCGCGTACGCCGCGTCGCCGCCAACGCGCACTACGACGCCGCCACCCTGCACGCGATCATCGACGCCGCCTACCTGTGCCACATCGCCTTTACCGACAGCCTGGGCGCGCACTGCATCCCGACCGCCTGCTGGCGCGACGGCGAGTACCTGTACATCCATGGTTCCAACGGCAGCCGCATGCTCAAGCGCCTGCAGGAGAGCGATGCCTGCGTGACCATCACCCACCTGGACGGCCTGGTGATGGCGCGTTCGGCGTTCAGCCATTCGATGAACTACCGGTCGGCGATGATCTACGGACGCTTCAAAGTGGTGGCCGACGAGGCAGCGCGGCGCCGGGCGATGGAGGACTTCATGGAGCAGTTGCTGCCTGGCCGCCAGGCCGAAGTGCGGCCAGGCTCGGACAAGGAATACGCGGCAACAACCGTGATGCGCATCGCGCTCGACGAAGCGGCCTGCAAGGTGCGCAGCGGCGGCCCGAAAGACGACGAAGAAGACCTGTCCTGGCCGGCGTGGGCGGGCGTGCTGCCGTTGGCGCAAACCCGGCTGGCGCCGGTGGCCGATCCGGCCTGCGCCATCGAGGCGCCGGCGCATGTATCGGGATGGCAGAGCGTTTGAATCGTTACCCGGCCACCGGGAGGCCGGAGTCGGTTTCGGCATTGCGCCCCGGCGCTGGTCGTGCGGGGTTGCCGTGCTGCTCGCGCCACCACAGCGCCAGCAGGCACAGCGCGAACAAGACGGCAAAAGGCATCGCGGGCAGCGGGCGGTCATTGACGGCGCCGTTAGTGGTGCCGTTAGTGGTGCCGTTAGTGGCGTTGGTGGCATCACTGGTGCCGTTGACGTTTGCCTCGCTGGTGGCAGCCCGCGTGCCGACAGCGCGCGCAGCATAGGCGGCAGTCGCCTCGCGCCGCAGCGTGCGCTGCCACGCCGGCCAGTCGCCAGGTGCATACACGTACTGGCGTCCCGCCTCCAGGCCCTCGCTGCGCAGCGCCACCCAGCCCGCCTGTGGCGCCCACACGGCGGCGCACACGGCATCGGCCTTGTCGGCACGCGGTAGCAGACGGGTATCGGCCAGGCCGTCGATATGCAGCGCCGCGCCTGGCTTGGCGCCTCGCGCGCAAATCTCGGTGCGCAGCCCGGGCAGCGGCATCGGGTCCGTCAATACCCACCCGGCCCCGGACTCGCCGGCCAGCGCCATCGCATCCATCGCCCCCTGCCACCACAGCGCCAGCGCCCGTGGCGCGCTGATCGCGTAGCGGTGCCAGTCGGCCACGCCTATCCACACCACGCGCCCCTGGCCCAGCGCGCGCTGCCACGCCCATGGCCGCGCATGGCTGTCGCGCGCCAGCGTCGTCCACTCGCCGCCGGGCGCATCATCGGGATTCAGTGCAGCCGGCGCCAGCGTCAACTCCGCACCGGCAAGCGCAAACCGGCGCTGGTCTTCCTGTTCCGTGGTCGGCGACTGCGGCCGCACCCGCAAGCCCAGGTCGCGCTGCCACAGACCGGCATCGGCCGCGTTGCCGCCCAGGACCACCAGCGGCACGCCCTGCCGCACTTGCGCCAGCAAGGCCGCGCGCGCGGCTGGCGCCAGCTGTTCGACATGGGCGGCATCGACCACCATCGCATTGGGAGCCATAATGGCCGTGCGTGCCGTCTCGGTGCGGGCGATGGCCTTGCCCAGCACGACCTGCCAGTCGAGCACCGCGCCGCCGTCGGTCAGCAGGCGATTGAGCGCGCTGGCATCGAACGAGGGCGCGTTGAAGCGGCCGACGATCTGCAGCGGCACGGCGGCCGTTACCTGGACCGGTACCGGTCCGCTGGCGACGACCTTGCCGGCGGCATCGAGCACGCGCGCGTGCAGCACCATCGCCTCGGCCACCGGCGGCAACCATTGCACGGACCTTTGGGACGATTTGCCAGCGCTGCGGCTGGGGGCGCTAGCTGCATTTGGCGCATTAGCGGCACTGGACGCCGAATCGGCCAGTACCTGGCCGTTCTCGGCCAGCAGCTGCAGCCGCCACGCGCCTTGCGCCTGCGGGCGGTGTACAGTCAGCGTGAATACGCGGCCCAGCGCCATGGTACGCGGGAAGTCGAGCGACAGCGCTTCTTCCTTGGTTGGCGTCCAGCGCAGCGGGCGGGCCGGCAGATCCTGCCATTGCGCGGCGCGCAGGCCGTCGCCGGCCAGGTCGATCGAGCCGGCATCTGCAATCGCCTGCACTTGGGCGTCGGTGATGGCGCCACTGGCATCGGTGGTGATCGTCAGCGCGGGCGCAGGCACGGGCAGGCGGGCATCAGCCAGCGCCACAGCCAGCGCCGCTCCCGCCAGCACGGCCAGCAACGCGTTGAACCACTGGCGCCGCCGGCCATACAGCGCGGCGCTGAGTACGCCGATGGCCAGCGCCACGCAGGCCGGCGCCAGATGAGTAACCGTGATCATCGTTGCGGCTCCGGTTTCGGCTGATGATTGGACTGCGGCGGTTGCTGTTCTGGCTGATCCTGCTGCCTGGTCTCGTTGCGCCAGGCGCTCAGGAACGGCGACTGCGTCGCCACGCGCGCCTGCACCAGCACCGGCGCATCGGCCAGCGTGCCGCGCAGCCAGGCGCGCAGCGGACCGCGACACGGTACGCAGCCGTCCTGCACATCCTGCACCGCGCGTTGCGCCGCCAGTTTCTGTTCCGGGTCGGCGATGCGGACGCCGATGGCGTCACGCGCGGCCTTGCTCCACAACGCCGGCAGCGCGCCATCCAGCGCCAGTGCCTGCACCAGGTCGCGCACTTCGGCCGGCACCGTGTCGTCCGGGGCTCCCTGCGCGCGCTTGTAACTCATGGCGCCCACCATGTCGCCGCTCATGCGTTTTTCTTCCTTGAGCGCGGGCGGTACAAAGGCGGTGCGGTGCAGGTACACGCGCTCGGCCGCCTGCAGTTCCTTGATGGCGCCCAACGCCTTGTACTCGGGGCCCAGGGCTGCCTTCGGTGTCACCGCGCGCAACGCCTTTTCCGCATCCCACATGGCCGCCAGCGCGCGTTTCAGGATCGCCTTGGTTTGCGGGTCGAAGATGGTGGCGTTGTCTTCCTGGTCGTGGACGTGGCCGAAGCGCTGCATGGCGCCCACCTCGGTGCCCATCGACTGGTTGCTGTGCTGCTGGTCGCTGGACGCACCGCCATGCTCCTCGTGACTGTCATGCTCTTTGTGGCTGTCACCTTCCTTGTGGCCGGGCTGCTTGCTGTCATGCTCCTCGTGCCCGTGTTCGTCGCCGAACAGGCTCGATTCCTCGCCCAGGAACTGGCCGTAGCGCAGCCGCAGCGCGGCCTGGTCGGCGGCGATCGCCTCGCTGCGCGCGCGCAGGTCGGCCAGCCTGGGCCGGGCCTGGAGGTCGGCCACCAGTTGTTCGGTGTCGATGATGACCTGGCGCTGGCTGCGCAGGCTCTCCGGTTTGACCATGGTGGGCAGCGCGGTCGAATCGACGCTTTCGGCCTCCGGTCCCGGCAGGCGCAGCGTATAGGTCGGCGACTGCACGGTGTGCGGATTTTCGGGATCGTTGTCGGTGGCGCGCACGAAGAAATACAGTTCGTCGCCCGGCTCCATGCCCAGTTCCGGCAAGGTCCACTGCTTGTTCCAGGTCCGCTGTTTAGGGTCAGCAGACTTGGGCAGCGGCACTTCGCGGTCGGTGAAGCGCACGTTCTCGCCGCTGCCGCGCGCCAGCGTCATATGCAGGCTGGCGCGCACGATGGCGTAGTCGTCGCGCACCACCACGGCGATGCGCGCGGCCGCCGCATCCCTGGCCAGCAGGTGAATCAATTCAACCGGCTCGGCGATGGTCACCTGCGGCGCTTGATCCTGTGTGACGCGGATGTTGTAGCGCGCGCCGCCGCCAGTGCCGGCATTGCGGGCGCGCCAGAACAGCGAGTCCTCTACGCGGCGGGTGGCGCAGGCTGCGCCAACGGCCAGGATGGCGCCGTCGCTCAGCTCCACCGCTGCCTTTTCGGCGGGCGAGTCGGCCGGCTGGCGCACGCACCACTGCACCTGCGCGTATTGCGGCACCTCGATATCGCGCGTGCCGGTCTCGAAGGGGGCCACGCCAGTGTAAGCAGGCGGCGTCACGCGCAGGTAGATTTCGCCGGCGACCACCGGCGTGTTGGCAACAGGCGTTGCGGCGGGTTGCGCAACGGCGCGTACGGCGCTGGCATCGTAAAGCCAGGCGGCGCCGGCGACGATCACCGCCAGCACCACCGGAGCGACCGAGGATGGTGCGGCCAGCGGCGCGCGGCGACAGGCAATGGCGCGATAGTCGGCGGCGCTCAAGCTGGTAGCAAGGCGCGTCTGCAACCGCTGCTGCTGCAAGCGCGCCATGGGCGTGGCTGGCTCGCCGGCCAGCAGCGCGCTGCTGTCTTCCAGCGCCGGCACGGCGGCGTCCAGCCAGGCGGCCCATTGTGCGGCAATGCGCTGGCGCCAGCGCCAGGCGTCCAGCGCCAGCCCGAGCGCCCAGGCGGCCAGCGCCGCCAGCAGCCACGTGCGCATGGCCGGCAGCAGCACAGCAGCGGCCACCAGCGGGGTCAACGCCGCCAACCAGGCTGGCGCACGGCGGCGCAGCACGGCGGCCCACAGCCGCTGGCGCAACAGGTCAGGAGCGGCGGGCATGGGTCAGACTCCGTTCCAGTAAAAACAGTGCCAGCAACAGCCAGGCGATCCAGTAGGCAGGCTTGGCATCGGCGACAGCGGACGCCACGTCAAACTTGTGCGACGGCGCCGGATAGGCAGGCGCCGGTGCAGCAGCGAGCAGGCGCCATGCTTCGTACAGGGCGCGCGCGGTCTCGGCATCTTGCGGCGGGAAGGCGGCCGAGGTCCACAGGAGGCCGCGCGGACTGTCGGCGTAGCGCAGTGTGATGCCGTTGATGGTGATGGTGGTGGCCTTGCTCAGTTCCGGCCAGGCCTTGTCATTACCTGCGCCCAGCCACCAGTGCGGCGCGCGCCAGTCTGCGGGCGGCGCCAGTGCAGGCGTATCCCAGACGATCAATTCGGTCGCGGCGACGGGCGCGCCGGCAATTACGTAACGCTGCGCGCCATCGCCAGCCTGGTCGAACGCAGCAAATAGCGCGCGCCAGGCCTGTACGCGCTCGGGCACTGCCGACAGCGCGACCCGGTGACTCACAGGTGACGTGGCTGGTGCCGGAGGTACGTTTGGCGCAGCCTGTACCCGCAATTCCACCGCGTGACCGAACTGCAGCGCCCGCGCGGGCATGCCGATCTGTCCCTCGCGCGCAACGATCAACAGCCGCGCACCGGCGCGCCAGTCACGGTCGTTGTGGCGCAGCCAGGCCAGCGCGTCCGGCGGCAAATCGATGCGCCGCGCGCCATCCATCCCCGCATCGGCGATCTGGCGCGCAGCCCACGCCTGATCGGCGCCGGCATCGACCAGCACCGTGTCGCCGCGCCATGGCAATATGGTGACGGCCAGCCAGGCGATCAGCGCCACCAGCAACAGGCAGCGCACCAGCAACAGCAAGCGGTCGCGCCACTGCCATACGCGCAACTGCTGCGGCGCGGCAGCAGGCAGGAAGCGCGCGGTAGCCAGAAATTGGGCGTCGAGTCGCTGGCGCTTTTGCCGGTGCCACCAGATCGGCAGCAACAGCAGCAGCGGCAGCGCCAGCCACCACCAGGGATAGCTACTCGTCATCAACGCGCTCCCGCTTTTTGCAGCCAGCGGCGCAGGACGTCCGCCAGCGGCTGCTCGATACACGCCTCGTGGTGGACGATATCGTGCTGGCGGCAGCTGGTGGCAATCGCGCCGAAGTGGGCCGCGCTGCGCTCCAGGTATGCCGCGCGGTCGGCTTTGGTAAACCTGTGCAGGCCCGTCTCCTGTTCGGGATCGCGATAAGCGGCGCCGGAAGGGAAACTGGCTTCGACTTCGGCCCGCGTGCGCACCGTCAGCAGCCGCACGTCGTGGTGCAGCTTGCGCAGGCGCAGCAGCGCCTCCGACAGCGGCGACGGCCCAGCCTGGCCGTGCCAGTCCAGGCCATCGGTGGCGGCAAATACGAGGCTCGGCGCGCGCGCAAAATGCAGGCTCGATTTCAATACCTGCGCGGTCGGCGGCAGGCCGTCCGCCCGCGCGGCAGCCAGCCGCGCCAGCACCCGCTGCAAGTGGCGCGGTCCGCGATCGGCCGGCGTGAATGCCACCTTGCCGCCGCTACAAATGGCGAGGCCGAAGGCATCGCCCTGGCGCTGGGCGATGGCGGCCACGCAGGCCAGTGCCGTGCGGGCAAACCACAGTTTATCGACGCCTTTCAGTTCGCGGCTCGGCTCCGCCATCGAGGCCGTGGCATCGAGCCACAGCCAGGTGGCGACGTGACTGTCGCGCTCCGCCTCGCGCACAAAATAACGGTCGGCGCGCGCCAGCAGTTTCCAGTCCACGCGCCGCCATTCGTCGCCGGGCGCATAGGCGCGGTACTCGGAAAACTCGACGCCCGCACCGCGCTCGCGGCCCGCGTGGATGCCGTGGCCGAGACCAGCCAGCACGTGGCGGATCACCAGCGCCAGGTCGCGCGTAGCGGCCATGGCGGCATTGGTCGCAGCGGGCATGGCGGCGGGGGATGGAGGTGAAACGGGCATCGGCAATGGGCGCGTGTTGGACGAAATGGACGTGGAGCGTCGGCTAATCGGGACGGATATGCTCGCGCAGCGCCAGCAGGATGTCGGCAATTGCCACGCCGTCGGCCTCGGCCTCGAAGTTGCGGATCACGCGGTGCGCCAGTACCGGCAGCAACATGGCGCCGATATCCTCGCGAGTGACCGCCAGCCGGTTGTGCATCAGCGCCCGCGCTTTCGATGCCAGCACCAGCGCCTGGCCGGCGCGCGGACCGGCGCCCCAGCCCACGTGCTGCTTCACCGCCGGCACGGTGGTGAGCGCAGGCCGGGTGGCGCGCACCAGCCGCGTGGCGTACGCCAGCAGATGCTCGCCGATTTCGATATCGCGCACCAGTTGCTGCAGGCGCAACAGCGTGGCCACGTCCATCACCGGTTCGGCATCGCGCAGGCCGGCGTTGGTGGTGGCGGCGACCATGCGGATTTCTTCTTCCTCGGTCGGATAGACGACATCGATGCGCAGCAGGAAGCGGTCGAGCTGCGCCTCCGGCAACGGATAGGTGCCGGCCTGCTCGATCGGGTTCTGCGTCGCCAGCACGAAGAAGGGCTTGGGCAGCACATGGGTTTGGCCGGCGAAGGTGACGCTGCGTTCCTGCATCGCTTCGAGCAGCGCCGACTGGGTTTTGGGCGGTGCGCGGTTGATCTCGTCGGCCAGCAGCACCTGGGTGAATACTGGGCCGGGCTGGAAGCGGAACTCGCGCTTGCGCGTGGCCTGGTCTTCTTCCAGGATCTCGGTGCCGACGATATCGGACGGCATCAGGTCGGGCGTGAACTGCACCCGGTGGAACGCCATGTCGGTTGCCTGCGAGAGGGACTTGACCAGCAGCGTCTTGCCCAGTCCCGGCACGCCCTCCACCAGCGCGTGGCCGCCGGCCAGCAGGCAGATGATGAGCGAGTCGATCACGTTTTCCTGGCCGATGATCACCTTCGACATGCTGGCCTTGAGCGCCACCACCTTGGCGGACAACGCGCCAACTTCACTTTCGCTCCAGGCGATTGCGCCCATCGTACCGCTCATCTAAGCTCCCAACGCGTATTGAATGATATTGACCGCAAAGCGGGTGTTGTCGATCGCCAGAAACCGCTTGTTGCGAAAGTCGTAGTCCCACTCGCAGCCATAGTCCTTGTTGCTGTATAAAATCCGCACCCGTCCACCCACTTCCACCGCCTTCAGGTAGTCGTGTACCAGGTCGTCGCCCCAGCCATTGAGTTCCACGCCGGTCGTCGGCGGCCCCTCGAACTTGAAAAAGCTCGAATAGACCGGGTGGTTGTTCGGAATCTTGTTCAGGGCGCGCTTGCCGAAAATGCTGGCGATCTCGGACTCGAACGACTTGGCAAACAGGCCGTCGATATCGTGGTTGCAGTCGTCCACGAACACGAAGCCGCCGCCCTTCACGTAGCGCTCGAGGTTCTTGCGCTCGGCCGGCGTGAATTGCACCAGCTTGTGGCCGGCGAAGTAGCAGAACGGCGCCTCGAGCATTTTCGGGTCGGACAGGGCCACGATACGCTCCACCGGATCGACGCGCAGGGTCGTGTACTCGACCAGCGAATTGAGCACGTTGCTGGGCATGCGCACATCGACATCCCAGTCGCCCGACTCGTAAGTCAGGCGGGTGAAGTAGAAATCCCAGGCCAAATCCGTCTGCCTTACACCGCGTCCGACAGCGACGTGAAGTTAAAGTCGCGCACCTTCATCGGCGGGATCATCATCTGGTAGCGCACTTCGTCGCCGCCGATCACCACCGGCTTGCCCAGTTCCTCGATATTGTTCAGCATCGACACCGGGCTTTCGTTGAAGCGGAAGTTCTTGATCGGGTGCTTGATCTTGCCGTTCTCGATGTAGAAGGTGCCGTCGCGCGTCAGGCCCGTGAGCAGCAGCGACTGCGGATCGACCATGCGGATATACCAGGTGCGCGTGACCAGCACGCCCTTCTTGGTGGACGCGATCAGCTCCTCGGTGGACTTGCCGCCACCGGACATGATCATGTTGCCGTGGCGGCCGATGGCGCGCTTGCCCTGCTTCTCGGCCCAGTAAGGGGTGTAGTCGAGCGAGGCGATCCTGCCGCGCTTGATCACGTCGGTGCGCTCGCGCGCCAGCATCGACGCATTGTCCCAGCCCAGCACCGGCACGTCCGGGTTCCACGGATCGGCCCACAGGTTCACCTGCTCGTCGAACAGCTTTTCGCCAAGGCGGTTGCCGCCGCCTTTTTTCGACAGGAAGCTGCGGCCCTCGTCGGCCTGGCGCGCATCGAACGCGCCGAACATGCGGCCGATGATTTCCGACGTGGCGGCCGGCTCCAGGATCACCGTGTAGCGACCCGGTTCGATGGCCTTGGCATTGACCGAGGTCAGTGCCTTTTCAATGGCGATCTCGGACGCCTCGCGCGCGTTGAACCTGGCGGCATCGTTGGCCGAGCGCGTCACCCAGCCCGAACCCAGGCCGTCCTCGGTGCGCGTAGTGACCGTGAAGCCGAGGTTGGTCAGGGTCTGGTAGCCGAACACGCCGTTGGAGTTGGCCACGGTCTCGAAGCCGGTGGTGTCACTGAAAAAGCCGGCGGCAACCAGCCCCTTTTTGCGCGCCAGCTCGATGCTCGCTGCCGCCACCTCGGCGCGGTACTCTGGATCGATGGCGGCGGTAGCCGCGCTGTAAGTCGACGATGCTTTATAAACCTGTCCTTTCACGGCTGGCAGGAACTCCGGATTTTCCGGCGCCAGGCGCGCCACTTCCTCGGCGCGGCGCACGGCTTTTTCCAGCGACTTGTCATCGAACTCGTTCACCGACGCCGTGCCTTGGCGCTTGCCGAAGGCCACGCTCACGGTGAGCTGGGTATTTTGCACCAGGCCGGCGGTGGACACGCTGTTGCGCGCATAGCGCACGTTGCCGCGCTGGCTGCCCGAAATCTGCACCCGGCATTCGTCGGCTTTCGACAGCGCCATCACCTTGTCGCAAATCTGTTTTGCTTCGTCTTGCGTGAGCATCTTCATCGTTTATCCTATCTTGCGTGCGGTGTTGATCACATTGATGCCGTTGAAGCGCGTGGTGGGCGAACCGTGCGACACGGCGCTCACCTGGCTCGGCTGGCCCTTGCCGTCGAAGAAGGAGCCGCCCATGCGCCAGTCGCGCGCATCGCACAGCGCCGTGCAGGCGTTCCAGAACTCCTGGGTGTTCGATTGGTAGGCCACGTCTTCGAGCTGGTTGCCGATCTTGCCGTTCTTGATCTCGAAATACAGCTGGCCGCCGAACTGGAAGTTGTAGCGCTGCTGGTCGATCGAGAACGAGCCGCGGCCGAGGATGTAAATCCCCTTCTTGACGTCCTTGACCATTTCGTCGGGCGTCAGCTGCTTCTTGCCCGCCGCCAGGGAGACATTGGGCATGCGCTGGAACTGCACGCTGCTCCAGCTGTCCGCGTACGAGCAGCCTTGCGATTCCTTCTCGCCGATGACGTGGGCCTGGTCGCGCGTGGCCTGGTAGTTGACCAGGATGCCGTCCTTGATGATGTCCCAGCGCTTGGCCGGCACGCCTTCGTCGTCGTAACCGACGCAACCGAGCGATGCCGCCGTGGTGCGGTCGGCGATGAAGTTGACGATATCGGAGCCATACTTGAATTTCTTGCTTTGCCACTTGTCGAGCGTGGCGAAGCTGGTGCCGGCGTAATTGGCTTCGTAGCCAAGCACGCGGTCCAGTTCCGTCGCGTGGCCCACCGACTCGTGGATGGTCAGGAACAGGTGTTCGGGCGAGAGCACCAGGTCGTACTTGCCCGGCTCCACCGACTTGGCGGTGAGCTTTTCGCGCGCCTGGCGACCGGCCGCGCGGGCATCTTCGATCAGGTCATACGCGCCGTTGTACAGCGTGGTCACGCCGCCGGCCGCCTTGAGCTTGTGCTCGGGACGGGCATCGAAGAATTCGTAACCCATCGCCACCGGCGACGACAATCCATCGCGGGTGCGGAAGCGGTTGCTGGCCTTGTCCACGGCGGTGGCGGTGAACGGCGACCACAAACGGTGCATGTCCTGGTCGATGTACGAGCCGTCGGTGGACGCAAAATACTTTTGCTGGTTGACCTGAAACAGGTTGGCCTGCATGAAGTTGGCGCCCGCGTCCAGGCCCGCCTTGTTGGCGGCGATCAGCATTTCCGCCTTTTCCTTGATCGGCACCGCGCGCCAATCCTTCTTGAACGGCGTGGCCCACGCCACGTCGCCCACTCCCTTGACGGGTGCCAGCACCACCGGTTCGAGCTGCAGCTTCGCATTGGCGCGGGCAATCGCCACGGCCTGGCGCGCGGCGTCCGCCACCGAGTCGAGCGTCATCACGTTGGTCGAGCAAAAGCCGTAGGCGCCGCCGGCGATCACGCGCACGCCCACGCCGGACGACTCGGTGTTGACGATGTCTTCCACGTTGAGGTCGCGCGTGGTAATGAACTGGTTCAGGTAGCGGCCGATGCGCACATCGCAGTAGCTGGCGCCGGCCTTGGTGGCCGCGTTGAGGGCGGCGTCGGCCAGCGACTTCTTGAACTGCACCGCCATTGGGCTCAGCAACTCGTCGGCGGCGATGGCGTTACCGAAAACGGGGATCAGCAAGCTGCCGCCGGCGGCGGCGCTGACCTTTAAGAATGAACGTCGTTCCACTGATACTCCAAAAGTCTGTTTTAAACCGCGTCCGACAGCGACGTGAAATTGAAATCGCGCACGCGCATGGCCGGCACCAGCAACTGGTACGGCGATTCGTCGCCCGACAGGATTTCCGGCCGGCCCAGTTCATCGATGTTGTTCAACATCGAGACCGGGCTTTCGTTGAAGCGGAAGTTCTTGATCGGGTGCTTGATCTTTCCGTTCTCGATGTAGAACGTGCCGTCGCGCGTCAAACCCGTGAGCAGCACCGACTGCGGATCGACCATGCGGATATACCAGGTGCGCGTGACCAGCACCCCTTTTTTTGTATTCGCAATCAGCTCCTCGGTGGATTTGTTGGTGCCGGCCATGATGATGTTGCCGGGCGCTCCGACCGCGCGCTGGCCCTGCTTCTTGGCCCAGTACATCGAGTAATTGAGATCCTGGACGCGGCCATTCTTGATCAGGTCCTGGCGTTCGCGCGCCAGCATCGAGCCGCCATCCCACGGCAGCACGGCCACGTTGGCATCCCACGGATCGGACCACACGTTGACCTGCTGGTCGAACAGCTTTTCGCCCTTGCGGTTGCCGCCGCCTTTTTTCGACAGGAAGCTGCGGCCCTCATCGGCCTCGCGCGCACCGAAGTCGTTGAACATATAGGCCAGGATGTCGGACGTGGCGGCGGGTTCGAGCACCACCGTGTAGCGGCCCGGTTCCAATGCCTTGGCTTCCACCGAGCGCAAGGCTTTTTCGATGGCGACGTTGGACGCTTCACGCGCGTCGAATTTGGATGCATCGCCCACGCTGCGCTTGGCCCAGCCCGAACCGCGCCCGTCTTCGGTGCGCACCGTAATGGTGAAGTCCAGTCCCGTATCGCGCTGGAAGCCGAAGACGCCGTTGGAGTTGGCGACCGCCGTAAACTTGGCGCTGTCGGCAAAAAAGCCCGCTGCCACCAGCTTGTTCTTGCGGCTGTTCTCGATGCTGTAGGCAGCCACCTGGGCGCGGAATTCCGGGTCGATGTCGGCGGTCTTCTGGAAGAACGTTTCGCTGGCCTTGTATTGCTGTTTCGATGGCGTGGGCATGAATTCCGGGTTGTCCGGGGCCAGGCGCGCCAGTTCCTCGGCGCGGCGCACCGCACGCTCGATCGACTTGTCGTCGAACTCATTGATGGTGGCGATGCCCTGCTTCTTGCCGAAGGCGACCGCGATCGCCAGTTCGGTATTTTCGATCAGGCCCGCCGTGGAAACGGCGTTGCGCGCATAGCGGATGTTGCCATTGCGGCTGCCGGTCAGGTTCACTTCGCACTGGTCGGCGCTGGTCAGCGCCAGCACCTTGTCGCAAATGCGCTTGGCGTCGTCCTGGTTCAGGTTTTTCATTGGTCAGGGTCTCCGGCTTAAGCGATCTTGCGCGCAGTATTAATCACATTAATCCCGTTAAAGCGGGTCGTGCTGGCGCCATGCGACACCACCGACACCTGCGAAGGCTGGCCCTTGCCGTCGAAGAAGGAGCCGCCCATGCGCCAATCGCGCTCGTCGCACATGGCCGTGCAGGCGTTCCAGAATTCCTGGGTGTTCGACTGGTAGGCCACGTCTTCGAGCATCTGGCCGATCTTGCCGTTCCTGATTTCGTAGTACAGCTGGCCGCCGAACTGGAAGTTGTAGCGCTGCTGGTCGATCGAGAACGAACCGTCGCCCACGATATAGATACCCTTCTTGACGTCCTTGACCATCTCGTCCGGCGTCAGCTGCTTTTTACCGGCCTGCAGCGACACATTGGGCATGCGCTGGAACTGCACGCTGCTCCAGTTGTCGGCGTACGAGCAGCCGTGCGATTCCTTCTCGCCGATGATGGCCGCCTGGTCGCGCGTGGCCTGGTAATTGACCAGGATGCCGTCCTTGATGATGTCCCAGCGCTTGCACGGCACGCCCTCGTCGTCGTAGCCCACGTTGGCCAGCGAGCCTGGCGTGGTCTTGTCGGCGACGATGTTGACGATATCGGAACCGTACTTGAATTTCTTGGTTTCCCATTTATCGAGCGTGGCAAAGCTGGTGCCGGCGTAGTTGGCCTCGTAACCGAGCACGCGATCGAGTTCGGTCGGGTGCCCCACCGATTCGTGGATGGTCAGCCACAGGTGCTCGGGCGTGAGCACCAGGTCGTATTTGCCCGGCTCCACCGACTTGGCGGTGAGCTTCTGTTTTGCCTGTTTGCCGGCCGCGCGCGCATCTTCGATCAGGTCATAGGACTTGGTGTACAGCGTGGTCACGCCGCCGGCCGCCTTGACCTTGTGCTCGGGGCGCGCATCCAGGTATTCGTAGCCCATGCCCACCGGCGCCGACAGGCCCTGGCGGGTACGGAACTTGTTGCTCTTCTGGTCCACGGCGGTGGCGTACACCGGCATCCACAGGCGGTGCACGTCCTGGTCGATATACGAGCCGTCGGTGGATGCGAAGTATTTTTGCTGGTTCACCTGAAACAGCATCGACTGCATGAAGCTCGCGCCGCCGTCCATCCCGGCCTTGTTGGCGGTGATCAGCAGCTCGGCCTTTTCCTTGATCGGCACCGTGCGCCAGTCCTTGACGATGGGCGTGGCCCACGCCACTTCGCCCAGGCTTTTCACGGGGGCCAGCACGACAGGTTCGGTTTGCAGCTTGGCGTTGGCGCGGGCAATCGCCACGGCCTGGCGCGCGGCGCCGGCCACGCCGTCGGGCGTCATGTCGTTGGTGGCGGCAAAGCCGTAGGCGCCGCCGGCGATCACGCGCACGCCCACGCCGGCAGATTCGGTGTTGACCACGTTTTCCACGTTGAGGTCGCGGGTGGTGATGAACTGGTTCAGGTAGCGGCCCACGCGCACGTCGCAGTAGCTGGCGCCGGCCTGGGTGGCGGCCGTCATCGCGGTATCGGCCAGCATTTTCTTGAACTGCAGGGCGACCGGATTGAGTAATTCTTCGGCCGCGATGGCGCGGCCAAAAGCGGGCAGCAACATCGTGCCCAGCGCCAGACTACCAATGTTGAGGAATGCACGTCGTTCCATCATCTCTCCAAATGTGAGACAGGAGCACCTCGCAAAACCCTTGTGGGATGGTTCGAGGTTTCCCTGATTCGGGCCAGCCGCCCTGGGCAACAGAAAGGCAATATTAGCGCCTGATCAACGAAAGGGATAGCAATATGTATGCCATCTGCCACAGCGATACACTGCGTTACAAGCGGCGCCACACTTGCGCGATTTTCACGCTGGAGCCGATTCGCTTGACCTGCGTGCGGTCCTCGCCCATGATCGCGCAGGGCGGCCGCACGGCGCCGCCATTGAACCCTCAGGAGACCGAGTATGAAGAAATACCTCGTGGCCGCTCTGGCCTGCACCACGCTGTTCGCCGCCGCTGGCGCCTCGGCGCAGGCGGTGGATGCGAAGCTCAAGGACGCCATCGGCGCCAGCTCGCGCACGCCCGCCAACGTGCAGCGCGACGCCGCCCGCCATCCTTACGAGACCCTGGCCTTCTTCGGCATTCGCCCGAACATGACGGTGGTGGAACTGTCGCCGGGCGCTGGCTGGTACACCGAGATACTGGCGCCGTACCTGCGCGACAACGGCAAGCTGATCGCCGCCGGCAACGACCTGGCGTCGCCCAACGAGCGCGAACGCAAGGGCGCCGAGCGCTTCATGGAGCGCCTGAACGCCAATCCGGCCGTGTACAACAAGGTGGCGCTGGGCGTGTTCTCGCCGCCGCGCAAATACGAATTCGCACCAAATAACAGCGTCGACATGGTGCTCACGTTCCGCAACATCCACAACTGGATTCCGACCGGCCCGGACAACCTCAAGGCGCTGTTTACCAGCGTGTACGACAGCCTGAAACCGGGCGGCGTATTCGGCGTGGTGGAGCACCGCCTGCCGGCCTCCAAAACCCAGGACGCCACTGCCAGCAGCGGCTACATGCACGAGAAGTACGTGATCGGCCTGGCCGAAGCGGCAGGCTTCAAGCTGGCCGCCAAGTCGGAGATCAATGCCAATCCCAAGGACACGGCAGACCACAAGAACGGCGTGTGGGCACTGCCGCCCACCTTCACCAACAAGGATGAAGACCGCGCCAGGTACCAGGCCATCGGCGAGAGCGATCGCATGACGCTCAAATTCGTCAAGCCGTAAGTGTTATGCCGGCCGGGGATGCGCCCCGGCCTCCTCAGCCTAGCTGCTGCAAGATCTCGCGGTAGATTGCCGTCAACGGCACCGACTTTTCCACCGCCCCGCGCTTGACCGCCTCCTTCGGCATGCCGTACACCACGCACGACGCCTCGTCCTGCGCCACGGTGCGCGCGCCCGCCTTGAGCATTTCCAGCAGGCCTGCTGCGCCGTCGTCCCCCATCCCCGTCATGATCACGCCCAGCGCATTGGCGCCGGCCGCGCGCGCGGTCGAGCGGAACAGCACGTCCACCGACGGCCGGTGGCGATTGACCAGCGGTCCATCGACCACCTCGACAAAATACTGTGCCCCATTGCGGCGCAGGAGCATGTGTTTGCCGCCGGGCGCGATCAGCACCTGGCCTTGCAGCACGCGGTCGTTATTGGCCGCTTCCTTGACGCGCACCTCGCATACGCTATCGAGCCGCGCGGCAAAGGCGGCGGTGAATTTTTCAGGCATGTGCTGCACCACCACGATGCCGGGGCAAACACGCGGCAGCGACGTAAGCACTTCTTCCAGCGCCTGGGTGCCGCCGGTGGAGGTGCCGATCGCCACGATCCGCTCGGTGGTCGCGGTCATGGGTCGCGTATCGCCCAGCGACAGCACCGCATCCGCATTGAGCTTGGCGGTCACCGGTGGCAATGGCGGCAGCGGCGCATGGTACGCGGACTTGACCACGTGGGCGCCGGCGGCCGTGCGCACGGCCGATACCAGTTCGTCCGAGCTGTCGTACAAAAACTGCTTGAGGTCCAGGCGCGGCTTGGTGATGACGGCCACGGCGCCAGCGGTCAAGGCTTCGACCGATGTCTGCGCGCCCTTCTCGGTGAGCGTGGAGCAGATCACCACGGGCGTGGGTCGCTCGGCCATGATCTTGCGCAGGAACGAGATGCCGTCCATCTTCGGCATTTCGACATCGAGCACGATGACGTCGGGCCACTGCATCTTCATGCGCTCGATCGCCAGCAGCGGGTTGGCTACGGCATAGGTGACGGTGATGCCCGGCGCGGCGTTGAGCAGGCCGCTGAGCACCTGCCGCACCACGGCCGAATCGTCGACGATCATGACCTTGATGTCACTCATTGCTTGTCCTTGCGGTACACCGATGGCGCCACCATCGACAGCGTGTCGTTGATGTCGTTCAGGGTTTCCGAGTGCCCGATCAGGAAATGGCCTCCGGGCCGCAACAGCGCCAGCAGGCGCGCCACCACCTGGCGCTTGGTATCGAGATTAAAATAGATCATTACATTCCGCAGGAAGATCACGTCGAACTGGCCCAATGCGGGCAGCGCCTGGTTCAGGTTTACCTGCTGGAATTGTACCCGCTGGCGCAGCGGGCGCTCGATCAGCATGGTGCCCTCCTCGCTGCCCTGGCCCCGCAGGCAAAAACGCTTCAGATAGCCGATCGGCATCTGGCTGGCGCGTTCGAGCGGATAGTGGCCGTTGCGCGCCCGTTGCAGCACGCGGGCGCTGATGTCGGTGCCCAGCACTTCCCAGGCGACGTCGCCCAGCACGTCGGCCAGCACCATGGCGATGCTGTACGCTTCCTCGCCGCTGGAGCTGGCCGCGCTCCACACACGCAGCCCGCGGCCCCGTTCGCGATCGCGCGCGTCTTCCGCCAGTTGACGCAGCAGCTGGAAGTGCTTAGGTTCGCGGAAAAAATAGGTCTCGTTGGTGGTGAGCAGGTCGATCGCCACTTGCAGCTCGGCCGGGTCACTGCGGCTTTGCAGCAGCCGCAAATAGTCGCCGTAACTGGCCAGCCGGTGGTGCGCCAGGCGCTTGGCCAGGCGCCCGCTCACCAGCGCCTGTTTGCCGTCCGACATGCTGATACCGGCGGCGTCGTAAATAAAGCGCTGGAACTGGGAGAATTCGCGGTCGGTCAGGGCTGCTGCTGTCATGGGCCGGCACGCGAACTGGCCGTGGCCAGCGGCACGGCATGGCGCGAGAGCTCCACCACCTCGCCGGTGGACAGCACGCGCTCGAGCGCCAGCAGGATCACGAAGCGCCCCTGGCACTTGGCAATGCCGGCGATGAAGTCGGCGCGGATACGGGCCCCGAACGGCGGCGCCGCCTCGATGTCGGCCGGTTCGATTTCCACCACCGCGTTCACCGCATCGACCATCATGCCCAGCACCTGCTTGCCTTCGCCATCGTCGATCTCGGCGATGATGATCGACGTGCGCTTGCCGATGGCCGCCACGCCGCGCCCGAAGCGCGCCGACAGGTCGATCACCGGCACCACCGCGCCGCGCAGGTTGATCACGCCGCGCACGCAGTCAGGCATCATCGGCACGGTGGCGGTGCCCGCGTATTCGATGATTTCCTTGACATGCAGGATGCCGACCGCGAACCGCTCCTCGCCCAGCAGGAAGGTCAGGTACTGGGTGGGCAGCGGCTCGGCGCCGTGCTTGGTGATGGCAAGATTCATGGCGGTGTTCTCCATCAGACGGCCAGGGCAGCCAATGCCGGGGCGGCGGCGCCACGGCCATCCACGGCCTGCAGCAGCGCACCGACGTCGAGTATCAGCGCCACGTCGCCGCTGCCGAGGATGGTGGAGCCGCTGATGCAGCGCACTTCGCTGAAGATGGGACTGAGCGGCTTGATCACGGTCTGGAATTCGCCGAGCAGCGTATCGACCACCAGCCCCGCGCGCACCTTGCCGAAGCGGAGCACCACGATGCTCTCGCGCCGCGTGGGCGCGCCGGCGATATGGAACAGCGCGCGCAGGCGGATGAATGGCAGCACCTGGCCGCGCAGGTTGCTGTAATCCTGCCCCGGTTCGGCGGCAAACTCGATACACTCCTCGATGGTGTCGAGCGGGATCACGAACACGGACGATCCCACCTGCACCAGGAAGCCGTCGATGATGGCCAGCGTGAGCGGCAGGCGCACGGTCACGGTGGCGCCCTGACCTTCGACGCTGCGGACATCGACGCTGCCGCGCAGCGCGGTGATGTTGCGCTTGACGACATCCATGCCCACCCCGCGCCCGGACAGGTTGGTAATCGTCTCGGCGGTGGAAAAGCCGGCTTCGAAAATCAGGTTGTAGATTTCGGCATCGGTGAGCTTGCGCTCCGGGTCCACCAGGCCGCGCTCGATGGCCTTGGCCAGGATTTTCTCCTTGCGCAGGCCGCCGCCGTCGTCGCTCACTTCGATCACGATGCTGCCCGATTCGTGGAAGGCGTTCAGCGTGATCATGCCGCGCGCCGGTTTGCCGGCAGCCACGCGCACGGCGGCCGGCTCGATGCCGTGGTCCATGGCGTTGCGCACCAGGTGCATCAGCGGGTCGCCGATTTTTTCCACCACCGTTTTATCGAGCTCCGCGTCCTCGCCATCGACCGCCAGGCCGATGTCCTTGCCCAGCTCGCGCGCCACGTCGTGCACCACGCGCTGGAAGCGGTTGAAGGTGGCGCCGATTTTCACCATGCGCAGTTCCAGCGCGGCGTCGCGCACCTGCTCCACCAGGTTCGACACCGTGGATGTCGCTTCCAGCAGCTCGGCGTTGTGCAGGCGCTGGCCGATCACGCTGGTGCGCGCGCCGGCGATGATCAATTCGCCCACCAGGTCGATCAGCCGATCGAGCTTGTCGGAATCGACCCGGATCGAGCGGTTTTCCTGCGCCTTTTGTTCGACCACCTGCTTTTGCCGCGTGAGTGCCGCCTCCACCACCGCCGGCGCCACCTGGCCGGCAGCGACCAGGATGCTGCCCAGGCGCTGCGGGGCCTCCTGCGCCGGCTGCGCGCCCGCGTCCCCCTGCACCTCCGGGTGTAGCGATTGCTGCGACTGCTGCGCCAGCGCCGCTGCCAGCTCCGCTGCTGTCACGCTGCCGCACTGCACCAGCATTTCGCCCAGCCGGGCCGGGTTTTCCGGCAGCGCGCGGATCAGTTCCACGTACTCGGACACCTTGCCGCGCGGCGCGACGAGGCGGATCTCGCAGTCGTCCTGCACGAATTCGAACACGCCCAGGATCGCCGCGCGGTCAGCCGTGCTCTCGAAGGCGATCTCGAAGCCGAGATAACAGAGTTCCGCGTCCATCTCGTCGGCCGCCGGCAGCGCATCGGCCACGGTGGCCATGCCGGCAATGCGGCCCAACCGGGCCAGGTAGCGCAGGAACGCGATCGGGTCCATGCCGTTTTGCAGCACGCCGGCACCGAACCGCAGCGAGATATGCCAGTAGTCGCTGTCGCCATCACCGGCCGCCTGGCCCATGCGCTCCACGTCCGGCTCCGGCTGCACTGTCAGTGACTGCTCCGCCAGCGATTGCGCCGGTTCGTCACCTGCGCCCATGCGCCGCCGCAGCTGCTGCAGCAGGCGTTCGCCCTCGGGTGCGGTGTCCGGGTCGGCCTCGTATTGGCCAGCCGCCAGACCGTCGGTCATGCTCGACAGATGGTCGCAGCAGGCCAGCAGCAGCGCCACCATGTCGTCGTCGATCACCGCGCGGCCATCGCGCACGGCGTCGAGCAGGCTTTCCACCACGTGGGTGAACGCCACCATGTGATCAAGGCTGAACAGGCCGGCCGACCCCTTGATGGTGTGAGCGGCGCGGAAGATGGCGTTGATCGCCTCGCCCTGGTCATCCAAATCCTGGGACAGGTCGATATTGAGCAGCGCGTGTTCCATGTCGGCCAGCAGCTCGCGGCTTTCGGTGATGAAGGTTTGCAGCGCCTGGTCCAGGTTCATCGCCTGCTCCTCAACTGTGAATCAGCACGGCGTCGCCGAAGAACGCGCCCAGGTTCAGCATCTCCACCACGTCCACCACGGCCGGGCTGTGGTTGCGCAGCCGCAGTTCGCGCTGCTCGATGGTCGCGGTGCGCTTGGCCAGCATCAGCACCTGCAAGCCTGCCGTATCGAGTTCGGTCACGCCGGCCAGGTCGATTTCCAGCACCGGCGCTGCGCGCAGCGCATGAAGGACTTCAAGCTTTAGATCGGCGGCGCGGTAGATGTTGATCTCGCCGCCCCAGGCCAGGTGGCCGATATCGCTCACGGCAGCACCAGCTTGGCGACGGCGCCCAGCAGCACCTCGGGCTTGAACGGCTTGACCACCCACGCCTTGGCGCCGGCAGCCTTGCCCTCCTCCTTTTTACTTTCCTGCGATTCGGTGGTCAGCATGATCACCGGCGTAAACCGGTAGCTGGCCAGCTTCTTGAACTCTTTGACAAACGTGATGCCGTCCATGTTGGGCATGTTCACGTCGCACACGACCAGGTGGATCTTCTGGCCCGTGCACCTGTTGAGCGCGTCGGCGCCGTCGCGGCCTTCGATCACGTCGTAGCCCGCGCCCTTGAGCGCGATGCCCACCACCTGGCGCAGCGAGGCCGAATCGTCAACCACCAGTATCGTCTTTGCCATGCTGTTTTACCCCGTTCTAGAAAAAAGTGATCTCGTCGGCATCCGCCGCCTTGGGCGCCACGTGGCGCGAGCCGCTGTGCACCGCGTGTTCCTCGGCCATGGCGTAGGTGCTTTTCAACGCGTCGAGCAGCGGCGCCGGGTCGGGCGCCAGCAGTTCGCCGGTGGCCTCGAAATGGCGGCGGTTTTCTTCCAGCACCGTCGGCATCAGCGCGAGGTTTTCGCGCACGTGCGACATCACCTGGCTCACGCGGTCCTGGAATTGCAGCTGCACCAGCGCCTCGCCCACTTCGCCCTGGATGGCGATGCTTTCCTGCTTGAGCAGGTCGGACGATTGCACCAGCGCGTCGGTCATGGTGCGGAAGTCGGCCAGCACCGAGTCGATCATGCCTTCGGCCGACTGCATGCTCTGGTCTTCGGCGTCGCTGGACGCCTCGGCGGCCTGGCTGGCGGCCAGGATGGCGCTGCTGATCTGGCCCACGCGCTGCGCGATATTGCGGCCCGTCTCGGCCGAGCGGCTCGACAGGTGGCGCACCTCCTGCGCCACCACCGCGAAGCCGGCGCCGGCGGGACCGGCGCGCGCGGCCTCGATGGCGGCGTTCAGCGCCAGCAGGTTGGTCTGGGCGGCGATGCTGGCCACGCCTTCGGCCATGTCGCGCAGCTCGCGGGTAAAGCGTTCCAGGTCGCGGATCTGTCCCAGCATGGCCTGCTTGGACTGCATGGCCGACTTCATCGACGCCACCACGGACGCCAGTTGCGAGGCGCTGTGCGAGAACACGGCCGTCATCGATTGCCCGCCCTGGTTCCCTTCGAGGCTGGAGACATGCAGCGCGTGGTCGAGCTTATCGACAATGCTCGAAAAGCGGGTGGCCAGGTCGGCCACCGCGTCTTCCATTTGCGTGCGCGAGTTTTCCATGTGGCGGCTCCACACCGGCAGCACCGCCGCGCCGAACGCGTCGCGCCCGTGCAGGTAGCGCCCTATCATGCTGTCGCCGCCGGGCGCCTGGCCGCCCGCCGCCGGTCCGAACGCGCACCATGCGGCGCCGGCCACCAGCAGCGCAGCCCACAACACGGTGTACCAGCCCCATGCGGTCCAGCCAGCCACGATGGTGCCCGCACCACCCGCCGCTGCCAGCGCAAACGGCGCAAACAGTTGTTTGAAGCTTGCTTCGACTCCGAAAATCGTCTTCACGCGATGGCACCCCGCTCCGGCAGCCAGCGCCTCAAAAGGGGGGCGCCGAGGTCCCACTCTAGCGCAATGCCTGGTAAATGTTGCTTAAAATTTTGAAACGGACGGGGCGCTGCAGGCAGCTGTTGCAGACTCACAACCTTGAAACGGCGCCTTTAGTGACTAGCAAAACAGGATGTTTGGTGCGGCGCCGGGGCAGCGTGCCTGCCCCGATTTCACCTGGTTTCAGGCGATACTCTTGGTCATTGCCCACGCTGGGGAATTAATGCTAAATCGCAACGATATTTGCACTTTTGACTCAAAAAAGGTTTACACTGCTGGCTGCCTTTTTGCTACCCACCCAGCGAAAGACCCATCACACCAATGCCGGCTACCCCGGCCGCGCCATAGAATATGAACCAGGCATTCCTAGATCACCGGGCAAAATACCGGCAAGTGCTCGCCGAGCGTTTTCGGGTATCCCCTGAAATGTACGACGAAATTTCGCGCCTGATGGCGCCACTGGCCACGCATGTCAGCGTGCGCAAGGGCGAACAATTGCAGCGCAGCGGCGAAGTGGTGCAGTACATCCACTGGCTGCACAGCGGCGTGGCGCGCGCCGGCTTCTTGCCCGACAACGGCAACGAGGTGACGCTGTATTTCCGCACCGACGGCCACCTGGCCGTGGCGCACGACGACGTGCTGCGCGCCATGGGCAACGCCCCGGCACATAATTTCGTGGTGGCGGAAACCGCGGTGCAGGCATACCGCTTCGACTGGCGCGCGCTGTGGGCGCTGGCCGAGCAGCACCCGGTACTGCGCGATTACTACCTCAAGGTGTCGGAATGCGGCATCATGGACCAGAGCCGCCGCCTGTACCTGAGCGTGTGCCCGGCCCAGGGCCGGCTCGAAGCGTTTCGCCGCGACTACCCGGGCCTCGAGCAGCGCATTTCGCAGAAGGTGGTGGCGTCGTTCCTCGGGATCACGCCGCAGTACATGTCGCAGCTGCTGCGACAGGATGCGGCGCTGGCCCGCTAGGGTTACTTCTTCGCCTTCGGCTTGAACTCCAGGTCCTGGAAGTCGTAGCTGAAATCGGTCTCGGTCGATATCGGCGCCATCTTCATGCGGTCGATGCTGGCATCCGGGTTGAGCGAGAACGTCACATAGGCGTCGGCATTGAAGTTGCGCTCTTTCCAGCGCACGATGAAGGTGTCGTGCTGGAAGTGCTCGAGTTCCCCCGTCAGATCCGGCGTGCGCGTAAACCGCATGATGCGTTTGCCGTTTTCTTCGCCGATGGTCGCCACGCCGTACCAGGCATCCTCGTACTCGCCGTCATACGCCGCCAGCGGCAGCGATGGCTGCGACTGCGCCGCGCGCGCCGTGGTGGCCTTGGCCTGGCGCTCAAGCTCTTCCTGGCGCGTTGCCGCCTGCTGGTCCGCGTACAGCTTGATCCAGTCGCTGGCCGGCACCTTCAGGTACTGGTCCAGGATGCGCCAGTACAGCGCCGCCATGGCCGGGCTGTTTTCGGCGTTGGTCAAAATGGCGATGCCCAGCTTTTCTTCCGGCACCATCAGCACCGTCGAGTAAAAGCCCTGCAGCGCACCGCCGTGCATGGCGATCTTGCGGCCCTTGTAATCGCGCAGCGAGAAGCCCAGGCCATAGGCGGCGAAATTGGGCTTGGTGGCAGCGAGCGCCGGTTTCGGTTCGCGGATGCGCATCGGCGTTTGCTGGCTCCACAACTCCTCGACCTGCCTGGCGCTGATCAGCTGCTTGCCGTCCGCGCCTTTGCCCTGGTTCATGAGCGTGATCATCCAGCGCGCCAGGTCCTCGGCATTGGTGTCGATGCCCACCGCGCCGTCGGCGTTCGGCACCGGCATCGGCTTGACCACGGCCGCCTTGCCATCGATCAGGCTGTGCGGCGCCGAGTGGTTGTCGGTCGCCAGCATCTCGGCCACGCTGGTCTTGGTGCCGTTCATGCCCAATGGCGCCAGGATGCGGTCGTGGATAGCCTGGCCCCAGGTCTTGCCGTCTTTTTCGGCGATGATCTTGCCGGCCACGATGTAGAGCAGGTTGTCGTACGCGTAGCTGTTGCGGAAGCTGGTCGCCGGCTTGACGTGCCGGAGCCTGGCGATGATCTCGTCGGTGGAGAACGCGGTGCTCGGCCACCACAGCAAGTCGCCGGCGCCGAGCCCCAGGCCGCTGCGGTGGGTGAGCAGGTCGCGGATGGTCATCACGCCGGTCACGTACGAGTCGTACATCTGGAAGCCCGGCAGGTGCATGGTCACCGGGTCGTCCCATTTGAGTTTTCCTTCATCGACCAGCATGGCCAGCGCGGCGGCGGTGAAGCCCTTGGAGTTCGACGCCACCTCGAACAGCGTCTTGCCGTCCACCGGCGCGGGTTCGCCCAGCTTGCGCACACCGTAACCCCTGGTGGCCACGACTTTGCCGTCCTTGACGATGGCAATCGCGATGCCCGGCACATCGAACGTCTTCAATGCCAGGTTGACGTCGGCGTCGAGGTTGTAGGCGGGGACCGGCGCGGCCTTGGTCGCGGCAGTTGCCGGCGCCGCCAGCACGGGAACGGCGGCGCCGAGCGCCACCAGCGCGAGCGCCATCGCGCTGGCATTGAACAAACGAACAATCTTCATCGGCTTATTTCTTGAACTGTTTATCGACCGATGCCTGCGTCACCGGGTGGTAATGGTCGCGCGCCTTCGCGTACACGCTGCGCGCCCACTCGGCTTGCGCCGGTTGCTTCAGCAGCGCCGTGTACAGCGGCACCACGAACTTCTGGCGGCCCACGCTCATCAGGAATTTGGTGAGCGGTTCGCGCACGTCGTAGCCAGCCTTGACGGAAGCCAGGTAGAAGCGGAACGCGATTTCGTTGTTGCCGCTTTTCGCCAGGCCGAAGTTCTGGTCGAGGTCACGCAATTGCGCCGCCGTGGCCTTGCCGTCGATGTCGTTCAGGAAGTGCATCCATTCAAGCGCGATCCAGCCCTTGCCATTCAAGTCGGCCGTGGGTAGTTCGCCGCGCAGCCAGCTGTTGCGCTGTTCGTCCAGCGCCGCCAGGCGTGGCGAGGCCGCACGCACGGCGTTGGCCGGAATGCCGGCGCCGTACAGCCACTCGTCGAGCTCCACCTGCGCCATGTATTCGGGATGGGCGTCGAGCAGGTTCTTTTTCAGGTAGTCGACGAATTCGTCGGTGGTGGCCGACTTGAATGCGTGCGAATCGAACCAGCCGCGCAGGAACACATCGAACGTTTCGCGGCCGGCGCGCTGCTCGAGCGTGCGCAGGAACCAGGCGCCCTTCGGATAAATCAGGCTGCCGTCCGAGTACGCCGACGGATCGACGTCCGGGCCGCGCGTGGCCAGCGCCTGCTTGGCGGCGGGGATGGTGGCCAGCGACGCCAGCGCCTCTTCCTGCTCCACTTGCAGGTTCATCTCGGCGATCTCGGCGCCGTAGATTTTTTCCACGATGCGGGTGGTGACGTAGGTGGTAAAGCCCTCATTGAGCCACATGTACTTCCACGAGGCGTTGGTCACCAGGTTGCCGGACCACGAGTGCGCCAGTTCATGCGCGATCAGATCGACCAGGCTCTTGTCGCCGGCGATCATGGTCGGCGTGAGGAAGGTCAGGCGCGGGTTTTCCATGCCGCCGTACGGGAACGACGGCGGCAGCACGATCATGTCGTAACGCTCCCACCGGTACGGGCCATACAGGCTCTCGGCCGCTTCGATCATTTTCTCGGTGTCGGCCAGCTCGCTGGCAGCCGCTTCGATGCGCGCCGGTTCGGCATACACGGCCGAACGCGGGCCCAGCGTGCGCACGTCGATCTCGCCGATGGCAATGGCCAGCAGGTACGATGGAATCGGCTGCGTCATCTTGAACTTCCAGCCGCCCTTGCCGGTGGCGGCAGGGTCGTTGTCGGCGCTCATCAGCACGCGCAGGCCGGTCGGCGCGTCGATGCGCGCGCTGTAGGTAAAGCGCACGGCAGGCGTATCCTGCACCGGCGCCCACGAGCGGGCGTTGATGTCCTGCGACTGGCTGAACATGAACGGACGCTTGCCCGACATGGTCTGCGCGGGCGCCATCCATTGCAGCGCGGCGGCCGACGGCGCGGTGCGGTAGTACACGCGCACCTTCTGCGGCTGGAACGGCAGCGCGATGCGCAAGGCGCGTCCCTTTTGCAGGTCGAACTTGTCGAGCATGTACGACGTGGAGGTCCAGCGGCCGTTCGGGTTCAATATCTGCACGCGCGAGATATTGAGTTCCTTGGTGTCGAGTACCAGCGTGCGCGAGGTCTTGTCGATCCAGTTCAGCGTCAGTTCGGCATAGCCGGACAGGGTCTTGCGGCCGAAATCGGCCTTCAGGTCCAGATACAGGTCGCTGGTGCGCACCTGGTCGTAGCGGGCGTAGCTCAGCGGGTCGGCGTGGGCAACGGTCACGCCCAGCGACATCAGTGCGGATAGCACGACCGCAGACAAGGTTTTCTTGATTTGCATGGTGATCTTTTCAATGTTGGTCTCAAGCGCGGAGCAGAATAGCATAGCCATGTATCCGTAATGTGTACAGCGATGCTGCCAGGCTTGCAAGGTGCTAACTGGGCTGTGCTATCATGTCGGCCGTAAGTGGGGAGTAGTCGGCCCGCGCCTCCTGGCGCAGGAATTTGCATCAACATGATCGGTCCGCAGACCGTGGTGCAAATGGTTGAAAAACTTGACGAGACCATGATCGAAGCGCGGCCATAGTGGGCCGGGGACGCGCTTTGGATCATAGGTTCTTATCAGCCGGCCCGCGCATCTTACTCAACACCCCCAATGGAAGCATTCTTCATCTCCACAGGCATTGTCGCGCTGGCAGAAATCGGCGACAAAACCCAGCTGCTCGCTTTCGTTCTTGCCGCAAAATTCCGCCGTCCCGTTCCGATCGTCGCCGCCATTTTCGTCGCTACCCTGGCCAACCACGCGTTCGCCGCCGCCATCGGCACCTGGATCACCAGCCTGCTGGGCCCCGACATATTGCGCTGGGTACTTGGCGCTTCGTTCATCGCGATGGCCGTTTGGACGCTGGTGCCCGACAAGCTCGATGAGGAAGACACCAACTTCGCGCGCTACGGCGTATTCATGACCACCCTGATCGCCTTTTTCATGGCGGAGATGGGCGACAAGACGCAAGTGGCCACCGTGGCCCTGGCCGCGCGCTACGACAGCCTGCTGGCGGTGGTCGCCGGCACAACGCTGGGCATGATGCTGGCCAACGTGCCGGCCGTGTACCTGGGCGACCGCATCGCCCACCGGATTTCGCTCAAGCTGGTGCACGGCATTGCTGCCGTGATTTTCGCGGTGCTCGGCGTCGCTACCCTGCTGGGCGTGGGCGCCGGGCTCTCCACCTGACTACAACGTAATCGCCGGCGCCTCCACCGGCGCCGGCAATGCCGGCAGCAGCAGTTGCACTTGGTGCGTGGCGCCGGTGTCGTCCAGCGCAATCACATTGCCTTCGCGCGTGACGCCATCGACGGTGAGCGTGCCCGCCTGCCCCGGCAAAGCACGCGCCACGCGGATTACGTACGAACTGCTGGCGTGGCGGTAGGTGAGCGTGAACTCGTTCCACTCCGCCGGCATGCGCGGCGCCAGCGTCAGCTCGTGCGCGCCACGCGTTACGCCCAGCAGCGACTCCACGATCAGGCGGTACATCCAGCCCGACGAACCGGTGTACCAGCTCCAGCCGCCGCGCCCCACGTGCGGCGCTACCGCATACACGTCGGCCGTGACCACGTACGGCTCCACCTTGTAGATCGCCACGTTTTCCGCATCGGTGCCGTGCATGACCGGGTTGATCATACGCGCCAGCTCCCAGGCGCGTTCGGTGTTACCGAGCCGCGCAAAGGCCATCGCGGTCCAGATCGCGGCGTGGGTGTACTGGCCGCCGTTTTCGCGCACGCCCGGCACGTAACCTCGGATGTAGCCGGGGTTGGGGCCGGCCTTGTCGAACGGCGGGTCGAGCAGCTGGATGATGCCGGAATCCCTGCGCACCAGGCGCTGGTTGACCTGCTCCATCGCGCCGCGCACCCGTACCGGGTTGGCCACGCCGGACAGCACGCCCCAGCTCTGCGAAATCGAATCGATCTGGCATTCCTCGTTGGTGTGCGAACCGAGCGGCGTGCCGTCATCGAAATAGGCGCGGCGATACCATTCGCCGTCCCAGGCGTTCTGCTCGACGTTGGCGGCCAGCTTGACGGACTGCTCGCGGCACTCCTGCGCGAACGCGTCGTCGTTCTTCATTTCCGCCACTTCGGCAAAGCGTTGCAGCACTTCGCACAGGAAGAAGGCCAGCCACACGCTCTCGCCCTTGCCATGCTCGCCCACCTTGTCCATGCCGTCGTTCCAGTCGCAGGAGCCGATCAGCGGCAGGCCATGTTCGCCGAAGCGCAGGCCGTGGCGGATGGCCCGCACGCAGTGCTCGTACATGGTGCCGCTCTGGTTCGAGCGGCCCGGCAGGTCGTAATACGAATCCTCTTCCGCCTTGAGCAAACGCCCTTCCAGGAATGGCAGTTCCTCGTCGAGGATACTCAAATCACCGGTGCTCGACACGTAGCGCCAGGCGCCCAGCGGCAACCACAGGTAGTCGTCCGAGCACTTGGTGCGCACGCCCCGGTCCGACGGCGGATGCCACCAGTGCTGCACATCGCCTTCGATGAACTGGTGCGCTGCGCACAGCATCAGCTGGTCGCGCAGCAGTTGCGGCTTGGTGTGGATGGTGGCCATCGCATCCTGCAGCTGGTCGCGGAAGCCGAACGCGCCGCCGGACTGGTAGTAGCCGCTGCGCGCCCAGATGCGGCAGGCGATGGTCTGGTACATCAGCCAGCCGTTGGCGATGACGTCGAGCGCCGGTTCCGGCGTCTTGATGTGCACCGCGCCCAGCGTTTCGTTCCAGTGCGCGTGGACGGCGGCCAGCGCCTCCTGCGCGGCGCCGGTGCTGCGGTGCTTTTGCACCATGCCGCTGGCGTCGGCGTTGCGGCGGCCTGCCACACCGAGCACGAACACGATTTCGCGTTCCTGGCCGGGCAGCAGTTCGAGCGGCGCCTGGATGGCGGCGCAGGCGTCCAGCCCCGCGCCCACCTTGCCGGACAGGCGCGACCGGCGCATGGCGACCGGCGCCGCCAGCGAACCGTTACGGCCAAGGAATTCCGCGCGGTCGGCGGTGACGGTGCGCGTGGTCGCATCGCAATTGAAGAACGCCACGCGGCCGGTAAAGTCGGTGTTGTACTGGTTGCGGGCAAACAGCGCCCCGCTCACCGGATCGAGTTCGGTCAGGATGTGCATGCCGGACTTGGAGCGCATGTCGCCCATCACCCATTCCACGTAGCCGGTGATGGACAGCTTGCGCGCCACCGCCGAGTCGTTGCGCACCTTGATGACGGTGTACTTGATCGGCGCGTCGGTGGTGACGAACGTGGTCATCTCGGTGGCGATGCCCGACTCGGTGTGCTCGAACACGCTGTAGCCAAATCCGTGGCGGGTGGTGTAGTCGCCAGTGCCGCGCGCCGGCAGCGCCGAAGGCGACCAGAACTCGCCGGTGGTTTCGTCGCGCAGGTAAAACGCTTCGCCGCTGGCGTCGCTCACCGGATCGTTGTGCCAAGGCGTGAGGCGGAATTCATGGGCGTTCTCGTGCCAGGTGTAGGCCTGGCCGCTTTCCGAAATCACGGTGCCGAAACTGGCGTTGGCCAGCACGTTGGACCACGGCGCCGGCGTGCGCTGCTCTTCGCTGGTGGTGATCACGTATTCGCGGCCGTCTTCCGAGAAGCCGCCGATGCCGTTCTCCAGTTGCAGCACGCGCTTGCGGCGCGGCGGCGCGACGACATCGCTGGCGTCGGCGCCATCGTTGCGCGGGTCGATCGCCAGCGGCGGCATGCGCAGCACCGGCGGGCCGGGACGCTTGATCTGCTCGGCCAGCGTGCCGCGAGTATCGCTGATGATCACGCGCGCCACCGTTTGCAGCAGGATGCGATCTTCGGTGGCGATCTGGTCGCCCATGCGTACAAAAATGCCGCCCGGACGGTCGATGGCCTGGGCGTCGATGCCCGAGGCGATCAGACCCATGATTTGATCGTGCAGCAGCTGGCGGTATCCCGACTGGTCTTCGTGCCAGATCACCAGGTCCACCACCAGGCCTTTCAGGCGCCAGTAGGCGTGGGCCTGCACCATCTGGCGGGCCAGTTCGATGTTGGCCGAGTCCTTGATCTGCAGCAGCACGATCGGCAGGTCGCCGGAAATGGCGTACGCCCACAGGCCGGACTGGCCGCGATGGTTTTTCACCAGCGTGGCAGCGTCGGCGCGCAGCGAGGCGTTCGGGTAGATCACCGAGCCGGCCAGGCGGCCGTACAGCTGGGCGTCGGTTTCGGTGGCGTTCAGCTGGCGCAGCACGACCTGGCTGTGGGTCCATGCCAGCTCGAACACGCGGTCGGCCAGGTGGCGGTCGTGGTACTTGTCGATCAGGTGCAGCGCAGCGTCGCGCTGGTCGGTCATGCCGGTGACCATGTCCACGGTCGCGGTCTGGTCGGGTTTTAACGTGATGGTGTAGCGGATCGCCACCACCGGATCGAGCACCGAGCCTTCGCCGCCGGACAGCGGCGCGTCGTCGAGCAGGGCATGCGGCGCGGCGGCCGTGTTGCCCCGGCCGATGAAGCGCGAGCGGTCGGTTTCGTACGAAACGTTGCCCACGGCCGCATCGTGCACGGTCATGGTGTGCATCATGTACGGCATGGCTTCGTTGCCGCCGCGCGGACGGCGCGTGCACAGGATGGCATTCTCGGCGCGCAAAATTTCGGTCTGCACGAACAGTTTGCTGAACGCCGGGTGGGCGGCATCAGCCGCCGCCGGGGCCATCACCACTTCGGCAAAGCTGGTCACCTCGATGGTGCGCACGCGGTCGGTGGTGTTGGTGATGCGGGTGCGGCGCAGTTCGATGTCGTCCTCGGGCGAGACCACGATTTCGGTGTACAGGTCGATGCCGTTGTCGGAGCGGCGGAACTCGGCGCGGCCTTCCGAGAAGATCACTTCGTGGTGGCGCGGCTCCACCAGCGTCGGCTGATACGTGGTGGACCAGAAGTCGCCGTCCTCCATGTCGCGCACGTAGCAGAAGGCGCCCCAGTTGTCGCGGGTGCTGTCTTCGCGCCAGCGGGTCACCGACTGGTCTTTCCAGCGGCTGTAGCTGCCGCCGGCGTTGGTCACCATCACGTGATAGCGGCCATTGGACAGCAGCTGGGTTTCCGGCACCGGGGTGCTGTGCGAGGTGAGCACGCGCAGCGGCATGCCGGAATCGGGCGCCGTGGTGCGGATGGCCGCCGACTCCACCGACGTGGAATAGAAGGCCCCCACCTGCGGGCTGCGTTCCTGCAGCACCAGCAACGTCGATTGCAGCAGCGGATCGGATTCGAACCGGCGCTGCATCGGACGGTCGTGCAGCAGGTAGCTCAGGGCCAGGAAGCCCATGCCCTGGTGGTGAACCATGAACGAGCGGACCACGGCGTGACTGACACCGCGCGGCAGGCGCGTCGGCGTGTAGTCGACCGCCTCGTAGAAGCCGTAGCGGCCCATGAAGCCCAGGCCATCCATTTTTTGCAGGTTCAGGCACGACGCTTCCGGCTGGACCATCAGGCCCATCATGCTGGCGTACGGTGCGATCACCAGGTCGTCACCGAGGCCGCGCTTCAAGCCCAGGCCCGGCACGCCGAAGGCGCGGTACTGGTAATTGAGATTGGCGTCGGTGGTGTTGTAGCCCGATTCCGAAATCCCCCACGGCACGTTGTGCTGCTTGCCGTAGGCGATCTGGGCGTCGATCACCGAGTTGTAGGTCTGGTCGAGCAGCGTGCTCTCGTAAGTCGGCATGACCAGCAGCGGCATCAGGTACTCGAACATCGAGCCGCTCCAGGACAGCAGCACCGGCTTGCCGCCGACGATGCACAGCTGGCGGCCCAGCGCGAACCAGTGGTCCTGCGGCAGCTGGCCCTGGGCGATGGCGACGAAACTGGCCAGGCGCACTTCGGACGCCAGCAGGTCGTAATAGCTGGCATCGAGGCGGCGTTCGCTGACGTTGTAGCCGATCGCCAGCAGGTTGGTGGTGGCGTTGTACAGGAAGCCGTATTCCATCTGCGCGAACGCGGTGCTGCGCTGGGCCAGTTCGGCCAGCTGGCGCATGCGGTCGTGGGCGGCAGCGCCACCCTGTTCGAGCAGCTGCGCCATCTGCTGGCGGCGTTCCAGTTCGGCCGGCGCCAGGTCGGAGACGGGAATGTCGGCGCCGGCATTGGCCAGTGCCGCCAGTTCGCGCAGGGTGGGCACGCGCAGCAGGTTGGTGTCGAGCACGGTGTCCGCCGGCAGGTTGACCCAAGGCGTGAACAAGGCCAGTTCATCGAGCGCGGCGTGGGCTTGCCGGGCCAGGGAATCGGCCCACATGGCGACATCGGCCTGCGCCGCCACCAGCGGACGCAGAGCGTCGGCCGCCTGCGCCACGCGGGTGAGCCACGCGTGCAGCTGCTGCAGGTGGGTAGCGTCGGGACGGTCGGACAGCACCGCGCGCAATGCCACCAGTTCGGGCGTATCGATGCCGGCCAGGGCGCCGTTACCGGTGCCGGCGGGCACCGCTGCGTCGGCGGCCGCAGTCGCAGCCGATGCCGCCGTGCCCACCGTGAAGGTGCCGTCGATGGTGGTGATGGTTTCTTCCATGACGCGCAAGGTGGTCAGCAAGCCGTCCACGTATTGCGGCCCCACCACCGGCTGGTCGTACAGCGCGATCAGGCCAGGTTGCAGTGTAAGCAGGTGACCTGCCAGGTTGCCGCTATCGACGGTGGAAATGTACACCGGGTGCAGCGGCTGCAACGACTGCGTGTCGTACCAGTTGTAGAAATGGCCGAGGTGGCGTTCCAGCTGGTCCATCGTGGTCAGCGTGGCGCCGGTACGGGCCACGACCTGGGCGCCGGTGATGTAGCCGAAATCGTGCGCGGTCAGGTTGGCCAGCAGCGCCATGCCGATATTGGTGGGCGACGTGCGGTGCGCGATCACCTGGCTCGGATGCTCCTGCACGTTATCGGGCGGCAGCCAGTTGTCGTCGGGCCCGACGAAGCGGTCGAAATACGCCCAGGTACGGCGCGCCAGCTTGTTGAGGAAGATGTGCTGGTCGGCGCCCAGATCGGCGTTGCGGCGCTTGATCGGACGGCTGATCCAGTCGGCCACCGCAGGCGCCACCAGCCACGCCAGCAGGAACAGCGCGGCCGGGGCCAGGCTGGCCGGGCGCCAGCCCAGCAGCATGCCGCCCACGAACAGCGCGGTGACCGGCGCGGCCCACATGGTGACCCAGGTACTGGTGGTGGAACGCGCGAGTGCCGACGCGCGCCATTGCAGCAGGTGGCGGCGCGAGACGTACATGCGGAACAGGCTGCGCACGATGGCGTCGAGATTGAAGTACGCCTCGTACGGCAGGAACGCCAGCGTGAGCAGGGCGTGCGAGAGCTGGATGCCCACGCTGCGGCCGGTATTGCGCAGGTGCTGGTCCCACAGGGTGTCTTTCGGGCGGTGCAGCAGATCGTGCAGCGCATTGACCAGCGGCGGCAGGAAGATCACGGTGAGCACGGCGCCGGTCCACAGCCACGGCGCGGGCAGCCAGCGCCAGGCGACGACCAGCGCGATCACCATCGCGGGCGCGACCAGCGAGCGGCGCAGGTTGTCGAACAGCTTCCAGCGCGACAGCAGCGACAGCGGATTTTTCTCGCGGCGGCGGCCCGGACCCGGTACCCGCGGCAGCAGCCATCCGAGCAACTGCCAGTCGCCACGGATCCAGCGGTGGCGGCGGCCGACGTCGTCGCTGTAGCGGCTCGGGTATTCCTCGTACAACTGGGCGTCGCTCATCAAGCCGGCGCGCACGTAGGCACCTTCCAGCAAGTCGTGGCTCAGAACCTGGTTGTCGGGCAGCCGGTGGCCCAGCACCTGCTCGAACACATCGACGTCGTAAATGCCTTTACCCACGAACGAGCCTTCCAGGAACACGTCCTGGTACACGTCGGAGACGGTGCGGGTGTACGGGTCGATGCCCGGTTCGCCACCGCACAGTTTTTCGTACAGCGACGCGGTTTTGCTTGGCAGGCTGACAGCGACGCGCGGTTGCAGGATGCCATAGCCATCGACCACGCGGCCCAGCGACTTGTCCACGCGCGGGCGGTTCAGCGGGTGCATCATGGTCGAGATGAAGTCGCGCGCGGCGTCGCGCGGCAACTGGGTGTCGGTATCGAGCGTGATGACGTACTTGATGCTTTCCAGGTCGGTGGTGTCGCCCACGGCCAGCGAGAACTTGTCGCGCGCGCCGCCGCGCAGGTAGCGGTTCATGTCCTGCAGCTTGCCGCGCTTGCGCTCATAGCCCATCCACACGCCTTCCTGCGGATTCCACAGGCGCGGGCGATGCAGCAGCAGGAACGGCGTGGCCGGATCCCCATTCAGGTGCAGCGCGTACTTGCGATTGAGTTGTTCGACGCCCTCGCGCATGTGCTCCATCAGCGCGGCGTCGCCGGGCAGGGTTTCGGTGGGTGCGTCGGCAAAGTCTGTAAGAAGACAGAAACGCAGGTTCGGATCGCGGTTGGACAGGAAGCGCACTTCCAGCTGTTCGCACAGCTCTTCGATATTCTCGCGGCTGTACACCAGCGTGGGCACCACGACCAGCGCGCGCGCGTCGGGCGGAATGCCGGCTTCAAAATCCATGCGCGGCAGCGGCTTGGGCTGAGTGACCTTGGTGGTGATCCAGTTGACCAGGTTGAGCGCCAGCTGGCTGCTGCCGATCAGCGCCAGCACGCCCATGGCAACGAGCAGCGCGCCGTGCACGCCGTGGAATGCGGAGCGCTCCAGCAGCAGCGCGGTGGCGATCACCGACAGCACCACGATGGCGCCCAGGTACGACGTCAGTGGCGAGGCGCTGGTGGTGCGTTGCAGGGACTCGATCCACGGGCGGCGCATGCGCGTCTGTTTTTCCAGCGCCGCCTGGCCGCCGCCGATCAGGTAAAAGCCCACGTGGCTGTGGCGCAGATCGTCGCTGCCGGCCTGGGATTGCGCCAGTTGCAGCGCTTGCGCGGCTACTTCCACCTCCGAATAGTCGGAGCGCTTGGCGATGTTTTCGATCACGTGGCGGTACTGGTCGCGGGTGGCGAATTCCATCTGGCCGTACACGCCGGCCGGGTCCTGGCGCAAGGTTTGTTCGACCATGCTCATGGTCTCGACGAACTCCTGCCAGTCCATGGTGCCCAGGTAGCGCAGGCTGCCGATGCTGTTGGCGATCGATACCTGGTCGGCGGCCTGCTGCTGGATCTCGGCCTGGATCTGCTGCTCGATGGTCTGGCCGGCATCGGCCAGGCGGCTGGTGATCCAGGTCAGCGCCATGGTCAGCGCCGGGCTTTGGCCCTGCAGGCGGCGCGACAGCTCCGCCACGAAGGCGCTGGTAATCGGCGGATTGGAGCGGGCCATGTCGGCCACTTTCAGAATCAGGCCGCTCGGGTTCTTTTCCGCCTCCTCGCTCATCTGGTCGGCCCAGCTGTTGGCCAGGTCGCGTTCGGCACGGTTGTCCGCCACGCGCGCGGCCACGCGGCGCAGGTTTTCGATCAGCGCCAGGCGCAGCATGATGGGAATGGCCCACAACTCGCCCAGCTTGAGCGGCGCGATTTCCTGGTACGCATCGACAAAGCGCGACAGCGACTCCGGATCGACGCGGCCATCGCCGTGCGAGATGATCTCGAGCGCCAGCTTGTACACGCGCGGACAGCCCTCGGGCGCGCCCTTGGCCAGCCGTGGCAGCTCCTTGCTGTAATCCTTGGGCAGATGGCGGCGCGCGATGCGGATCTGTTCTTCGATCAGGTACAGGTTATCGAGCAGCCATTCGGAGGCGGGCGTGATCTGGCGGCCGTCCTTGATGGCGGCGGTCAGCTCGTCGCAGGTGGCGCTGATCACTTCCGCGTTGTCGCTCAGGCGCGCCAGCAGCTGGTCGCCGCCGCCGCGCGGGCTCAATTCGTGGTGGGAAGCGAGCGAGCGGCCATGCGCAGCCATCTGCGCCGCGCTGAAAAGCTCCGCTCTTAAGGGCAGGTCTTCATCTTCGTCGGAGACCATGGCCGCCGTATTGGATTCGCGAAAGCCGAGCGACATCTCGGGGAGCAGGGGATTGGACTTGTTCAACGTAAACCTCGCTTGGACGTGCGCGACAAAACCGCGTCCGGTAAGCTGGCGCGGTGATTAGTGGGAATGTGTGCCAAGCAATGATACGTCTCGTAACAATTTGCTACTGTGCGCTTACGAACATAAGCGCAAAGGGCCGCTCGAAGCGGCCCCTTTCAATCACTTTCGTGAGCAGTTCAGGCCGCTAGTGCGAGACCGCCGGTGAGGCTGTAGCTGCTGGTATGGCCGAGCCGGCGCAGGCATTGCGCAGCTTTCATGCTGCGGTTGCCGCTGCGGCAGACGAAGACCAGCGGTGCGCGGCTGTCGCCGCGCAGCCACACGCTGGCATGCTCGACCAGCCGGCTCAACGGCACGCTCTGTGCCGCATGCGCGCCCGCTGGCGCCGGCACGGTGGCGGCAAACTCGTACGGCTCGCGTACATCGACCACTACCGCGCCGGGATGGGCTTGCAGGAATGCCTCCAGCGCGCTGCTGTCGAGTTGCAGGTCGGCAGCAGCCTGGTCGCCGCCATGGCCGGCACAAAGCTGGTTGCGGGCGTCGCGGGTCGGGCACAGCAGGGTCTGCGCGGTGGTGATGACCGGCAAGGCCAAGTCGGCGTGCGCGGTGAAGGCAAAGCGCACATCAGCAGCCACCAGGCTGGCGCCGTCCTTACTGCCCAATAAATAGGCGCGCGCGCCCTCCCCGGCCGACACCTGCGCCAGCACCTGGCTGCCGATGGCAATCGCATTGACTTCGGCGCCGTCTCCCAAGGTCAGGCGATGGGCCGTGATGGCCGGCCAGCCAAACGCGTCCGTCATCGCCTGGGCATCATAGTGGGCGCCCAGCGACCGGGCCAATGGCGCGTGATCGGCGCCGGCGGTGGTGGCCACGATGGCCAGCACCCGGTAGTTATGGCCGCGCACGATGGCCGTGATGCGCGCGGTCAGCGTGGGCAGCGGGTCGATCACGATGCAGCTGCGGCTGGCCGCGTCCAGCACCAGCCAGCCGCATTCCCCCTCCACGCCCAGTTGCAGCAAGCCGTCATCGGGCTCGGCGCTGGGCTGGTCGGCGATCATGCCGGCGGCGCGCAGCGCGGCGCCGCAGTGGGCGATGCGCTGGCAGGCGGTGGCGATGGTGGCTTCATCGACCATGGCGCCGAACGACATGCGGATGGCGCCCGCGCTGCGCCACAATGGCAGGCTCATGGCGTCGAGCACGTAGCTGGGCGCGGCCTTGCTGGCCGAGCAGGCGCTGCCGGCACTGACGCGCACCCGCGCCGCATCGAACACGTCCATCAACTCGCGGCTCGATACGCCCGGCACCGCGAAATTGATCGTGGTCGGCAGCGATTTGTCGAAAGCATGGTTGAACACCACGCCGGGCAGCGCCGCGCGCAGGGCGTCGGCCAGGCGTTCGCGGTAGCCATGCAACTGGTCGTGGGACGGAAACGTGTCGCCGCGTTCGAGCGCGGCCAGCACCACGCCCAGCGCGGCGATGCCGGCCATGTTTTCGGTGCCCGAGCGCTGGCCGGCTTCCTGGCCGCCGCCCATGATCAGCGGCGTGAATGGTGCGCCGGCCCGCACGTACAACATGCCCACGCCCTTCGGCGCGTGCAGCTTGTGGCCGGAAAACGGCGCGTAATCGATGCGGGTGGCGGCCAGGTTCAAGCGCAGCTTGCCCAGCGCCTGCACGCAATCGACCATCCACAGCGCGCTGGTGCCGCTGGCGGCAATGGTGTCGGCAATGCCGTCGAGGTCGCTGACCACGCCAGTCTCGTTGTTGGCGGCCATGGTACAGATCATGGCCGCGTCCGGCGCCAGCACGCGCAGCGCGGCCAGGTCGTGCAGGCCATCGCCATCGACCGGCAAGGCGGTGAGCTTCAAGTTGGTGCCCAGCAGGCGGTTCCAGTGCGCCAGTGCTTCCGGCACGGCCTTGTGCTCGGTGGCGCCGTACACCAGCAAGCTGCCGGCGGCTTCGCCCCGGGCCTGGCGCTCGCGCACCGCCACCAGCGCGGACAACACGGCGGTCTGGATGCCCTCGGTAGCGCCGCTGTTGAACATCAACCGCCCATCGCCCACGCCCAGCAGGCGCACCGCGCACTGGCGCGCCTGGTCGAGCACGACCTTGGCGCGCAGGCCGGTGCCGTGGGAGCTGCTGGGGTTGCCGTAACGCTGGCCCATGATATCGGCAGCAGCCAGCGCGGCGGCAGGCAGGATACAGGTGGTGGCGTTGCCGTCGAGGTAGATTTCGTTATTCATTTTAAAAGGCAGGAAGGCGGTCGATATGAGCTAAACAGTTTAGCGAAATTTCCTGAAGAAAATATGCCAAAGCCGACTGCGTTATGCACGCATAAAAGCATGTTCATGCTTCTCATCGAACTTCGGTAGAATGAAATAACTTTCATTTACCAGAACAGCCTCATGCACTCACTCGACAAATACGATTGCGCCATCCTGGCCGCCCTGCAAATCGACGGCACCTTGTCGATCGCCGCGCTAAGCGAGAAGGTCGGGCTGTCGAGCACGCCGTGCTGGAAGCGGGTCAAGCGCCTTGAAGAAGAAGGCTATATCGAGAGCCGGGTCGCCATCGTCAACCGCCGCAAGGTAGGCTTGCCGGTGACCGTGTACGTCAGCGTGCGTACCGGCCAGCATGATGCCAAGTGGCTCGACCGCTTTGCCGCCGCCGTCATGGCCCTGCCCGAAGTGCAGGAATTCCACCGCATGAGCGGCGATGTCGATTACCTGCTCAAGGTCGTCACGACCGATATTGAAGGCTATGACGCGTTTTATAAACGTCTGATCAAGGTGGGACAGCTGACCGGCGTGTCATCGGCCTTCTCGATGGAGCAGATCAAGTTCACCACCGCTTTGCCGCTCGACCTCGTACCCTACGCCTGATCAATGCACCATACCGGTGCGAGAAATATCATGCCGTGAGATAATGCCGCATCCAAATATTTAATTAAAAGCTATGCGCGCATTCTTCAACTGGCTGCCCGGCCCCAGCAACGTCAGCCGCCCCGAACAGTTGCGCGCCGCTGCCGGCGCCCTGTGCGGCCTGTTGATCACCGCCCTGTTCGCCCATTATTTATTGGCGCGGACCGGCACTTCCATCTTCATGATCGCGCCGATGGGCGCGTCCGCCGTGCTGCTGTTCGCGGTACCGGCCAGCCCGCTGGCGCAGCCGTGGTCGGTGTTCGGCGGCAATGTCATCAGCGGCCTGGTGGGTGTGGCCTGCGTGCGCTGGTTCGGCGACAGCCTGCCGCTGCCGTTGCTGGGCGGTCTGGCAGGCGGTCTCGCCATTGCTGCCATGTTCGTGATGCGCTGCCTGCATCCGCCCGGCGGCGCGGTCGCGCTGACCACCGTGCTCGGCGGTCCGGTCGTGCACGCGGCCGGCTTCGAGTTCGTGCTGTTCACGGTCGCCATCGACACCGCGCTGCTGGTCGCCATGGCCATGGTCTATAACAACCTGACCGGGCGGCGCTACCCGCACGTGCAGCAGAGTGCGCCCGTCAACGTCCATGGCACCAAGGATGTCGCACCGACGGTGCGGCTCGGCTTCAAGACGGAAGACCTCGATGCCGTGCTCAAGCAATACAACCAGGTGCTCGATATCAGCCGCGACGACCTCGCATCGCTGTTCATGCAAACCGAGCAGCGCGCCTACCAGCGCCGCTTCGGCGTGATCACCTGCGCCGACATCATGTCGCGCGACATCGTCAGCGCCGAGTTCGGCACCGGGCTGGAACCGGCCTGGCAACTAATGCGCAACCACCGCGTGGTGGCCCTGCCCGTGCTCAACCGGGCGCGGCGCGTGATCGGCATCGTCACCCAGACCGACTTTCTCGAGCATGGTGGCCTCGACAGCTACGCTGGCATGCGCCGCCAGTTGCAGGGTTTCCTGCGCAAGAGCGGCGTCACCCATACCGAAAAGGCCGAGGTCGTGGGCCAGATCATGAGCGGCCATCCGACCACCGCGCGCACCGACACGCCGATCGTGGACCTGGTGCCGCTGATGGCCAACTCGGGCTTCCACCATATTCCGATTGTCGATGTGGAAGACCGGTTTGTCGGCATCATTACCCAGTCCGACCTGGTGGCCGCGCTGTACCAAACCCGGCTGGCGGAGGCGGCGGCCTGAGAAGGTGATAAACCGTTTTCGATTGATACAATTTGTTGCGCTGCGCAGCTCGGCATGCCTTATCCTAGTCGGTGCATGAACCACCATGGACCAGGAAACAACGATGAAGCGACTCACCAGTACCGCCCGCATTTCCGCCCTCGCCGCCACCCTGGCGCTGGCGTTTATTCCAGTTAGCAATACCTTCGCCCTGCCGCTGGCCGACGCCCCCAACCGCCCGGTGCCGCGCGTGAGCGCCACCCCGGCGCACCAGGCGCTGCAAGCCATTGCCGACGAATACTACAACGCCGTCGCCACCTTCGAGCCGCTCGGCGCCACCGAAAACGGCGACAACCGCTTCGACGACCAGTTGGGCCTGAGCATCTCGCCCGGCAAGCGCGCCCTGCAGTTCAAGCTGTACCGCGATTTTGCCCAACGCATCAAGGCCATCAAGCGCGAAGTACTGAACGCCGAAGACCGCCTCGACTACGACATCCTGCGCTACGAGCTGCGCGGCCTGATCGCCATGGAGCGCTTCCCCGAACACCTGCTGCCAATTAACCAGATGGACAGCGTGCCGGTGATTCTCGCCAACTACGCGGGCGGCCAGGCATCGCAGCCAATCGGTACCGTGGCGCAATACGACGCCTACCTGAGCCGTATCAGCCAGATGCCGGCGTGGATCGACCAGGCGATCAGCAATATGCGCGACGGCATCAAGAAGGGGATTACGCAGCCAAAGGCCATCATGATCTCGGCCCTGCCGCAGTACAAAAAACTGCTCAGCGACACGCCCGAGACCAGCATCTATTACACCCCGATCAAAAACTTGCCAGCGAGCTTCAGCGCCGCCGACAAGGCGCGTCTGACCGAAGCCTACCGCAAGCAGATCGCCGAACAGATCATGCCGGCCCTGGGCCGCCTGGCCGCGTTCGTGGAAAAGGATTACATCCCGGCGTGCCGCACTTCGACCGGCCTCGGCGCCCTGCCCGACGGCGCCGCCTGGTACCAGGCGCGCGTGGCCAACGCCACCACCACGTCGCTGAAACCGGACGAGATCCACGCGATCGGCCTGCGCGAAGTGGCGCGCATCCAGTCGCAGTTCGAAATCCTCGGACCCAAGCTCGGCTACGACGGTCCGCCGGCCGGCCTGCCGGTATGGGTGGCGGCGCAACCGAAGTTTCGCCCGTTCAAGACCGAAGACGAAGTGCAAGCGGTCTATCACAAGCTCAACGGCGTGCTCGACACCAAGCTGCCGATGATGTTCACGCTGGTACCTAAAGCCAAGCTCGACATGCGCCTGGAGCCCGAACTGAGCCGCGACACTGCCGCCGACCACTACACGGCCCCGGCCATCGACGGCTCGCGCCCGGGCGTGTTCTGGTCGGTGGTGACCGATCCCACCAAGTACGGCAGCACCGGCATGACCACGCTCTTCCTGCACGAAGGCAAGCCCGGCCACCACTTCCACATCGCCCTGATGCAGGAATTGAATTTGCCCGACTTCCGCAAATTCGGCGGCAACAACGCCTTCACCGAAGGCTGGGCCTTGTACGCGGAAACGCTGGGCAAGGAAATGGGCCTGTTCGACGACCCGGCACAATACTTCGGTCACCTGAACGACGAACTGCTGCGCGCCACGCGCCTGGTGGTCGATACCGGCATGCACGCCAAAGGCTGGACCCGCGAACAGAGCATCAAGTACATGCGCGAGACGCTCGGCTACGATGAAGTGGCAAAAAGCGAAACCGAGCGCTACATGGCTTGGCCGGCACAAGCGCTGGGCTACAAGATCGGTTCGTTAAAAATCGTGGAATTGCGCCACCGCGCGGAAGAAGCACTGGGCGAACGGTTCAGCCTGCCAAAGTTCCACGAAGTGGTGCTGGGCGATGGGACGTTGCCGTTGGCGTTGCTGGAGGAGAAGGTGGATCGGTGGATTGCGCAGCAGCAGTGAAACAAGCTGAGCATTTGAGCGTGGAGCGGTTGAACGCTGCGAACCGCCAGCTTCAAAACCACCTGCACTCTTCGCTCCGTCATTCCCGCGAAAGCGGGAATCTAATTTCAGCGAGCCGTGTTGGCTTCAATTTTAAGTCCACGGTCTGCGTGCAAATTGGATTACCGCCTGCGCGGGAATGACGGATTAAAGGCTGATGGCCAAGAACATTGACCGCCTTACTCCGCTGCGGCGGACTGCTCGCTCACGATTTTTTCGAGGTCCGTCTCATCACCGAGCACATAAATCTTCTGCTCCCGCAGCACCTGCAAAATAAACCCCTGTTGCTCGCGCAGGCGCCTTTTAAAATCCGGCAGCGTGTACAGGTTCGGATTGATCTTTCGGCGCAATAACCGCTCCGCTACCGGCAGCCGCGACAGCAGTTCGCCGTAGCTGGTGTTCTCCCCGATTAGCAGCAACTCCACCGGCGTATTCATGCCCTCGTGCTCCTTGGCCGTGGCGCCATACACGAACGCGACATTAAGGACATGCTGCAACGGCGCCAGCGCCGAGTTCAGCACGCTGACCAGGCCGAAGGTCTTTTTCACCACGCTGGTCAGTTCCTCGTACACCATGCAGTCGCGATTCGGCTTGAAGCGGCGCACGTTGCCGATGCGCTCGGAGACGATCACGCCGGCCTCGTGCAAGCGTTTCAGTTCGCGCTGGGCCGAGGCGCTGCCCAGGCCCGTCAGGCGCATGATTTCGTTGAGGTGATAGCCGTCGGTGGTGCGTATAAAAAGCAAACCCAGCAGTTTTTGCTGGGCGGGAGTGAAAAGGGCTTGGGCGATCATGAGCCAGATCTTAGCATGAATGAACTATTTGCTGGCAGTGCAAGATGGCCGCTGCGGCCATAAAAAAACGGCGCCCGCAGGCGCCGTTTCTAGAGGACTAAGAAGCGAATTACGCTTCGTCGCCGTGCGGGGTGACCGATTCGGTCACTTCCACATCGCCGCCGGACATGGCGGCTTTTTCTGCTTGCAGCAGGGCTTGACGCTCTTCCACTTCCCACAGTTCTTTCTCTTTGCGGGCGCGGTGGAACGCCAGACCGGTACCGCCTGGGATCAGACGACCAACGATCACGTTTTCTTTCAGGCCGCGCAGACCGTCGCGCTTGCCCATGATCGCCGCTTCGGTCAGCACGCGGGTGGTTTCCTGGAACGATGCGGCCGAGATGAACGAGTCGGTCGACAGCGATGCCTTGGTAATACCCAGCAGGACGTTTTCGTAGGTCGCAGGGATCTTGCTTTCGCGATCCATACGATCGTTTTCGTCCAGCAGTTCCGAACGCTCGACCTGCTCGCCAACGATGTAGTTGGTGTCGCCGGCGTTAACGATCTGAACGCGACGCAGCATCTGGCGTACGATCACTTCGATGTGCTTGTCGTTAATCTTCACGCCTTGCAGACGGTACACATCTTGCACTTCGTCAACGATGTAACGCGCCAGCGCTTCGATACCCAGCAGGCGCAGGATGTCCTGCGGATCGGCCGGGCCGTCCACGATCATCTCGCCCTTGTTCACGACTTGACCATCGTGGACCAGCACTTGCTTGTCCTTGGTGATCAGGAACTCGTGCTTGTTGCCGTCCATGTCGGTGATTTCCAGACGCTGCTTGCCCTTGGTTTCTTTACCGAAGGCTACAGTACCGGTCACTTCCGCCAGCATGCCCGCGTCTTTCGGCGAACGTGCTTCGAACAGCTCGGCTACGCGTGGCAGACCGCCGGTAATGTCACGGGTTTTCTGCGATTCGGTCGGGATACGCGCCAGAACCTCACCCACGGACACTTGCTGGCCGTCTTTCACCATGATCAGTGCGCCAACCTGGAAACCGATCGCTACAGCGTGTTCGGTACCGGCGATCTTCACTTCATGACCTTCTTCGTTCAACAGTTTGACCTGTGGACGCAGGGTCTTGGTCAGCGAGCCGCGACGTTTCGCATCGATCACCACCAGCGTTGCCAGACCGGTTACTTCGTCGACCTGACGGGCCACGGTCACGCCTTCTTCGACGTTCTCGAAGCGGACGGTACCAGCGTACTCGGTGATGATCGGACGGGTCAGCGGATCCCAGGTTGCCAGGGCCGTACCGGCCTTGATGACCAGGCCATCCTTGACGATCAGGGTCGCACCGTACGGCACTTTATGACGCTCACGCTCACGGCCGTGGTCGTCGGTGATCAGCACTTCGCCCGAACGGGAAATGACGATTTGCGCGCCCTTGCCGTTGGTAACGTAACGCATGGTCGAGGTGAAACGGATGGTACCGTTCGACTTCGCTTCCACCGACGATGCCACTGCTGCACGCGACGCCGCACCACCGATGTGGAACGTACGCATGGTCAGCTGGGTACCAGGCTCACCAATCGACTGCGCTGCTACCACACCGACGGCTTCGCCAGCGTTGACCAGCATGCCGCGGCCCAGGTCGCGACCGTAGCACTTGGCGCACAGGCCGAAGCGCGTGTCGCAAGTGAGCGGGGTACGAACCTTGACTTCGTCGATCGACAGACGCTCGATCTCTTCAACCATGTCTTCGTCCATCAGGGTGCCGGCTTCGTACAGGGTCGACTGGTTTTCCGGGTTGACGACGTCGTTGACCACCACGCGGCCGAGGATACGGTCGCGCAGCGCTTCGATCACTTCACCACCTTCAACCATGGCCTTCATCACGGTACCGTTGCTGGTGCCGCAATCATCTTCGATCACGACCAGATCCTGGGTCACGTCGACCAGACGACGGGTCAGGTAACCCGAGTTCGCGGTTTTCAGTGCCGTATCGGCCAGACCTTTACGAGCGCCGTGGGTCGAAATGAAGTACTGCAACACGTTCAGGCCTTCGCGGAAGTTCGCGGTAATCGGCGTTTCGATAATCGAGCCGTCCGGTTTCGCCATCAGACCACGCATACCTGCCAGCTGGCGAATCTGCGCTGCCGAACCACGTGCGCCCGAGTCGGCCATCATGTAAATCGCGTTGAACGATTCCTGGGTCGATTTCGTGCCGTCACGCTTGATGACGTCTTCCACTTTGAGCTGGTCCATCATGGCCTTGCCGACTTCGTCCGAGGTTTTGCCCCAGATGTCGACGACCTTGTTGTAACGCTCGCCGGCAGTCACCAGACCCGAAGCGTACTGCTGCTCGATCTGTTTGACTTCGGACTCTGCAGCCGAAATCAGGGTGACTTTTTGTGGCGGTACCAGCATGTCGTCCACGCAGATCGAAATACCGGCGCGGGTTGCAAGGCGGAAGCCCGACTGCATCAGTTGGTCAGCAAACACGACCGTCGCGCGCAGACCGCACTTACGGAACGAGGTGTTGATCAGCTTGGAAATTTCTTTCTTTTTCAGCGCGCGGTTCAGCACCGAGAAAGGCAGACCTTTCGGCAGGATTTCCGACAGGATGGCGCGGCCAACCGTGGTCTCGTAGCGGGTAACGGTACGGACGAACTCGCCCGTTTCGAGATCTTTTGGATTCTCGACGATACGCACCGTGATACGGGTGGTCAGTTCCACTTCCTTGTTGTCGTAGGCACGAATGACTTCCGACACGTCAGGGAACAGCATGCCTTCGTTTTTCGCATTGATCGCTTCGCGGGTCGCGTAGTACAGACCGAGCACGATATCCTGCGAAGGAACGATCGACGGTTCGCCGTTCGACGGGAACAGGATGTTGTTCGACGCCAGCATCAGCGTACGAGCTTCCATCTGCGCTTCGATCGACAGCGGTACGTGCACAGCCATCTGGTCACCGTCGAAGTCGGCGTTGAATGCCGCGCAAACGAGTGGGTGCAGCTGGATCGCTTTACCTTCAATCAGGACCGGCTCGAACGCCTGGATACCCAGACGGTGCAGGGTTGGTGCACGGTTGAGCATGATCGGATGTTCGCGGATCACGTCTTCCAGGATGTCCCAGACGACCGGTTCCTGGATCTCGACCAGCTTTTTAGCGGCCTTGATCGTGGTAGCCAAGCCCATCAGTTCCAGCTTGTTGAAGATGAACGGCTTGAACAGTTCCAGCGCCATCAGTTTCGGCAGACCGCACTGGTGCAGTTTCAGCTGTGGACCCACCACGATGACCGAACGGCCCGAGTAGTCGACGCGTTTACCCAGCAAGTTCTGACGGAAACGACCGCCCTTACCTTTGATCATCTCGGCCAGCGATTTCAGCGGACGCTTGTTGGCGCCGGTCATCGCTTTACCGCGACGGCCGTTGTCCAGCAGCGAATCGACTGCTTCTTGCAGCATGCGCTTTTCGTTGCGCGTGATGATCTCTGGAGCGCGCAGCTCCATCAGGCGTTTCAGCCGGTTGTTACGGTTGATCACGCGGCGATACAGATCGTTCAGATCCGAGGTCGCGAAACGGCCGCCGTCCAGTGGTACCAGTGGGCGCAGTTCCGGTGGCAGCACCGGCAGCACTTCCATGATCATCCACTCAGGCTTGATGCCCGAACGCTGGAACGCTTCCAGCACTTTCAGACGCTTGGCGTATTTCTTGATCTTCGCTTCGGACTTCGATTCCTTCAGTTCCACGCGCAGGGTTTCGGCATCGCGGTGGATGTCGATCGAGCGCAGCAGTTCACGGATACCTTCGGCGCCCATGAAGGCGGTGAAGTCGTCGCCGTACTCTTCGTACTTGGCGGCGTAGTCGTCTTCCGACATGATCTGGCACTTCTTCAGCGGGGTCATGCCCGGATCGGTCACGACATATGCTTCGAAGTACAGCACGCGTTCGATGTCCCGCAGGGTCATGTCGAGGACCATGCCCAGACGCGACGGCAAGGACTTCAGGAACCAGATGTGCGCGGTTGGCGACGCCAGTTCGATGTGGCCCATGCGCTCACGACGCACTTTGGCCAGGGTGACTTCAACGCCGCACTTTTCGCAGATCACACCGCGGTGCTTCAGACGCTTGTACTTGCCGCACAGGCACTCGTAGTCCTTGATTGGGCCAAAGATCTTGGCGCAGAACAGGCCGTCGCGCTCAGGCTTGAAGGTACGATAGTTGATGGTTTCCGGCTTTTTAACTTCGCCGTAGGACCACGAACGGATTTTTTCAGGCGAAGCGAGACCGATCTTGATCGCGTCAAAGGTCTCGTTCGTCTGTACTTGCTTGAATAGATCGAGCAGTGCTTTCATGTATCACTCCAGAGGTGATTAAACTTCTAATTCCTAAGACTACATTGCCCGGACTGGTAAACCAGCCGGGCTTTGTACATCTCAAACCAAATGACAGTGTTTTGTCGTTTAGTTTCGTTCGAGGTCGATATCGATACCGAGCGAACGGATTTCCTTGACCAGCACGTTGAACGATTCCGGCATGCCGGCATCGATCACGTGGTCGCCTTTAACGAGGTTTTCGTACACTTTGGTACGGCCATTCACGTCATCGGACTTCACGGTCAACATCTCTTGCAGCACGTACGATGCGCCGTACGCTTCCAGTGCCCACACCTCCATCTCACCGAAACGCTGGCCACCGAACTGGGCTTTACCACCCAGTGGCTGCTGCGTGACCAGCGAGTATGGACCGGTCGAACGCGCGTGCATCTTGTCGTCCACCAGGTGGTGCAGTTTCAGCATGTGCATCACGCCAACGGTGACCTTGCGCTCGAACGCTTCGCCGGTGCGGCCGTCGTACATGGTGACCTGGTTCTTCGATGGGGTCATGCCCAGCTTGGTTGCGACGTCATCAGGATACGCCAGATCGAGCATGCGGCGGATTTCCGATTCGTGCGCACCGTCGAACACCGGGGTGGCGAACGGCACACCTTTTTTCAGGTTGTGCGCCAGCTTCATGATCTCTTCGTCGTCGAAGTTGTCCAGATCTTCCGGACGGCCCGATTCGTTGTAGACCGTGGTCAGGTACTTGCGCATCTCTTCGACCTTGATCTGCGCTTGCAGCATTTCGCCGATACGGATGCCCAGGCCCTTCGCTGCCCAACCGAGGTGGGTCTCGAGAATCTGACCCACGTTCATACGCGATGGAACACCCAGCGGATTCAGTACCACGTCGGCCGGCGTACCGTCCGCCATGTATGGCATGTCTTCCACTGGAACAATGCGCGATACCACACCCTTGTTACCGTGGCGACCCGCCATCTTGTCGCCGGACTGCAGGCGGCGTTTCACGGCCAGGTACACCTTGACCATTTTTTGCACGCCAGGTTGCAGCTCGTCGCCCTGGGTCAGTTTCTTACGCTTCTCTTCGAAGGCCAGGTCGAACTGGTGACGCTTCTCGGCGATCGATTCCTTGATCGCTTCGAGGGCGGTGGCAGCAGCATCTTCCGATGGGCGGATGTCGAACCAGTGGTACTTGTCCAGATCGTCCAGGTATTCCTTGGTGATCTTGGCGCCTTTGGCCAGCTTTTTAGGGCCGCCGTTGACTACCTGGTTGATCAGCATTTTTTCCAGACGCTGGAAGGCATCGCCTTCCACAATACGCATCTGGTCGTTCAGGTCCAGGCGGAAGCGTTTCAGTTCATCGTCGATGATCTGTTGCGCGCGCTTGTCGCGAACGATGCCTTCACGGGTGAACACTTGCACGTCGATGACGGTGCCGACCATGCCCGAAGGCACGCGCAGCGACGTATCTTTGACGTCCGAAGCCTTCTCGCCGAAGATCGCGCGCAGCAGCTTTTCTTCCGGGGTCAGCTGGGTTTCGCCTTTCGGCGTCACTTTACCGACCAGGGTGTCGCCGGCGGTGACTTCCGCGCCGATGTACACGATGCCCGATTCGTCCAGGCGTGCCAGTTGATTTTCGGCCAGGTTCGAGATATCACGGGTGATTTCTTCGGCGCCCAGCTTGGTATCACGTGCAACAACGCTCAGTTCTTCGATGTGGATCGAGGTGTAACGGTCGTCTTTGACGACGTTTTCCGAGATCAGGATCGAATCTTCGAAGTTCAGACCATTCCATGGCATGAACGCCACGGTCATGTTCTGGCCCAGTGCCAGCTCGCCCAGGTCGGTCGATGCGCCGTCGGCAATCACGTCGCCTTTGGCCACGCGGTCGCCAACTTGCACGATCGGACGCTGGTTGATGTTGGTGTTCTGGTTCGAACGGGTGTACTTGATCAGGTTGTAGATGTCCACACCGACTTCGCCGGCAGTGGCTTCTTCATCGTTCACGCGAATCACGACACGACCCGCATCGATGTAGTCAACCAGGCCGCCACGCAGTGCTTGCACGGTGGTGCCGGAGTCAACTGCCACGGTGCGTTCGATACCGGTACCGACCAGCGCTTTTTCAGGGCGCAGGCAAGGAACTGCCTGGCGCTGCATGTTGGCGCCCATCAATGCACGGTTCGCATCATCGTGTTCGAGGAACGGAATCAGCGATGCCGCAACGGAAACGATCTGGCCTGGCGCCACGTCCATGTACTGGACGCGCTCTGGCGATACCAGGATGGTTTCGCCAGCTTCACGCGACGATACCAGTTCATCGACCAGGGTACCGGTCTCATCGACTTTGGCGTTAGCCTGAGCGATGATGTAGCGGCCTTCTTCGATCGCCGACAGGTAATCGATCTGCTCGGTAACCTTGGAACCGTCAACCTTGCGGTACGGGGTTTCCAGGAAGCCGTATTCGTTCAGGCGGGCGTACAGAGCCAGCGAGTTGATCAGACCGATGTTCGGGCCTTCAGGCGTTTCGATCGGGCACACGCGGCCGTAGTGGGTCGGGTGCACGTCGCGCACCTCGAAGCCGGCACGTTCGCGGGTCAGACCGCCAGGTCCCAGGGCGGAGACACGGCGTTTGTGCGTGATTTCCGACAGCGGGTTGGTCTGGTCCATGAACTGCGACAGCTGCGACGAACCGAAGAATTCGCGGATCGCGGCCGAGATCGGCTTGCTGTTGATCAGGTCGTGCGGCATCAGGTTGTCCGCTTCGGCTTGGCCGAGGCGTTCCTTGACAGCGCGCTCAACACGCACCAGGCCGGCACGGAATTGGTTTTCCGCCAGTTCGCCGACGCAACGTACGCGACGGTTACCCAGGTGATCGATGTCATCGACTTCGCCGCGACCGTTGCGCAGCTCGACCAGGATCTTGATCACGGCCAGCACGTCTTCGTTCGACAGGGTCATGGCGCCGGTCAGTTCGTCACGGCCGATACGGCGGTTGAACTTCATGCGGCCCACGGCCGACAGGTCGTAACGTTCAGGGCTGTAGAACAGGCCGTTGAACAGTGCTTCGACCGAGTCTTCGGTTGGCGGTTCGCCAGGACGCATCATGCGGTAGATCGCCACGCGCGCGGCGGTCTGGTCGGCGGTGTCGTCCATGCGCAGGGTTTGCGAGATGTAGCCACCCTGGTCCAGATCGTTGGTGTACAGGGTCTGGATGTCGGCGATGCCGGCATCGCGCAGACGGTTCAGTACGTCTTCGGTCAGTTCTTCGTTGGCGGACGCGACAACTTCGCCGGTCTCCGGATCAACGATGTTCTTGGCCAGTACGCGGCCCAGCAGGTAGTCTTCCGGCACCGAGATGTGCTTCAGGCCAGCGGCATCGATGTCGCGCACATGCTTGGCATTGATGCGCTTGTCTTTCATGACGATGGTCTTGGCCGACTTTGGATCGACGATGTCGAAGCGCGCGACTTCGCCGCGCAGGCGTTCGGCAACGAATTCCATTTCCGCGCCTTCGGAGCGCAGGTGGAAATTGTCGAAGACAAAGAAGTTAGCCAGGATCTGTTCCGGGGTCATGCCGATGGCTTTCAGCAGGATCGATACCGGCATCTTGCGGCGGCGGTCGACGCGGAAGTACAGGATGTCTTTCGGATCGAACTCGAAGTCCAGCCACGAGCCGCGGTAAGGAATGATACGGGCCGAGAACAGCAGTTTGCCGGACGAGTGGGTCTTGCCGCGGTCGTGTTCGAAGAACACACCCGGGGAGCGATGCAGCTGCGAAACGATGACACGCTCGGTACCATTGATCACGAACGAACCGGTGGTCGTCATCAGGGGCAGTTCGCCCATGTAGACTTCCTGTTCCTTCATTTCCTTGACGACTGGCTTGGTCGGCGACTCCTTGTCCAGGATCACCAGACGCACCTTGGCGCGCAGCGGTGACGCGAACGTCAGGCCACGCAGTTGGCATTCCTTGACGTCGAAGGCAGGATCGCCCAGAACGTACGACAGGAATTCGAGACGCGCAAAGCCATTGTGCGAAACGATAGGGAAAATCGAGGTAAAGGCCGACTGCAGGCCGTCGTTCTTGCGCGCCGATGCGCTAACATCTTCTTGCAAGAAACTGTGGTAGGACTCGAGCTGGGTAGCCAGCAGGAACGGAACGTTGTGAACGTTGGCGCGCTTCGCGAATGATTTGCGAATGCGTTTCTTCTCAGTAAATGAGTAGTGCATGGACACTCCGTGAGTGACAGAAAGGAAAAAAATTCAGGTTTTGCCAGTGCACTGCCAGCCACTTCAGCAACAATCTCGGCTGCGTGTCACACAGACGAAACCTGAAATCTCTACCATTTCCAGCGGATCAATTGGAACTGCAACGTCTTGACAACGTTACAAATACGACACAGACGACAAAGGAGCCAAAGCCGGGATTTCCCCCGGTAAAGAGAGAAATCCCGCAGCTTTGGCTCGTGGCGCTAATGGTAGCCGCCAATACAGCTTGAATTACTTCAGTTCGGCCTTGGCGCCAGCTTCTTCCAGCTTTTTCTTAGCGGCTTCAGCGTCAGCTTTCGACAGAGCTTCTTTAACGGTTTTTGGTGCGCCGTCAACGACGTCTTTGGCTTCTTTCAGGCCCAGACCGGTGATTTCGCGAACTGCTTTAATGACGCCAACTTTGTTCGCGCCGATTTCGGTCAGAACCAGGTTGAATTCGGTCTGCTCTTCAGCAGCGGCTGCAACAGCGCCGCCAGCAGCAGGAGCTGCCATTGCAGCGGCCGAAACGCCGAACTTCTCTTCGAATGCCTTGACCAGTTCGTTCAGGTCCATTACGGACATTTCGCTCACTGCGTTCAGGATGTCGTCTTTGCTAATTGCCATTTGAAACTCCAATAATTTTGATTCGTTTAATACATCAGATAGCTACTTGAAAAAAACCCGCCCCGGCCGCGAGGCCGGGATGCATCAGCTGATTAAGCTGCTGCAGGAGCTTCTTCTGCTGCAACTTCAGCAGCAGGAGCACCTTCGGATTTTTTCGCTGCCAGAGCAGCCAGACCACGTGCGAAGCCCGATACCGGAGCCAGCATAACGCCCAACAGCTGCGAGATGAGGACTTCACGGCTAGGAATGCTCGCCAACGCGGCAACAGCAGCTTTATCCAGCTGCTTGCCTGCGTAGTTACCGGCAGTGATGACCAGCTTGTCGTTGGTTTTAGCGAAGTCAGCGATGACTTTAGCTGCTGCAACGGCGTCGTCCGAGATCGAATAGATCAGCGGACCGGTCATGCTGTCTGCCAGCGAGGCGAACTGCGTGCCTTCGACAGCGCGACGTGCGAGGGTGTTTTTCAACACTCGCAGGTACACGCCTTGAGCACGCGCCTTGGCACGGAGTTGCGTCAAGTGAGCAACCTGGATGCCACGATACTCGGCCACGACGATGGTTTGCGCAGTTGCTACTTTTGCGGAAACTTCGGCGACGACGGCCTTTTTGTCATTCAGATTGAGACCCACGGTCAATCTCCTTAAATGATAACCAGCCCAATTGCCGGTTATCGGTTCGAACAACGGCGTCCGAGGTTAGGAGTCCAATGGACTGCAAAACTTGGTCGGGAACACCATCTGCGTTGGGTGAAACAACTCAATTAACCGGGTGCCTGCCTGATGCACCTGGCCCAACGGTCTTTGATTGCGACTGCCGTTTGCACGGCAGCCATCCCAAAGAACTGCCCCCGCTTGCGCGAAGGACTTAATTTTGTAACTTAGGCAGCCAGGGTAGCCTGGTCAACACGGACGCCAGCGCCCATGGTCGACGACAGCGATACCTTGCGCAGGTAAACACCTTTGCTCGATGCTGGCTTGGCTTTGTTCAGCGCGTCGATCAGGGCAACCAGATTGCTCTTCAGATCTGCGTCAGCGAACGATTTGCGGCCGATGGTCGCGTGGATGATACCGGCTTTGTCGGTACGGTACTGAACTTGACCAGCTTTCGCGTTTTTCACGGCGGTAGCGACGTCAGGGGTTACGGTGCCCACTTTCGGGTTAGGCATCAGGCCACGTGGGCCCAGGATCTGACCCAGGGTACCAACGATACGCATGGTGTCTGGCGAAGCGATGACGATATCGAAAGGCATGTCGCCGGCTTTGACGCGCTCGGCCAGGTCTTCCATACCAACCACGTCGGCACCAGCTGCTTTAGCAGCTTCTGCTTTTTCGCCCGAAGCGAACACAGCAACGCGAACGGTTTTGCCGGTGCCAGCTGGCAGCACGACGGAACCGCGAACGACCTGGTCCGATTTCTTCGGATCTACACCCAGTTGTACCGACACGTCGATCGATTCATTGAACTTGGCGGTAGCCAGTTCTTTGATCAGCGCGACGGCGTTGTCGAAGGCGTAGGACTTGGTGCTATCAACTTTAGCCTTGATAGCTTTTGCGCGTTTGGACAGTTTTGCCATGATTACAGACCTTCCACCGTGATGCCCATCGAACGTGCGGAACCAGCGATGGTGCGTACAGCAGCATCCAGGTCGGCAGCGGTCAGATCAGGGGTTTTCAATTTAGCGATTTCTTCAGCTTGGGCACGGGTCAGCGTACCGACTTTGTCGGTATGTGGCTTCGGCGAACCTTTGGTGATGCCAGCGTGTTTCTTGATCAGGAACGTTGCTGGTGGGGTCTTCATCACGAAGGTGAAGGACTTGTCAGCAAAGGCGGTGATCACGACTGGAATCGGCATGCCTGGCTCCAGACCTTGGGTCTGTGCATTGAAGGCTTTGCAGAATTCCATGATGTTCAGACCGCGCTGACCCAGCGCTGGGCCGATCGGTGGGGATGGGTTTGCTTTACCAGCTGGCACTTGCAGCTTGATAAAACCAATGATTTTCTTTGCCATGATGGCTCCTGTCTTTGGAGTTGAGTAGTAGCGCCCCGCGATGCGATACATTGCATGCGGGGCTCCTCTTGTGCCAGATTTGTCAGGTTTTTACACCGTCGCCCGTTCTGGCGAACGGTGCTGCTTATACTTTTTCGACCTGGCCGAACTCGAGTTCGACTGGAGTGGCGCGACCGAAGATGGTGACCGAGACGCGCACTTTCGATTTCTCGTAGTTGACTTCCTCGACGTTGCCGTTGAAGTCGGTGAACGGGCCATCCTTGATGCGGACTTGCTCGCCCACTTCGTACAGCACTTTTGGCCGTGGCTTCTCGACACCTTCTTGCATCTGCTGCATGATCTTGTCGATCTCGCGGGCAGGAATCGGGGTCGGCTTGTTCGATTTGCCGCCGATGAAACCGGTGACCTTGCTGGTGTTTTTCACCAGGTGCCAGGTTTCGTCGGTCATTTCCATTTCCACCAGCACGTAGCCAGGGAAGAAACGACGCTCGGTGACGGACTTTTGACCGTTTTTCACTTCGACTACTTCTTCAGTTGGCACCAGGATCTGGCCGAACTGGTCTTGCATGCCGGCGCGCTCTACGCGCTCGGTCAGCGCGCGCTGCACGCTTTTTTCCATACCGGAATACGCATGAACAACGTACCAGCGCTTGTTGCTTACTGGGACGCTGATTGGCGCTGCGCCAGCTTCTTGTGCAGGCACTTCGCCTTGCACGTCTTCTTGCACATTTTCGCTCATTATTTTCGTATGCCCAGAATGAGATCGTATAACAGGAATTCCAGTGTCTTATCCGTGCCCCACAGGAACAGCGCCATCACAAACACAAAGGCAAACACGATGCCAGTGATTTGCATCGCTTCGCGACGGGTAGGCCAGACGACCTTTTTCGTTTCGCGAACGGATTCTTGGGCGAAATTCAGGAAATCACGGCCAGTCGACGAAGTCCACAAGAGCAGAACGGCAAAAGCCAAACCAGCTACAAGTGCGCCCGCGCGCACCAGAGCTGGTTTGTCCGACAGGTAATAAAACCCGACCACACCTGCGATTGCGACGGCTATGGCCAGCGCAACCTTAATCTTGTCATTCGACGTGCTGACGGTCTGCACGGATTGATTAGACATTGTATTTTTACTTTCGGTGCCCTGCACCAGATTCGGTGGCAGGGGCGGAGGGCCTCGAACCCCCAACCTTCGGTTTTGGAGACCGACGCTCTGCCAATTGAGCTACGCCCCTTCCGAGTACTACTTACAAAGGATTTCGATTATACCACCAGAGACACCCCTGGTGGCCAATCCGCCATCCTAATTAGGCGATGATTTTTGCTACAACGCCTGCACCTACGGTACGGCCACCTTCGCGGATTGCGAAACGCAGACCTTCTTCCATCGCGATCGGGTTGATCAGCTTGACGGTGATCGACACGTTGTCGCCTGGCATAACCATTTCTTTGTCCGCTGGCAGT